>DAIMFR010000009.1:2631-86189 GCA_036724445.1 Rubrivivax sp. | reverse complement strand
TCGGCTCGTCGCTGAACACCGATGCCGGCGGCAACGCCTCGAGCACCGCGGTGCGTGCGCTGCTCAAGCAGCTGGTCGGCGCGGAGGACGCGCGCAAGCCGCTGTCGGACAGCCAGCTCAGCCGGATGCTCGACGAGCAGGGCATCCAGGTGGCGCGGCGCACCGTGGCCAAGTACCGCGAGGCGCTGAAGATCGCCCCGGCCAACCTGCGCAAGGCCGCATCTTGAACCACCCCCTACGCGCTTCGCGCGCCTCCTCGAGGGGGCACCGCTGGTGGACCGGCAGAGCCCGATCCACAGCGGTCACTCGATCAGTCGGCAGCGCGTGTCGTGGCTGCCGCTCAGCCATCAGGGACGGCGTTCGTTGAGAACCGAGGCGCGCTGGCGGCTGTTCCTGCCCTGCGCAGCCGGCGTCGAGGCGCTGCTGTGCGACGAGATCGGCCGCCTGCTGCCGGGCAGCCAGGTGCAGGCGCGGCGCGGCGGCGTGTCGCTGATGGCCGACAGCGCCGGCATGATGGCGCTGAACCTCGGCAGCCGGCTGGCGCAGCGCGTGCTGCTGCAGCTGGCCGACGGCCCCTATCGCGACGAGGCCGACCTGTACATGCTGGCGCGGCGCGTCAACTGGAGCGAATGGATCACGCCGCGGCACACGCTGCGCGTGGACACCACCGCGCAGCGTTCCCCGCTGCGCAGCCTGAACTTCGCCGCGCTGCGCATCAAGGACGCGGTCTGCGACCAGCTGCGCGAGACGCAGGGCGCGCGCCCGGACGTCGATACGCGAGCGCCCGACCTGCCGCTGCTGCTGCACTTGGGCGCGCAGCGCGCGACGCTGTACGTCGACACCTCCGGCGAGGCGCTGTTCAAGCGCGGCTGGCGCGAGGACAAGGGCGACGCGCCGCTGAAGGAGACGCTGGCCGCGGCGATGCTCGCCGCCGCGGGCTGGCGCGGCACCCCGGAAGCCGGCGGCGCGCTGCTCGACCCCTGCTGCGGCAGCGGCACCATCGCCATCGAAGCCGCGCAGATCGCCTGCAGCATCGCGCCCGGGCTGCAGCGGCGCTTCGCCTTCGAGCGGCTCCTGCCCTTCGCCACGCCCGAGATGCGCGCGCTGATGCAGCGGCTGAAGAGCCAGGCGAGCGCGCGCGTGCAGGCCAGCGCGGTGCCGATCTTCGCCAGCGACGTGTCCTTCCGCATGCTCGACTTCGCGCGCCGCAACGCGCAGCGCGCCGGTGTCGCCGCGGCCATCGAGTTCCACGGCGGCGACGCGCTGGAGCGCCCGGCACCGGCGCTGCCGCCCGAACTTCGCGGCACGCTGATGCTGAACCCGCCCTACGGCGAACGCATCATGGTCGCCGGCAAGGCCGCGCGGCCTTCCGCCGAGGACCGCGACCTGCCCGGCGACTTCTTCCCGCGGCTGGCGGCGCACTGGAAGCGCGCCTACACGCAGCACCCCGCGGGCTGGACCGCCTGGGTGTTGAGCCCGGACATGAAGCTGCCCGGCGCGATGCGGCTGAAGGCCTCGCTGCGCGTGCCGCTGTGGAACGGGCCGATCGAATGCCGGCTCTACCGCTTCGAGCTGGTGGCCGGGTCGGCGCGGGACTGAAGCGCGGGACTGAAGCGCGTTACTGCAGCGCGCAGGCCCCCGGCCCGTCCGGGTGGCCGCAGCTGCCGCAGGGTCCAGCGGCCAGCGCCGGCTCCGGGCCCGACGCAGCGGTGGCGAACACCGACAGCTGCTTGTCCAGCTGCTGCGAATGGCAGGCCGGGCACGCCGGCACGGTGCCGGTGCGCACCAGCAGCTCGAAGGCGTTGCCGCAGTCGTGACAGGCGTATTCGTAGATCGGCATGGTCGGTTCCTCTTTACTGCCGCCATTTTGAACGCGCCGCGCCGACACGCTATCGTGCCGCTTTCACGCACAGGAGGCACCCGTCATGAAGATCGCGTTTTTCGGCACCGGCTTGATGGGTGCGGGCTTCGTGCGCCGCGCGCGCGCCAACGGCCTGGAGCTCAATGTCTGGAACCGCAGCCCGGCCAAGGCGAAGGCGCTCGAAGCGCTGGGCGCCAAAGCCTTCGACGACCCGGCCGCCGCATTGCAGGGTGCCGAACGCCTGCACCTGTCGCTGGCCGACGATGCCTCGGTGGACGCGGTGCTGGAGCCGCTGGCCGACAAGCTCCCCGCCAACACCTGGATCGTCGACCACACCACCACCGCGGTGCGGCCCACCGCCGAGCGCGCGGCGCGCTGGCAGTCGCGCGGCCGCGTGTTCATGCACTGCCCGGTGTTCATGGCTCCGGCCAATGCGGCCGACGGCAGCGGGCTGATGCTGGTCTCGGGCCCGCGGGCGCAGCACGACGCGCTGCTGCCCGCGCTGCAGCAGATGACCGGCAAAGTGCACTATCTGGGCGAAGCGCCCGAGCGCGGCGCGGCCTTCAAGCTCTTCGGCAACCTGACGCTGATCGGCCTGATGGGCGTGCTCGGCGACCTCAACCGGCTGGCGCATGCGGTGGGCATCGACACGGCCGACGCGTTCTCGCTGTTCGAGCAGTTCAACCCCGGCGCGACGCTGCCGGCGCGCGCGGCGCGCATCACTGCGGCCGAGTTCGACAAGCCGTCGTTCGAAATCGCCATGGCGCGCAAGGACGTGCGGCTGATGATCGAGGAGGCCAAGCGCGGCGGCGTCGACCTGTTCGTGATGCCCGGCGTGGCGGCGATGTTCGACGCTGCCATCGCGCGCGGCGAAGGCGCGCTCGATGCCGCCGCCGCGGCGCGCATGCCGCTGTAGCGCGCCGCAGCCTCTGCGGTCAGCGCCTGCTCAGCGCCTATTCGGCGCTCTTCAGCGCCGCATCAGCTGACCGAGCAGCTCGCCGAGCTCGCCGAGCCCGCCTTCGGGCGCCTGCCCGCCGGGCGTGAACTGGTCCACCGCCTGCGGCAGCAGCTGCGACAAGTGCGTGCTCAGGTCGCCGGTGGACAGCCCCATGCGCTCGGCCATCTGCGACATCTGGCCGGCGCCGAAGACGTCGGTCAGCTGCTGCGGCGACACCGGCAGGTTCTGCCCGCCGCCGACCCAGGAGTTCATCTGTTCGCCCAGGCCCGCGGCCTGGAACTTCTGCAGCAGGCCGCCGAGGCCACCGCCCTGGCCGTCGTTGGCCAGCAGGCTCAGCACCAGCTGCAGCAGCTCGGCCTGCGCGCCGCCCTGGCCGCCCTGGCCTGCCTGGCCCAGCAACTCCCCCAGCCCGCCCAGCCCGCCCAAGCCGCCGAGCCCGCCTTGTCCGGCCTGGCCCGTCTGGCCCGTCTGGCCGCCCAGCATGCCGCCCACGATGTCCAGCAGTCCCATGTCTTGCCCCCTCCTGACCCGACTTCAAACGGAACGCGGATTCTGCGGCTCGCGCCGGCGCTCTGGCAAGCTGCATGCGCGGACTCACGCCGCCAGCGTGGCCCAGGCCAATACGGCGAGCGGTGCGGTGTCGGCGCGCAGCACGCGCTCGCCCAGCCGCGCGCGCACGAAGCCGCCGGCCAGCGCAGCGGCTTCCTCGGCAGGCGTCAGGCCGCCTTCGGGGCCGCTCAAGCTCAGCAGCGGCTGCGTGCCGCCGGCCACCGCATGCAGCGCCGCCGCATCCGGCTGCGGGCTGAGCAGCAGCCGCTGCGCCGCGTCCGGCGGCTGCGCGAGGAATTCGGCCAGCGTCTGCACCGCCGCCACCTGCGGCACGCGCGTGCGCCCGCACTGTTCGGCCGCGGCGATGGCGATGCCCTGCCAGTGCGCGTGCCGGCGCTGCGCGCGCTCGCCGGCCAGGCGCAGCACCGAGCGCTCGCATTGCAGCGGCAGGATCCGCGCCACGCCCAGCTCGGTCGCCTTCTCGACCAGGAAATCCATGCGCTCGTTGGCCGGCATGCCCAGCGCGATGCTCACGCGCCGCGCCGGCTCGCGTTCGACCGGGTCGAACTCGCCGATACGCACCGCGACTTCGCCGCGGCCCATGCGCCGCACCGTGGCCGTCCACTCGCCGCCGCGGCCGTCGAACAGGCACAAGCCGTCGCCCGGCTGCAGCCTGCGCACCTGCACGTGGCGCGCGGCGGCGGCAGGCAGCACGATCTCGGCATCGCGCTGCAGCGCGTCGGGGACGAACAGGCGCACGCCGATGCTCGCGGTGCGGCGGCTTCAGGCTCTGGCGCCGCGCAGCTCGCGGCGCAGGATCTTGCCGCCGCTGCTCTTGGGCAGCTGGTCGCGGAACTCGATGCTGCGCGGCCGCTTGTAGCCGGTCAGGTTGGCCTCGCAGAAGCCGCGGATGTCGGCTTCGCTCAGGCGCGGATCCTTCTTCACCACCACCAGCTTCACCGCCTCGCCGGCCTTGGCGTCGGGCACGCCGAAGGCGGCGCACTCGAGCACGCCGGGCAGCGTGCCGATCAGCTCCTCGATCTCGTTCGGATACACGTTGAAGCCGCTGACCAGGATCATGTCCTTCTTGCGGTCGACGATGCGGAAGAAGCCGCGCTCGTCGACCGTGCCGATGTCGCCGGTGCGCAGGAAGCCGTCGCGGGTCATCACCTTGGCCGTCTCGTCGGGGCGCTGCCAGTAGCCGGCCATGACCTGCGGCCCGCGCACCGCGATCTCCCCGGCCGTGCCCGGCGGCATCTCCTGGCCGGCGTCGTCGAGCAGCGCCAGCTCGGTGCTGGGCAGCGGCAGGCCGATGCTGCCGCCGTGTTCGCTGCCGTCCACCGGGTTGCAGGTCACCGTCGGGCTGGTCTCGGCCAGCCCGTAGCCCTCGACGATCGGGCAGCCGGTCTTCTGCAGCCACAGCCGCGCCGTGCCCTGCTGCACCGCCATACCGCCGCCGACGGAAAGCACCAGGCGGCTCCAGTCGACGCTGTCGAAAGCCGGGTGGCGGGCGATGGCGTCGAACATCGTGTTCACCGCCGGAAAGCTGTGGAAGCGGTGCCGCGCCAGCTCCTTCAGCAGCGCGCCGATGTCGCGCGGGTCGGGGATCAGGATGCTGCAGGCGCCCAGGTGCAGCGACAGCAGCATGGTCGCGGTGAAACCGAAGATGTAGTACAGCGGCAGCGCGCATACCGTGGTCGGCTGCTCGCCCGCCGGCACCTTCAGCAGCGCCGGCCGGTGCCACGCCTCGGCCTGCAGCACGTTGGCCACCAGGTGGCGGTGCAGCAGCACCGCACCCTTGCTGACGCCGGTGGTGCCGCCGGTGTACTGCAGCACGGCGATGTCGTCCGGCCCGAGCTGCGGCGCCACGTAGGTGCTGCGGCGCCCGCGCGCCAGCGCGTCGTTGAAGCGCAGCGCGTCGGGCAGCCGGGGCGCCGGCACCCGGTTCTTGGTGTTGCGCAGCACGTGGTTGACGAGCGCGCCCTTCAGGCCGCCGAGCATGTCGCCCATCGAGGCCAGGATCACCAGCTTGGCCGGCACGGCGTCGGCCACCTGGTGCAGCGTCGCGGCGAAGTCCTCCAGGATGAAGATGGCGCGCGCGCCCGAATCCTTCAGTTGGTGCTCCAGCTCGCGCGGCGTGTACAGCGGGTTGACGTTGACCACCACGCAGCCGGCACGCAGGATCGCCGCCACCGCCACCGGATACTGCGGCACGTTGGGCAGCATCACTGCCACGCGCTCGCCGCGCTCCAGCCCCAGGCTCTGCAGGCAGGCGGCCAGCGCCAGCGAGCGCGCGTCGATCTCGGCGAAGCTGTAGCTGCGCCCCATGAACCTGCAGGCGGCGCGCGCCGCATGGCTGCGAAAGGCCTGATCAAGCAGCGCCGTCAGCGACGCGTACAGGTCGGTGCGCACCTGCGCCGGCACGCCCGCGGGGTAATGCTTCAACCAGACCTGTTCCATCCGACGCACCGGGCCACTGAGGCGGCGATTCTGACGGCTGGCTGACGGCGCCGGCATCAGGGGATTCGATAGCGGCGGCAGCTGGTGCGGCTGCCGGGGAAGCGGTTGTGCCGGTCTGGAAGGCGCGGGCTGAGCGCGGCCGGCAGGTGCCTCTGCGTTCCCGGCTGTGGGCGCGCTCGACCGTGACGAGCACGACCTCCAGCGCGACCCCGCGGCGCCATACGTACCAGGGCACCGCGGCGGAGGGGACCGGTATGCTCCGCCCCGAAGGACTCATCGCATGACACAAGACCTGATCGCTTTCGTGCTGGCCTGGGCCACCACCGCGCTGTCGCTGTGGGCCGCCAGCCACATCTTCACCGGGCTGAAGTTCGACAGCCGCTCGGCGCTGCTCGCCTCGGCGCTGCTGCTGGGCCTGGCCAATGCCGTCGTCAAGCCGCTGCTGATCGTGCTGACGCTGCCGCTGACGCTGCTGAGCTTCGGGCTGTTCATCCTGGTCATCAACGCGCTGATGCTGCTGCTGGTCTCGGCGCTGGTGAAGGGCTTCCGCCTGTCGGGCTTCTGGACCGCGTTCTTCGCCAGCCTGTTCATCTCGATCCTGAGCATCGCGATCGGCGCGCTGGCCGGCGGCAGCCCGCGGATGACGATCCAGATGCCGCAAGGCGGCAACTGGATATAGGACGGCCCCTGGCTCAGGCCTTCAGCGCCGCCAGCACCTCGTCGAGCATCTTCTTCGCGTCGCCGAAGAGCATGCGGTTGTTTTCCTTGTAGAAGAGCGGGTTGTCCACGCCGGCGTAGCCCGAGGCCATGCTGCGCTTCATGACGATCGAGTGGTGCGCCTTCCACACCTCCAGCACCGGCATGCCGGCGATCGGGCTGGCCGGGTCGTCCTGCGCGGCCGGGTTGACGATGTCGTTGGCGCCGATGACCATGGCCACGTCGGTGGTGGGGAAGTCCTCGTTGATCTCGTCCAGTTCCATCACGATGTCGTAGGGCACCTTGGCTTCGGCCAGCAGCACGTTCATGTGGCCCGGCATGCGCCCGGCCACCGGGTGGATGCCGAAGCGCACGTTGACGCCCTTGTCGCGCAGCAGCTTGGTGATCTCGAACACCGTGTGCTGCGCCTGCGCCACCGCCATGCCGTAGCCGGGCACGATGATCACGCTCTTGGCCTCGCGCAGCATCTCCGCGGTCTCGGCCGCGCTGACCGGCACCACCTCGCCGGCCGGCTGCGCCGCGCCGCCCGCAGCCCCCGCACCGGCCGCCGGCGCGCCGCCGCCGAAGCCGCCGGCGATGACGCTGATGAAGTTGCGGTTCATCGCCCGGCACATGATGTAGCTGAGGATCGCGCCCGACGAGCCGACCAGCGCGCCGGTGACGATCAGCAGGTCGTTGCTGAGCATGAAGCCGGTGGCCGCCGCGGCCCAGCCGGAGTAGCTGTTGAGCATCGACACCACCACCGGCATGTCGGCGCCGCCGATGGCCATGACCATGTGCACGCCGAAGAGCAGCGCGATCACCGTCATCACCAGCAGCGGCCCCATGCCGGAGGCGACGTCGGGCGCGTGCAGGAACACGCGGCCGAACCAGATCACCGCCAGCAGGCCGGCCAGGTTGAGCCAGTGGCGCGCCGGCAGCAGCAGCGGCTTGCCGCCGATCTTGCCCGACAGCTTGCCGAAGGCGATGATCGAGCCCGAGAAGGTGATCGCGCCGATGAGGATGCCGACGTAGATCTCGACCTCGTGGATCGTCTTCTCCGCGGCGGTCGGGAACACGGTCGAGGTGTCGATGTAGCTGGCGAAGCCCACCAGGCACGCCGCCAGGCCGACCAGGCTGTGCATCGCCGCGACGAGCTCGGGCATCTGCGTCATCTTCACCTTCTGCGCCGCGAGCAGGCCGATCGCGCCGCCGGCGAGCAGCGCGCCGACGATCCACGGGTAGCCGGCTGCCGTGACGCGCGGTCCGAACACGGTGGCGAGCACGGCGATGGTCATGCCGATCATGCCGAACAGGTTGCCGCGGCGTGCGGTCTCCGGGTTCGACAGCCCCCCCAGGCTGAGGATGAAGAGAATGGTCGCGCCGATGTAGGCGGCGGTGGCCAGGCTGGTAGTCATCTCGCCGTCTCCCTCACTTGCGGAACATCGCCAGCATGCGTTGCGTGACCGCAAAGCCGCCGATCATGTTGATGCCCGTCAGCGCGAGCGCGAACACCGCCAGGCCGAGGATCAGCGTATTGGGGCGGTTGGCGGCGCCGGCCGCGTCCAGCGGCGGCGCGATCTGGATCAGCGCGCCGATGGCGATGATCGACGAGATGGCGTTGGTCACGCTCATCAGCGGCGTGTGCAGCGAGGGCGTGACGTTCCACACCACCATGTAGCCGACGAAGCAGGCGAGCACGAACACGACGAAGTGCGACAGGAAGCTGAGCGGCGCGTACAGGCCCACCAGCAGGAACAGCACCGCGCCGGCGGCGAAGACCATCGCCACCGTCGCGCCGGACATCGGTTCGCCGGCGCCGTGGCCGTGGCCCTTCTTGGCAGCCGGCACGGCGGCCGCCCCAGCCGGCTTGGGCGGCGGCGCCGGCAGCTGCAGCGGTGGCGGCGGCCAGGTGATCTCGCCTTGCTTGATGACCGTCAGACCGCGGATCGCGTCGTCCTCCATGTTGACGTCGATGACGCCGTCCTTGGTCTTGCACAGCTCCTCGGTCAGGCGCAGCAGGTTGTTCGAGTACAGCGTCGAACTCTGCCGGGCCAGGCGGCTGACCAGGTCGGTGTAGCCGATGATCGTCACGCCGTGGCGCACCACGGCCTCGCCGGGCACGGTGAGCTCGCAGTTGCCGCCCTGTTCGCCCGCCATGTCGACGATCACGCTGCCCGGCTTCATGCTGGCTACCATCTCGGCGCTGATCAGCTTCGGCGCCGGCTTGCCCGGGATCAGCGCGGTGGTGATGATGATGTCCACCTCGCGCGCCTGCTGCGCGTACATCGCGCGCTGCGCGGCCTGGAAGCCCTCGCTCATGACCTTGGCGTAGCCGCCGCCGCCCGAGCCTTCTTCCTCGTAGTCGACCTTGACGAATTCGCCGCCCAGCGACACCACCTGGTCGGCGACCTCGGCGCGCGTGTCGTTGGCGCGCACGATCGCGCCCAGGTTGGCCGCCGTGCCGATGGCCGCCAGGCCGGCCACGCCGGCACCGGCGACGAACACCTTGGCCGGCGGGATCTTGCCCGCGGCGGTGATCTGGCCGTTGAAGAAGCGGCCGAAGGCGTTGGCCGCCTCGATCACCGCGCGATAGCCGCTGACGCCGGCCATCGAGGTCAGCGCGTCCATCTTCTGCGCGCGCGACAGCTGGCGCGGCAGCGAGTCGATGGCCAGCACGGTGGCCTTCCTGGCCGCCAGCTGCTGCATCAGCTCCGGGTTCTGCGCCGGCATGACGAAGCCGATCAGGGTGCCGCCCTCGCGCATCAGCCCGACTTCGGCCGGGCTCGGCGGGCGCACCTTGAAGACGATGTCGCTGGCGGCCCACAGCTCGGCCGCACTGGGCAGCACCTCGGCGCCGGCTGCGCGGTAGGTGTCGTCGGCGAAGTTCGCGCTGTCGCCGGCACCGCTCTCGACGGCCACGGTGAAGCCGAGCTTGACCAGCTTCTCGACCACGTCGGGCACGGTAGCGACGCGCTTTTCGCCGTCCGCCGTTTCCTTGGGCACTCCGATGCGCATGGTGCTTCTCCTCGCAAAGCTCGTTTTGGTATAGGCGGCGAAGCTAACACAAGACTCGAGCCGGACGCGCCGGCTACCATCACGGCGTGCCGGCCGACGACCGCTTCCGCCCTTCAGTGACCGTGGCCGCAGTCATCGAACGCGACGGCCGCTACCTGCTGGTCGAGGAGCACACGCCCGAGGGGTTGCGCCTGAACAACCCGGCCGGGCATCTGGAGCCGGGCGAATCGCCGCTGGACGGCGTGGTGCGCGAGGCGCTCGAAGAAACCGCCTGCCGCTTCACGCCCGAGGCGCTGGTGGGCGTGTACCTGGCGCGGCTGCAGCGGGCATCGACCGGCGAGGACGTGACCTACCTGCGCTTTGCCTTCTGCGGCACGGCCGGCGAGCCCGAGCCCGGGCGGGCGCTGGACCACGGCATCGTACGCACGCTGTGGCTGACGCCGCCGCAGATCGAGGCCAGCCGCGAGCGCCACCGCAGCCCGCTGGTCTGGCAGTGCGTGGCCGACCACCTGGCGGGCAAGCGCTGGCCGCTGCAGCTGCTGCGCACCGACGCCAGCATCTACGCGCCGCGCGTCTCGCCCTGACGCGCCGCACGCCGCGGCGCGATCCAGCGCAGCAGCGTCCGGCGCAGCCGCAGCGCGTCGACCGGCTTGGTCAGGAAGTCGTTCATGCCCGCGGCCAGCGCCTGCTCGCGCTCACTGACCAGCGCCGCCGCGGTCAGCGCGATGATCGGCAACTGCTCGGCGCCATAGTCGCGGCGCAGCGCGCGCGTCGCCTCGTGGCCGCTCATCACCGGCATCTGCACGTCCATCAGCACCGCGTCGAACAGGCTGCCGGCCGACGCGCGCCGCTGCACCGCCTGCAGCGCCTGCTGCCCGTCGGTGGCCTGCTCGACGCGCACGCCCCAGTTCTCGAGCAGCGTCGCGGCGATCAGCATGTTCACCGGGTTGTCCTCGACCATCAGTACCGACGCGCCCTGCAGCGCATCCTCGTCCTCGGGCAGCGGCGCCGGCTCCGGCGCCGGCGCTGCGGCCACCGGCAGCGGCAGCTCGACCCAGAAGCAGCTGCCTTCGCCCGGGCGGCTGTGCAGGCCGACCTCGCCGCCCATCAGCGCGGCCAGCTCGCGGCAGATCGACAGGCCCAGGCCGGTGCCGCCGTAGCGCCGGGTCGTCGATTCGTCGGCCTGCGTGAAGGGCCGGAACAGACGCGCCTGCGTGTCGGCGGCGATGCCCGGGCCGGTGTCGTGCACCTCGATGCGCACGCGCAGCGTGTCGAGCCGGCGCGCGTCGAGCCGCACCTCGCCGCGGCTGGTGAAGCGCAGCGCGTTGCTCAGGTAGTTGTTGAGGATCTGCCGCGTGCGCAGCGTGTCGCCGAGCACCGGCCCGTCGACGCCGGCCTCGAGCTGCAGCCGCAGCGCGATCGCCTTGGCCTCGGCCAGCGGTGCGTAGGCGCGCTGCATGCCGCGCAGCAGCTCGCCCAGGTCGAAGGGCGCGGCCTCGAGCTCGAGCTTGCCGGCCTCGATCTTCGACAGGTCGAGGATGTCGGAGATGATCTCCGACAGCGCCTGCGCGGTATCGCCGATCTGCAGCAGGTATTGATGGCGGCGCGCTTCGCTGGTCTCGGGCGCGGCGGCCAGCCGCGCCAGCCCGATCAGGCCGTTCAGCGGCGTGCGCAGCTCGTGGCTGGTATTGGCCAGAAAGGCGCTCTTCGCGCGGTTGGCGGCCTCGGCGGCGTCGCGCGCGCGCGCCAGCGCCTGCTCGACCTGGCGGCGCTCGGTGATGTCGTCGACGATCCAGATCGTGCCGCCACCGACAGGATTCGCGGGGTCGATCGCCTTGCCGGTGACGCGCGCGAGGAAGCTGCTGCCGTCGAAGCGCCGCGCCAGCGTCTCGACCTCGGCCGATTCGCCGCGCAGCAGCTTCGGGCCGAGCTCGGCGCCGATGCGCTGGTAGTCGTCGTCGCTGTCCCAGACCACGCGTCCGCTCTGGCCGGCCATCGCGCCCGGCGGCCAGCCGTACATCTGCTCGAAGCGCGGGTTGGCGACGACGAAGCGCTGCTCGCGCGTGACGGCGATGCCGATCGACGCGTTCTGCAGGATCGCCTCGCGCTGCAGCCGCTCGCGCTCGGCCTCGGTGACGTCGCGCGCGTTGATCACCAGGTAGTCGCGCCGGTCCATCGCGAAGCGCGCGCCCGAGACCAGCATCGAACGCACCGCGCCGCCCTTGGACGTGAATTCGGTGGGCATGTCCTGCACGTGCCCCTGGTCGCGCACCGCGGCGACGAAACGCTCGTGCTCCTGCGGCTGGCGCCACACGCCGAGCTCATCGGCGCAGCGGCCGACGGCTTCGGCGGCGCTGTAGCCGGTCTGGCGCTCGAAGCTGCGGTTGACCATCGCGTAGCGGCCGCTCTGCAGCTCGGTCAGCGTGATCAGGTCGGGGCTGGTGGCCACCAGGTGCGACAGCATCGCCTCGGAGCGGCGCACCGCGTCCTCGGCCTTCTTGCGCTCGGTGTCGTCGACGAAGATGGACAGGATCGCCGGCCCGTCGGGCGTGTCCAGGCGCACGCCGGTGGCGCGCGCGACGACGCGCCGGCCGTCCTGCCGCGTGAGCCGGAATTCGGCCACCGGCAGCGTCTCGCCGGTGTCCATCTGCTGCAGCGCCTCGATGCGCCGCCGCGCGCGCTCGCGCGAGTCGCCGCCTTCGAACATCGGCAGCAGTTCCGCGCCGATCATCGCCTGCAGCTCGGCGAAGCCGAACATGCCCAGCGCCGCCGGATTGGCGTCGAGCACGCGCCCCTGCATGTGCAGCAGCAGCGGCGTCGGAATGCGCGTGAACAGCTCCAGATAGCGCGACTCGGTGGCCAGCAGCTTCTCGCGCGCGCGCACGTCGCCGCTGACGTCGCGCGCCACGCCCCAGTAGCCCTGGAACGGCGCGCCGGCCGGCTGCCGCGGCTCGCCGCTGATCAGGAAATGCCGCACCTGGCCGGGTACGCCCAGCCACTGCACGGCCAAATCGCGGAAGGACTCGCGCGCTTCCAGATGGGCGCGCAGCAGGTCCAGCGTATCGTCGTCGAGGCCGAGTTCGGGCACTTCCCACGGCACCTGGCCGACGGCGCTGGCCTCGCCCAGCGAGCCGCCGCGGCGCCCCTGGCGCTTGAAGGTGACGAGCCGGTACTGCGCGTCGATCTCCCAGTAGGCGTCGGCGGCGATGGTCAGCAGGCCGCGGAAGCGCTGCTCGCGTTCGTCGGCCGAGCGCACGTAGCCCGAGATCACGCGCGACACCAGCAGGCCGCCGGCCAGCCCGCTGCCGATGACGATCAGGTGGATCAACGTGCGCAGCCCCAGGCTTTCGGGCGACAGCGCCGCGCTGCCCGCGGGCAGCCAGTGCCGCCACTGCGCATAGGCCAGCGCCAGCACCATCAGGGCGGCGAGCGCGGCGACCAGCACGCCCAGCCGCAGCCCGGCCACCGCGCAGACCATGCACGTCATCAGGCCGAAGAAGCCGATGCCGGGGCCGGCGATGCCCCAGTCGAGCAGCGTCGCGGCCAGCGTGATCACGGCCAGCGCGGCGATGACCACCAGCGCCACCATGTCCTCGATGCGCGCCACGCCGGCGTGCAGCGACGACGCGGCCAGCGCGCCGAGCGCGGCGAAGGCCAGCACCAGCGACCAGCGCGCGCCGGGCGCGATGCCGGTGGGCAGCACGCTGAAGATCAGCGCCGCCACCAGCGCCACCACCGCGGCGGTGCCGAAGAAGTGCCGGCTGATGATGTGCCGCACCGCACGCTGCGCGCCGGCGCGGTCGATGTACGCGGAGGGTGATGGAACCGATGCGGGCTTCATGACCTCGAGGTCCTGGCCGACGTCTTGTGGGAGCCGCCCAGTTTGGCCCGAAGGCCGGCAACGCGCAGCCTCGTTTTCCCCGGCGGGGGTATCAATTCACGGCGCGCGCCGCATTCAGCTGCCGGCGTGTGGCCTGTGCGACAGCCCGCGCGGCGGCGGCGAAGTCAGCACCCGCTGACGCGTAGAGCACGGCGCGCGACGAGCTGACGATGATCGGCCCGCCGGGCCGCCAGCCGGCGCGCACCGTGGCCTCGGCATCGCCGCCCTGCGCGCCGATGCCCGGGATCAGCAGCGGCAGCGCCGGCGCCAGCTCGCGCACGCGGGCGATCTCTTGCGGATAGGTGGCGCCGACCACCAGGCCGAGCCGGCCGCCAACGTTCCACGGACCGGCCGCGAGCCGCGCGATGTGCTCGTAGAGCCGCTCGCCGCCTTGCAGCCGCTGCGCCTGCAGCTCGCTGCCGCCGGGGTTGGAGGTGCGGCACAGCAGGATCAGGCCCTTGTCCGGCCAGCGCAGATAGGGCTCGATCGAATCGAAGCCCATGAACGGCGACAGCGTCAGCGCGTCGGCGCGGTAGCGCTCGAAGGCCTCGCGCGCGTACATCTCGGCGGTGGCGCCGATGTCGCCGCGCTTGGCGTCCAGGATCACCGGCACGCCGGGCGCGGCGCGGTGGATGTGTTCGATCAGCCGTTCGAGCTGATCCTCGGCGCGCTGCGCCGCGAAGTAGGCGATCTGCGGCTTGAAGGCGCAGACCAGGTCGCGGGTGGCGTCGACGATGGCGGCGCAGAAGTCGAAGATGCGCGCCGCATCGCCCTGCCAGGCGCCGGGGAATTTGGCCGGCTCGGGGTCCAGCCCGACGCACAGCATCGAGTCGTTGGCCTGCTGCGCGCCGCGCAGCATGTCGGTGAAGTTCATGGTTGGTGGCTCAGACGCGCTTTGCCAAGACCGCCGCCAGCCCGGTGTAGCCGGCGGGGGTCAGCGCCAGCAAGCGCTGCTTGTCTTCGGCCGGCAGTTCCAGCGACTGGATGAACTTGCGCATCGCCGCCGCGGTGATCGCCTTGCCGCGCGTCATCGCCTTCAGCCGCTCGTAGGGGTTGGGCAGGCCGTGGCGGCGCATCACCGTCTGCACCGCCTCGGCCAGCACCTCCCAGGCGGCGTCCAGGTCGGCCGCCAGCGCCGCTTCGTTGACCTGCAGCTTGGCCAGGCCGCGCTGCAGGCTGTCCCAGCCGAGCAGCGTGTAGCCCAGCGCCACGCCCATGTTGCGCAGCACCGTGCTGTCCGTCAGGTCGCGCTGCAGCCGGCTGATCGGCAGCTTGCGGCTCAGGTGCGCGAGCAGCGCGTTGGCCAGGCCGAAGTTGCCCTCGGCGTTCTCGAAATCGATCGGGTTGACCTTGTGCGGCATCGTGCTGCTGCCGATCTCGCCCTCGCGCAGCCGCTGCTTGAAGTAGCCCAGCGACACGTACTGCCAGACATCGCGCGCCCAGTCGATCAGGATGGTGTTGGCGCGCGCGAAGGCGTCGAACAGCTCGGCCATGTAGTCATGCGGCTCGATCTGGATGGTGTACGGATTCAGCGTCAGCCCCAGGCGCTTTTCCACCACCTGGCGGCTGAAGGCCGGCCAGTCCACGTCGGGACACGCCACGGCGTGCGCGTTGTAGTTGCCGACCGCACCGTTCATCTTGGCCCGCAGCGGCACGGCGGCGATGCACGCGCGCGCGGTCTCCAGCCGCGCCACGACGTTGGCCACCTCCTTGCCCAGCGTGGTCGGGCTGGCGGTCTGGCCGTGCGTGCGGCTCAACATCGGCACGTCGGCCAGCGCATGCGCCATGCCGCGCAGCGTGGCGGCGATCGCGTCCAGCGCCGGCAGCATGACCTCGGCGCGCGCGTGCTTGAGCATCAGCGCGTGGCTCGCGTTGTTGATGTCCTCGCTGGTGCAGGCGAAGTGCACGAACTCGGCCGCGGCCGCCAGCTCGGCGTCGCCTTCGAAGCCGGCCTTGATCCAGTACTCGACTGCCTTGACGTCGTGGTTGGTGGTCTTCTCGATGTCCTTGATGGCCTGCGCGTCGGCCTCCGAGAAGCCGGCGACGCGCTTGCGCAGCCGCGCGCGTGCGCCCTTGCCGAGCGGCGGGAATTCGGCCAGCCCGGCGTCGGACAGCGCGATGAACCATTCGATCTCGACCTGCACGCGGCGGTGCATCAGGCCGAACTCGCTGAGCAGCGGCCGCAGCGCCGCCACCTTGGCGGCATAGCGCCCGTCCAGCGGGGACAGCGCGGAAAGCGGGGAAAGGCTCATGGTGGAGGCCGCACGGGCGGCCGTCGCGAAGGCGGCGGGAAGGCGGCGGGAAGGCGGCGGGAAGGCGGGATTCTAGGAGCCTGTAGGACTCGAGCTGCGCGACTTGCCGCGGCTGAAGACGTGCCGGCTTTCGCGGGAGAAGACCGCCATCTTTACATCGCTGCACGTCGAACCCGAGTTGCGTGAAGCCGCCGAGGCCGTTTTGCAGGAAGGCGAAACGCTGTCCCCGCTGATCGAGGCGGCGGTGCGTGAAACGGTCGAGCGGCTGGTTGCCTACCTGCTGCAGCGCAGCACGACTGTCGAGGAGTTGGATGTCGCCGAGCGGGCGATCGACACGATCGAGGCCGCGATCCGAAGCCTCGGCGTCTGGCCTTTCGTCCACCGCAAGGCCGGACGCAGCCCCTTGCTGCGCGAGCTGCTGATTCCATTCGGTCACGGCGGCTGCGCGGCCTTGTTCGAGATCGGCGACGCGGCCAGTGTCACGGTCCTGGCGCTGCGTCACCAGCGCGAGGACGACGACCACTGAGTGCCCCCAGGGCCGGGCTGCGCCCAGCCCGCCCCCCCCCGTGAGGGTCAAGCAAAGTGGCGACGCCACATTTGCTCGAGAGCGCCCCCAGGCCGGCCTTGCCGGCCGCCCCCCGCGGGGGTATGAGCAAAGTGGCGGAGCCGCATTTCCTCGACGGCGCCCCCAGGCCGGCCTTGCCGGCCGCCGAGCGTGGACTTCGGCGCTGCAGGCTGTTCGCCCCCGCGTTCGCGGGCCCGCCGCCGCAGCCCTGCCTCGCTAGAATCCCGCCACCCGGACTCGACGCGCCCATGAAACTGATCGGATCGCTCACCAGCCCTTACGTGCGCAAGGTACGCATCGTGATGGCCGAGAAGAAGCTGGACTTCCAGCTGCAGCTGGAAGACCCGTGGGCCGCCGACGAGGTGCTCAAGTCCAACCCGCTGGGCAAGGTGCCGTGCCTGGTGATGGAAGGCGGCGAAGCGGTGTTCGATTCGCGCGTCATCGTCGAGTACCTGGACACGCTGTCGCCGGTGGGCAAGCTGATCCCGGCCTCGGGGCGCGAGCGCATCGAGGTGCGCACCTGGGAGGCGCTGTCCGACGGCGTGCTCGACGCCGCGGTGGCGGCGCGCATGGAACGCGTCTGGCCCGAGCGCAGCGATGCGCAGCGTTCGCCGGCCTGGATCGACCGCCAGATGAGCCGCATCGACAGCGCGCTGGCGGCGATGAGCAAGGGCCTGGGCGACAAGCCCTTTTGCATCGGCATCCACCTGACGCTTGCCGACATCGCCGTCGGCTGCGCGCTCGGCTACCTGGACTTCCGCTTCCCGGCCATCGGCTGGCGCGAGCCCTACCCGAACCTGGTGCGCCTGGCCGACAAGCTGGCCGCGCGCCAGAGCTTCATCGACAGCTTGCCACCGGGCTGAGAGCCCGCGAACACTTCGCCCCGCGCGCTCAGCTCAGGCCCAGAGCGTTCTTGAGCTTGCCCAGGTCTTCCTTGTCCTTGGCGCCGAGCTGAGTCTCGTCGATGCCGCGCAGTGCGGCCGTGGCGCCGCTCTTGTCGCCGGCCGCCGCCAGGGTTTCGGCCAGGTGCAGCTTGGGCATCGCCCTGGTGGGCGCGAGGTTGGCCGAGGCGCGCAGCGCGGCGATGGCTTCGTCGCGCTTGCCGCTGCGGGCCAGCGCCAGGCCGGCCGTATGCAGCACGTTCGGGTCGTTGGGCATCGCCGTCAACGCACGGCGCGCATTGGCCAGCGCCTCGGGGCGGCCCGCGGCCAGCTGTGCCCAGGCCAGGTCGTTGAGCAGGATCGGATCGTTCGGCGTCTTTTGCGCCAGGCGCTGCAGGTAGTCGACGGCCTTGCCCGGATCGCCCCGCAGTTGCGCGCGGCGCGCGGCAAAGCCGAGCACCGCAGGCTGGTCGGGATAGCGCCGCAGCAGCTCGGCCAGCTCCTGGTCGGCCGCCGCCGCCTTGCCGCCGCGGTCCAGCGCGTCGACGATGCGCAGCTGGGCGGCGGGCACGGCACCTGCCTTGGCCGCGGCGTTGAACTGCTCGAGCGCCTCGCCGGTCTTGCCGGCGCCCAGGTAGATGTCGCCGGCCAGCAGCAGCCCCGCCGCCTTGAACTCGGGCCGCGCGCCGAGATGGCGCGCCACCGACAGGGCCTCGTCGGTGCTGTTGCGCGCAGCCAGATTGGCCAGCATCAGATACGGGCCGGCATCGAAGGGCCGCTCGGAGATCAGGCTGCGCAACTGCGAGCGCGCCTCCGTCACGCGCCCGTTCTGCGCTTCGAGCTGCGCGAGCTCGAGCCGCAGATCGCTGCGCTGCGGGAACTCGCTGGCCAGCTTGCGGAAGACCTCGGCCGCCTGTTGCGGCTGGCCGAGCCGGACATAGGCTCTGCCCAGCAGCTCGCGCGCCTGCGCGGCGGCGTTGGCCGTGGTGGCACCGCTTTGCGCCACACCGAGCGCGCGTTCGGTGTCGCCGGCGCGCAACAATTCACCAACCAGGGCCTCGCGCGCCGGCACCGACGCCGGATGCAGCTGCACCGCACGGTCCAGCACCGCCAGCGGCGTTTGGCCTCCCGCGGGCTCCAGGCGCAGCAGGGCCGCATAGTCGAGCAGTTGTCCGGCCCCGCCACCGCCGGCCTGGAAGGCCTTGGCATGGCGCGCCAGCAGTTCCTTGCGCTGCTCCGGCGTGCGCGACATCGCGGCCAGCGCCACCAGCGCGCCGGCCTGGTTGGGCTGCTCGTCCAGCACCGCCAGCGTCGCGGCCCAGGCGCCGGCGGCATCCCCTTGCGCCGACTGGGTCGCGGCCAGCGCCAGCCGCGCCTGCGCGTCCTTGGGAAAGCGCGCGGCAAATTCGTCGGCCAGGCGCCGTGCGCCCGCCACATCGCGCATGCCCAGCACGACCTGGACCACACGCGCGCCCTGGCTGCCGTCCTGGACCAGCGTGCGCAGCCGCTCCACCACCTGGCGCGCGCCCGCGCGGTCGCCGGCCGCGAAGCGCGCCTGCGCAAGCGGCAGCAGCACCTCGGGGTCATCGGGATGCACGGCCGCCACTTGCGCGTAGCTCGCGGCCGCCTCCTTCGCATGGCCGGCGCCGGCCTCGAGCCGGGCGCGCAGCATCAACAGCTCGGGATGGCCCGGCGTCAGGCTCAGGCCGCGTCGCAGGGTCTCGGCGGCGTCCTGGCGGTGGCCCAGGCGCAGCTGGGCCTGGGCCAGCAGGCCCAGCGCCGGCACCAGCTCCGGGTTCTTGCGCACCAGCGCCGTCAGCCGCTGCTCGGCCGGCACCAGGTCGCCGCGGCGCAGCTCGGCCGAGGCGGCCATCAGCGCCGAGCCGACGTGATCGGGCGACACCTTCAGCACCGCCAGCGCCGCGGCGTGGGCCTCGTCGAGGCGGCCCTCGCGGTTGTAGAGCAGCGCCGTCAGGTAGTGGGTCCAGAAGAACTGCGGCGCCACCTTGGCCAGACGGTCGCGCACCTTCGCCGCGTCGTCGAAGCGGCCGGCACCGATCAGCGCGTCGCCGTATTCGCCGGCCACGCCCAGGTTCCAGGGCGCGGCCTCCTGCGCACGCCGCATCAGATCGAGCGACAGCTCGGGCTGGCCCGCCGCCTGGGCGATGCGCCGGCCGGCGCGCAGCAGCCACCACGGCGGCGGCGCGTCGGCGTTGTCGAGTTCAAGCAGCGCCAGCGCCTCCTTGGCGCGGCCTTCGTTGGCCAGCAGCTGCGCCCGCGCCAGCCGCACTGTCGGCACCGGCGGCGCGCCTTCGATCTGCTGCCGCGCCGGCGCCTCGCGCTTGACCGACAGCATGGCCAGCGCCACCGTGCCGCGCAGCGCCGCATCGGCCTGCGGGTCGCTCAGCCGCAGGTCCTTGTAGCTGCGGATCACGGCGTCCATGTCGCCGCGGTCGACCATCATCAGCGCGATGCGCGGCGTCAGCTCGTCCGCATTGCCGCCGTATTCGATGGCCTTGCGCAACTGCTCCTCGGCGCCCGCGCGGTCATGGCGGCGCTCCAGCACCTCGGCCAGCATGACGCGCACCTCGGGGGAGTCGGGCTTCTGCTGCAGCGCATTGCGCAGTTCCACCCCCGCCGAGGCGTAGTCGCCCTTGGCGATGAACTCGCGCCCGGCGGCGGCGTGGTCCTTGCCGCCGCAGGCGGCCAGCGCCGCGGCGGCCGCCAGCGTCAATGCCATCACGCGCCCGCGCGCGGGTCGCGCAGACGGGCAGCGGGCCATTCGGAGCGGATTCGATGTCATCGCGTGAAGTGTGGCGGCATGCGGTCCGGCAGGCTAGCACCGGGCGGCGCAGACGCACGGCGCCGCAGCGGCACGCAGCCGGCCCTGGCGTGCACGATGTCCCGATCGCGCGGCGATCGCAGCGCTTGCGGGCGGCGCCGCGCTTACAGTGCCGCGCATGAATGTCTTACTCGAACGCGGCGTGCAGGCGGCCCGGGCGCGCGATGCCGCCGCCGCATTGGGCTGGTTCCAGCGCGCCCATGAATACGATCCGCAGGACCCCACGGCCCGCGCCTGGCTGGGGCAGACGCTGTGCCACCTCGGCCGCCGCATCGAAGGCCTGGAGCATCTGGGCGCCGCCGGCCAGGCCTTTCTGAGCGCCGTGGCAAGCGGCGGCGGCCGGGCGCCCGAGCTCGCCCGGTTGTACGAGCTGCTGTCGCAGATCCACGCCTACAACGGCTTCGAGCAGGCGCTGACACTGGCGCGCGGGCTGGCACGCCTGCGCCCGCAGGACGCACGCGCCCAGCATCTGCTGGCAGCCACCTGCGGCCAGATCAACCTCGGCGCCGAGGCGCTGGCCGCCATCCGCGAAGCCGGCCGGCTGTCGCCCGACGACCCGATGATCGGCGTGCTGCAGGCCAGCCTGGAAGCCGACGCCCGCCAGTACGAGGCGGCGCACGACCGCCTGGACGCGCTGCTGCAGCGGCTGTCGGCCGATCCGGCGGCGAACGCGCGCGCGCTGTTCCGCGGCCTGAAGGAGATGGCGCGCGTGCTCGACGCGCTGGGCGAGTACGACGCCGTGTTCCCGCAGCTCGACGCCGCCGCGCAACTGGCGCCTCTGGTACCCGAATATGCGGCAATGAAGCTCGACGTGCTGCCCGAGCTGATCCGCCGCAACGCCGCCGGCTGTACGCGGCAAGGCATGGCGCGTTTTGCCGATGACGCCTTTGCCGAGCAGCCGCGCGCGCCGGTGTTCGTGATGGGCTTCTTCCGCTCGGGCACCACGCTGGCGCAGGAGGTGCTGCGTTCGCATCCGCAGGTGTTCCTGTCCGACGAAGTGGCCCTGCTGCGCGCGGTGGAGCGCGAACTGCATACGCTGCAGCCGGGCCTGGCCAGCGTGCCCGACAAGCTGGCGCGCATCGACCGCCAAGGCGTGCTGCGCCTGCGCGCCGCCTACTGGAGCGCGGCGCGCGGCCACCACGGCCCGGCCAGCGAGCGCGGCGTGTTCATCGACAAGTTCACGCTGAGCACGGTGGACCTCGGGCTGATCAACACCGTGTTCCCCGACGCGCGCGTGCTGTTCGTGATGCGCGACCCGCGCGACGTCTGCCTGAGCTGCGTGATGCAGCTGATGGTGCCCACGCAGGCGACGCGGCACCTGCTGCGCCTGCAGGACACGGCCGCGCTGTACGCGCAGGTGATGAACTGGTGGCTGCAGGTGCGCGGGCAGTTGTCGCTGCGCCACCTGGCCTTCCGCTACGAGGACGCGGTGGCCGACTTCGACGCCACCTACCGCCGGGTGTTCGAGTTCATCGGACTGGACTGGCGCGACGAGGCGCGCAGTTTCCACCAGCGCGCGCCGGGCCACTATGTCGCCAGCCCCAGCCGCAACCAGGTGGCGCAGCCGCTGTACCGCTCGTCGGTGGCGCGCTGGCGGCGCTATGAAAAGCAGATGGCGCCGGTGCAGCAAGCACTGGCGCCATTCGTGGCGCACTTCGGCTACCCGGCAGGCTGATCCGCCTGCCGGGCACCAAGGCAGGATCAGGCCTTCTTCGCGCGGCGGCGGGCACCGGCGGCACCGGCCAGCGCCAGGCCCACGAGGGCCAGGCTGGCGGGCTCGGGCACGCCCGGCGGCGGGGTGACGGAGCCGAAGCCGTCGAGGTAGACATAACCCCAGTGACCCGTGGGCTGGCAGTCGGCGGCCAGCACCGACAGCTCGAAGGTGTGGCCCGACAGGCTGCTGTCGATGGCCAGCTGCTCGATCTGCCAATTGGGCGTGTAGAAGTTGCCGCCGGACTGCGAGAAGATGGGGCTGACCCCGCCGCCGCCGGATGCGGCGTTGTACTCGCGGCGGATCAGCTCGACGTTGTCGGTCTTGTCGGTCAGCGTGATCAGCATCGTCGCCGCGTCGTAGTTGCTGTGCGCACCCAGCAGAACCGATTTCCAGGCGAAGAAGATGTTGGCCTCGGTGTAGTTGGTGACCGTCTGCGTGGCCACCGAGGCGTAGCCGCCAAAGGTCGTGTCCTCGACGCGCAACGCGTAGTTGCCGGAGTAGACGGTGCTGCCCAGCAGGTTGGCGGGAACCCGCGGATCGACGTAGTTCTTGTCGATCACGGCGGAATGCGAGCCGGCAATTCCCGCGTTGTAGAGCGAGCCGCCGGGCAGGAACTGCGAGGGCGTCATCAGCGGCGTGAAGGTGTTGTTGTACACGCTGCCGCGATATCCGCCGCCGATCGTCCAGCCGTTCGTATTGCCGTCTTCGAAG
This sequence comes from Rubrivivax sp., assembly GCA_036724445.1. GTDB lineage: Bacteria > Pseudomonadota > Gammaproteobacteria > Burkholderiales > Burkholderiaceae_C > Rubrivivax. The sequence goes on along the minus strand of DAIMFR010000009.1, from coordinate 63,802 downwards.
CCGCCATTGACGAAGCCGTCGGCCTGCGCCGTCGAGACCGCGGCCATCGCGGCCACGGCCACCATCGAAAGTTTCAGTTTCATGCGTTGTTCTCCATCGATACCACCGCAACCACCGCGGCTGCGTCAGCCTGGAAAGCAGGATTCGGGCCAAGCTCGAAATCGAGTTCAAGCTGTTGATACGCAAGGAGATTTTTGCCTGACCCCCGCGAATCGGGGGGGTCGTGTCGTCAATTTTTTCGACACTTCAATGAAGCCTCTGCATGATCCGCGCGCCCCGGCTTGCGCCGTGGGCACGGCAACGCAGGCTCGTATCAGGCCGCCAAAGCCACGCGCTGCAGGATGCGCTGCACCTTGTCCTCCAGCGTGGCCTTGCTGAAGGGCTTGACGATGTAGCCGGCGGCGCCGCCCTGGGCGGCGCGCACGATGTCGTCCTTGCGCGCCTCGGCCGTGACCATCAGCACCGGCAGGTGGCGCAGCGACTCGTCGGCCTTGATCGCCTCGAGCAGCCGCAAGCCGTCCATGTTGGGCATGTTGATGTCCGAGATGACGAAGTCGAAGCGCTGCGCGCGCAGCATGCCCAGGGCCGCGGCGCCGTCCTCGGCCTCGGCGACGTGACTGCAGCCCAGCTCCTTCAGCAGGCCGCGCACGATGCGCCGCATCGTCGAGAAGTCGTCGACGACCAGGAACTTCAGCTGCGTGGGGTCGCTCACGGGGGGCTCCGTTGTCCTGTGGCGCATATCGGTCGCCGGCCGCGCAAATTGAGCGCCGCGGCGCCGCGGCGCCGGATTCCCGCCGGATTCCCGCCGGATTGCCCCGCTGATCGGCGCTTAGGCGCCCCGGCGCCCGGCCGATACTGCAGGCCCGGTCGCCCTGCAGCAAAGCACCGATGAGTGAAGCCACGGGCCTGGACCTGAAGCCGTACAGCCAGGCCTTCTTCGACGAAGCCGGCGAGAACCTGGCGCAGATGGAGCAGCTGCTGCTGGCGCTCGACCCGGCCGCGGCCGGCGGCGAGCCTTGGCACGCGGTCTTCCGCTGCGCGCATTCGCTGAAGGGCGGCGCCGCGGCCTTCGGCTTCGCCGGCGTGGCCGCGCTGACGCACCAGATGGAATCGCTGCTCGACCAGCTGCGCCGCGGCGAGCTGGCGCCGTCGGCGGCGATGATCGAGCTGCTGCTGCAGGCCGGCGATGCGCTGCGCGCGCAGCTGGCGCACCTGCGCGACGCGCACGGCGACGCGCCCGACACTACCGTGCTGCTGTCGCGGCTGCGTGCGCTGGCGGCGCCGGACGCCGCCGCTGCGGCAGCACCCGCTGCCGGCACGGACGCACCGGGGCAGCGCCGGCTGCTGCTGACGCTCGGGCCGCTGCCGGACGGCGGCGCCGCCGGCGCCGCCGGCGCGGTGGTTGCGCTGTTCGCCGAGATCGCCGACCTGGGCCGAATCGAGGCGCTGGACGACCGCGGCGCCAACGACGGCCGGCGCCGCTTTCAGGTTCGCACCAGCTGCAGCGATGCCGAACTGCTCGAGCTGTGCTCTTTCCACGTGGAGCGCAGCTTGCTGCGGCTGGAGCCGCTGCCCGCCGAGCCGACGCCGGACACGCCGCGCCCCGCCCCCCGACTCGCCGCCGCGGCGGACACGCTGCGCGTGCCGGTGCACGAGGTCGACACGCTGCGCGTGCCGGTGCGCGAGGTCGACACGCTGCGCGTGCCGGTGCACAAGGTCGACGCGCTGCTCGACCTGGTCGGCGAACTGGTCATCACGCAGGCGATGCTGCTGCAGCACAGCGCGGCGCTGGACGGCGCGGCGCAGCTGCGCCTGGCCGACACGCTGGCCGATCTGCAGCGCCACACGCGCGAGCTGCAGGACGCGGCCATGTCGATGCGCATGATCCCGATGTCGGCGGTGTTCGGCCGCTTCCCGCGGCTGCTGCACGACCTGGCGGCCCGGACCGGCAAGAAGATCGAACTGCGCACCGAGGGCGAGGCCACCGAGCTGGACAAGGGCCTGATCGAGAGAATCACCGACCCGCTGACGCACCTGGTGCGCAACAGCTGCGGCCACGGCATCGAGACGCCGGCCGAACGCCGGGCCTGCGGCAAGCCCGAGGCCGGCACGGTGACGCTGGCGGCGTCGCAGCAGGGCGGCTCGGTGTGCATCGAGGTGCGCGACGACGGCCGCGGCCTGTCGCGCGAGCGGCTGCTGGCCAAGGCGCGCGAGTGCGGCCTGCACGCACCCGACAGCCTGGCCGACGCCGAGGTCTGGCCGCTGATCTTCACGCCCGGCCTGTCCACCGCCGAGACGGTGACCGAAGTGTCCGGCCGCGGCGTCGGCATGGACGTGGTGCGCAGCCGCATCGCGGCGCTCGGCGGCGAGGTCGAGATCGACTCGGCCGAGGGCCGCGGCCTGAGCGTGCGCGTGCGCCTGCCGCTGACGCTGGCGATCATGGACGGCATGACGGTACGCGTGGCCGACGAGTGCTACGTGCTGCCGCTGGCCTCGGTGCTCGAGTCGCTGCGCTTCGTGCCGCAGCGGTCGAAGACGCTGGGCGGGCAGGCGCGGCTGATCCAGGTGCGCGGCGACTACCTGCCGCTGCTGCCGCTGCGGCGCGTGTTCGGCGCGGGCGGCGAACACGGCGGGCAGGCCGAGGCGGTGGTCGTGGTGCTCGAATCAGGCGGCGCCCGCATCGCCGTGCTGGTCGACGAGCTGCTCGGCCAGCAGCAGGTGGTGGTGAAGAACCTGGAGGCCAACTACGGCCCGGTGGACAACGTCTCGGGTGCCACGATCCTCGGCGACGGCCGCGTCGCGCTGATCGTCGACGTGGCCGCGCTGTTGCGCCGCGCGCGGCGTTGACGTGGGATATCGCCGGAATCGGACGCTGATCGGGCGCTGATCGGCCGCTGCCTCGCGCAGCGCGGCGCCCGCCGCTTCAAGTCCGTCGCGGCGGCGCCGATAGCCCACGGCAAGCCCGGGCCTGCCGCGGCCGCACGGCGGCGGCGTGCGGGGCCCACCGCCCGTGGAGGACGCCCCGATGAACCTGCAGCCCGCCGCGCACGCCGGCACCGCGCCAGCCGCCGCGCCGACCCCGATCCGCGAGTTCCTGGCCTTCAAGCTCGGCCACGAGGAATACGGCATCGACATCCTGCGCGTGCAGGAAATCCGCTCCTACGACAAGCCGACGCGCATCGCCAACGCGCCCGACTTCGTCAAGGGCGTGATCAACCTGCGCGGCGCGATCGTGCCGATCATCGACCTGCGGCTGAAGCTGAAGCTGGCGCAGGCCGACTACGACGCCTTCACCGTGGTCATCGTGCTCAACCTCGGCGCGCGCGTCGTCGGCATGGTGGTCGACGCCGTGTCCGACGTGATCACGCTGGGGCCCGAGCAGCTGCGCCCGGTGCCCGAACTCGGCGGCGCGCTGCGCGGCGAGCACCTGCTGGCCATCGGCGCGCTCGACCAGCGCATGCTGATCCTGGTGGACGTGGCCAAGCTGCTGTGCGGCGCCGAGATCGGCCTGGCCGAGCCGCAGCTGCAGTAGCCGCCCATGAACCTCCGGCTGCAGCGGCGGCTGCTTGGCGGCCTGTGCGCGGCGCCCGGCCTGGCCGCGCTCGCCTGGGCCGGCATGGGTTTGCCGCCGGCGTGGCTGGCGGCCATCGGCGGTGGTTCGCTGCTGGCGCTGGCCGGCGGCGTGCGGCTGGGGCGCAGGTTGCGCCGCACGCTCGGCGCCGAACCGGACGACGCCGTCGCGCTGGCGCAGCAGCTCGCGTCGGGGCGGCTGGACACGGCCATCGAGCTGCAGCCGGGCGACACCGACAGCCTGATGGCCCAACTGCAGGCGCTGCAGGCGCGGCTGGCCGCCACCGAAGGGCGCGCCCGGCATGCTGCCGAAGCACTGACGGCGGCCCGAGCGCAGCTCGCGCAGCGCGATGCCGACCTCGCCGCCCGCACTGCGGCAGGCCGCAGCGCGCTGCACGACACCGCGGCGGCGGCGGCGCAGTTCGACGCCCACGCGCAGCGCGGCGCCGAGCACGCGCGCCAGGCGCATCAGCGCGCGCAGCACGCGTCGGCCGTGGCGCTGCAGGGCGGCGAGGTGGTCGCGCGCCTGATGGGCACGATGTCGGGCATCGACGAAGCGGCGCGGCGCATCGCCGACATCATCGGCGTCATCGACGGCATCGCCTTCCAGACCAACCTGCTGGCGCTGAACGCCGCGGTCGAAGCGGCGCGCGCCGGCGAGCAGGGCCGCGGCTTCGCCGTGGTGGCGGCCGAGGTGCGCAGCCTGGCGCAGCGCAGCGCCGGCGCCGCGCGCGAGATCAAGGGCCTAATCGCCACCAGCGTCGAACGCGCCGAGCAGGGCACCGCCCTGGTCGAGCAGGCCGGCACGAGCATGGGCGAGGTGGTGCAGGCGATCCGCCGGGTCAGCGACAGCGCCGGCGAGATGCACGCCGCCGGCGGCGAGCAGACCGCCGGATTGGCGGCGCTGGGCGATGCGCTGCGGCAGCTGGAGCACGCCAATGCGCCGCATGCCGCATCGGCCCCGCGCAGCACGACTGCGGCCCCGGGCCCGCAACAGCCGGTGCTGCGGTTGATGAAGGCGGGTCAGGCCTGAAGCGGCGGCTTCAGCGGGCTGCGGCCTCGAGCAGTTCGAACGCCATTTCACGCGGGTCGCAGTTGCGCCGGCTGAGTTCGGCAACTCGATGCCGAGCGCACGGCCATCCGCGTCGCCATCAGCGCCGCGCCTTCGCGCAACTCGTCGCTCCCGGCCACTTCGCCGCTGGCCAACCGGATGGACATCGCGTCGGCGCTCGGATCGAACTGCACTCTCATGATGCGGGCGCGCCGTGCTTGGCGAGCTTGCGCAGCAAGCTCGACTACCCTGCGCGCTGCGCGCTCCGGGATGAGCGCTTCGGAGCGGCCGGGCGCGCTCACTGGCGTACCCTGCGCGCTGCGCGCTCCGGGATGAGCGCTTCGGAGCGGCCGGGCGCGCTCATGCGCCAAGAAGCACTGCCGGAGCCGGGACGGCGCGATTGCGTCCTTCGCGCTTGGCCCGATAAAGCGCCTGGTCGGCCCCTTCGAGCAGCGCGCTGAGAATGGCCAGCGGGTCGTTGACGGCTGCGGGTACGCCAGTCGCGGCGTACCCGGCCGACAGCGTGTATCGAATGACCTTGCCGTCCTTGCAGCGAACCATCTGCGCCGCTGCGTCCGCCACCAAGCGCCTGGCCAGCTCGGCCGCCTGCAGGGCGCTGCAATTGGGCAGCAGGAGGCTGAACTCCTCGCCGCCATACCGGCCGACCACGTCCGACAGGCGAACGGCGCCTGCGACGAGTCGCGCCGCATGGGCAAGCGCCGCATCGCCAGCGGCGTGTCCCATGGCGTCATTGATCGACTTGAAATGGTCGATGTCGAGCATGACGACGGCGCACGTAGTCCCCGCCTGCTGCCGGACAACATTCGATGCAAGCTCGAAGAAGGCCGTGCGCGTGTACAGGCCGGTCAGACCGTCCCGCCGGGCGGCTTCGACCGTCGCGCGCTGTAGTCGATCGTGCACGGTGTCGAAGATCCACAGCGACGTGGTCAAGACGTAGACGATGCCGAGCAGGAACAGCGAGACTTGCGGCGTCGCCGTTGCAGTGGGGGCGATGCTCGCCGGATCGCCAAAGGCGCTGACGAAGGCACGGAACACCAGGGCGGCGGACAGCGACACCATCACGACGGCAGACACCACCGTGAGCAGCCGGGGCCTCTCGCGGCCGACGCGCGCGAGGAGAAACGCGGTCGTGCCGAAGTAGGACGCCATTGCCAGCGACACCGCTGCAACTGCCGTCGCGTGCAATGAATCACTTGCGTAGGCCGTTGCGACCACCATCAAGCCGACGGCTGACGGCAATACGGCGACCGGCCGCGGCAGCCGCACTTCGAGCAGCCTGCAGTGGGCCGACAAGCCGTAGGCGGCGGTCAGCATCACCAGTGCGTTGCCGACGGCGAATGTCAGGAACCAGGGCGCATGTCCCCGCATGTGGAACAGAAAGAACCCGATCCCGGCGCTCGACATGGACAGGCACCATGCCCGCAATGCCGGCCGGTAGGCGGGAATCGTCTTGGCAGCGCTGCTCGCGATGGCAGCCATGACGAAAGCCAGCGCCGAGATGGAGAGCAGCAGGGTGAGCGAATCCAGTTTTGGTCCGAACATGCAGATACGGGCGGCCTCGACTCGATACCCGGGATTCTGGCGCTGCAGGATTCGCGGGAGGGGAATCGGCAGACCGGTCTCGCCCGTTGCGCCCAATACCGAGAACAAGTTCGCGACCACATTTCACCTGCGGACGAGCAGGGAACTCGTCGTCACCCGCGCCGGAGCGGATCGAGCGGCACGTCATCGGGATCTGCCGGGCTGCCGGGCTGCCGGGCTGCCGGGCTGCCGGGCTGCCGGGCTGCCGAAGCAATTTATACTCGCCGCCTCAGCGCCGATTTGTTCCGGATTGCGGGCGCTCTACAAATGCCGCTAAAGAGGGGCTCACCCGGTGTGCGCCTCGACGTGGCGGCACCGGGTTTTTCATGGCCTCGATCGGACTCGTCACTGCGCAATCGGCGCACTTCGCCGAGCCGCTGCCGCTGCGCAGCGGCGCCGTGCTGCGCGACTACACGCTGGTCTACGAAACCTACGGCACGCTGAACGCCGCGCGCAGCAACGCCGTGCTGGTGTGCCATGCACTGAACGCCGGCCACCACGTGGCCGGCCACTACGCCGGGCGCGAGCAGGACACCGGCTGGTGGGACAACCTGGTCGGCCCGGGCAAGCCGCTCGACACCGACAAGCTCTTCGTCATCGGCGTCAACAACCCCGGCTCCTGCTTCGGCAGCACCGGGCCGGCGAGCCCGAATCCGGACGCGCCCGGCCAGCCTTACGGCGCCGACTTTCCGGTGGTCACGGTCGAGGACTGGGTCGACGCGCAGGCGCGGCTGCTCGACGCCTTGGGCATCGCGCAGCTGGCGGCGGTGATCGGCGGCAGCCTCGGCGGCATGCAGGCGCTGGCCTGGACGCTGCGCCACCCCGCGCGCGTGCGCCACTGCGTGGCCATCGCCACCGCACCCAGCCTGTCGGCCGAGAACATCGCCTTCAACGAGGTGGCGCGCCGCGCCATCGTCACCGACCCCGACTTCCACGGCGGCAACTACCTGCGGCACGGCGCGGTGCCCAAGCGCGGGCTGCGGCTGGCGCGCATGATCGGCCACATCACCTACCTGTCGGACGACGTGATGAACACCAAGTTCGGCCGCGCGCTGCGCAACGGCGAGCTCAGCTTCAGTACGCAGGACGTCGAGTTCCAGATCGAGAGCTACCTGCGCTACCAGGCCGACAAGTTCGCCGAGTACTTCGACGCCAACACCTACCTGCTGATCACGCGCGCGCTCGACTATTTCGATCCGGCGCGCGAAGCCGGCGGCGACCTGGCCCGCGCCTTCGCGCCGGCGCGCGACAACCGCTTCCTGCTGGTCAGCTTCAGCACCGACTGGCGCTTCGCGCCGGCGCGCTCGCGCGAGATCGTCAAGGCGCTGGTCGACAACCGCATCGGCGTGAGTTACGCCGAGATCGACGCACCGCACGGCCACGACGCCTTCCTGCTGGACGATGCGCGCTATCACGGCGTCTTGCGCGCCTACTTCGAGCGCGCAGCGCTCGAAGCAGGGGCTTGACCGGCGGGTGCAGCGATGAGCGAACGGGCGGACCTGGAGATCCTCGCCAGCCTGGTGCCGCCGGGCTCGCGCGTGCTCGACCTGGGCTGCGGCAACGGCGAGCTGCTGGCGCACCTGCAGCAGCAGCGCGGCTGCAGCGGCTACGGCATCGAGATCGCCGGCGCCAACGTGCTGGCCTGCGCGCAGCGCGGCGTCAACGTCATCCAGCTGAACCTCGAGGACGGGCTGGCGCTGTTCGAGGACGCGAGCTTCGACGTCGTGCTGCAGCTGGAGACGCTGCAGCACCTGCGCCATACCGAGCGCATGCTGCAGGAGACGGCGCGCGTGGGCCGCATCGGCATCGTCAGCTTCCCGAACTTCGCGCACTGGCCCAACCGCTTGCGCGTGCTCGGCGGGCGCATGCCGGTGACCAAGGCGCTGCCCTACCAGTGGTACGACACGCCGAACATCCGCGTCGGCACGCACGCCGATTTCGAGTTGCTGGCACGCAAGCTCGGGCTGCGCATCAGCGACAGCTTCGGCATGCAGCGGGGCCGCATCGTGCGCCGCTGGCCGAACCTGCTGGCCAGCGTGGCGGTGTTCCGCTTCGAGCACGGCTGAGAGCCGGCGCGGGCGCGCGGGGCCGGTTCACGACTTGCGCAGTCCGTCCAGCACCTGCAGCATCGCCGCGCGGCCGGCATGCTGCAGCTCGAAGGCGTTGCGGTCGAGCATCCAGTGGCGGATCAAGCCGTCCACCAGTGCGTGCAGCGCGCGCGCGGCGGCTTTGGGCGCCACGGCAGGAGCCAGCTGGCCGGCCGCGGCGGCCTGGCGCAGCAGCTGCTCGATGCGCTGCGCCGCCTGCGTGCGCACGTGCAGGTGGCGCTCGCGCACGGCATCGAACTCGCCGACGTACTCGACCTTCAGCGTCGAGATCGCCACCACGCGCTGCAGCCGCGGGTCGGTGGCGACGCGGTGCAGGATGTCGAGCAGCAGCGCGCGCAGCCGCGCCATCGGGTCGGCCGCGTCGTCGGCGCCGGGCATCAGCCAGCGCGCCTCGAAGGGCAGCACCGCGCGGTCCATCATCGCGTTGTACAGGTCGGCCTTGCCGCGGAAGTGCCAGTAGACCGCGCCGCGCGTGACGCCTGCGGCCTCGGCCACTTCCTGCAATGATGTGCCCGACACGCCGCGCCGCTCGAACACCGCTTCGGCGGCATCGAGCAGCGCGTTGCGGGTCTGCTGGGCTTCTTCCTTGGTGCGGCGGACCATGACGGCGCGGCTTTTCAGCGGAGATACATACATCTATGATTGTATGTTTATACTGCGGCCCGCGGGTTGACCCAACAAGGATTTACAAGTGACGCGAAGCTTCTTCGGTGCGGCGCTGCTGGCGCTGTGGCTGTCCGCCTGTGGCGGCGAACAGAAACCCGCGGCCGGCCCCGGCGGCGCCGGCGCGCCGCCGCCGCCCGAAGTGGCGGTGGTCACGGTGACGCCGCAGACCGCGCCGCTGGTCACCGAGCTGCCGGGCCGCGTCGAGGCCTCGCGCGTGGCCCAGGTGCGCGCGCGCGTCAACGGCATCGTGCTCAAGCGGCTGTTCCAGGAGGGCAGCGACGTCAAGGCCGGCCAGCCGCTGTTCCAGATCGACCCGGCGCCGTACCAGGCGGCGGTGGACAGCGCGAAGGCGGCGCTGGCCAAGGCGCAGGCCAACCTGACGCAGGCCAGGGAGCTGGCCACGCGCTACAAGCCGCTGGCCGACGCGCGCGCGATCAGCAGCCAGGAGTACGTCGACGCGCAGTCCGCGCAGGCGCAGGCCGAGGCCGACGTGGCCGCGGCGCAGGCGGCGCTGCGCAGCGCGCAGCTGAACCTGGGCTATGCCGGCGTCACCGCGCCGATCTCCGGCCGCATCGGCCGCGCGCTGGTCACCGAAGGCGCGCTGGTGTCGGCGAGCGAAGCCACGCAGATGGCGCTGATCCAGCAGATCGACCCGGTGTACGTGAACTCCACGCAGGCGGTGGCCGAGGTGGCGCGGCTGCGCAAGGCGACGAGCGCGGCGCCGAGGGACCTGTCGGCGGTGCGCATCGTGCTCGACGACGGCACCGAATTGCCGCAGCGCGGCCGGCTGCTGTTCGCCGACCTGTCGGTCGATCCGACCTCGGCCCAGGTGACGCTGCGCACCGAGGTGGCCAACCCGCAGGCGCAACTGCTGCCCGGCATGTACGTGCGCACGCGCCTGGTGCAGGGGCAGATCGCCGGCGTCATGCTCGTGCCGCAGCAGGCGGTGACGCGCGGGCCGCAGGGCGACACGGTGCTGGTGATCGGCGAGGGCGACAAGCCGGTGGCGCGCACGGTGAAGATCGGCGCGGCCGAGGGCTCGAACTGGATCGTGCTCGACGGCCTGAAGGCCGGCGAGCAGGTGATCGTCGAGGGCTTCCAGAAGATGATGCAGCCGGGTGCGCCGGTCAGGCCGGTGCCGTGGAAGGCGGCGGCCGCCGCGTCGGCGCCGGCTGCGGCCGCCAGCCGCTGAAGGGGCCCGATCTTGGCCAAGTTCTTCATCGACCGGCCCATCTTCGCGTGGGTCATCGCGCTGTTCATCATCGTCGGCGGCGCCGTCTCCATCACCCAGCTGCCGATCGCGCAGTACCCGACGGTGGCGCCGCCGGCGATCATCGTCAACGTGGTCTATCCGGGCGCGTCCGCCAAGACGCTGGAAGACAACGTGCTCACGGTCATCGAGCAGGAAATGAACGGCTCGCCCGGGCTGGTGTACATGGAATCGGTGGCCCAGGCCAACGGCAGCGGCTCGTTGACGCTGACCTTCTCGGCCAACACCAACCCCGACCTGGCGCAGGTGGACGTGCAGAACCGCCTGAGCCGCGCCACGCCGCGGCTGCCGGCGGCGGTGACGCAGCAGGGCGTGCGCGTCGACAAGTCGCGCAGCAACTTCCTGCTGGTCACGGTGCTCACCTCCACCGACCCGGCCTACGACCCGGTGGCGCTGGGCGACTTCGCGGCGCGCAACGTGGTGCCGGAGATCCAGCGCATCCCCGGCGTCGGCCAGGCGCAGCTGTTCGGCACCGAACGCGCGATGCGCATCTGGATCGACCCGGCCAAGCTGGTCGGCTACGGGCTGTCGGTGGGCGACGTCAACAACGCCATCCGCGCGCAGAACGCGCAGGTCTCGTCGGGCACGCTCGGCGATCTGCCGAACCTGAGCGGCCAGACCATCTTCGCGACCATCGTCGTCGACGGCCAGCTCGGCAGCGCCGAGCAGTTCGGCCGCATCGTGCTGCGCGCCAATGCCGACGGCTCGGCGGTGCGCATGAGCGACGTGGCGCGCATCGAACTCGGCGCGCAGACCTATGCCACCTCGGCGCGGCTGAACGGCAAGCCCTCCACCGCCGTCGGCGTACAGCTGTCGCCCACCGGCAATGCGCTGCAGACCGCCGTCGCGGTGAGCGCGCGCATGAAGGAGCTGCAGCAGTACTTCCCGCCGGGCATGAGCTACGTGATCCCCTACGACACCTCGCGCTTCGTGCAGATCTCGATCACCAAGGTGGTGGAGACGCTGCTGGAGGCGGTGGGGCTGGTGTTCCTGGTGATGTTCCTGTTCCTGCAGAACTGGCGCTACACGGTCATCCCGACCATTGTCGTGCCGGTGGCGCTGCTGGGCACCTTCACGGTGCTGCTGACGCTGGGCTACTCGATCAACACGCTGACCATGTTCGGCATGGTGCTGGTGGTGGGCATCGTCGTCGACGACGCCATCGTCGTGGTCGAGAACGTCGAGCGCATCATGAGCGAGGAAGGGCTGCCGCCGCGCGAGGCCACGCGCAAGGCGATGGGGCAGATCTCCGGCGCGATCGTCGGCGTCACCGTGGTGCTGATCTCGGTGTTCGTGCCGCTGGCCTTCTTCACCGGCGCGGTGGGCAACATCTACCGCCAGTTCTCGGTGGTCATGGCGTCGTCGATCGCCTTCTCGGCCTTCCTGGCGCTGTCGCTGACGCCAGCGCTGTGCGCGACGCTGCTCAAGCAGGTCGAGGCCGGCCACCACCATGCCAAGCGCGGCTTCTTCGGCTGGTTCAACCGCGGCTTCTCGGCCACCGCCAGGGGCTACGAGGGCCTGCTGGGCAAGCTGCTGAGCCGCAGCCTGCGCATGATGCTGGTCTACCTGGCGATCATCGGCGGCGTCGTCTGGCTGGTGCTGCGGCTGCCGAGTTCGTTCCTGCCGAACGAGGACCAGGGCTACATCCTCGTCAACGTGCAGCTGCCGCCGGGCGCCACCGCCAACCGCACGCTGGCGGTGATGGAGCAGGTCGAGGGCTTCATGCTGAAGCAGCCCGAGGTGCAGAACATGGTCAGCGTGCTCGGCTTCAGCTTCTCCGGCCAGGGGCAGAACGCGGCGCTGGCCTTCGTCGTGCTGAAGGACTGGCACGAGCGCGAAGGCCCGGGGCAGTCGGCGCAGGCGCTGGCCGGCCGCGCCTTCGGCGCGCTGATGGGCGTCAAGGACGCGTTCATCTTCCCGTTGAGCCCGCCGCCGATTCCCGAGCTGGGCACCGCCACCGGCTTCGACTTCCGGCTGCAGGACCGCGGCGGCAACGGCCACGACGCGCTGGTCGCGGCGCGCAACCAGCTGCTCGGCATGGCCGCGCAGAGCAGGCTGCTGGCGGGGGTGCGCCCCGACGGGCTGGAGGACGCGCCGCAGCTGCGCATCGACATCGACCGCGACAAGGCGGCGGCGCTGGGCGTGGGCTTCGACGCGATCAACCTGGCGATCTCCACCGCCTTCGGCTCGAGTTACGTCAACGACTTCCAGAGCCAGGGCCGGCTGCAGCGCGTGGTGGTGCAGGCCGACGCCGCGGAGCGCATGCAGGGCGACGACATCCTGAAGCTGAACGCGATCAACCGCAGCGGCCAGGCGGTGCCGTTGTCGGCCTTCGCCGGCATGCGCTGGATCAGCGGGCCGATGCAGCTGATCCGCTACAACGGCTATCCGACGATGCGCATCGCCGGCGACGCCGCACCGGGCGTCAGCAGCGGCGAGGCGATGGCCGAGATGGAGCGGCTGGCGGCGCAGCTGCCTGAGGGCTTCGGCTTCCAATGGACCGGCCAGTCGCGCGAGGAGCGGCTGGCCGGCGCCACCGCGCTGTACCTGTTCGGCTTCTCGCTGCTGGCGGTGTTCCTGTGCCTGGCGGCGCTGTACGAGAGCTGGTCGATCCCCTTCGCGGTGATCCTGGTGGTGCCGCTGGGCGTGCTCGGCGTCGTGCTCGGCACCGAATGGCGCGGCCTGAGCAACGACGTGTACTTCAAGATCGGGCTGATCACGATCATCGGCCTGTCGGCGAAGAACGCGGTGCTGATCATCGAATTCGCCAAGGACCTGCAGGCGCACGGCAAGGGCGCGCTGGACGCGGTGCTGCAGGCCGCGCACCTGCGCTTCCGGCCGATCATCATGACCTCGATGGCCTTCGTGCTCGGCGTGCTGCCGCTGGCCATCGCCAGCGGCGCCGGCTCGGCCAGCCAGCGCTCGATCGGTACCGGCGTGATGGGCGGCATGATCAGCGCGGTGCTGCTGTCGGTGCTGTTCGTGCCGGCGTTCTACGTGGTGGTGCGGCGGCTGTTCAAGGGCAGCGAGCGCCAGCGCAAGGTGCATGCGCACGAGCTGGATGCGGTGGCCGGAGAGGGGCGGTGATGATGATCAAGCGTGCGCATCTCGCCGGCCTGCTGGCGCTGCTGCTGGGCGGCTGCGCGTCGATGGCGCCGCCCTACCAGCGCCCCGAAGCGCCGGTGGCGGCGAGCTTCCCCGACGACGCGGCGCCGGCCGCGGCCGCCACGCCGGCGGCCGATCTGGACTGGCGGCAGTTCTTCGCCGACCCGCGGCTGAAGCGGCTGATCGAGCTGTCGCTGCAGAACAACCGCGACCTGCGCACCGCGGTGCTGAACATCGAGCGCGTGCGCGCGATGTACCAGATCCAGCGTTCGGAGCAGTTCCCCACGCTGCAGCTCGGCGCCACCGGCCTGTACCAGCCCAACGCCGACGGCCGCGGCAACCACCGCTTCTACACCGCGGGGTTGAACGTCACCGGCTACGAGCTGGACCTGTTCGGCCGCGTGCGCAGCCTGAGCGACGCCGCGCTGCAGCGGTACTTCGCCAGCGAGGAGGCGCGCAAGGCGGCGCAGATCAGCCTGGTCGCCGCGGTGGCCAACCTCCATCTGGCGCTGCTGGCCGACGACGCGCAGCTGGCGGCGGCGCAGCAGACGCTGGCCACCCGCGAAGAGGGCTACCGGCTGCTGAAGCTGAAGTTCGACAACGGCGCGCTGTCCGAATACGACCTGGCCCAGGCGGTGACGTTGGTCGAAGGCGCGAAGGCCGCGCTGGCGCTGCTGCAGCGCCAGCGCATGCAGGACCAGAACGCGCTGGTGCTGCTGGTCGGCCAGCCGCTGCCGCAGGACCTGCCGGCCGCGCTGCCGCTGGACGCGCAGGGCCTGCTGGCCGAGCTGCCGGCCGGCCTGCCGTCGGAACTGCTCGAACGCCGGCCCGACGTGCGCCAGGCCGAGCACCAGTTGCAGGCCGCCAATGCCAACATCGGCGCGGCGCGCGCAGCCTTCTTCCCGCGCATCACGCTGACCGGCAGCGCCGGCTTCGCCAGCGGCGACCTGAGCGACCTGTTCAGCACCAGCGTCTGGCAGTTCGCGCCGCGCATCACGCTGCCGATCTTCGACGCCGGCGCCAACCAGGCCAACCTGGAGCTGAGCGAAGCCGACCGCGACATCGCGGTGGCGCAGTACCAGCGCTCGATCGAGGCGGCCTTCCGCGAGGTCGCCGACGCGCTGGCCGGCCGCGCCACCTACGGCGAGCAGCTGCGCGCGCAGCAGGCGCAGACGCAGGCGGAACAGAAGCGCTCGGACCTGGCCGAGCTGCGCTTTCGCAACGGCATCTCCAGCTTCCTCGACGTGCTCGATGCGCAGCGCGCGCTGTTCCAGACGCAGCAGGCGACGATCGTCGTGCAGGCCGCGCAGCAGCAGAACCTGGTGACGCTGTACAAGGTGCTGGGCGGCGGCTGGAAGGACGCGGCCGACTGAAGAGCCTGTGAAGCATTCCGCCACGCCCGCTCGAGCGTCCCGGAAGACGCCACTTGCCGTTGCAAATGCTCGCCGCAGCCCGAGCTGCGGCTGTGCTTTGCGCCTGGGTTGGCGCCTCCTGGGCCACCCGCTCGGCCGCGCCGGAATACTTCGCAGGCTCTGACTACACTGCGCCGGTGGCCGATCTACCCGAGCGCTTGAGTACCCGCGACGCTCTGCAGCTGCATCTGCAGCACTGGCCGGCCGCCGGCCGCGCCGCCGGCAGCGTGCTGATCGTGCACGGCCTGGGCGAGCACATCGGCCGCTACCGGCACGTGGCGGCGCAGCTCAACGCATGGGGCTGGCAGGCCTTCGGCTACGACCAGCGCGGCCACGGCGGCAGCGGCGGCCCGCGCGGCGGCCTGGCCGCCGACGACGACCTGCTGCACGACCTGGCGGCGGTGATCGACGCGGTGCGCGCCGCGCTGGCCCCGAACGGCGGGCCGCTGGTGCTGCTGGGCCACAGCATGGGCGGCCTGGTGGCGGCGCGCTTCGCCGCCGGCGAGGCCGGCGCCGCGTGGCTGCGGCCGGTGGAGGCCTTGGTGCTGTCGTCGCCGGCGCTGGACCCGGGCATGAGCATGGCGCAGAAGCTGCTGCTGGCCAGCCTGGGGCGGCTCGCGCCGAACCTGGCCTTGGGCAACGGACTGAAGCCTGAATGGATCTCGCGCGACGCGCAGGTGGTGCGCGACTACACCGCCGACTCGTCCGTGCACGACCGCATCACGCCGCGGCTGGCGCGCTTCATCGTCGACGGCGGCGCAGTCGTGGCCGCGCGCGCCGGCGGCTGGCGCGTGCCGACGCTGTTGATGTACGCCGGCAGCGACCGCTGCGTCGCGCCCGCCGGCAGCGCCGGCTTCGCCGCGGCGGCGCCGCAGGCGCTGGTGGCGGTGCACGAATTCCGCCGGCTGTACCATGAGATCTTCAACGAGCCGGAGCAGGCCGAGGTGTTCGGCGTACTGCAGGACTGGCTGGCTGCACTGGAACTCCCCGCACCGCAGAGCGCACCATGAACGCACGCGACCCGAATCTGCCGCTGGCCGCCGACGAAGCCACGGCGCTGGCCGCCTTCGCCGACCTGGCCTGGGAACAGCGCATCCTGCCGGCGCTGACCGACTACATCGCCGTGCCGGCGAAGAGCCCGATGTTCGACGCCGATTGGCGCTCGCACGGCCTGCTCGACAAGGTGGTGCGCGACGCCGCCGCCTGGGTGGAATCGCGCCGGGTCGCCGGGCTGAAGCTGGAACTGCTGCGCATCGAAGGGCGCACGCCGCTGATCTTCTTCGACGTGCCGGCGACAAGGCCCGACAGCACGCACAGCGTCGTCTTCTACGGCCACCTGGACAAGCAGCCGGAATTCAACGGCTGGCGCAGCGGCCTCGGCCCGTGGACGCCGAAGCTGGAGGACGGCAGGCTCTACGGCCGCGGCGGCGCCGACGACGGTTATGCCGTCTACGCCGCGATCAGCGCCATCGAGGCGCTGGACGCGCAGGGCATCGGGCGGCCGCGCTGCGTCGGCATCATCGAAACCTGCGAGGAAAGCGGCTCGCCTGACCTGCCGGCCTACCTGGAGCTGCTGCGCCCGCGGCTCGGCGACGTCGGCCTGGTGGTGTGCCTGGACAGCGGCGCCGGCAGCTGGGAGCAGCTGTGGCTGACCACCAGCCTGCGCGGCATGGCCAGCGGCGTGCTGCAGGTGCAGGTGCTAGACGAAGGCATCCACTCCGGCGACGCCAGCGGCGTGGTGCCGTCGAGCTTCCGCATCCTGCGCCACGTGCTCGACCGCCTGGAAGACTCCGCCAGCGGCGAACTGCTGCCGCGCGACTTCCACTGCGAGATTCCGCTGCAGCGCGTCGAGCAGGCGCAGGCCGCGGCCGCGATCCTGAAGGACGAGGTCTACAAGCGCTTTCCCTGGGCCTGCGGCGCCGACGGCGGCCCGGTGCTGCCGACCACCACCGACCCGGTGCAGGTGCTGCTGCGCCGCACCTGGAAGCCGGCGCTCAGCGTCACCGGCGCCGGCGGCTTCCCGCCGCTGAGCGGCGCCGGCAACGTGCTGCGGCCGCACAGCGCCTTCAAGCTGAGCCTGCGGCTGCCGCCGCTGGTGGACGGCGCTGCGGCGACGCAGCGGCTGAAGACGCTGTTGGAAGACAACGCCCCCTACAACGCCAAGGTCACCTTCCACCCCGACAGCGCCGCCACCGGCTGGAACGCGCCCGCCTTGTCGCCATGGCTGGAGCGCGCGCTCAACGAGGCCTCGCAGGCGCACTTCGGCGCCCCGCTGGGCTATATCGGCCAGGGCGGCACGATCCCCTTGATGAGCATGCTGCAGGACGGCTTCCCGCAGGCGCAGATGATGGTCTGCGGCGTGCTCGGCCCGAAGAGCAACGCGCACGGGCCGAACGAATTCCTGCACGTGGCCTACGGCAAGAAGCTCACCGCGGCGGTGGCGCAGGTGGTTGCGGCCTGCCCTTGATCGCCGAACCCGGAGGAGTCGCCAGGACCAAGGCGGCCCGGTGCATGGTTTGGCCGTCGCGCCCAGAATACCCACTGGGTAAGACTTGGTGGGGCGCATCATGGCTGCAGTTCTGGTCTCCACGAAGGGGCAGGTGGTCCTTCCCCTCGCGGTGCGCAAGGCATTGGGCCTCGAGCCCGGCATGCGCGTGACCATCGAGGTGGAGGGCAAGGCAGCGCGGCTGACACCTGCGCCGGCCAAGACGCCGGCCACACTGCAGGAGATCCAGGAACTGCTGCGTTACGACGGGCCGCGCGTGCCGGTGCGTGACATGCGTGTTGCCGACTACGAGGGTTGAGCGGTGCGCGCCGTCGCTGCCAATGTGTTGGTGCGAGCCTTCGTGCAGGACGAACCCGCGCAGGGCGCTCGCGCGCAGGCTCTATTGGATGCCGGCCGAGTCTACGTGCCTGTGACGGTAATGCTCGAGCTGGAATGGGTCCTGCGCTCGCGCTGCGGCTTCACGCCGCCGGTGCTTTCACAGGCGCTCGAGAAGATCGCCCTACTGGAGAACGCGGTCATCGGTGAGCAGGAAGCCGTGCTGGCCGCCGTTGCCAAGATGCGGCGCGGATGGGATTTCGCGGATGCGCTGCATCATGCACTGTCGGCGGGCTGTGCCGACTTTGCGAGCTTCGACACCGGCCTCGTCAGACGGGCGCAGCGTCCACCCGTGGCCGAGCCGGCCGTGGTGGCGCCATAGCGCCCGCTGCAAAGCGATCAGCGCAACGCGAAGGCTTCGACCGGCTTGAAGCCGCTCATCGGCTCGATCAGCGCCAGCAGCGGCTTCAGCGGCGCGTAACGCGAGGCCACCTTGGTGGCATAGGCGAAAAAGCGCGGCAGGTCTTCGGCATAGGCCGGCTTGCCGTCGCGGTGCTTGAGCCGGCAGAAGATGCCCAGCACCTTCAGGTGGCGCTGCAGTCCCATCCATTCGAGCGCGCGCCAGAACTCGCCGAAGTCGCTTTGCATCGCCTCGCCCAGCGGCACGCCGGCGCGCTTGGCTTCGCTCCAGTAGCGCGCCGCCCAGTCGATCTCGCGCTCCTCGTCCCACGAGATGAACGCATCGCGCAGCAGCGAGGCCACGTCATACGTGACCGGCCCGCGCACCGCGTCCTGGAAGTCGAGGATGCCGGGGTTGGGCGCGGCAACCATCAGGTTGCGCGGCATCCAGTCGCGGTGGACCGCCACCACGGGCTGCGCCAGCGCGCTGTCGATCAGCGCGCGGCAGACCTTCTGCCAGCGCGCCTGCTCGGCCTCGCCCCATTGGAGGCCGAACTCGCGCTGCACGCACCATTCGGGGAACAGCGCCAGCTCGCGCGCCAGCAGCGCTTCGTCGTAGGCCGGCAGCTGCGGCGCCGGCAGCTTCAGCTGCCATTGCACCAGCGCGGTGATCGCGTCGCGCATCAGCGCGTCGGCACGCGCCGCATCGGCGTGTTGCAGCGCGCCGAGGTACAGCTCGCGGCCGAGGTCGCCGAGCAGCACGAAGCCCTGCGCCTCGTCGGCTTCCAGCACCTCGGGGGCGTGCAGCCCGGCCTCGGCGATCCAGCGCGCGATGCGCACGAACGGGCGCACGTCCTCCTGCGGCGGCGGCGCGTCCATGATGATGCGGCTGCCGCCCCGCGCCGCGATGCGCAGGTAGCGCCTGAAGCTGGCGTCGGCCGAGGCCGGCGCCAGCGTCTGCGGCTGCAGGCCGTGGCGCGCGGCGATCGCATCGAGCCAGCGGCTGAACGCCGCCCGGCGCTGCGCGTCCGGCCAGGGGATCGGCGCGCCGGGCAGCGCATCGGGTGAAGTCATAGTGGCTGCGCCGTGCGCGGCGCGGTCATTGGATAATGAAATTCTACAAATCGGTCGTTCGACGACAGGCCGGCGCGCCGCGTCCGGGCGGCGCGAGCGACGCAGCAAGTGCCCTTTCCCGCGTCCCATTCCTCCCGCACTGCACGCCCGCGCCATGCGCTGTCGTGTCTGGCTGCCTGCCTGCTGCTGGCCCACCCGGCGCACGCACAGGACGGCGGCATCGCGCTGACGCCGAGCCCGCAGCTGAAGCTGCCGGCGCCGTCCAGCGGCGCCGCGCGGCGCGACGCCCCGCTGTACCTGCGCGCCGACGAGCTCAGCGGCCAGCCGGCGGCGCAGGTGCAGGCCGACGGCCATGTCGAGCTGCGCCAGGCCGGCGTGGTGCTGCGCGCCGACCAGCTGCGCTACGACCAGGCGGAGGATCTGGCGGTGGCGCAGGGCCGGGTGCGCGTCACTTTCGAAGGCTCGTCGTTCACCGGGCCGGAAGTGCAGCTGAAGCTGCAGCGCATGGAAGGCTTCGCGCGCGAGCCCGACTACTTCATCGCCGAGACCGGCGCCGGCGGCCACGCCGAGCGCATCGAGATCCTCGGCCCGTCCACCTCCCGAGTCATCAACGGCAACTACACCAGCTGCACGCGCGAAGGCGCCGAAAACCCCGACTGGGTGCTCAGCGCGCGGCAGCTCGACCTGGACACCGACGCCGGCGTCGGCGTCGCCGAAGGCGCGGTGCTGCGCTTCTTCGACGTGCCGATCCTGTCGCTGCCGCGCCTGAGCTTCCCGCTGAGCGACCAGCGCAAGTCGGGCTGGCTGCCGCCGAACCTGGAGATCACCACCGGCAGCGGCGTCGAGCTCAGCGCGCCCTACTACTGGAACATCGCACCGAACCGCGACGCCACGATCGCGCCGGGGTTCTCGACGCGCCGCGGCTTCGCCGTCAACGGCGAGTTCCGCTACCTGGAGCCGGACTACGCCGGGCGGCTGAACCTCGACCTGCTGCCTTACGACCAGGTCTACAAGGACACGCGCTACTGGCTGACTTTCGACCACAGCGGCAAGCTGAGCAACGAGCTGCGCTACGCGGCGCAGGTCGAACGCGTCTCGGACGACGACTGGTGGAACGACTTCCCGCGCCGGCACCTGACGCTGACGCCGCGGCTGCTGCCGCTGACCGCGCTGGCGGAGAAGGACTACGGCTCGCCGGCGCTGGGCGCCGAGCTCTACGTGCGCACGCAGCGCTGGCAGGTGCTGCAGGCGCCGAACACGATGGAGGCGCCCTTCGACCGCGCGCTGCAGGCCGGCGCGCGCAGCAGCGGCGATCTGCAGGGCGGGTTCGAATACGCGCTCGAGACCGAAGCCAACCGCTTCACGCTGCCGAGCGGCCCGGGTTATGCGGCCGGCAGCACGCCGTCGGACGGCTCGCGCCTGCATGCGCAGGGCTGGATCAACCGGCCGTTCCGCCAGCCGGGCTGGTGGGTCACGCCGAGCGTGCTCTTCAATGCCGCCAGCTACTACACCGACGACGCGATGCCCGACGGGCGCAGCAGCGCGTCGCGCCTGATCCCGACCTACAGCCTGGGCAGCGGCGCCGAGTTCGAGCGCAGCACCGAATGGCTGGGCCGCAGCCTGCGCCAGACGCTGGAGCCGCGGCTGCTGTACGTGAACACGCCCTACGTCGACCAGTCGAACTACCCGAACTTCGATTCGGCGATCAAGGACTACAGCTTCGCGTCGATCTACTCGGAAAACGCCTTCTCCGGCATCGACCGCGTCTCCGACACCAACGCGCTGACCGCCGGCGTGACGACGCGGCTGCTCGACGCCGCCAGCGGCGCCGAGCTGCTGCAGCTGGGCGTCGTGCAGCGCTACCTGTTCAACGACCAGCTCATCACCGAAACCGGGCAGGTCGAGCGGCGCGGCTACTCCGACGTGCTGCTGCGCGGCTCGACGCGCGTGATGGAACCCTTCAAGGTCGAGGGCTACCTGCGCTACAGCCCGAGCATCGACCGCGTGATGCGCACCATCGTCAACGGGCAGTACGCGCCGGGGCCGTTTCGCACGCTGAACCTGACCTACCGCTATGCGCGCGACGTCAGCTCGCAGTGGGAGGCGTCGTGGCAATGGCCGCTCTACCAGCCCGACGGCGTGCCGCAGCGCAAGGGCTGGGACGGCAGCGCACGCAGCTGCGGCGGCGCCTGGTACACGGTCGGACGCATCAACTACAGCACCTACGACCGGCGCGTCACCGACTCGATCGTCGGCGTCGAATACGACGCCGGCTGCTGGATCGCGCGCATGGCCGTGAGCCGCTGGTCCACCGGCGTCAGCGAGGCCTCGACCCAGGTGCTGCTGCAACTGGAGCTGGTGGGGTTGTCGCGGCTGGGCACGAATGCGCTCGGCCACCTGAGGGACAATATCCCCGGTTACCAGCTGCTGCGCGACAGCCGCAGCGCCACGCCGGGCACGGCTCTCTATGACTGACTTCTTCCGCCGCCTTCGATCCTGCGGACTGGCGCTGGCCATGGCCTCGAGCGCCGTCGCGGCACCGGCGCAGCTGCAAGTGCGCGGCGTCGGCGCCGCGCCGGCGCCGCAGGTGCTGATCCGCGGGCCGTCCTACAACGGCGACTTCATCGTCGCCGTGGTCAACAGCGAACTGGTCACTGCCGCCGAGGTCGAGCAGCGCATCGAGCGCATGCGCAGCTTGGCCGCGCGCGGCGGGCAAGCGCTGCCGGCCACCGACCAGCTGCGCCAGCACGCGCTGGAATCACTGATCGAGGAGCGCGTGCTGCTGACCTATGCGCGCGACAGCGGCATGCGCGTCGACGACAACGAGCTCGACCGCGCAGTGCAGTCCATCGCCGCGCAGAACAAGTTGACGCTGCCGCAGCTGCGCGAGCGGCTGCGCAGCGAGGGCCTGGACTACTCGCGCTTTCGCGCCAACCTGCGCGACCAGATCCTGCTCGAGCGCGTACGCGAGCGCGAGGTCGGCCAGCGCACGCGCGTCACCGACGCCGAGATCGACAAGTACCTGGCCGAGCGCAACGCCGGCAGCGCACGCGATGTCGAGCTGAACATCGCGCAGATCCTGGTGCCGGTGCCCGAAGGCGCCGGCGCCGAGACGGTGGCGCAGCGCCAGGCGCGCGCCGAAGCGGCGCTGGCGCGCGTGCGCGGCGGCGAGGACTTCGCGGCGGTGGCGCGCGAGCTGTCCGAAGATGCCAACCGCGCGAGCGGCGGCGAGATCGGGCTGCGCCCCGCGGCGCGCTTGCCCGACGCCTTCGTCGAGCAGGTGCGCGCGCTGCAGCCCGGCCAGGTGGCGCCTGCGGTGCTGCGCTCGGGCGCCGGTTTCCACGTGCTGAAGCTGGTCGAGCGGCGCGACGCCAACGGCATGCTCGTGACGCAGACGCGCGCGCGCCACATCCTGCTGCGCCCGTCGCCGCAGCTCAGCGCCGAGCTGGCGCGGCAGCGGCTCGCGGACATGCGCGCGCAGATCGAAAGCGGCCGCGCCACTTTCGAGTCGCTGGCGCGGCAGTACTCCGAGGACGGCTCGGCGCCGCAGGGCGGCGACCTCGGCTGGGTCAACCCGGGCTCCTTCGTGCCCGAGTTCGAAGAAGCGATGAACCAGCTGCCGGTGGGCGGGCTGTCGCAGCCGGTGACTTCGCGCTTCGGCGTGCACCTGATCGAGGTGGTCGAGCGCCGCGAGGCCACGCTCGATGCCAAGCAGCTGCGCGAGCAGGCGCGGCTGGCGCTGCGCGAGCAGAAGTTCGAGGAGGCCTATCTGGAGTGGGCCAAGGATCTGCGCTCGCGCGCCTACGTCGAGCTGCGCGATCCGCCGTAGCGATGAAGCATCCGGCGCGCAAGCGCTTCGGTCAGCATTTTCTTGCCGACCCCCATGTGCTGGACGCCGTCGTCGAACTCATCGACCCGCAGCCCGGCCAGGCGCTGGTGGAGATCGGGCCCGGGCTCGGCGCGCTGACTTGGCCGCTGCTGCAGCGCTGCCGCGCGCTGACCGTCATCGAACTCGACCGCGACCTGGCGGCGCGCCTGCGGCGCCACGGCGGCGGCCTGACGGTGATCGAGGCCGACGTGTTGACGGTGGATTTCCCCGCGCTGGCGGCGCAGGCCGGCCGGCCGCTGCGCTTGGCCGGCAACCTGCCCTACAACATCTCCACGCCGATACTGTTCCACCTGCTCGACGCGGCAGCGCACGTGGTCGACCAACACTTCATGCTGCAGAAGGAAGTGGCGCAACGCATGGCGGCAGCGCCGGGCGGCAAGGACTACGGCCGGCTGTCGGTGATGCTGCAGTGGCGCTACCGCATCGACGAAGTCCTCGACGTGCCGCCGCAGGCCTTCGACCCGCCGCCCAAAGTGGAGTCATCGGTGGTGCACATGCGCCCGCTGCCGCTGGCCGCCAGCCAGCAGCCCGCTCTGCTGGCCGAGCTGGTGACGGTGGCCTTCTCGCAGCGGCGCAAGCTGCTGCGCCACACGCTCGGCCGCTGGCTCGAGACGCGCGGCGTGGGCGGCGATTTCAACCTGCAGCGCCGTGCCGAAGAAGTGCCGGTGGCCGAATACGTCGCGCTCGCCGCACGCGCCGCGGCGGCGTAGCGCACCAAAACAAAGCGGCCCGGGTGGGCCGCCTGCCTGCTCCGTGGCGCGCCTTCAGGCGGCGGTGAGCCACATCGCGGTATCGAAGGCGCTGCTCATCAGCGGCATGTTCATGCCGAAGTTCGGGTTGACCCCGTTCTTCGATGCGGCCACCTTTGGCGCCGGCTTGTCTGCTGCAGCCTGGGTCATTTCCGCCCGTTCCCCTGACCCGATTTCCAGGGAACGGGCTACTGAAAAGAATAGAAACACCTGAATGGTATTCGTCGTTCCCCCCAGAAGTCGGCGGCGTCGCGGAACACGTCCAGCAGCTGCTCGCGCGCTTCGCGGTCGAAGCGCGGGCCATCCGGCAATTGCTCGAGCACGACGACGAAGCCCGGCTGCGCGCCGGCTTTGTGCACGACGTCGGTCATGCAGTCGTACAGCGCGTCCAGGTTCTTGCCGAAATGCGCCGGGAACAGGAAGGACTCGGCGATGCGGTCCAGCACGTCCTGCTTGGTCTGCGCCGCCGACAGATTGGCATACAGGAAATGCTGGCCCACACCCCCGGCCGCCTCCATCAGGTCGTCGACCCGATAGGCGCGTATCGCCTGCACGATATTGGGACGGACTGTTTGCAACAGCATGTCACCCACCTCCTTCAAACAAAGAACCTCGATCGCGGCGCATCAGTGCTCGATGCGCGCAAAGCTCGCGTAGTGATCGCCGGTGTAGTAGCAGGCGTCCGGCCGCGTCGGCCGGCTGCCGCCGCAGACGATGCGCCGTGCGCCGCGATCGCGCGCACCCGGCGTCTTCACCGTGTATTCCCGGTAGTAACCGCGCGGGCTGGCCGGCAGCAGCTTCTCGCGGTTACCGAAAACGCTGCCATCGTTGGCGTAGACAAACGGACCACCTTTGCGGATCAACTCGTCAGTGTGCCTGGCTTCGGGCGGCAGAGCGGCCAACTGCACGCTGACCATCGGCGCTTGCGCCGCCGGGGCGCGCGCCATGACACTTGCGCCCGACGCCAGGAATCCCGCCATCATGATTGCAAGCGCCAACTTCTTCATCAACCTGCCTTGGCGTCTGCAAAGAGCCCGAAGGCCCCGAATCCACGGGATAACCCTGAACTAAGAACTTAGGGATGCTACCGGAAAGCGCAAAAAAGCTCAAGCGCCTGCCCCTGAATGGGGCACGCGAGAATGATATTCAGTATGCGCTCACATCCAGCAATGATTCGTGAGAGAGCAACGATCGGCGTCCCACCGAGCCGGACAAGACGCGTTCAGCGGGCCGCGTTGGCGTCGGCAACCGTCAGCGCCGTCATGTTGACGATGCGCCGCACCGTGGCCGACGGCGTCAGGATGTGCACCGGCTTGGCCGCGCCGAGCAGCACCGGGCCGATGGTGATGCCGCCGCCGGCGGCCATCTTCAGCAGGTTGTAGCTGATGTTGGCCGCGTCGATGGTCGGCAGCACCAGCAGGTTGGCGTCTCCGGCCAGCGTGCTGCGCGGCATGACCTTGTGGCGCGCCCGCGCATCGAGCGCCACGTCGCCGTGCATTTCGCCGTCGACCTCGAGCCAGGCGGCTTGCTCGCGCAGCAGCGCCAGCGTGCGCCGCATCTTCTGCGCACTGGGCAGCTCGCTGGTGCCGAAGTTGCTGTGCGACAGCAGCGCCGCCTTCGGCGCGATGCCGAAGCGCAGCATGGCCTCGGCCGCCATGGCGGTGATCTCGCACAGCTCTTCGGGCGTCGGGTCGGCGTTGACGTGGGTGTCGACCAGGAACACCTGCCGCCCGGGCAGCATCAGCCCGTTCATGCAGGCGTAGACGCGCACGTCCTGCGCGGTGCTCGGGCTGCCGCCGGGGCGCTTGCCGATGACCTGGTCGATGTAGTGCAGATGGTTGGCCGTGGTGCCCCAGGTGCCGCACAGCAGGCCGTCGACATGGCCTTTTTCCAGCAGCATCGCGCCGATCAGCGTCAGCCGGCGGCGCATTTCGATCTTCGCCACCTGGATCGTCACGCCCTTGCGCTCGGTCATGCGGTGGTAGCTGGTATAGAAGTCGCGGTGGCGCTCGTCGTGCTCGACGTTGACCACGTCGTAGTCGGCGCCCTGCTGCATGCGCAGCCCGAACTTCTGGATGCGCGCGGCGATCACCGCCGGGCGGCCGATCAGCGTCGGCCGCGCCAGCCCTTCGTCGATGACCACCTGCACCGCGCGCAGCACGCGCTCCTCCTCGCCTTCGGCGAAGGCCACGCGCCTGGCCTCGGCGCGCCTGGCCAGCGTGAAGATCGGCCGCATCGTCTGCCCGGAGGCGTAGACGAAGCTCTGCAGCTTCTCGGCGTAGGCTTCCCAGTCGGCGATCGGCCGGCTGGCCACGCCCGAGTCGCCGGCGGCGCGCGCCACCGCCGGCGCGATCTTCATCATCAGCCGCGGGTCGAAGGGCTTGGGGATCAGGTACTCGGGGCCGAAGGCCAGGTTCTCGCCGGCATAGGCCGCGGCCACGACCTCGCTCTGCTCGGCCTGCGCCAGCTCGGCGATGGCGTGCACCGCGGCGATCTCCATCGCGTCGGTGATGGTCGTCGCGCCGCTGTCCAGCGCCCCGCGGAAGATGTACGGGAAGCACAGCACGTTGTTGACCTGGTTCGGATAGTCGCTGCGCCCGGTGGCGATGATCGCGTCGGCGCGCACTTCGCGCACCTGCTCGGGCTGGATCTCCGGCGTCGGGTTGGCCAGCGCGAAGATCACCGGCCCCGGCGCCATCGCCGCGACCATCGCGGGCTTCAGCACGCCGCCCGCGGACAGCCCCAGGAACACGTCGGCGCCGGGCATGACCTCGGCCAGCGTGCGCAGCGCGGTGGCCTGCGCGAACTGCGCCTTGTCGTCGTCCATCAGTTCGGTGCGCCCTTGCCAGACCACGCCGGCCAGGTCGGTGACCCAGATGTTCTCGCGCCGCACGCCGAGCTTCAGCAGCAGCCCCAGGCAGGCCAGCGCGGCGGCGCCGGCGCCGCTGGCCACCAGCTTGATGTCGGCGATGTTCTTGCCCGCAACCTTCAGCGCGTTCAGCAGCGCCGCGCCGACGACGATCGCCGTGCCGTGCTGGTCGTCGTGGAACACCGGGATCTTCAGCCGCTCGCGCAGCCGGCGCTCGACGACGAAGCAGTCCGGCGCCTTGATGTCCTCGAGGTTGATGCCGCCGAAGGTCGGCTCCAGCGCGGCGATGACCTCGACCAGCCGGTCGGCGTTCTTCTCGTTGAGCTCGATGTCGAAGACGTCGATGTCGGCGAACTTCTTGAACAGCACCGCCTTGCCTTCCATCACCGGCTTGGCCGCCAGCGGGCCGATGTCGCCCAGGCCCAGCACCGCGGTGCCGTTGGTGATCACCGCCACCAGGTTGGCGCGTGCGGTGTAGCGGAAGGCGTTGGCCGGGTCGGCCTGAATCTCCTCGCAAGCGGCGGCCACGCCCGGCGAATAGGCCAGTGCCAGGTCGCGCTGGTTGCTCATCTGCTTGGTCGCGACCACGGACAGCTTGCCCGGCACCGGAAACTCGTGGTACTCGAGCGCCGCCTGGCGCAGCTCGGCGGCCTTGTTCTGCTGTTGGGGCACGGTGGTCTCCGAAGTGCCGTAGGCGACAAGGGCCGATTCTAGGATTGCCTCGGCGACGCTCCCCGCGCTGCGCGTCATGCGCAAAACTGCGTAGCGGCATGCGGCGCCGCGCCGCGCATACTGCATCTGCTCCGCGCGCCGCCGCCCACGCCTTGAATGCCGCCCCTGCCGCCCCGCCGCTCACGCGCCGCCGCGTGCTGCTGTGGAGCGCGCTGTTGCTGCTGCTGCTGGTGGCGCTGAGCCTGCTGGTCGCGCTGACGGTGCGGCACGAGGCCAGCCGCGCGCAGGACCAGGTGGAGGCGCTGAGCCTCGAGGCCGCGGCACAGGTGCGCAGCGAGCTGCTCGCCGCGCAGTGGCGCGTGCAGGCGCTGGACGCCGATGCGCAGCAGGCCGAGCGCTGGCACGCCAGCGCCGCCGCGCTGATGCGCCAGCAGCGCGAGGTCTTGCGCATCGAGCGGCGCGACGCCGACTGGCGTGCGCTCGACAGCGTGGACACGCCTACAGGCCCGCCGCTGTTCGCCGCGCTCGGCCGGCGCGAACTCGATGCCGATGCCGCCGCCGCCTGCGCCGCGGCGCGGCGCAGCGCCTCGCCGGTGTTCTCGCGCAGCTACTTCGTGCCGCAGCGCGGCGGCGGCGGACTGGAGGTCATCGACCTGTGCCTGCCGCCGCAGTCGGGCAGCCGCAACGACGGCTACCAGGTGGCGACGCTGTCGCTGCAGAGCCTGCTCGCCGAGGCGCTGCCGGCCGAGCAGCAGCGCCGGGTCGAGCTGTCGTTCATCGAAAGCGACGGCGAGCGCCTGGCGCGCAGCGGCATGCGCCGCGGCCGCGGCGTGTACCGCGCCGACAGCCTGGTCGGCCTGCCCGGCACCACGCTGCGCCTGCGCGTGGACAGCGTCGCCGGGCCGCCGAGCCTGATCCCGAACCTGGCCACCGCGCTGGTGCTGGGGCTGTCGGTGGCGCTGTTCGCACTGGTGCTGCTGCTGGCGCGCGATGTCGGCCGGCGCGCGCGCGCGGAAAGCCTGCTCGCCGAGGCGCTGGCCTTCCGCCAGGCGATGGAGGATTCGCTGATCACCGGGCTGCGCGCGCGCGACCTGCAGGGGCGCATCACCTACGTCAACCCGGCCTTCTGCGCGATGGTCGGCTTCGCAGCCGACGAGCTGCTGGCTCAGACCACGCCGCCGTACTGGCCGCCCGAGCTGGCCGAGGCCTACTGCCGGCGCCAGCCGACGCCGCTGGCGGCACGCCCGCCGCACGGCGTGGTCTCGCGCGAAGGCTACGAGACGCTGTTCATGCGCAAGAACGGCGAGCGCTTCGCGGCGATGGTCTACGAGGCGCCGCTGGTCGACGGCCAGGGCCGGCACACCGGCTGGATGAGCGCGGTGCTCGACATCAGCGCGCAGCGCCGCGTCGAGGAGCTGTCGCGCCAGCAGCAGGAAAGGCTGCAGGCCACGGCGCGGCTGGCGACCATCGGCGAGATGGCCTCGCTGCTGAGCCATGAGCTGAACCAGCCGCTGGCGGCGATCGCCAGCTACGCCAGCGGCTCGCTGAACCTGATGCACGCGAGCAGCGAGGCCACGCCCGCGCTGCTGCACGAGGGGCTGCAGCGCATCGCCGAGCAGGCCGAGCGCGCCGGCCGCGTCATCAAGAGCGTGCACGACTTCGTGCGCCGCCGCGAGCAGCCGCGCGAGGCCATCGGCGCGGACCTGCTGCTCGAGGCGGTGCTGCCGCTGGTGCGGCTGCAGGCGCGCAAGAGCGGCACGCGCGTCGACGTCGATGCCGGCCAGCCGGCGCCGCGCGTGGTCTGCGACCGCACGATGGTCGAGCAGGTGCTGCTGAACCTGGCGCGCAACGCGATCCAGGCGATGGAACACGACAGCGCACCGGCGGCGCGCGTGCTGCGCATCCGCGCGCGCCGGACGCACGCGCGCTGGGTCAGCTTCTACGTGGCCGACGCCGGCCCGGGCATCGACCGCGAACTGGCCGCCAAGCTGTTCACGCCCTTCTTCACCACGCGCCGCGAAGGCATGGGCCTGGGCCTGAGCCTGTGCCGCACCGTGGTCGAGCAGCACGGCGGCGCGATGGACTTCGATTCGCCGCTGCCGGGCACGCGCGGCGGCACCGAATTCCGCTTCACCTTGCCCGCGGCGCCGGCCGATGCTGCCGAGGCGCCAGAAGCACCGGCAGCGCCGGAAGGGCCGGAAGCCCTCGTGCACCCGAGCCACGCGTCATGAATCCGCCGCACGACCCGCCGCCCGGCCTGCCGCTGGTCTACCTGGTCGACGACGAAGACGTGGTGCGCGACGCGCTGGCCTGGCTGCTGCGCTCGCGCCGGCTGCTGTCCGAAGGCTTCGGCGGCGCCGAGGCCTTCTGGCAGCAGCTGCTGGCGCGGCGCGGCGGCGACGCCGGCTGGCCCGACGCACCGGTGTGCCTGGTGCTGGACGTGCGCATGCCCGGCACCAGCGGCCTCGAGCTGTTCGAGCGGCTGGCCGAGGCCGGGTTGCTCGCGGCCTTGCCGGTGATCTTCCTCAGCGGCCACGGCGACGTGCCGATGGCCGTGGCCGCGGTCAAGCGCGGCGCCTTCGACTTCGTCGAAAAACCCTTCTCCAACAACGCGCTGGTCGACCGCGTCGAGCAGGCGCTGCAGCGCAGCGCGGCGGATCTGGCGCGCCGCCGCGAGCGGCGCGCGCAGGCGCAGCGGCTGGCCGAGCTGACCGAGCGCGAACAGGAGGTCATGCGGCTGGTCATCGCAGGCCATCCGAACAAGCGCATCGCCGACGAACTGGGCATCAGCGTGCGCACGGTCGAAGTGCATCGCGCGCGCGTGTTCGAGAAGATGGACGTGAAGTCGGCGGTCGAGCTGGCCAACCGGCTGCGCGACACGCTCTGAAGGCCGCGGCGCGCGGCTTCACAATGCGCCCTCATGGGTTTGGGCGAATTCGAGCTGATCGGGCGCTACTTCACGCGGCCGGTGCGGCGCGCCGCGCTCGGCGTCGGCGACGACTGCGCGCTGCTCGCCGCCGATGCCGGCATGCAGTGGTGCGTGTCCAGCGACATGCTGGTCGAAGGCCGCCATTTCATTTCCACCGTGCCGCCCGAGCGGCTGGGCCACAAGGCGCTGGCCGTCAACCTGAGCGACCTGGCGGCCTGCGGCGCCGAGCCGCTGGCCTTCATGCTGGCGCTGGCGCTGCCGCGCGCCGACGAGCGCTTCCTCGAAGGCTTCGCCGCCGGCCTGTTCGCGCTGGCCGAGCGGCACGGCATCGAGCTGGTCGGCGGCGACACCACCGCCGGGCCGCTGAACATCTGCATCACCGTCTTCGGCCAGGTACCGGCAGGCCAGGCGCTGCTGCGCAGCGGCGCGCGTGTCGGCGACGAACTCTGGGTCAGCGGCACGCTCGGCGATGCGCGCGCCGCGCTGGAGTGCTTGCGCGGCACGCTCGCGGTGGACGCCGCCGATTTCACCGCTCTGCGCCAGGCGCTGGAGCGTCCCGAGCCGCGCGTCGCCCTCGGCCGCGGACTGCGCGGCATCGCCGGCAGCGCCATCGACGTCAGCGACGGCCTGATCGGCGACCTGGGCCATGTGCTGCAGCGCTCCGGCGTCGGCGCGCGACTCGAACTCGATGCGCTGCCGCGCAGCGCGGCGCTGGCCGGCCTGCCGCCGGTGGTGCAGCAGCAGTGCCTGCTGCACGGCGGCGACGACTACGAGCTGCTGTTCAGCGCCGCGCCGGCGCAGCACGACGCGGTGCGCGCCGCGGCGCACGCGGCCGGCGTGCCGGTGACGCGCATCGGACGCATCGAGCCGGGCACGGCGCTGCTCGTCATCGACCGCGCCGGACGGCCGCTGCCGCTGGCGGCGGGCGGCTTCGACCACTTCAAATGACGAGCCCGGCCGCACCGCAGCGCGCGACGCTGCGCTTCATGCTGCGCCACCCGGCGCACGTGGTCGCGCTGGGCGGCGGCAGCGGGCTCGCGCCGCGCGCGCCGGGCACCGCGGGCACGCTGGCCGCGTGGGCGGCCTTCGTGCTGCTCGAACAGCGCTTCGGCCCGCTGCCGTGGGGCGCGCTGCTGGCCGCCGGCCTGGGGCTGGGCGTCTGGGCCTGCACGCTGTGCGCGCGGCACCTGGGCAGCGGCGACCCGGGCGCGATCGTCTGGGACGAGGTCATCGCCTTCTGGGCCGTGCTGTGGCTGATCGCGCCGGCCGGCTGGCTGGTGCAGGGGCTGGCCTTTGCACTGTTCCGCTTTTTCGACGCGGCCAAACCGGGGCCGGTGGGCTGGGCCGACCGGCTGTTCAAGCCGCAGCCGGGCCAGCGCATCGGCTGGCTGCAGGGCTTCGGCATCCTGTTCGACGATCTGGTGGCCGCGGCGTGCACGCTGGCGCTGCTGCTGCCGACGCGCACGTGGTGGGCCTCATGGATCTGAAATGCATCGAAGCCGAGGTGCTGGCGCTGGGAGACGCGCTGCGCCGCCGCGGCTGGCACCTGGCCACCGCCGAGAGCTGCACCGGCGGCCTGATCGCCGCCGCCTGCACCACCGTGGCCGGCTCCAGCGACTGGTTCGAGCGCGGCTTCGTCAGTTACAGCAATGCCGCGAAGACGCAGATGCTCGGTGTCGACGCGGCGCTGATCGCCGCGCAGGGGGCCGTCAGCGAGGCGGTGGCGCGCGCCATGGCCGCCGGGGCAGCGCAAGCTGCCGTTGTCGATCTGGCCGTCGCCGTGACCGGCATCGCCGGCCCTGGCGGCGCCACGCCCGGCAAGCCGGTGGGCCTGGTCTGGCTGGCGCTGGCGGTACGCGGCGCGGCCGGCGCAGTCGAGCTGCGCAGCGAGCGGCTGCTGCTGACAGGCGACCGCGCTGCGGTGCGTGAGCAGACCGTGCGCAGGGCGCTGCAGCGGCTGCTGGAAGCAGCCGGCTGAGCCCAGTCCCTCATACGGATTCTCAAACGGAATATGGAAGCCGGCTTGCGCTGACGGCGCAAAGCGGCCTACGGCCGCTTTGCGCCGCGAGCAGCCCCGCCTTGCTTTGCATTCGGACGCCAACGGGTATCAGGCCACCGCCTCGGCTTCGCTCATCAGCGCCAGCAGTTCGCGGGCCGGCATCGGCCGGCCGAGCAGGTAGCCCTGCTGCAGCGAGCAGCCCAGGCCGAGCAGGTAGTCGCGCTGCTGCGGCGTTTCCACGCCTTCGGCGACGACGGTGATGGCCAGCGCCTGCGCGATGCTGACGATGGCCTCGGTGAGCGCGCGGTCGTCGGCATCGGCCGGCAGGTCGCGCACGAAGCTGCGGTCGATCTTCAGCTTGTCCGGGCGCAGCCGCTTGATGTAGGACAGCGACGAATAACCGGTGCCGAAGTCGTCTATGGCCAGCGCCACGCCCAGCTCGCGCAGGCTGGCCACGGTGGCCTGCGCCGCTTCGGTGTCGGCCATCAGCGTGCTCTCGGTCAGCTCCAGCTCCAGCTCGCCGGGCTGGATGTCGTAGGTCTGCAGCGCCGTCTGCAGCACCTGCGGCAGCCGCTGGTCGCGGAACTGCAGCGCCGAGACGTTGATCGCCACGCGCCCCGGATGCAGCCCGCCGGCCTTCCACGTGGCCAGCTGCGCGCAGGCGGCGTCCAGCGTCCACAGCCCGAGCTCGCGGATCAGGCCGGTCTCCTCGGCGGTCTGGATAAAGGTGCCGGGCAGCAGCAGGCCGCGCTGCGGGTGCAGCCAGCGCACCAGCGCCTCGCAGCCGACGAGCCGGCCGCTGCGCATGTCGAACACCGGCTGGTAGTGCAGCAGCAGCTCGTGCCGCGCGATCGCCTGCAGCAACTCGCGCTCGAGCTCCAGGCGCGAGCGGAAGGCGATGTCCAGGTCGGGCTGGTAGAAGCTGTAGCGGCCCTTGCCCAGCTCCTTGCTCTTGTACATCGCCAGGTCGGCGCAGCGCGCCAGCGTCTCGAAGTCGTCGCCGTCGGTCGGATGCAGCGCGATGCCGATGCTGGCGCTGACCTGCGCCGTGCCCGCCGCGCGCGGCAGCAGCATCGGCTGCTGGATCGCGCGCAGCAGCCGCTCGGCGGTGGCCGACACCTGCTCCCAGTGGCCGGCCTTCGGCAGCAGCACCAGGAATTCGTCGCCGCTGACGCGGCAGACGATGTCCGATTCGCGCAGCGTCGCCACCAGCCGCTGGCTGATGCCGAGCAGCAGCTCGTCGCCGGCGGCATGGCCCATGGTGTCGTTGACGGCCTTGAAGCGGTCCAGGTCGATGAACAGCAGCGCGCAGGTCTCGTCGGCGCGCCGCGCCGCGGCCGATTCATGCTGGAACAGTTCGCGGAACAGCGTGCGGTTGGGCAGCCCGGTCAGATGGTCGTACATGGCCATCTTGCTGAGCTGGCTGTTCTTCGCTTCCAGCTCCGCGAACAGCTCCTGGATGCGCGCGCGCACCGTGTTCAGGTGCTGGCCCAGCTGGCCCAGCTCGTCGCGCTGGCGCCAGGGCAGCGCCGGCACCGACTCGCGCGCGGCCAAGGTGCTGGCCTGCTCCTTGAGCCGGTGGATCGGCCGCAGCAGCCGCAGCGACAGCACGCCCAGCAGCACGACCACGCCGACCACCACCTGCGCCGCCACCAGCCACCACATGATGCCCTGGCGCTCGGCCACCAGCTGGTCGATCTCGGTGGCGTCGAAGCTCAGGCGCAGGTTGGCGACGAGCTGCCCTTCGTGCAGCACCGGCGTCTCGCGCACCACCACCGGCAGCTCGGCGGCGCAGCGCTGCGCATGCACGGCCAGCGGCTCCTGCGTCGGCTGCAGGTCGCGCACCTCGACCGCGCATACCGACGGCTCCTGCAGGATGCGCTCGGCCGCGGCCTTCAGGCCTTGCTCGCTGAGCGTCCACGCCGGCTCGGTGACCACCGCCGTGGCCAGCACCAGCACCGCGGCGCGGTTGCGCTGCACCAGCGGATCGTGCGCCGCGCGCGACACATGCTTGTCCACGCCCAGCACCACCAGCGCCGGCAGCACCATGCCGACGATGATGGCCGCCAGCACCGTGGCGCGGATCGACAGCGACGGCCCCTTGAACTTCATCGCCGCGCAGACATGCCGGGCAGCCGCTGGCGCCGGGCCGGCGCAGCGCGGCGCAGGCCCGGCCACGCCCGTCGCAGCACGACGGGCGCATGACGACGGATGGGTCCGTTCGCTGGCCGCATGCATGGATTTTCGGCCGCGCTACGCTCGCGGCACATGGACATCCTGCTGGTTGGTGAATTCGATGCGGCGGAACTTCACGCTTGGCGCGAGTCGCTGCAAGGCGCGTTGCCCGAGGCGCGCTGGCTGGAACGCGACGCGGCGCTGGCCGCGGCCGACACGCTGCAGGTGGCGGTGGTCGCCAACCCGCCGCCGGGCAGCCTGCAGGGGCTGCCGAGATTGCGCCTGATCCAGTCGCTGTGGGCCGGCGTCGAGCGGCTGCTGCAGGATCCGACGCTGCCGCGCGGCGTGCCGATCGCACGCATGGTCGACCCGGCCATGAACGCGGCCATGGCCGAGACGGCGTTGTGGGCGGTGCTGTCGCTGCACCGCCGCCACTTCGACTACGCCCGCGCGCAGCACGAGCGGCGCTGGGCGCCGCTGCCGCAGCGCCGCGCCGAGCAGGTACACGTGCTGGTGCTGGGCCTGGGCCAGATGGGCGCGAACGCGGCGCGGCGCATCGCGCGGCAGGGCTACCGCGTCGCCGGCTGGAGCCTGCGGCCGCGCGCGGATGCGGCCGCGCTGGCCGGCATCGACTGCCGCCACGGCGACGCGGCGCTGCCCGGCCTGCTGGCGCGCAGCGACATCGTCATCAACCTGCTGCCGCTGACGCCGGCCACGCGCGGCCTGCTCGGCGCGCGCTTGTTTGCCGCGTTGCCGCGCGGCGCGGCCGTCGTCAACCTGGCGCGCGGCGCGCACGTGGTCGACGCCGAGCTGCTGGCCGCGCTCGACGCGGGCCAGCTCGGTCACGCGGTGCTCGACGTGTTCCAGCAGGAGCCGCTGCCGGCGCACCATCCGTACTGGCAGCACCCGCGCGTGACGCTGCTGCCGCACGTGGCGGCGCAGACCGATGCGGCGAGCGCGTCGCAGGTGGTGGCGGCGAACGTGCGCGCGCTCTACGCCGGCCGGCCGCTGGCGCACCTGGTGGACCGCGCCAGCGGCTACTGAAGCAAGACACTCCCGGCGGGGCCGTTCGTGCCGGCGCCGCCCGTACACTGCGCCGCCATGCAAGGCCAGCTCTTCACGCAGGACTTCCTGCGGTACGGCATTCGACAGACGCCTGCATACCAGGCGCTGGACGATGCCGCGCTGGAGCGCCTGCGCAGTGCCCTCCAGGCGATCTTCGCGCCGCTGCGCGCCGACTCGACGCTGAACGAGGCGCAAACCGAACAGCTGGTCATCGAGCAGGTGCTGGCCGAACTGGGCTGGGGCAGCGACTACCTGCCGCAGGTCAACCTCTCGGGCAAGCGCCGTGAAGACGTGCCCGACATCCTGCTCTTTGCCGACGCGCAGGCGATGCAGGCCGCACGCGCCGAGGCCCGCGACGACCGGCGCTGCCGCCACGGCCTGGCCATCCTGGAAGCCAAGCGCTGGATGCGCGCGCTCGACCGCGGCGACGACAGCGAGTCCGCCGATCCGGGCGCCCCGTCGTCGCAGATGCTGCGCTACCTGAGCCGCGCCGAAGTGGTCAGCGACCGCGCCATCCAATGGGGCCTGCTGACCAACGGCGCCCTATGGCGGCTGTACTGGCAGAACGCCCGCTCGCGCGCCGAGGAGTTCCTGGAGATCGACCTGGCGCTCGCGCTGGGCGTGCCGGGCGTGCCGGGCGTGCCGGGCGAGCTCGACGGCATGGCGCCGGAGCACACGCTCAGGCTGTTCTTCGTGTTGTTCAATCGAGCCGCCTTCCTTGGCCAGAGCTGGGACACGGCGAACCGCAGCTTGCACGCCTATGCGCTGAACGAAGCGCGGCTGTACGAAGAGGCCGTGTCCAAGGATCTGGGCGCACGCGTCTTCACCGAGATCTTCCCGTCGCTGGCCCAGGCCTTGGCGGCGGGCGACCTGCACGCGCGCAGGCAGAAGGTCGGCTACGGCCAGTTCACGCGCCAGCAATACACGCGCGAGTACCTGGACGAAGTGCGCGAAGCCGCGCTGATCCTGCTGTACCGCCTGCTGTTCCTGTTCTACGCCGAAGACCGCAACCTGCTGCCGGTGCGCGACCCGCGCTACCACGCCTACAGCGTGCGCCGCCTGCGCGAACGCGTGCGCGACGAGGTGAATGCCGGCAAGGTGTTCTCGACCAGGCTCGACAACATCTGGCGCGACCTGCAGGGCGTGTTCCTGCTGCTCGACGAAGGCGACGACGCGGTCGGCATGCCGGCCTACAACGGCGGCCTGTTCGAGCGCGCGCGCGCCGCTGCTGGAGCGCACGCGCGTGCCCGACGCGGTGATGGCGCCGATCATCGACGCGCTGTCGCGCCGCACCGAAGACCTGCGGCACGCCTGGATCAACTACCGCGACCTGGCCGTGTCGCACCTGGGCGGCATCTACGAACGCCTGCTCGAATACACGCTGGTGCACGAGGTGCAGGCCGCCGACGACTACCGCGACAAGTGCGAGATCGACCGCATCAGCGCGCAGCCGGCGAGCTTTGCGCGCAAGGTCTCGGGCAGCTACTACACGCACGACGATCTGGTGCGGCTGATCCTGCGCGAATCGGTCGGCCTGCTGGCGGCCGAGCGCACGCAGGCCTTCGAGGCGCAGCTCAGGAAGTTCGCGCGCAAGGCCTCGCTGAACCCGGCCGACTGGGAAGTACTGGACAAGCTCGACCCGGCCGGGCGCATGCTCGAACTCAAGGTCTGCGACCCGGCCATGGGCAGCGGCCACTTCCTGGTGGCGCTGGTCGACGACCTGGCCGACCGCGTGCTGGAAGCCGTCGACTCCGCCGAGCATCTGGTCGCCGCGCAGCCCTGGGCCGCGCATCTGGCCGAGCGCGGCCGCCCGTGGCTGAGCCCGGTGGTGGCGCGCGTCGCCGACATCCGCAGGACGATTCGCGGCACGGCGCGCGCGCGGCTGGGCGGTCACGGACGCGCAGCTCGACGACCGCCACATCGTGCGCCGCATGATCCTGAAGAAGAGCATCTTCGGCGTCGACAAGAACCCGATGGCGGTGGAGCTGGCCAAGACGGCGCTGTGGCTGCACACCTTTACCGTCGGCGCGCCGCTGAGTTTTCTGGACCACCACCTGAAGTGCGGCGATTCGCTGCACGGCGAGCGGCTCGACACCGTGCAGCGCGGGCTGAACGCGCTGGGCATGCTGTTCCAGAAGGGCGAACTCGACCGGCTGGACATCGCCGCGCGCAGCCTGGCGCAGGTGGCCGACCTGACCGACGTGGACATTGCCGAAGCGCAGTTGTCGAAGCAGCTTGCCGCCGACGCCCGGGACCAGGTGGCGCCGCTGCATGCGCTGCTGGACTTCTGGCGTGCGCTGCGCTGGCGCGTGCCGGGCTGGCCGGCCGACTCGGCGGCCAGGCTGGCCGCGCTCGGCGATGCGCCACTGCGCCCGGCCTTGGTCGAGCTGTTGTCTCCCGCACGCAACCTGAGCGCCGTGCTGGTGGCCGGCCACATCGACGGCGGCAGCGCATCGGTGGCCGCGGCCAATGCGCTGCTGGCCGAGCTTCGGGCGCTGGCGCAGCGCGAGCGCTTCTTCCACTGGTGGACCGAGTTCCCGACCGTGTTCGGCAAAGCCGGGGCCGGTTTCGACGCCGTGATCGGCAATCCGCCCTGGGACCGCATCAAGCTGCAGCAGGTGGAATGGTTCGCCGAACGCGAGCCGAACATCGCCCTGCAGGCGCGCGCGTCGGATCGCAAGCAGCTGATTGCGGACTTGGAGAAGAAGGGCGCGCCGCTGTGGGCGCAGTACCAGGACGCCGCGGCACGCGCCGAGGCCAATGCGCGCGTGCTCGGCAAGGCGGGCGACTATCCGCTGCTCGGCGGCGGCGACGTGAACCTCTACAGTCTGTTCGTCGAGCGCGCGCAGGCGCTGGCGCAATCGGATGGCGTGGTGGCGTTGCTGACGCCCAGCGGCATCGCGGCGGACAAGGGCGCCGCCGAATTCTTTCGCAGCATCTCGACGACCGGCCGGCTCGGCGCCTTGTTCGACTTCGAGAATCGATTCAATCCGGGCGGCAGCTTTTTCCCGGATGTCGACTCGCGCTTCAAGTTCTGCACCCTCGTGTTCGGCGGCGAGCGGCGCATGTTCGAGCGGGCGCGCTGCGCCTTCTACCTGCACGACATCGGCGAACTCGACGACGCCGAGCGCGCAATGGCGCTGACACAGGAGGACTTCGCGCTCGTCAACCCGAACACCGGCGCCGCACCGATCTTCCGCACGCGCCGCGACGCCGAGATCACGACGCGCGTCTACCGCGCCAATCCGGTGCTGGTCCGGCGCAGCGAGCTCAACGCGGCCACCAACCAGCGGACCGAACACAAGGTCTGGCCGGTCAGGTACTTGACGACGTTCCACATGACCAACGACTCGAAGCTGTTTCTCAGCCGGGCCGAGCTGGAACAGCGGGGCTTCGTGCCGGCAGCGCTCAATCACTGGCGCTGCGGCGATGCCGAGGCAGTTCCCCTGTACGTGGGCCGCATGGTGCATCACTACGACCACCGGCACGCGAGCGTGACGGTGAACGCCAAGAACCTGCAGAACGCTGCGTTCGGCGCCGAGTTGTCGAACAGCGCAAAGGCCGATCCGGCCATCTACCCCGAGCCGCAATACTGGGTCGGTGCCGACGCGGTGCCTGAGCCGCTTCGCCTGCCATGGGCCATCGGCTTCCGCGACATCGCACGGGCCACTGACGTGCGGACCATGATCGCCTGCATCGCGCCGGGCACGGCTTGCGGCAACACGCTGCCGCTGCTGGTGGGAGACGGCGCGCCGATCACCGCAAGGACCGCCAGCCTGCTGCTGGCGAACCTGAATGCGCTGGCCTTCGACTACATCACACGGCAAAAGGCGCAGACGACGCACCTCAACTGGTACATCCTCGAACAGCTCCCGGTCATTGCCGCCGAGCGCTTCGACGCGCCGCTGCCTGCCCCGTTCGCGAATGCCATGCGCGACGCCGGGCTGATGAACGGGCGGCACGAGCACCCGACGGTGGCCGATTTTGTCGTCCCGCAGGTGCTGGCGCTGTCGTACACCGCGCACGACCTGGCACCGTTTGCGCGCGATCTGGGCTGCGTCGACGCACGAGGCCAGGTGTTGCCGCCCTTCGTCTGGAACGAAGCCGATCGCCGCGCGCGCCTGGCGGCCCTCGACGCGCTGTTCATGCATCTGTACGGACTCGGCGCGGACGACGCCGCGTACATCCTCGACACCTTCCCCATCGTGCGCCAGCAGGACGAGGCGGCATGCGGGCACTACCGCAGCAAAGCCGAGGTGCTGGCGCGGTTGCGCCAGATGTCACCGGATGCGGCTGGAGGATCGTCAGCCGCGTAGCGCGAGGCGCGGCATGGCCGCTTTGGGCGCGTGGCGCGCCAGCGGCTGCAGCAGCATCAACACCAACCTGCGCAGCGCGTCCCAAGGCTCAGTCGGCCAGTCGGGGTGCTTCAGCCCCTTGACCAGGCCGTCGCAGATGCTGGCGGCGTGCACCAGCTGGTCCAGCACCGGCGGCGTCAGCAGCGGCAGCGCGCGCTCGAACAGCTTCTCGCGCTGGCCCCAGACGCGCGCCTCGCGCAGCGCCAGCGGCAGCGGCCTGCCTTCGGCCAGCGCGTCGTGCACGCGCTTCAGCGCGCGGATGTCCTCGGCCAGCGTCCAGTGCACCAGCACCGCCGCTTCGCCTTCGGCGCGCAGGCCGTCGAGCATGCGCAGCGCGCGAGCCACGCGGCCGGCGAGCACGGCCTCGCCGAGCTTGAAGACGTCGTAGCGCGCGACGTTCAGCACCGCCGCCTCGACCTGCTCGAAGCCCAAGACCCCGGCCGGGTGCAGCAGCGCCAGCTTCTGCACCTCCTGGTGCGCGGCGAGCAGGTTGCCTTCGACGCGATCGGCAAAGAAGGCGAGCGTGCGCTGGCCTTCTTCGCCATCGGCCACGCGCTGCTGCTGCAACGCCAGCCGCTGCGCGATCCAGCCGGGCAGCGCGGCGCGGCCCACCGGCTCGACGCGCACGCTGATGCCGGCAGCGTCGAGCGCGGCGAACCACGCGCTCTTCGTCTGCTGGCCGTCCAGGCGCGGGCACTGCACCAGCGTCAGCACGTCGTCCGACAGGTGTTCTACATAACGCTGCAGCGCCTCGGAGCCGTCCTTGCCGGGCTTGCCCGAAGGGATGCGGATCTCGATCAGCTGGCGCGGCGCGAACAGGCTCATTTCCTGCGCCGCGCCGATCACGCCGCTCCAGTCGAAATGCGCGCCGCTGACGTTGAACACCTTGCGCTCGGCGTAGCCGGCGGCGCGGGCCGCGGCGCGGATCGCGTCGCCCGCCTCCTGCGCCAGCAGCGGCTCGTCGCCGTAAACCAGGTACAGCGGCTTGCAGCCGCGCTGCAGCAGCGCGGGCAATTGCTCGGCGCGCACCTGCATGGGCTACAGCCGTATGGCCGACAAGCGCAGCATCACCTGCAGCACGATGTCGGACTGCATCTCGCGGTACACGTCCTGCTCTTCCTGCTGCTTGCCCAGCGCCTTGGCCTCGATGAAGGTCATCTCGCGGATCTTCTCGATGTTCGAGGCCGGAATCAGCTCGCGCTCCGACGGCGTCTGCGCGCGGTAGCGCAACTGCATGCGCAGCTGGATGTCGCGCACCTGGCCCGACGCGGTATAGGTCACGGCGCGGCGCGTGCGCTGGTCGACCAGCGCCTGGAACACCACCTGCGCCTTGGCTTGGTCCTCGGTCACCTTGACGCTGCGTTCCAGCGCCAGGCGCAGCTCCTGCTCCAGCGGCGAGCGCGGCGCGAAGCCGGTCAGCGCGATGCTGTCGAAATGCAGTTCGGCGGCGCGCCTGAGCTCGAAGCCGCAGCCCGGCAGCACCATCGCCGCCGCCAGCGCCGGGGCGGCGCGCAGCAGCCGGCGCCGCCGCACCAAGGCTTCAGACGACGACATTCACCAGCCGCCCCGGCACGATGATCACCTTCTTCGGCGTGCGGCCCTCGGCGAACTTGGCAAAGTCGGGGCTGGCCGCGGCCGCGGCCTCGATGGCGCCGCGCTCGGCCTGCGCCGGCACGCGCACCGCGCCGCGCGTCTTGCCGTTGACCTGCAGCACCAGCTCGACCTCGTCCTGCACCAGTGCCGCTTCGTCGACCCGGGGCCACGGCGCGTCGAGCAGCTCGCCGAACTCGGCGGCGAAGCCGAGTTCGCGCCACAGCATCCACGTGACGTGAGGGCAAGCCGGGTACAGCGCGCGCAGCAGGATCGACATGCCCTCGCGCAGCGCATGGCCGCAGCCGGCCGGCGCGGCCTCGAGCGCGTTGAGCATCTTCATCGCGCCGCTGACCACGGTGTTGTATTGCATGCGCTCGTAGTCGAAAGCCACCTGGCGCAGCAGCAGGTGCATGTCGCGGCGCAGCGTGCGCGCGCCCGCGGCATCCGTCGCTTCGGCAGCGCTGACGATCTCCTCGCGGCGCTTGACGGCGAAGGCCCACAGCCGGCGCAGCACGCGGCTCGCGCCTTCGACGCCGGCGTCGTTCCATTCCAGCGTCTGCTCGGGCGGGCTGGCGAACATCGTGAACAGCCGCGCGGTGTCGGCGCCGTACTTGTCGATCAGCGCTTGCGGGTCGACGCCGTTGTTCTTGGACTTGGACATCGTGCCCACGCCCTCGTAGTCGACCGCGCTGCCGTCGCTCTTCAGCCGGGCGCCGGCGATCTTGCCGTCGGCGTCGAACTGGTTGTCCACGTCGTGCGGCCAGAAGTACTCGATGCCGCCGCCCGCGCCGCGCCGGCTGTAGATGTGGTTCAACACCATGCCCTGCGTCAGCAGCTTGGTGAAGGGCTCGTCCACGCTCACCAGCTTCAGGTCGCGCATCACCTTGGTCCAGAAGCGCGCGTACAGCAGGTGCAGGATCGCATGCTCGATGCCGCCGATGTACTGGTCCATCGGCATCCAGTACTGCGTGCCGGCGCCGACCATCGCGTCGTCGAGCTGCGGGTCGCAGTAGCGCATGAAGTACCACGAGCTGTCGACGAAGGTGTCCATCGTGTCGGTCTCGCGCCGCGCCGGCTTGCCGCACGACGGACACACGCACCGCAGGAAGGCTTCGCACTTGTTCAGCGGGTTGCCCGAGCCGTCGGGGATCAGGTCCTCGGGCAGCACCACCGGCAGGTCCTTCTCCGGGACGGGAACGACACCGCAGGCATCGCAGTGGATGATCGGGATCGGCGTGCCCCAGTAGCGCTGGCGGCTGACGCCCCAGTCGCGCAGCCGCCAGGTGGTTTTCTTCTCGCCCAGGCCCTTGGCCGCCAGGTCGGCGGCCACCGCGTCGACCGCGGCCTTGAAGTCCAGGCCGTCGTAGCGGCCGGACTGCATGCAGCGGCCGAGCTGCTTGTCTGCGTACCAGTCGGCCCAGGTGGTGGTGCTGTAGGCACGGCCCTCGACGCCGATGACCTGCCGGATCTCGATGCCGTACTTGTTGGCGAACTCGAAGTCGCGCTGATCGTGCGCCGGCACGCCCATCACCGCACCGTCGCCGTAGCTCATCAGCACGTAGTTGCCGACCCACACCTCGACGGGCTCGCCGGTCAGCGGATGCCTGACCGTCAGCCCGGTGCGCAGGCCTTCCTTGTCCTTGGTCGCCAGCTCGGCCTCGGTGCTGCCGCCGGCCTGGCAGGCGGCGACGAAGGCGGCGAGCTGCGTATCGCGCTGCGCGGCAAGGCTCGCCAGCGGATGCTCGGGCGCGACGGCGCAGAAGG
Organism: Rubrivivax sp.; assembly: GCA_036724445.1. GTDB lineage: Bacteria > Pseudomonadota > Gammaproteobacteria > Burkholderiales > Burkholderiaceae_C > Rubrivivax. The sequence continues at coordinate 20,665 of DAIMFR010000009.1, read as the reverse complement.
TCACGCCCATGATGGTGTCGGCGCGCGTCGTGAAGACGTGCATGCGCCCGCCCTGGATCAGCTCGCCGTCGCTGCCGCGGATGTCGTGCGTGAAGGCGAAGCGCAGGCCTTCGCTCTTGCCGATCCAGTTCTCCTGCATCAGCTTGACGCGCTCGGGCCAGCCGGGCAGATGCGTTTGCGTGTACTCCAGCAGCTCGTCGGCGTACTGCGTGATCTTCAGGTAGTAGCCGGGGATCTCGCGCTTCTCGACCAGCGCGCCCGAGCGCCAGCCGCGGCCGTCGATGACCTGCTCGTTGGCCAGCACCGTCTGGTCGACCGGGTCCCAGTTGACCACCTGCGTGCGCCGCTCGGCGATGCCCGCTTGCAGCATCTTCAGGAACAGCCACTGGTTCCACTTGTAGTAGGCCGGGTCGCAACTGGCGACCTCGCGGCTCCAGTCGATGGCCAGCCCCATGGCCTGCATCTGGCCCTTCATGTGGGCGATGTTGTCGTAGGTCCACTGCGCCGGCGGCACCTTGTTCTTCATCGCCGCGTTTTCGGCCGGCAGGCCGAAGGCGTCCCAGCCCATCGGCATCAGCACGTTGAAGCCCTGCATGCGCAGCTGGCGCGCGAGCATGTCGTTGATGGTGTAGTTGCGCACATGCCCCATGTGCAGCCTGCCGCTGGGGTAGGGCAGCATCGAGCAGGCGTAGAACTTGCGTCTGCCCGGATCCTCGGTCACGCGGTAGACGCCGGCCTCGTCCCAGGCCCTTTGCGCGCTGCTTTCGACCTCGGCGGGGATGTACTTTTCGTTCATCCCGCGGATTGTAGGAGGGGGCTATCTGGGCGCTGCCGCGGGCGCCGTCTCGGTGACGAAGCCCACGCGCGACAGGCCGGCGTCCTGCACCAGGCCGATCAGTTCGGCCACGCGGCCGTAGGGCACGCGGCTGTCGGCGCGCAGCTGCACCTCGGTGGCCGGGTCGCGCTGCGCGGCGGCGCGCGCGCGTTGCAGCAGCTGTTCGGACGTCACCGCCTCGTCGCTGACGAAGAGCTGGCCCTGCGCGTTGATGGCCACGGCGATGAACTGCGGCGCGTCCGACGGCCGCGCGCCCTCGGCCTTGGGCAGGTCCAGCTTCAGGCTGGTGGTCATCAGCGGCGCGGTGATCATGAAGATCACCAGCAGCACCAGCATGACGTCGATCAGCGGCGTCATGTTGATGTCGCTCATCGGGCGCGAGCCCGGGTCGCGTTCGAGGCGGCCGAATGCCATCGTCAGTCTGCCGTCCGCTGGCCGTCCAGCGCCATCTCGCGCAGGTCGTGCGCGAAGCCTTCGAGCTCGGCCTCGCAGGCCGACACGCGCTTGCCGAAGACGTTGTAGGCCAGCACCGCGGGGATCGCCACCGCCAGGCCGGCGGCGGTCATGATCAGCGCCTCGCCGACCGGGCCGGCGACCTTCTCGATGCTCATGCTGCCGGCCACCGCGATGCCGGCCAGCGCGTGGTAGATGCCCCAGACGGTGCCGAACAGGCCGACGAAGGGCGCGGTCGCGCCGATCGAGGCCAGCAGCACCTGGCCGAACTGCAGGTGCGCCAGCCCGCGATGCAGCGCGTCGCGCAGCCGCCGCGTGAGCTGCGAATCGAGCCGGCCCGCGGTCTGCAGCGTGCCGCTGCCCGGCTGCAGCGTGGCCGCGTCGAGCAGCGGCAGCAGCAGCGCCTCGCGGTCGAGCCGGGACAGGCGCTGGCGGCCGTCGTCCAGGTTGCCGGCATCCCAGAAGGCCGGCACCGCGCGGCTTAAGGAGCCGACGGCGCGCTTCAATACCCAGCCCTTCCACAGGATCAGCACCCAGGCGCTGATCGACATCAGCAGCAGCAGCGCCGCCACCGCGCGGCCGACGCTGTCGGCCTGGGCCCAGAAGTCGCCGAGCTGCTGCACGAAGCTACAACCCCAGCACGTCGCCCATGCCGTACAGCCCCGCCGGCTGCGCGGCGGCGAAGCGCGCCGCGCGCAGGCTGCCCTGCGCATAGGTGGCGCGGCTGGCGCTCTTGTGCGTGATCTCGATGCGCTCGCCGCTACCGGCGAAGAGCACGGTGTGGTCGCCGACGATGTCGCCGCCGCGAATGACCGAGAAGCCGATGCTGGCCGGATCGCGCTCGCCGGTCACGCCGTGGCGTGCCCAGACCGCGCAGTCGTCGAGCCGGCGTCCGCTGGCGCGCGCCAGCACTTCGCCCATGGCCAGCGCGGTGCCGCTGGGTGCGTCGACCTTGTGGCGGTGGTGCGCTTCGATGACCTCGATGTCGTAGCCGTCAGCCAGCGCGCGCGCCGCCACGTCGAGCAGCTTCAGCACCACGTTGACGCCCAGGCTCATGTTCGGCGCCATGACGATGGCGATGTGCCGCGCGTGTTCGGCGATCTGCGCCTTCTGCGCGTCGCTGAATCCTGTGGTGCCGATGACCGCGCGCACGCCCAGTTCGCGGCACGCCGCCAGGTGCGCCAGCGTGCCCTCGGGGCGGGTGAAGTCGATCAGCACGCCGGCGCCGGCCAGGCCGGTCCGCAGCTCGGCGGTGATGCGCACGCCGCTGCTGCGGCCGAGCACGGCCAGCGCATCGCTGCCCAGCGCCGGGCTGCCGGGCGCTTCGAGCGCGCCGCCGAGCACGCAGTCGCCGCTGTCGGCCACGGCCTCGATCAGCATGCGGCCCATGCGGCCGGAGGCCCCGGCTACGGCGATGCGCAAGGGCGCGCCGCGGAGCTCCTTCAAGACGGCTCCAGCGGCGGATAGCTGCGTGGTGTCGCCGGGGCCGCCGGGGCCGCCGGGGCCGCCGGGGCCGCCGGGGCCGCCGACGCGGCCGGCGGCGCCGCGGTCTTCGGCGGGATCGGCAGCGCCTTGATCTGCTCGGGCGTCAGCTCCAGCGCCGAGGCGGCGACGACGCGGCCGCCGCGCGAGATCGAATCGAGGAACTCGGCCTCGGTCGGCAGCTCGGTCGCCTCGACGCTGCGCAGGATCTCGCCGTCGAAGACCAGCACCACGTTGCGCCGCTGCAGCGGCCGGCTGCGCTGGCGCAGCGTGAAGATGTAGTCCCAGCGGTCGGTGTGGAAGGCGTCGGTGAGCAGCGGCGTGCCGAGCACGTCGCGCACCTGCAGCCGGGTCATGCCCGGCTTGATGCGCTCCAGCTGCTCCTGCGTGACCACGTTGCCCTGCTGGATGTCGATGCGGTACGGCGTGACCAGGCCGAACAGCGCGTCGCCGCCCGACCATGAGCTGCAGCCCGCGAGCAGCGTCGCGGCCAGCGCCGCGGCGGCACGCAAAGCGAAGGGGCGTCGCATGGGATTGGTGGGTGTGCGCTGCACGCCAGCGGGCGCTGGCTATGATCGGCGGATTCTAGCGGGCCCCCTTCTTCCGCCGAGACCGCTGCCATGCCACACACGACGAACGCCGACGAACTGAAGAACAGCGGACTGAAGGCCACGCTGCCGCGCATCAAGATCCTCGACGTGTTCCAGCGCGCCGAGCAGCGCCACATGACGGCCGAGGACGTGTTCAAGGCGCTGCTCGCCGAAGGTGCCGACGTCGGCCTGGCCACCGTCTACCGCGTGCTGATGCAGTTCGAGCAGGCCGGGCTGCTGACACGCAGCAACTTCGAATCGGGCAAGTCGGTGTTCGAGCTCAACGAAGGCCAGCACCACGACCACCTGGTGTGCCTGACCTGCGGGCGCGTCGAGGAGTTCTACGACCCGCAGATCGAGCAGCGGCAGCGCAGCATCGCGCTGGAGCGCGGCTTCGAGCTGCACGAGCATTCGCTGTCGCTGTACGCCGCCTGCACCAAGCCGAATTGCGTGCATCGCGCCAAATAGGCGCAGGCGCGCGACCGGTGTCGCCGCGACCGCCGCGCGCCCATCGGCCCGTTGCGGCGCTGCTCGGGCTGCTGCTGTGCGGCGCGGCCGCAGCTGCCGCACCGGCCTTCGAGGACACGATGGCGCAGCGCATGCTGGCCTGCACCGGCTGCCACGGCAAGGACGGCCGCGCCGCCGCCGACGGCTACTACCCGCGCATCGCCGGCAAGCCGGCCGGCTACCTGTTCCGCCAGCTGCGCGCCTTCCGCGACGGCCAGCGCCCCTACGCACTGATGAGCCGGCTGCTGGCGCCGCTGAGCGACGACTACCTGCGCGACATCGCCGCGCATTTTGCGTCGCTGGACCTGCCCTACGCGCCGCGCCCGGCACCGCGCGCCGACGCCGCCACCTTGGGCCGCGGTGAGGCGCTGGCGCGGCAGGGCGACGCGGCGCGCGAGCTGCCCGCCTGCCAGGCCTGCCACGGCGCGGCGCTGACCGGCGCCGGCGCCGACGTGCCCGGCCTGCTCGGCTTGCCGGTGGATTATCTGAACGCACAGCTCGGCGCCTGGCGCACCGGCGCGCGCCGCGCCGAAGCGCCGGACTGCATGGCGCAGATCGCGCGGCGCCTGAACGAGCAGGACGTGAACGCGCTGGCGCACTGGCTGGCGGCGCAACCAGTGCCCGCCGACGCGCGCGCCGCGGCCGAGCTGCCATCGCCGCTGCCGCTGCGCTGCGGCAGCATCGGCACGAAGGATGCAAAGGGCGCGCCGCGATGAGGCGTGCGTGGCTCGCGTTGGCGCTGGCGGCGCTGGCCTTGCTGCTGGCGGGCGCGGTGTGGTGGCTGAACGTGCGCGGCGACGGTGACGGGCACTTCGTGCCGCCGGCCACCGACGACCCGGCACTGCTCGCACGCGGCGCCTATCTGGCGCGCGCCGGCAACTGTCAGGACTGCCATACGCCGCGCGGCGCCGCGCCCTATTCCGGCGGGCGCGGCATCCCCACGCCCTTCGGCACGGTCTACAGCAGCAACCTGACACCCGACGCGGCCACCGGCATCGGTACCTGGAACGCGGCCGAATTCCGCCGCGCGCTGCACAACGGCCGCTCGCGCGGCGGCCGGCTGCTGTATCCGGCCTTTCCGTACGACGCCTATACGCGCATCAGCGACGCCGACGCCGACGCGCTGTTCGCTTATCTGCGCAGCCTGCCGCCGGTGGTGCAGCCGAACCGGCCGCATGCGCTGCGTTTTCCCTACGACACGCAGTGGGCGCTGGCGCTGTGGCGCGCGCTGCATTTCCGCCCCGGCCGCTTCGAGCCGCAGCCGGCGCGATCGGCCGAATGGAACCGCGGCGCCTACCTGGTGCAGGGCCTCGGCCATTGCAGCGCCTGCCACGCCGGCCGCAACGCGCTGGGCGCGAGCCGCGACGCAGCCGGGCTGGCCGGCGGGCTGATCCCGCTGCAGAACTGGTATGCGCCGGCGCTGAACGCGGCGCACGAAGCCGGCCTCGCCGCCTAGCCCGCCGAGCAGTTGGCGGCGCTGCTGCGCGACGGCGTGGCCGACGGCGCCGCGCTGCTCGGGCCGATGGCCGAGGTGGTGCTGCACAGCACCCAGCACCTGACGCACGCCGACCTGCTGGCGATGGCGCGCTACCTGCAGTCGCTGCCGCCGGCCGCAGCGGCCGCGGCCGGGGAACCGGCCCCGCCGGCGCGGCTGTCGCGGCTGTCACGGGGCGAACAGATCTACGGCGAACGCTGCGCGGGTTGCCATGGCGACGACGGCCGCGGCGTGGCGCACGCCTACGTGCCGCTGGCCGGCAACCGCGCGGTGCTGCGCGATCCGCCGGCCAACCTGGTGCAGGTGGTGCTGGGCGGCGCGTTCGCGGCGTCCACCGCCGGCAATGCGCGGCCCTTCGGCATGCCGCCCTTTGCCAACGAGTTGGACGACGAGGAGGTCGCCGCGGTGCTCAGCTACATCCGCAGCGCCTGGGGCAACCGCGCCGCCGCGGTGCAGCCGCTGGACGTGCAGCGCTGGCGCAGCAGTGTGCGGCCCTAGAAAAAGGGGCTCGGAGCGGGCTCTCAAGGAAATGTGGCTTTGCCACTTTTCTTGACCCCTGGGGGCGGGAATGACGAAGTCATTTCCTGGGGGTGCTCAGAACGGGATGTCGTCGTCCATGTCGTCGAAGCCGGTGGCGGCCGGCTTCTGGGCAGTTCTCTGCGTCGGCGCCGGCGCGCGCGCCGCCGGGCGGCCTTCGGCGCCGCGGCCGTAGCCGCCGCCACCGCCGGCTTCGTCGCCGCCGCCCGTGCCTTCGCGGCTGCCCAGCATCGTCATGTCGGTGGCCATGACCTCCGTCGTGTACTTGTCGACACCGTCCTTGTCGGTGTACTTGCGCGTCTTCAGCCGGCCTTCGATGTAGACCTGCTTGCCCTTCTTCAGGTATTCACCGGCGATCTCGGCCAGCCGGTCGCGGAACACGATGCGGTGCCATTCGGTCTCCTCGACGCGCTCGCCGGAGTTCTTGTCCTTCCAGCCGCGCGTGGTGGCCAGCGTCACGTTGCAAAGCGTGCCGCCGTCCGGGAAGGTGCGCACTTCCGGATCGCGGCCCAGGTTGCCGATGAGGATGACTTTGTTGACCGAGGCCATGGCGCGTGCTCCAACGAATGTTCGAGAGGCAATTATCAGGCCCGGGGACAATCGCCCGATGTCTGCACCCTCCGCCGCAAGCGCCGCCACCGACCCGCTGTCCATCCTGCACGAAGTCTTCGGCTACGCCGAGTTCCGTGGCCAGCAAGCCGAAATCGTCGCGCACGCGGCCGGCGGCGGCGACGCGCTGGTGCTGATGCCCACCGGCGGGGGAAAAAGCCTGTGCTACCAGCTGCCGGCGATCGCGCGCCACCGTGCCGGCCGCGGCGTGACGGTGGTGGTGTCGCCGCTGATCGCGCTGATGCACGACCAGGTCAGCGCGCTCGAAGAACTCGGCGTGCACGCCAGCTTCCTGAACAGCACGCTGGACAGCCAGGACGCTGCCGCGGTGGAACGCGAGCTGCGCTCGGGCCGGCTGGTGCTGCTGTACGCGGCACCGGAGCGCATCCTCACGCCGCGCTTCCTGGCGATGCTCGATGCGCTGCACGAGCGCGGCCTGTTGAGCCTGTTCGCCATCGACGAGGCGCATTGCGTCAGCCAGTGGGGCCACGACTTCCGCGAGGAATACCTGGGCCTGAGCGTGCTGCCCGAGCGTTATGCCGGCGTGCCGCGCATCGCGCTGACGGCGACCGCCGACGCGCACACCCGCGCCGACATCGTCGAGCGGCTGCAGCTGGGCGAGGCACGCAGCTTCGTCAGCAGCTTCGACCGGCCGAACATCCGCTATGCGATCGTCGAGAAGGACGATCCGCGCCGGCAGCTGCTGCGCTGGCTGCGCGACGAGCACGACGGCGACGCGGGCATCGTCTACTGCCAGACGCGCAAGAAGGTGGACGACACCGCCGCCTGGCTGGCGGCCGAGGGCATCGCCGCGCTGCCCTACCACGCCGGGCTCGACGCCGCCGTGCGCCGCCGCCACCAGGACCGCTTCCTGCGCGAGGACGGCATCGTCATGGTCGCGACCATCGCCTTCGGCATGGGCATCGACAAGCCCGACGTGCGCTTCGTCGCGCACCTGGACCTGCCGAAGAACATCGAGGGCTACTACCAGGAGACCGGCCGCGCCGGCCGCGACGGCGCGCCGGCCGACGCCTGGATGACCTACGGCCTGGCCGACGTCGTCAACCAGCGGCGCATGATCGACGAGAGCGAGGCCGAGGAAGAATTCAAGCGGCTGCAGCGCGGCAAGCTCGATGCGCTGCTGGCGCTGGCCGAAGCCCACGACTGCCGGCGCGTGCGGCTGCTCGACTACTTCGGCGAAGAGAGTTCGGCCTGCGGCAACTGCGACAACTGCCTGCAGCCGCCGGCCACCTGGGACGCGACCGATGCCGCGCGCAAGGCGCTGAGCTGCGTCTACCGATTCCAGCAGCACGGCGGCATGAGCTTCGGCGCGGTGCACCTGATCGACGTGCTGCGCGGCAAACATACCGACAAGGTGGCACAGCACCACCACGACCGGCTGTCGACTTTCGGCATCGGCGCCGACTTGGGCGAGGCGCAATGGCGCGCCGTGCTGCGCCAGCTCGTCGCGCTGGGCCACCTGCAGGCGCAGGGCGAGTTCAACACGCTGGCGTTGGCGCCGAGCGCGCGCGAGGTGCTGCGCGGCGAAGTGCAGCTGCTGCTGCGCGTGCCGGCCGCCGCGCCGCGCCGCGGTGAGCGCGCCCGCAGCGGCGGTGCGCCGCAGGACAAGGCGCCGCCGCTGCCGCTGGACGCCGCGGCGTTGCAGCGCTTCGATGCGCTGAAGGCCTGGCGCGCCGAGGTCGCCCGGGCGCACAACCTGCCGGCCTTCGTCGTCTTCCACGACGCCACGCTGGCGCAGATGGCACGCGAGCAGCCCGGCTCGCTGGACGCGCTGGCGGCGGTCAGCGGCGTCGGCGCGAAGAAGCTGCAGGCCTACGGCGACGAGATCCTGCGCGTGCTGGCCGCCGGCTGAAGGCCGGTTGGTAGACTCGACGCCGACATGAGCATCGCTCCGGATCGGGACCCGCGCGCAGCCGGTCCCTCGACAACCCGATCGCCGCGTACGACGCGATGCGCCGGCGCTGCCCGCCGTCGAACGCGGCCTGTCCGGCCGGCGGCTTCGTGTCGCTGGCGCTGCGGCTGACGCCGCGCTGAACGCCGCTCGCGCGGATGAGCAGCCCAGCCGAAGCAGCCGGCGCCTCGGCGCCCGGTTCAACGGGCGGGCTGGCCGGGTTGTCGCCGGCGTACTTCGGGCTGGTCATGGCCACCGGCATCGTCTCCATCGCCGCGCAGCTGCTGGCCGTGCCGCTGGTGGCGCGGGCGCTGTTCGGCCTCAACCTCGTCTTCTACGCGGTGCTGTGGGTGCTGACGCTGCTGCGCGCGCTGCGCCATCCGCGGCGCTTCTTCGGCGACATGGTCGACCACCTGCGCGGCCCGGGCTTCTTCACCACGGTGGCCGCCACCAGCATCCTCGGCAGCCAGTTCGTCGTGCTCGCCGCCGACCACCGCGCCGGCTTCGTGCTGGGGGGCGCGGCGCTGCTGCTGTGGGTCGGCCTGACCTACACCATCTTCACCGGCCTGACGATCAAGCAGCACAAGCCGACGCTCGCCGAAGGCATCAACGGCGCGTGGCTGCTGGCGGTGGTGGCCACGCAGTCGATCGCCGTGCTCAGCACGCTGCTCGCGCCGCACATCGGCCAGCCGGGCCGGCTGGAGCTGAACTTCCTGGCACTGTCGATGTGGCTGTGGGGCGGCATGCTCTACATCTGGATGATGTCGCTGATCTTCTACCGCTACACCTTCTTCACGCTCGCGCCCAGCGACCTGTCGCCGCCGTACTGGATCAACATGGGCGCGATGGCCATCTCCACGCTGGCCGGCTCGCTGCTGATCCTGAACTCGCCGGACGCGCCGTACCTGCATTCGCTGCTGCCCTTCCTCAAGGGCTTCACGGTCTTCTACTGGGCCACCGGCACCTGGTGGATCCCGATGCTGCTGGTGCTGGGCGTGTGGCGCCACGTCTACCGGCGCTTTCCGCTGAAGTACGACCCGCTGTACTGGGGCGCGGTGTTCCCGCTGGGCATGTACGCCGCCTGCACCGAGCAGATGATCGAGGTCATGGGCTTCGACTTCCTGCGCTTCCTGCCGCCGGTCTTCCTGTGGGTGGCGCTGGCCGCCTGGGCCGCGGCCTTCGCCGGCCTGCTGCACCGGCTGCTGCGGCGCGCCGCGCCATCCTGAGCAGGTCGGGCGCCGTCGTCCCGGCAATTCGGCTCGGCGGCCACCATCATCGGGTGACTGTACGAAATCAGATATGCGGATCGCTGGGCTCTTCGCCGGTATAGGCGGCTTCGAACTGGGCATGCATCGCGCCGGCCACGCGACAGAGCTGGTGTGCGACGTGCTGCCCACCGCCCGTGCCGTGCTGGCGGCCCGCTTTCCCGACATCGCGTACCACGATGACATCACGCGGCTGCGCTCGCTGCCGGCCGGCGTGGACGCCATCTGTGCCGGCTTTCCCTGCCAAGACCTCAGCCAGGCCGGCAGGACGGCGGGCCTGGACGGTGAGCGCTCCGGCCTGATCGGCGAGGTCTTCAGGCTGCTCTCGCGCCGCAGGATTCCGACGGTGATCGTCGAGAACGTGCCGTTCATGCTGCAGCTCAACGGCGGCGATGCGATGCGCGCGATCGTCGACGAGTTCGAGCGGCGCGGCTACCGCTGGGCCTACCGTGTCGTCGACACCTACGGCTTCGGCCTGCCGCAACGGCGCGAGCGCGTCTACCTGGTCGCTTCGCGCGAGCTCGACCCGGCAGCGGTGCTGCTCGCCGACGACCGGCCGCTGCAGCGGCCAGCTTCGGCGCTGGACGTCCTGGCGCACGGCTTCTACTGGACCGAAGGCCTGGGCGGTCTGGGTTGGGCCGTCGACGCCGTGCCCACGCTGAAGAACGGCAGCACGATCGGCATCCCCTCGCCGCCGGCCGTGCTGATGCCCGACGGCCGCCTCATCAAGCCGGGGCTGCGCGACGTCGAGCGCCTGCAGGGATTCGAGCCCGATTGGACGCAGCCCGCCGAAGCGGTCGCCCGAGCCGCATCGCGATGGGGATTGGTCGGCAGTGCGGTCAGCGTGCCGGTGGCACAGTGGGTTGGCCGGCGCCTCGGCCGGCCGGGCCATTACGACGTGATTCGCGATGCGCCGTTCCCGGCCCTTGGCAAAACCCCCAGGGCGGCCCGCTTCGATGGCCGTCGGCGTCATGCGGTAGCGATCGGAACCGACCCGGTCGGCATCCGACCGCCGCCGCTGGCCGGGTTCCTCACCGACCGCGAAGGCCAGACGATGTTGTCGCTCAAGGCCACACTGGGCTTCCTGGGCCGGACGCGGCGGGCCAAGCTGCGTTTCGCGCCGGGGTTCATCGAGGCGGTGGAGCGACATGCGCTGAAGCTGGGCGGGGTCCCGCCACCCCAGGCGGCATCGCCGCAGCTCGAACGGCTCGAAGCCGCATAGACGCATAGACGCATAGACGCATCAGAGCCCCGAGAACCGTGTCGCGTACAGGTGCGCGAGGCGATGGATGAAGCGGGCGTAGTCGAAATCATCGGTCGCAGCAGGGGCCGGCGGGTGGCCGGTCACGTGCGCGACCTGCGTCCCGTCGCTCGGGCAATCGAGGACGACGACGCCAAGCGCATCGAAGCCGCTGTCCGAGGCCGTCGATCGGCGCTGCAGGTCGTGCAGCCCGTCGACGACCTTCCGCGCATCCTGCGGCTGCCGGTGCGTGCAGACGACCGGAGGCGTTGTCTTCAGATCGTGCTTGTTCAGATCCGGCGAGACAAAAGTCGGCGCCGCGTTGACCCGCACGAGGCCGGCTGCCAAACGTTGCCGAACTGGAATGGCTTGCCGGCCCCGGCGGTCGGAACCGAAAGCGTGCGCGCGAAAATGCGCAGACCGAGCATGCGGCTCGGGACGGCGGTCAAAGGCAGCGGGCCCGTGTATCGGGACACCCATGGCGGACATCATGACTCCCGCCGAGCGCAGCCGAAGAATGGCAGGCGTACGGCAAAGCGGGACAGCCCCGGAGCTGGCTTTGCGCAAGGCACTGCACGCCCTTGGGTTTCGCTTCCGCGTGAACGCGCGCCATCTGCCCGGGCGCCCGGACATCGTGCTGCCGAAGTTCAGGGTCGCGCTCTTCGTTCACGGCTGCTTCTGGCACGGACACTGCTGCCCGGCGGGGCACCCGCCCGCGACAAACCACGACTACTGGTTGCAGAAGTTGGCGGCCAACCGCCAGCGCGATCGGCGCAAGTCCGCTGCTTTGCGAAAGCTGGGCTGGCGTGCGTGGGTGACGTGGGAATGCGAGTTGAAGACGCATCCCGCCGCCGAGCACACCGCGAGGCGTCTTGCGGCTCGGATCCGACGAATCCAGGCAGGCACCCGGATCGTTCAGGGCCGCTGAAGCCGTTCCCCAGTGCGGCGGCTGCTGCGGCGCAGCAGCCGCCGATATGATGGCCGGTTGCCCCGATCGCAGCCATGCCCGCCCAACCCTCGAACGAGCTCTCGAACGACCCCCGGAACGACCGCCCGGCGATCCGCGTCCGCGGTGCGCGCACGCACAACCTGAAGAACATCGACCTGGACATCCCGCGCCAGGCGCTGGTGGTCATCACCGGGCTGTCGGGCTCGGGCAAGTCCAGCCTGGCCTTCGACACGCTGTATGCCGAAGGCCAGCGGCGCTACGTCGAGAGCCTGTCGGCCTACGCGCGGCAGTTCCTGCAGCTGATGGACAAACCGGATGTCGATGTCATCGAGGGCCTGTCGCCGGCCATCAGCATCGAGCAGAAGGCCACCAGCCACAACCCGCGCTCGACCGTCGGCACGATCACCGAGATCCACGACTACCTGCGCCTGCTGTATGCGCGCGCCGGCACGCCCTTCTGCCCCGACCACGGCCTGGCGCTGCAGGCGCAGAGCATCGCCCAGATGGTCGACGCGGTGCTGGCGCTGCCCGAAGGCACGCGGCTGATGCTGCTGGCGCCGGTGGCGCGCGACCGCAAGGGCGAGTTCGCCGAGTTGTTCCAGGACATGCAGGCGCAGGGTTACGTGCGCTTTCGCGTCGGCTCCAACGGACAGCCGGGGCAAGTGTTCGAGGCGGCCGAGCTGCCCAAGCTGAAGAAGAACGAAAAACACGACATCGACGTCGTCGTCGACCGGCTGCGCGTGATGCCGGGGCTGCAGCAGCGCCTGGCCGAGAGCTTCGAGACGGCATTGCGCATCGCCGACGGCCGCGCCGTCGTGCTGGAGATGGACGCCGCGCCGGGCCAGCCGCCGCGCGAGCATCTGTTCTCGAGCAAGTTCGGCTGCCCGGTGTGCAACTGGTCGATCAGCGAGCTGGAGCCGCGGCTGTTCTCCTTCAACTCGCCGGTCGGCGCCTGCCCGGCCTGCAGCGGGCTGGGGCAGGTGACGGCCTTCGACGCGCAACGCGTGGTCGCCTTCCCCAGCTTGAGCCTGGCCTCGGGCGCGGTCAAGGGCTGGGACCGGCGCAACGCCTATACCTTCTCGATGCTGGAGAGCGTGGCCAGGCATTACGGCTTCGACATCGACGCGCCCTTCGAGTCGCTGCCACGAAAGGCCCGGCAGGTGCTGCTGCACGGCTCGGGCGACGAGGACATCGTCTTCGTCTACGAAGCCCAGGGGGCCAAGGGCAAGGTGCGCTCGGTCAAACGCGCGCATCCCTTCGAGGGCATCCTGCCGAACCTGGAGCGGCGCTGGCGCGAGACCGATTCGCTGGCGGTGCGCGAGGATCTTGCGCGCTACCAGGCGGCCAAGCCCTGCCCCGACTGCGCCGGTACGCGGCTGCGCCGCGAGGCGCGGCATGTGTTCCTGCAACAGGACGCACAGCCCGGCGAGCCGATCTTCCGCGTCGAGCAGATGACGCTGGCCGATGGCCTGGCCTTCTTCGAGCGGCTGCGGCTGCAGGGCGCCAAGGCCGAGATCGCCGACAAGATCGTGCGCGAGATCCGCTCGCGCTTGAAGTTCCTGAACGACGTCGGTCTCAACTACCTGAGCCTGGACCGCAGCGCCGACACGCTGTCCGGCGGCGAGGCGCAGCGCATCCGCCTGGCCAGCCAGATCGGCAGCGGCCTGACCGGCGTGATGTACGTGCTCGACGAGCCGTCGATCGGCCTGCACCAGCGCGACAACGAGCGCCTGATCGGCACGCTGAAGCGGCTGCGCGACCTGGGCAACAGCGTGCTGGTGGTCGAGCACGACGAGGACATGATCCTGGCCGCCGACCACGTGGTGGACATGGGCCCCGGCGCCGGCGTGCACGGCGGCGAAGTCGTGGCCCAGGGCCGGCCGGCGGACATCGCCGCCAGCGAGGCCTCGTTGACCGGCAGCTATCTGGCGCGTCGGCTGCGCATCGAGATGCCGCGTGCGCGCGCGACGCTCGCCGGCCAGCCCGAGCCGCGCGTGCTGCGCATCGTCGGCGCGCGCGGCAACAACCTGAAGCACGTCGACGCCGAGATTCCGGTCGGCCTGTTCAGCTGCGTCACCGGCGTGTCCGGCTCCGGCAAGAGCACGCTGGTCAACGACACCTTGTACGCCGCGGTGGCGCGCAAGCTCTACGGCAGCCATGCCGAGCCGGCACCGCACGAGCGCATCGACGGCCTGGAAGCCTTCGACAAGGTGATCAACGTCGACCAGAGCCCGATCGGCCGCACGCCGCGCAGCAACCCGGCCACCTACACCGGGCTGTTCACGCCGATCCGCGAACTGTTCGCCGAAGTGCCGGCGGCACGCGAGCGCGGCTACGGCGCCGGGCGCTTCAGCTTCAACGTCGCGTCATCGTCGGGCGGCGGGCGCTGCGAGGCCTGCCAGGGCGACGGCGTGATCAAGGTCGAGATGCACTTCCTGCCCGACGTGTACGTGGCCTGCGACACCTGCCACGGCGCGCGCTACAACCGCGAGACGCTGGAGATCCTCTACAAGGGCAGGAACATCACGCAGGTGCTGGACATGACGGTGGAAGACGCGCACGGCTTCTTCGCCGCCGTGCCGTCGATCGCGCGCAAGCTGCGCACGCTGCTCGACGTGGGCCTGGGCTACATCACGCTGGGCCAGAGCGCGACCACGCTGTCCGGCGGCGAGGCGCAGCGCGTCAAGCTGGCGCTGGAGCTGAGCAAGCGCGACACCGGGCGCACGCTGTACATCCTGGACGAGCCGACCACCGGGCTGCATTTCCACGACACCGCGCAGCTGCTGCGCGTGCTGCATCAGCTGCGCGACGCCGGCAACACCATCGTCGTCATCGAGCACAACCTGGACGTCATCAAGACCGCCGACTGGATCCTCGACCTGGGGCCCGAAGGCGGCGCCGGCGGCGGCGAGCTGCTGGTGGCCGGCACGCCGGAGCAGGTGGCCGCCGATGCGCGCAGCCACACCGGGCGCTTCCTCGCCGCGCATCTGCAGCTGCGTCCACCCGGCTGACGGGCCGGATAAAGCGAAGGCCGTGGCGCTTGCGCAGCCACGGCCTCGGCGTTCGGGCAGCGCCCGTTTACTTCAGGTGCTCGCTGATCAGCTTGGTCATCTCGAACATCGAGACCTGCGCCTTCTTGAAGATTTCCTTCAGCTTGGCGTCGGCGTTGATCATCGTCTTCTTCGCCTGGTCCTGCAGGTCGTTCTTCTTGATGTATTCCCAGAGCTTCTTCGTGACCTCGGTACGCGGCAGCGCCTTGTCGCCGATCACCGCGGCCAGCGCGGCGCTGGGAGTCATCGCCTTCATGAAGGCGGCGCTCGGGGCGCGCTTCTTGGCCGGGGCCTTCTTGGCCGGCGCCTTGGCCGCGGCCTTCTTCGCCGGTGCCGCCTTGGCCTTTGTTGGCGGCTTCTTCGGTGCCGCTTTTTTGGCCGGGGCCTTCCTGGCCGGCGCCTTCTTCGCCGGAGCCTTCTTCGCAGTTGCCATGTGTAGTTACTCCATCTGGTCTTGGAACACCTGGCCGGTTCCGATGAGGTCTGTTCGACCCTCGTATAGGGCGGATTTCCGGCGCGAACGATGTTAATGCCTACTGCAGGGGCTGAGAAGAAGATTTGCACCGGGGGTTGCCATTCCCCGACGCTGCGGCACCTGGCGGTTGCCCCGGCGCTATGCTGCGCGCCATGAAGCTGATCGTCCGCTGGTTGCTGCTTGCCGCCGCGCTGCTGCTGGTGGCGCATCTGTACCGCGGCATCAGCGTCGCCAGTTTCGGCGCGGCGCTGATCGCCGCTTTCGTCATCGGACTGCTCAATACGCTGGTGCGCCCGCTGCTGGTGCTGCTGACGCTGCCGGTGACGCTGCTGACGCTCGGACTCTTCCTGTTCGTCATCAACGCGCTGATGTTCTGGTGGGCCGGCTCGATCTTCGACGGCTTCAAGGTGCCGAGCTTCGGCGCCGCGCTGATCGGTTCGCTGATCTACAGCGCTTGCTCGATGGTGATCGACGTGGCTATGGAGCGGCTACTTGGTAGTCGGTGAACTCAGGCTTCACGCCGCTCATTCAGCGGACTGTCCCTTCTGCTCGTTCCATTTACCATTCGGCAGGACGTTCAAGAGTTGCGCGAGTAGCAATGCTTGCGCATCAATATGCGCAGCTAGGCTCTCGCGAGCCCTTTCCCGAAGTCTTGCAGCGTCGTCGCCCAACTGTTGCGATTCAAGGATCGTTGCTACGCGAGCCAATGAGGCAGCAAGATCATCCGGATCGCAGTCCGCATCTGCGGCGCCGATGCACGCTTTCACATCATCCATTGCTGCATCGAACAGGCCAAGCTTGAACTTGCACCATGCGCTGTCAGCAAGGAAGCTCACCAGCAATCGCTTCACGCCTTGGCTTTCAGCACTACCAAGGTTTCGCGAGAACAAGTCAATCGCTTCTTCGTAACGCCCCTCAATGGTCAACAGCTGAGCCCGTAGGAGAGGCACAAACCAAGACAACGAGGCAGTTCCGATACCGATATCGAAGTTGTTGGTCGATTCGGCTTCAAGCATTGCTCGAGCGGTTTCTTCCGCGTCTGCGATTCCAAACGCATCGGTCAGGCGAGTCTTGCTTGCCCGAAACGCCGCCACGTTATGCAGCATCGCGCTGATCATCGCGTCGTCGCCGTCGGCCAGCGCGTGCTCGCGCACCGCGGCGTACCACGGCTTGGCCAGGTCGAAGCGGCCGGCGAAATGGAAGGCGTCGGCGACGACCAGGCTGACGCGCGCCAGCGCCGCATGGTGCTCGGGTTGCGCCAGGCGCAGCGCCTGCACCGCGTAGTCCAGCATCTGCTGCATGCGGTTGGCGTTGAACTCGATGTGCGCCAGCCAGGCGGCGCACAGCGGCACCAGCAGCGGATGGCTGATCGCGCGGCTCAACGCGTGCGCGCGGCGCAAGCGGTCCAGCGCCTTCGGCCCGGGCTGGCTGAAGAAGTGGATCACCGCTTCGAGCAGGCTGATCCACGCCGTGACTTCGGCATGCGGCCGCGCGCCGAATTCTTCGCGCAGCGTATCGACGATGGCCTGCGCCTGCGCGTGATCGCCCTGCCGCGCCAGGTAGATGCCGCGCTGCGCGCGCAGGCACGCGGCCTCGACCGGGTCGCGCGCGGCGGCGATGCGCGAGGCCAGCTGCACGAGCAGGCGCGAGGCCATCGCTTCAGGCGCTCAGGATGCGCAGTGCCTCGGCGTAGCGCGCCGCGGTTTCGCGGATCACCGCCTCGGGCAGCGGCGGCGCCGGCGCCTTCTTGTTCCACGGCTGGCCATCGACGCGCGCGGCTTCGAGCCAGTCGCGCAGGTACTGCTTGTCGAAGCTCGGCGGGTTGGCGCCTTCGCGCCAGCCGTCCAGCGGCCAGAAGCGCGAGGAATCCGGCGTCAGCACCTCGTCCATCAGCGTCAGCGTGCCGGCGTCGTCCAGGCCGAACTCGAACTTGGTGTCGGCGATGATGATGCCGCGCGAGCGCGCGTAGTCCGCTGCCTCGCCGTACAGCCGCAGCGAGACCTCGCGCACGCGTTCGGCCAGCTCGGCACCGACCATCTGCTGCATCCGGGCGAAGCCGATGTTCTCGTCGTGCGCGCCGGCTTCGGCCTTGGTCGCCGGCGTGAAGATCGGCTCGGCCAGCCGCGACGCGTTGACCAGCCCGGCGGGTAAGGCCTGGCCGCAGACGCTGCCGTCGCGCTGGTACTCGGCCCAGCCCGATCCGGCCAGGTAGCCGCGCACCACCGCTTCCACCGGCAGCGGACGCAGGCGGCGCACGAGCATCGAGCGCCCTTCGACCAGCGCGCGTTCATCGTCGGCGACCACGCTCAGCGGGTCGGCGCCGCTCAGGTGGTTGGGCAGCACGTGCGCCAGCCGCTCGAACCAGAACAGCGCCATGCGCGTCAGCAGCCGGCCCTTGCCGGGAATCGGCTCGCCCATGACCACGTCGAAGGCCGAGATGCGGTCGCTGGCCACCATCAGCAGCCGGTCGCTGCCCACCGCGTAGTTGTCGCGCACCTTGCCGCGCGCCAGCAGCGGCAGCGAATGCAGGCGGCTCTCGAACAGGGCGTCGCGGTCGGGGTGGCTGTCGGGCATGGCGGTCGGGGCTCTTGGGGCGTTCGCTGCGCGGTGGCCCTTTCGGCCCGCCGCGCCCGCC
>DAIMFR010000009.1:0-2621 GCA_036724445.1 Rubrivivax sp. | reverse complement strand
GGAGGAAGGCCGCCCGGGGGGGCGGCGCCCCCGCGCGCACCCCCGCCCGCGCCCCCCCCCAGGCCGGGAGGGGGGAGGAAAGCGGCCTGAGGGGCGCGGTTCCCCCGGGGGGGGGGGTCTCGGGGGGCGTCGGCGGCGCGGGGCCGCGGCCGGTCGCCCGCGCCCGCCCCGCCCGCCTACCTGCCGCCGCGCATTTCGGCGGCGATCTCGCGCCGCTGTGCTTCGAGCTGGCGCAGCCGCGCGTCGATCACCGAGGCTTCGATGAAATCGTTGCCCGAGCCGCTGCGCGCCACGGCCTGCGCGGCGCGCAGCCGCTCGACCGCGCCGCCGATATCGCCGAGCGCGGCGCGCGCCTCGGCCTGCGCGCGCATCGCGCGCAGCCGGTGTCCCATCGTCTCTTCGGCCTGCGCCAGCAGCCCCCAGGCCAGCGGGTCGGCCGGGTGCAGCGCCAGCCGGCTCTGCAGCGCTTCGCTGCTGTCGCGCAGCGCGCGGTAGCCGGACATCGGGTCGTCGCAGCCGGGCGCCGGCGCCTGGCGCGGTGCGGCCAGGCAGGCCGCGGCCTCGGCCGGCTGCTGGTTCCAGCGTGCCAGCGCCACCTGGCCGCGCAGCAGCATGGTCCAGCGCGACGCCGGCTGCAGCGCCGGCGCGTCCAGCAGCTTCATCGCGCCGCTCACGTCGCCGCGCTGCAGCACCACCTGCAGCTGCAGCTCGCGCAGCGCGCGTTCGGCGGCCGGCGCCGCCGGCGTGCGGCCGTGCAGCAGGTCCAGCGCCTTGTCGACCGCGGTGCCGGCGGCCGCGGTATCGCCGAGCAGCAGCGTGGCCAGCGCGCCGGCATACAGCGCGCCCAGGCGCTCGTTCAGCGTCATCGGCTGCGCCCCCGGCGCCAGCGCGCTGGCCACGCGCTGCTGCTGGCGCTGCAGGCCGGCGGCGCTGCTGTCCATCAGCACCCGCGAGCGCGCCGCCATCAGCAGGTGCTCCAGCGGGTCGGCCGGGGCCGCAGCGCCCGCGAAAGCCATGCGCCCGCGCGCTTCGCTGATGCGCTCCACCGTCAGCGGGTGGCTGCGCAGGTACGGATAGGCGCCGCTGTCGTTCAGGCGGTTGGCGTATTCCAGCTTCTCGAACATCGCCGCCATGCCGGCGGGCGAGTAGCCGCCGTCGGTGAGCACGCCGAAGCCGACGCGGTCGGCTTCGCGCTCCATGTCGCGCGAGTAGTTCAGCTGGTTCTGTGCCGCCGCGGCCTGCGAGCCGACCACCGCCGCCTGCACGCCGTCGGAGCTGCCGGTACGGCTGGCCGCGAGCACGCCGAGGATCATGCCCGCCAGGCTGAGCAGCGTGGTGCGCTGCGTGTTGACGATGCCGCGCGCGATGTGCCGCTGCGAGACGTGCGACAGCTCGTGCGCCAGCACCGCGGCGAGCTCGTCGCCCGAGGCGGTGATGGCGATCAGCCCGAGGTGCACGCCGACATAGCCGCCGGGCAGCGCGAAGGCGTTGACGCTGCGGTCGCGCACCAGGAACGCCTCCCAGGCGAGCAGCTGCGCGGCTTCGGGGGTGATCTCGCCGCGCTGCCGCGCCGCCTCGACCAGCGGATGCCAGACGCGCTGCAGGTAGTCCAGCAGCGGCGGGTCGTCCAGGTAGTCGGGGTCGCGGCGGATCTCGCGCATGATCTGCTGGCCCAGCGCACGCTCGGTGCCGAGGCTGAATTCCTCGCCGGCGGCGTCGCCCAGCGCGGGCAGGCGCACCTGCGCCAGCGCGGTCTGCGCGGGTAGGCCGGCGCACAAGGCGGCGGCCAGGAACAGGGCGCGCACGCGCGCCGAAAGGAGCGATCGCTTCAAACGCTTTCCAGGAGCGGGCGGCGAGCCCGGGGCGGACGAATGCCGCCGCTATGATGGCACCGTCGTGTTTCCGGCACATGTTTTGACACTGGCGCGCCCGTGAGTTCCCCGCTGACGCATTTCGACACCCACGGCCAGGCGCACATGGTCGACGTCGCGGCCAAGGACGTGACGCACCGCGTGGCGCGCGCCAGCGGCGTGATCCGCATGCGGCCGGCCACGCTGGCGCTGATCGAGTCGGGCACGGCAAGCAAGGGCGACGTCATCGGCGTCGCGCGCATCGCCGCGATCCAGGGCGCCAAGCGCACCGCCGACCTGGTGCCGCTGTGCCACCCGCTGCCGATCACGCGCGTGAGCGTGGACTTCGAGCTGGACGCCGCCGCCTCGCTGCTGCGCTGCAGCGCGCAGGTGGAAACGCTGGGCCGCACCGGCGTGGAGATGGAAGCGCTGACCGCCGTGCAGGTGGGCCTGCTCACCGTCTACGACATGTGCAAGGCGGTGGACCGCGGCATGGTGATGAGCGACATCCGGCTGCTGCGCAAGAGCGGCGGCAAGTCGGGCGACTGGGTCGCCGACTGACGACTCAGAGCCTGTGAATGAATCCGGCGCGCCCGAGCGGGTGCGCCAGAGGGTGCCGATCGAGGCGCAAAGCGCAGTCGCAGCGCGTGCTGCGGCGAGCATTTGCAACGAAGAGTGGCGCCCTCTGGGGCGGCCGAGCGGGTGTGTCGGATTTGTTCACAGGCTCTCAGAGGGTGTAGCCAAAATAAACATGTCGCTATATCCTCGCTG
>DAIMFR010000008.1:0-94123 GCA_036724445.1 Rubrivivax sp. | reverse complement strand
GACTCGGGCCAACGTCGCCCAGCGGCTGAAGCTGGCCGTCGAGGTGGCGTCGGTCGAACACGCGCAACTCAAGACGATGTCGGTGTCGCCACATATCGTGCGGCACTCGACTGCGATGAGCTTGCTGCAGTCCGGGGTAGATCCTTGCGAAATCGCGCTCTGGCTGGGTCACGAGAGCCCTTCGACAACTCACATGTATGTCGAGGCGGACCTGGCCATGAAGGAGCGCGCGTTGGCGCGGCTGAAGCAGCCGGAGGTCAAGCAAGCGCGGTATCGAGCACCGAAGGCCTTGCTGGCGTTCCTGCAAGGGCTGTGATTATGCGAAGCGGTATCGATGTCTTAAGCCATCGCTGCCCAGGGCGCCGACATCGCGGCGCCGTGCCGACTTCGCATAAAAGCGCAGTTCGCCTTATTGCGATCATGCGAAGGTTCGCATGACCGCAAGAACTGGCTCTTTGTCGGATCACAGCAGGCCGGCGAGCGCGCCGCGGTGGTGCTCAGCCTGATCGAGTCGGCCAAGCTCAACGGGCACGATCCGTGGGCCTACCTGAAGGACGTGTTCGAGCGGCTGCCGACGCTCAAGCAGCGCGACCTGGCGCAGCTGCTGCCGCACAACTGGCGGCCGCCCGGCGCGGCTGCCGCGGCAGACTCCGCGCCGCTCGCCGTGGCCGCGTAGCCGCAACATCAGCACGCCGCGATCGACGACGCAAGGGTGTCGTTCGCGGAACGCTTACGGGTGATGTAGCGACACAGCTGCTGCAGCCGCTTGCGCTCGTGTGCTTCGACACGCACCGCCGCGTGCAGACTGAAACCATCGATGTCGGCGCACAGGGGCTGGCGCGCTGCGCTCTCGCGCGGCATCGCGCCCCGCAGGGTCAGCACCTTCTACCCGGCGCGCGGGCCGAAGGCGATGCGGTAAGTGATGGCTGCGGCCTGCAGCGGCCGCAGCGTGCGCGCCTCCTCACCGTCAGCATCCGGCTCGGCCAGGCAGGTCCGGCCCATGTCCTCGACCAGCACGCCCCGGCGCGTGAGCATCTTCATCAGCCGGGTGATGATCGCCTGCAGCAGCGCATGCACCTCGTCGCCGGTGGGCAAAGCCGTGGGCCAGGATGCCGCATTCGAGGAAGGCTTCGAACTCGTCTTTGATGAACCGGGGCAACTCGGCACCGGTGCTGGCCTCGGTGTGCGTGATGAAGCCGGCCGCATGCTGCTGCACCAGGCGATACAGCGTGGTCTGCTCGGGGCGATGGCGTTCGTAGTGGAGCGGGGCGCCATCGGGCGCCCGCTGGGACTGCCGGCCGATGGCTTGCACGATGGGCTCCCGAGGCGGTGAGCCCCCACGGTCTCGAGCCGCGCACGGTGTCGCCATCGCCCTGTCGGGCGCCTACCTGTGGGTGCCTGCCTGCAGGCCTGCCTTCGGCTGCCTGCCTCCAAGCCGCCGCCACCGTCAGCACGGCCAGGTGCGATGCCGGGAAGCCAGCGCACTGGCGCGCCTACGGCGCCAAGTCGAGCGGCTTGTCCACGTCGATGCCCCGCGCGCAGGCGGCGTGATGCGCGAGCAGCTGCAGCGGCACGACGTGCAGGATCGGGCTGAGCACGCCGTAGTGCTCGGGCATGCGGATCACGCGCACGCCTGGGCTGCTCTCGATCCGCATGTCGGCGTCGGTGCAGAGACCCGCACATCAGCTTCCACAGGCCCGAACTACAGGCTGCCGCCCTGCCCGGCCACTGCGGGCTCGCTCCTTCTCATGGCCAACGCCAGCCCCGCCACCGCGAGCCCCAGCGGCACGAAGGACACCCACAGCACGGCATTCCAGCCATAGGCGCTGAGCAGGCCGCCGGAGGCGAACGAGCCGATGGCCATCAGGCCGAAGACGATGAAATCGTTCAGCGCCTGCACGCGCGTCTTCTCCTCGGGCCGGTGGCATTCCAGCACCAGCGCCGAGGCGCCCAGGAAGCCGAAGTTCCAGCCCAGGCCGAGCAGGATCAGCGTCCCCCAGAAATGCATCAGCTCGATGCCGCCCAGGCCGACGGCCGCGGAAAGACCGGTCAGCAGCAGGCCCGCCGCGGCCACGCGGCCGGCGCCGAAGCGGGTGATCAGGTGGCCGGTGAAGAAGCTGGGCGCATACATCGCGATGACGTGCCACTGCATGCCCAGGTTGGCCGAGGCCTGCGAATGCCCGCACAGGTGCATCGCCAGCGGCGCGGCCGTCATCAGGAAGTTCATCAGCATGTACGACACGGCGCCGCTGATCGCCGCGGCAATGAAGCGCGGCTGCCGCGCGATCAGCGCCAGCGGCCGCCCGCCGGACTTCTCCTGCGCCGTCGGCAGCGGCAGCCGCACGGCACCTGCTGTTCAACGCACGACTGAAGGTGGTTCATCGGGTTTCTTCACGGTCGGCTGCGGGCTTGCAGCGCGTGGCGGAAGTGTGTGCGCCACGGCCGGTTTCGGCTGTCGGAAGTCTCTGCGGGCCTTGTCAGCGTTTTCTGAAGCCGGGTGGCTTCGCCGGACCCCCTGGGCTGAACTGCGCAGGTCGGCGCCGGCTGCGTGCCACCCGACAGACCGGAAATTCCCTGATAACATTCCCATGTCGCATGGGATCATGGTTCATGCCAGGGAGCCGGCACATGGAATCGGTCAACGTCAGCGGGCTGAAGAACAACCCCACGGAAGCCTTGCGCAAGGCGCGGCGGGACGTGGTCGTGGTGATGAACCGCGACCGGCCCGATGCCTTGATGGTGGGCATCGAAGCGGCGGGCGTGCTCGAAGCGCGCGGCGTGCGCCCCGCCCTGGCCACGGCCTTGTTCCGCGACGGCGCCCTTTCGCTGGCGCGCGCCGCCAGCCTGGCCGACATGTCGCTGGGCGAGTTCGTCAGCCACGTCTCGCGCCTGGGCATCCCGGTTGTCCCGCTCGATGCGGCCGAGGCGCGCAAGGACATGGACACGCTGGACGAATGGCTGGCTTCGTCCTGAGCGACGCCAGCCCCTTGATCGGGCTGGCACGCGTCGATGGGCTGGCTTGGCTGCCCCGCTTGTTCGGGCAGGTTCGCATACCCCGGGAAGTCTGGGCGGAAGTGGTGCCCGGCCTGGGTTTTGCGGAAGAGCGGGCCATGCTTGCGGCCGAGTCGGCCGGCTGGCTGGCGGTGCATGCCGCCGCGCCACTGGAGCCGCCCTTGCCGGACCTGGACGAAGGCGAGGCTGCCTGCATCCGCATCGCCCTGGCCCATGTGCGCGAGCAGCGCCGGCCGGCGTTGCTGTTGATGGACGAACACGCGGGCCGCGCCATTGCCGTGGAGCATGGATTGCGTGTGGCCGGCACGGCCGCCGTGATCGGCATGGCGCGCAGCCGCGGCCTGATCGCGTCTGCCCGCGAAGTGTTCGCACGGCTGCATGCGTCCGACTTCCGCATTTCGGCCGCCGTGATCGAGACCGTGCTTCGACGAGTCGGCGAGTAAGGCCCTTTCAATGGGCTCTGGTCGTCCAGCAAGTCACGAACACCCGGCTGCGTCCAGATGATGCGGTGCGGGCGAGCCTGTTCAGGCTCGACTTCGCACTCACCGGCGACTGTAGCCTCGGTGGCCGCCTGTGCTTGCGCGGCTGGGCCTTGCGGCACCACCAGAGGGCGCAGCTTCGCGTTCGGGGCCAGCACCCCATGGAAGCGAATCAGGTGCAGCCGGGGTCTCGGCACCAGCGCCGCCAGCCGCTGCATAAACTCCAGTGGCGACATCACCAGTTGCGTCGTGCCGAGCCCGGACACGAACAGTCCTGAGGACTGTTCGTGCCTGGCGAGGGGCCGGGCCTCTGGCCCGGCGCGGCCTGCAAGGCCGTCGCGCCGCGGCGTCTCGAGCTCGAGCTGCACCTGCCCGGCGGCATTGATCTGCACCCGCTCGTCGGAAAGCGCTGGTCGGGTGATGGTAAGCGTTCCGGCAACCCATCTTTCCCGGCGGCGTTGAAGCTGCGAACCTCGTGTCTCGGCAATCAACGAGCGAGACGAGGTGATCATGGATCGAGAGCATGTACAGCGGTGCATGGAACAGGTGCAGGCCTACCGCGCCTCCGGCATGAAGGCCAAGGTCTGGGCCGAAGCCAACGGCGTGCCGCTGGGAACGCTGGGCAGCTGGTGCGCGCACTACGGGCGCTGGCAGGCCAGGCTCGAGGCGGGGCCCGGCGGGGCGCACGCCGCGGCAGCGGCGAGCCGGCCGAGCGGCTTCGTGGCGGCCCGCCTGGCGACGCCGGGCGTTGCCTCATCGGTGCGCATCGAGCTGAACGCCGGCGCTGCCCGGATCGAACTGCACTGGCCGCTGGCGCACGCGCGCGAACTCGCCGCGCTGCTGCGCGAGCTGGGCCGATGATCCGCATCGATGCCGTGTGGCTGGCGCTGGGCGCCAGCGACCTGCGCGGGGGCATCGACCGGCTGCTGGGGCGGGTGGTGCACGGCTTCGCGCTCGGTGCGCAACCGCACCATGCTTACGTCTTCGCCAACCGGCGTGCCGACCGGCTCAAGGTGCTGGTCTACGACGGCGCGGGCCTGTGGCTGTGCACGCGGCGGCTGCAGGCCGGCAGCTTTGCCTGGCCGCGCCAGGACTCGGGGTCGGTCCAGCTCAGCCGCGAGCAGTTCGACTGGCTCGCCGCCGGGTTGCCGTGGCAACGGCTGAGCGCGGCGCAGCCGCAGGCCATCACGGCAATTTGAGGGGACCGCGGTGTGCCGCAGCCGACCCCGATATCCGGGGCGAAGTTCGCACATTTGTCCATTGGCGAATGTCCTGCCTCGCGCGCGCACGCGCGCGAGGGATACTGCCGCCCATGCTCGATGCCTGCAGCACGCCAACCGATGTCGCGCACGGCTTGCCGGCCGCAGCCGACTCGATGCAGGCGATGCGCGATCTGATCGAGCGCATGCAGGCCGAACTGAAGTTCAAGCAGACCCGGATCGAGGCGCTGAACTTCGAGGTCGCCCGCCTGAGGCGCTGGCGCTTCGACTCATCCAGCGAGAGCCTGGACAGCACGACGCAGGCGGTGCTGTTCGACGCCATCGTGGCCGACACCGAGATCGAGGACCGCGCGGCCCAGGACGAAGCCAGGCCGCCGGCCGCGGCGGCGGCGGCCAAGCGCCAAGCCGTGCGCCAGGCGCTGCCGGCGGGCCTGCCGCGCATCGAGCGGCATCACGAGATCGAAGCCACCCACTGCGAGTGCGGCCAAGCCCTGCAGCGCATCGGCCAAGAGGTCAGCGAGCAACTCGACTGCGTGCCGGCGCAGTTCTTCGTGCTGCGCCACATCCGCGGCAAGTACGCCTGCGCGTGCTGCCGGACGATCCAGGCCGCACCGATGCCCGCGCAGATCATCGACAAGGGCATCCCGGCGCCGGGCCTGCTGGCGCAGGTGGTGGTGGCCAAGCACGACGACCACCTGCCGCTGTACCGGCAGAGCGAGATCTATGCCCGCTCGGGCGTGCACCTCCCGCGCTCGAGCATGGCGCAGTGGATCGGCATCTGCGGCGTGCGCCTGGCGCCGCTGGCCGCGGCACTGAAGGACTTCATCCGCGGCCACGACGTGGTCCACGCCGACGAGACGCCGATCAAGCTGCTGGCACCCGGCAAGGGCAAGACCAGCCGGGCTTATGTCTGGGTGTACCGCACGACGAACTTCGTGGCCCAGCGGGCCGTCTTCTACGACTTCAGCACGGGCCGCGGCGGCGAGAACGCGCGCCGGGTGCTGCAAGGCTTCGGCGGCACCTTGGTGACGGACGACTTCTCGGGCTACCACGCGCTGCAGACCCAGGGCGTGACGGCGGCGCTGTGCATGGCGCATGCGCGCCGCAAGCTGTTCGAGGCGCACCAGTTCAACGGCAGCGAGATCGCAGGCCATGCGGTGGCGCTGATCGCCAGGCTCTACGAGATCGAGCGCGAGGCGCGCGAACTGCAGCCCGAGGCCAGGCGCTTGTGGCGTCAGCAGCATGCCAAGCCGGTGGCCGAGGCCTTGCACGGCTGGCTGAGCGAGCAGCGAACGAAGTTGGCCAAGGCCGATGTGACGGCCAAGGCCATCGACTACAGCCTGAGCAATTGGCGAGGCCTGACGCGCTATCTGGACGACGGCCAGGTGCCGATCGACAACAACGCGGCGGAGAACGCGGTGCGTCCGCTCGCGGTGGGTCGCAATAAGGCGAACTGCGCTTTTATGCGAAGTCGGCACGGCGCGTGGCGCCGGTGGCGCAGCCTGCCTTCGCCACGTCGGTCCGATCCCGTGCTGGACTTCGCATAAGAAGTCGCGTCTCCTGGGGTGCCAACCCCGCTTCAGGAGATTGCGATGGAAGTCTTCGATTCCCTCACAGAGTTGGCCCGTGCTCGACTTCGAGCCAGCGCCTTTGCGCCGTTCGTTCAACCCCTCTGGGATCGACTGTCCGAGCAGCGGTACGCATCTGGTACGGCTCGCCAGTACATGAACTGCGTTGCCCACTTCGCCCACTGGTCGAGACGACGGCGTTTCGCCATTCACAGTTTCGATCAGCACGTCGCTGCCTTCGTCGACGAACACCTGCCTCGCTGCACTTGCGCTGCTCCGGTGCAGCGCAGCCGCAACCAAGTCCGCGCGGCTCTGCGGCACCTGTTGGCTGTTGTCAATGCCTCGGGCGTGCAACAGGATCATCACCACGGCGGCGCCGTCGACGTGCAGTTGCAGCGCTTCGACGACCACCTATTGCACGCCAAGGGACTGGCAGGCAGCACGCGCCTTCGGCGCACCGCGATCGTTCGTGCGCTGCTGTCCATGACCTCGAACTCAAGGACGCCGTCGGCCGAGGAACTGAGGCAATTCCTGGCCCGGGAACTCTCACGCGTGAGCGCCGCCAGCGGCAGCGTTACCGCGACCGCAGTGCGCAGTTACCTGCGCTTCCGTGCCTTCGAGGGCGATCGCGTCGAGCACCTGCTGCCGGTGGTCGCCTCGCCGGCGCATTGGCGTCTTGCCCCCTTGCCGCAGACGCTCACGCCCGACGAGGTCAATCGGCTGCTGGCTGCCTTCCCGGCGGATCTGCCATCGCGCCTGCGCTGTTACGCCCTCGTGCGCTGCGTCGTCGACCTCGGCCTGCGCAGCAGCGAGGCGATCGCGCTGGAACTCGACGACATCGACTGGGTGGCCGGCACCGTTCGCATCAGCAGGAGCAAATCGCGACGGGCCGATGTGCTGCCGCTGCCACAACTCACCGGCGCGGCCATCGCTGACTACGTGCGATCAGAACGGCCCCGGACCACGAGCCGCCGGGTCTTCGTTCGGCATGTGGCGCCTGTAGATGAGCCCGTGGCCGCCGACGTCGCCAGGCGTGCCGTGCGCCAGGCGTATCGCCGCGCTGGGTTGCCCTACACCCGGGTGCACATTCTTCGCCACACGCTGGCCAGCCGGCTTCTCAACACGGGCGGCACGCTCAAGGAGGTTGCCGATGTGCTGCGCCATCGCGAGCTGGACACCTCGCTCATCTACGCCAAGGTCGACTTCGGCTGCCTGGGCGCGGTGGCCATGCCCTGGCCCGGGAGCCGGCCATGAATGCGGCCACTACGCCGATGCAACAGGCTGTAGCGCGCTATCTCGAGGATCGTCGCCGCCTGGGCTTTGCGCTGACCGCGCCTGCCACCGAGCTCGCCCGATTTGCCCGGTACGCCGACGCGCGAGAACACCGAGGTCCACTCACGCAGGAGTTGATGCTGGGTTGGGCCCGGGAGCATGTGCATCGAACCAGCGACGTGACAGCAGCACGCCGGCTGGAGATCGTGCTTCCATTCGCCGCGTACTACCGGCAGTTCGAGCCGGGCACGCAGATTCCTCCCAAGGGCATCCTTGGCCGTGCTCACCGGCGCCTGGCGCCTCACATCTACACCGACCAGGAGATCATCCAGTTGCTCGACGCCGCCGGCCAACTGAGCTTGACCTGGCCTCTTCGAGCGCTGACCTATCGCAGTCTGTTCGGGCTGATCGCAGCGGCCGGCCTCAGGCTGTCCGAAGCGCTGATGCTCACGCTGGGCGACGTCGACCTGCAGGCAGCCGCGCTCACCGTGCGCCAGACCAAGTTCCACAAGTCTCGTCGCCTGCCGCTTCATCCAAGCACGGTGCGGGAACTCGAGCGGTACCGACAAGCGCGTGATCGGTGCCACAGCACTGACGACAGCGCCCCGTTCTTCGTCTCGCACGATGGTGGGCAGCTGCCCGCGCGCACGGTAGAGAACGTCTTCCGGCGCCTGCAACCAGGACTCGACTGGCGCGCCCGCGGCGATCATCCGTATCCTCGGATCCACGATCTGAGGCACACGATGGCGGTGCGGCGCCTGCAGCGCTGGCGCGAGTCGGGCCAGTCCATCGAGCACGCAATGTTCTGGCTGTGCACCTATCTGGGCCACGCCAAGATCTCCGACACCTACTGGTACCTGTCCGGCATCCCGGAGTTGATGGACACCATCGGCGCGCGGTTCGAGCGCTTCGTCGGCGTCGTCGGGCAAGGGGGTGCGTGATGAACCGTCAGACCACACCAACGTTCGCCGGCCTCGTGCAGGAATTCTTCACCGACTACATGGTGCAGCAGCGCGCCCTGAGCCCGCGTACGGTGGCATCCTACCGAGACACCTTCGTGCTGTTGCTGCGCTTCGCCGAAGACAAGCTGCACTTGCCGGCCCACGGGATGGCGATGGCCGATCTCAGTGCCGCGTTCCTGATCGACTTCCTGGATCACCTGGAGGCCCAGCGGCACAACTGCGTGCGAAGTCGCAATGTTCGATTGGCCGCGGTGCGCTCGTTCCTGAAGTTCGCCGCCAGGCGTGACCCGGCCAACCTGGGCGTGATCGAGAACGCATTGGCCGTGCCGATGAAGCGCTTCGAGCGCAAGATGGTCGGCTTCGTACCGCACGAGCAGATGTTGGCGGTCATCGATGTAGCGACCGACACCTGGATCGGGCAGCGAGACCGACTGATGCTGACGCTCATGTTCAACACGGGCGCTCGCGTCTGCGAGATCGTCGGCGTTCGCGTGGCCGACGTTGTGCTCGGGCCGAGCAACAGCATCCGGCTGCACGGCAAGGGGCGCAAGCAGCGCTCGCTGCCGCTGTGGAAGAGTTCGGCTCGGGCCGTGCGCGACTGGCTGCACTTGAATCCGCAGTTGCGCCCCGAGTCGCCGCTGCTGCCCACACGAGACGGACGGGCGATGACTCGGGCCAACGTCGCCCAGCGGCTGAAGCTGGCCGTCGAGGTGGCGTCGGTCGAACACGCGCAACTCAAGACGATGTCGGTGTCGCCACATATCGTGCGGCACTCGACTGCGATGAGCTTGCTGCAGTCCGGGGTAGATCCTTGCGAAATCGCGCTCTGGCTGGGTCACGAGAGCCCTTCGACAACTCACATGTATGTCGAGGCGGACCTGGCCATGAAGGAGCGCGCGTTGGCGCGGCTGAAGCAGCCGGAGGTCAAGCAAGCGCGGTATCGAGCACCGAAGGCCTTGCTGGCGTTCCTGCAAGGGCTGTGATTATGCGAAGCGGTATCGATGTCTTAAGCCATCGCTGCCCAGGGCGCCGACATCGCGGCGCCGTGCCGACTTCGCATAAAAGCGCAGTTCGCCTTATTGCGATCATGCGAAGGTTCGCATGACCGCAAGAACTGGCTCTTTGTCGGATCACAGCAGGCCGGCGAGCGCGCCGCGGTGGTGCTCAGCCTGATCGAGTCGGCCAAGCTCAACGGGCACGATCCGTGGGCCTACCTGAAGGACGTGTTCGAGCGGCTGCCGACGCTCAAGCAGCGCGACCTGGCGCAGCTGCTGCCGCACAACTGGCGGCCGCCCGGCGCGGCTGCCGCGGCAGACTCCGCGCCGCTCGCCGTGGCCGCGTAGCCGCAACATCAGCACGCCGCGATCGACGACGCAAGGGTGTCGTTCGCGGAACGCTTACGGGTGATGTAGCGACACAGCTGCTGCAGCCGCTTGCGCTCGTGTGCTTCGACACGCACCGCCGCGTGCAGACTGAAACCATCGATGTCGGCGCACAGGGGCTGGCGCGCTGCGCTCTCGCGCGGCATCGCGCCCCGCAGGGTCAGCACCTTCTACCCGGCGCGCGGGCCGAAGGCGATGCGGTAAGTGATGGCTGCGGCCTGCAGCGGCCGCAGCGTGCGCGCCTCCTCACCGTCAGCATCCGGCTCGGCCAGGCAGGTCCGGCCCATGTCCTCGACCAGCACGCCCCGGCGCGTGAGCATCTTCATCAGCCGGGTGATGATCGCCTGCAGCAGCGCATGCACCTCGTCGCCGGTGGGCAAAGCCGTGGGCCAGGATGCCGCATTCGAGGAAGGCTTCGAACTCGTCTTTGATGAACCGGGGCAACTCGGCACCGGTGCTGGCCTCGGTGTGCGTGATGAAGCCGGCCGCATGCTGCTGCACCAGGCGATACAGCGTGGTCTGCTCGGGGCGATGGCGTTCGTAGTGGAGCGGGGCGCCATCGGGCGCCCGCTGGGACTGCCGGCCGATGGCTTGCACGATGGGCTCCCGAGGCGGTGAGCCCCCACGGTCTCGAGCCGCGCACGGTGTCGCCATCGCCCTGTCGGGCGCCTACCTGTGGGTGCCTGCCTGCAGGCCTGCCTTCGGCTGCCTGCCTCCAAGCCGCCGCCACCGTCAGCACGGCCAGGTGCGATGCCGGGAAGCCAGCGCACTGGCGCGCCTACGGCGCCAAGTCGAGCGGCTTGTCCACGTCGATGCCCCGCGCGCAGGCGGCGTGATGCGCGAGCAGCTGCAGCGGCACGACGTGCAGGATCGGGCTGAGCACGCCGTAGTGCTCGGGCATGCGGATCACGCGCACGCCTGGGCTGCTCTCGATCCGCATGTCGGCGTCGGTGCAGAGACCCGCACATCAGCTTCCACAGGCCCGAACTACAGGCTGCCGCCCTGCCCGGCCACTGCGGGCTCGCTCCTTCTCATGGCCAACGCCAGCCCCGCCACCGCGAGCCCCAGCGGCACGAAGGACACCCACAGCACGGCATTCCAGCCATAGGCGCTGAGCAGGCCGCCGGAGGCGAACGAGCCGATGGCCATCAGGCCGAAGACGATGAAATCGTTCAGCGCCTGCACGCGCGTCTTCTCCTCGGGCCGGTGGCATTCCAGCACCAGCGCCGAGGCGCCCAGGAAGCCGAAGTTCCAGCCCAGGCCGAGCAGGATCAGCGTCCCCCAGAAATGCATCAGCTCGATGCCGCCCAGGCCGACGGCCGCGGAAAGACCGGTCAGCAGCAGGCCCGCCGCGGCCACGCGGCCGGCGCCGAAGCGGGTGATCAGGTGGCCGGTGAAGAAGCTGGGCGCATACATCGCGATGACGTGCCACTGCATGCCCAGGTTGGCCGAGGCCTGCGAATGCCCGCACAGGTGCATCGCCAGCGGCGCGGCCGTCATCAGGAAGTTCATCAGCATGTACGACACGGCGCCGCTGATCGCCGCGGCAATGAAGCGCGGCTGCCGCGCGATGTCCGCGAGCGGCCGCCCGCCGGACTTCTCTGCCGCCGTCGGCATCGGCAGCCGCACGCCGAGCAGGACGAAGGCCGACAGCGCCGCAGCCACCGCCTGCGCCAGGTAGGTGGCCGCGAACAGGTGCGGCGGCCACAGGTCCATGGTCCGCGTCACCAGTTGCGGCCCCACGACCCCGGCCGCGACGCCGCCGGCCATGACCAGCGACAGCGCGCGCGCCCGGTGCTGCGGCGCCACGCCGTCGGCGGCGGCGAAGCGGAACGACAGCACGACGGCCGCGTAGCCGCCGCCGAAGAAGGTGGCCAGGCAGAACAGCCAGAACGATCCCAGGACGACAGCCAGCATCGCCAGCAGCCCGGCGAGCACCCCCGCCCCGGTGCCCGCCAGGAAGGCCGCGCGCCGGCCGTGCCGCCTGGCGATCGCGCCCACCGGCAGGATGCACGCCGCCATGCCGACGACGAAGATCGAGATCGGCAGCGTCGCCAGCATCGGCGCCGGCGCCAGCATGTCGCCGACGATGGATCCGGTGGCGTAGACCACCACCGCGTTGGCGCCGGCCAGCGCTTGCGCGATCGCAAGGCGCCAGATGTTGCCGCTCTGGGTCTTTTCGGGCAGCACGGAGGAAGAGTCGCTCATGGAGTGGGCAAGTTCATGTGTGATGCGCAGGGCCTCATTGGCCTGATGCGCCTTGCCCCATGGTCAGCACCATGCGGAACCTGGGTTGTCCGGACTTCAGCCTGCGGTAGGCCTCGGCGGCCTGCTCGAAGGGCAGGCACTCGATGCGCGGCCGCACGTTGACCAGCACGCTGAAGTTCAGCGTCTTCTCATTGTCGTGCGGCGTGCCGGTGATCGA
Source organism: Rubrivivax sp. (assembly GCA_036724445.1). Lineage (GTDB taxonomy): Bacteria > Pseudomonadota > Gammaproteobacteria > Burkholderiales > Burkholderiaceae_C > Rubrivivax. The sequence continues at coordinate 81,803 of DAIMFR010000008.1, read as the reverse complement.
GCCCAGGATGCTGCGCTGCCCGCCGACCAACAGGCCGGCAGGAACCTGCAGCGGACTCTTGCCCGGGTTGAGCACGACCAGCCGCCCTTCGGGCGCCAGGCCGCCGAGCAGCGCCGACACCGTCTCGGCATGGTCGATGGTCGTCACGATGGCCTGCGCGCCGCCCATGCGCAGCAGCGCGGCGACGGCGTCCTCCTGGAGGCTGTCGATGTAGACATGCGCGCCCAGCGCCAAGGCATCCTCGGCGATGTCGCTGCCGCGCCCGATGGCCGCCACCTTGAAGCCCATGTGGCGCGCGTACTGCAGCGCCATGTGCCCCAGCCCGCCGATGCCGACGATGGCGACCAGATCGCCGGCCTCGGCGCCACACTTCTTCAGCGCGTTGAAGGTGGCGATGCCGGCGCACAGGATCGGCGCGGCTTCTTCCGAGTTCAGTGCGTCGGGGATCGCCACCAGCGCGGTGCCGCGCGCCAGCAGCATCTCGGCATAACCGCCGTCGCAACTGGCGCCGACGACCGGCTGGTTGCGGCACAGCTGGAAGCGCCCCTGCCGGCAGGCGGCGCATGCGTTGCAGTGGCCGCCCAGGCGGCCGACGCCGACGCGCTGCCCCAGCGTCCAGATCGACGGAACCTGCGCGCCCAGCGCCACGATGCGTCCGACCACTTCGTGGCCGGGCACGCGCGGCCGCTGCCCGGCGGGGGCGGCTCTTTCGATGTCGGCAGCATCCGCGCCGCAGACGCCGCAGGCCTCCACCTGGATCAGCACCTCGCCGGCACCCGGCTGCGGCGTGTCGCGCTGCACCAGTTCCAGCACGCCCGGGGCGCTGACCTGCATGGCGCTGTAGGTTTTTTTCATCCCGAGGCCTCCGCTGTCTTCGTCCCGCCGCGAGCCGCCAGCAGGTCGACGCCTTTGCGTGCGGCGTCCACGGCGCCGGCCACATAGCCGGAGAATTCCGCCGACCATTCGCTCGCCACGCCGACGAGCCGGTTTTGCCACACGCCGTCGGATGCGGTGGCGGGCAGCCTGACGGGCTGGTGCGCGCCGGTATCCTGGTCGGCGGCGACGGCGGTGTGGGGGTCGCCGGCCCAATCCTTCAGGAACTCGGCCCGGGGCGACGCGGCCTCGCTGCCGAACAGCCGCACCAACTGGGCGCGGCAGTGGGCCCGCAGCGCCTCTTCCGGCACGTGGCCGCGCACCTGGGCGGGCACGCCCAGAAAGCCGAACAGCGCGCCGCCGTCCTGCGCCGAGGCGTCATGGATCTCGGCCAGCGGTCCTCTGGCACTTCGCGCCGCGCCCGAAAGCCCTTGTCGGCGCCAGAAGGGCGTGTCGTAGACGGCCAGGTACTTGGCATGAGGCGCCATCCATGTCGCGCAGCTTTCCCACTGCAGCGCCAGGGCCTGCGGCAGCGCCGGCGCGAAGGCGATCGTGGCGACGGCCAGGCGCGGCGGCACGGCAAGCAGCACTTGCTCGGCGCGACAGCAAAACGCGCGGCCCAGGCCGTCCTCGGCCTGCACTTCGATGAAGGCGCCCGCATGCTCCAGGCGCCGCACGCGGCAGCCGCCGAGCAGCGCTGCAGTCGGCCCCCTACGGCCTGCGGCCGGTCCCCCCGAGGGGGAGTCGTCCTCGGCAGAGCCTGCGGACTCAGGCCTCAGGCGCCGGCGAAGGGCCTCGATCAGTGCCCCCATGCCGCCCACGATGCGCCGCGCCGGCGGCACCGAAACATAGCCCGGGTAGCGGCCGGGCGTCTGCGCCCCGGCGTGTTCGACCAGCATGTCGCCGGCTTCGACCTGCTCGAAGCTCTCCAGGCCGAGCGTTTCCACCAGGCCCAGCAGTTCCGGCTGCGCGTCGGGCCAGAACCATGTCGCGCCCAGGTCATAGCTGCCGGCATCACCCACCGGCGAAGACACCGGCACCGTCAGGATGCGCCCGCCGAAGGATTCGCGCGCTTCCAGCAGCACGTAGTCGTGCATGCCGCGCTGCTCGAGCAAGGCCGCGGCATACAGGCCGCTGAGGCCACCACCGACGATGGCGACGCGCGCCTTCAGCATCGCGCGCCTTGCTCGGCCGCGCCGCCTTCGGGGTGAGCGCCAATCCTCAGATACACGGCCGCTCCGGCGCTGCCGGCGATGAAGGCGGGGTATTGCCCTGCGGGCAGGCGGATCCAGCTGCCGGGGTCATAGCGCATCGCGCCTTCGTGCAGGCTGCCTTCCAGCACCAGCATTTCCGCGCCCTCGACGCGGCGGCTGAAGACACCGGCACTCGGCGCCAGACGTTCGATCGACACCTGTTCGCCGCGCCCGGCGAACAGCGGACAGGACTGCCGCCCGTCGCGCACGATCCAGCGGGAAGCGTCCCGGGTGTCGATGCGCACTTGCTGCGTCTCGTCTGCGCGCATCTGGCAGAGCTTGACGAAGAGGGTGGCGCCCTCATCGCTGAAGGGCCGGTGGCTGGAGCCGGGCGGGTTGCGCAGGTACCAGCCGGCCGGATAGTGATCGCTGCCCTCGGAGAAGGTGCCGCCGAGCACGAGGATCTCTTCGCCGCCGGAATGCCGGTGCTGCGGGAAGCTGGAGCCGCTCGCATAGCGCACGATGCTGGTCGCCCTGCCTGTCTCGGCACCCAGCCGGTCGAGCATCACGCGCTCGACGCCCGGCTGCGGCGAGGCCACCCACTGGTACTGCTGCGGCACGACGGCGGCGCGCAGCGAAAAATCTGCGTTGACGAGCATGGTTTTCCAGGTTGATCTGCAGGCGGATAAGCGGCCTCTGTCCTGCCGGGTCAAAGCTCAGCAATCTCTGCAATAGCCCGGGTCATGCGGCGGATCGCCTCATCGACCGTGGAGCGCGGGCAACCGAGATTGGCGCGCATGTAGCCGTGGCCCTCGGCGCCGAACTTCTGGCCCTTGTCGAGCCAGACCCGCGCCTGGGTCAGCATGAACTTGTCGAGCGCCTGCGCATCCAGGCCGAGCCCGCGGCAGTCCATCCAGGCCAGGTAGAGCGAGTCCATCGGCAAGACCTCGACTTTCGGCGTGGCAGCGTTGATCGCCTCGCGGAAGTGCGCGTGGTTCGCGCGCAGGTACTGCAGCAGGCTGTCCACCCAGGACGCGCCGTGCGCATAAGCCGCTTCCGCAGCCACCATGCCCAGGGTGTTGACCAGCGGGAACATGTTGCGGTCGTATCGCCTGTGCAGCTCTTCGCGCAGGCGCCGGTTGGGGATGAAGACGTTCGCGCTTTGCAGGCCGGGCAGGTTGAAGGTCTTGCTCGGCGCGGTGCAGGTGATGCTGTTCTGCGCGAATGCCTCGCTGAGCGACACAAAGGGAAGATGCCGCTTCTCCGGGTTGATGATCAGGTCCTGGTGAATCTCGTCGGAGATCACCAGAACGCCGTGACGCAGGCAGATTTCACCCATGGCCCGCAGTTCGGCTTCGGACCACACGTTGCCCGTCGGGTTGTGCGGATGGCTGAGGATGAAGATCTTCGTGTTGCCCTGAATCGCCGCCTCGAAGCCCTGTTCGTCGAAGCGGTAGCCTGCTGCAGTGCGCTGCAGCGGGGCATAGGCCAGGTGGCGGCCGTTCATCAGCACGTCGCCGTGGAAATGACCGTAGACCGGCGGTTGAATCAGGATCGAATCGCCCGGTGCGGAAAAGGCCTGCACGGCGGTCTTCAGCGTCGTGATGATGCCCGAGGTCTGAACGACCCATTCCTTCGGCACATCCCAGCCGAAGCGTTTGGATTGCCAGCCGATGACCGCTTGCACATAGCTGTCGGTGGCGCCGCCGGGATAGCCGAAGATGCCCTGCTCCACCGCTTCGTGCAGCGCATCGATGACGGGCTGCGGGGCACGAAAGTCGGTATCGGCCACCCACATCGGCAGCGGATCGGCCGCATGTTCGTCGGCGGAAAGAAGCTTGTGCCCGAAGGCCCACTTCATCGAATTGGACTTCCTTCGATCGAAGACTTCGTCGAAGACGGAGCGCTTTCCTTGACCCGAAGCGGCAGCCTCGCCGGCACAAGAATCGAAGGCGCCGTGGCCGGGAAATGCGGAGGTTGACGGTGGGTTCATGGATGGTGCCGGTCGAGCCTGGTTGCAGGAGGGTTTCGGGAGGGGCGCGTTCAACGCAGCGCCTGCGTCTCGAACCAGCGGCGCGCCAGCCGGTTCCAGAAGCGGGCGCCCAGGGCCAGATTGTCGTCATTGAAGTCGTAGCCGGGGTTGTGCAGGCCCACGCCGGGTTGACCGTCGGCGCCGTTGCCGATCCAGCCGTAGGCGCCGGGCACCTCTTCCAGCATGAAGCCGAAATCCTCGGACGTCATCGCCGGCAGCACGTCGGTGTGCGCGTGGCCGCTGCCCACCACCTCGCGCATGACCTCGCCCATGAACAGCGCTTCCTTGCGGTGGTTCGCCGTGACGGCGCGACCGATCACTCGCGAGGGCTTGTGCCCGGAGATCTGGGCGGCCACGCTGCCCGCGGTCAGCGCCAACCCTTACATGGGCGAGTTCATTTCCTTGCTGCGCGAACTCACCGCCCGCACGCTGCCGGATGTCGAGTTGATGTGACTCCATCGGGCGGACGGCGGCGCTGACGGAATGCCCCGGCTGCGCATCAGTTCTTTGCTCCCCGACGACGGTGCGGGCCAAAGGCGATCAGCGCCTGAAGACCGGCCAAGCACAGAGCATCGCAATCGGCCGCAGCGCCGATTTCAGGCGACCTGGTAGACGCGCACCTCGGGGGCCGCAGCCAGCAGCGGCTGCAGGCCGCCGACGACGTCGGCGGTGAAGAGCGGGCTCTGCAGATACGCGTTGGCGTTTTGCACGCTGTCGAAGCCATGCAGCACCTGGACGTCTTCGTCGCGCACCAGCAGTTCCTTGGACTTCGCGCCGCTGATGGTGTCGAGGAACGGCGCCTTGTACTTCCGGTACACGTCTACAGCCGCCGGACGCTGGGCGGCATCGATCTTCAAGGTGATTTGCAGGAAGGCAGCCACGAGAATCTCCTTCAGGTTCAGGTTCAGGGACCGAACGGCGAATGCGCAGCGTTCGGGTAGACCATCAGGAACAATTTCTTCAGTGCACCCAATGGGCCAGCCCGATTTTTCTTGCTTTAGGGCTCTGCCGCAAACGAGATAAAGTGTCCCGATCTGAAAGAAAAGCTTTGCCTGCATGAGCGCGCCCGTCCACCTGAATGCACTGCGTGCCTTCGAGGCCAGCGCGCGCCATCAGAGCTTCTCGGCGGCGGCGGCGGAGCTGCATGTCACGCCTGCGGCCGTCGGCCAGCTGGTGCGCAGCCTGGAGCAGTGGCTGGGTGCGCCGTTGTTCATCCGCGGCAGCAGCGGCCGCACGCGGCTGGTCGCGACCGACGCAGCCTTGCGTGCCTTGCCCGAGATCAGTGCCGGCTTCGAACGCTTGACCGCGGGCCTGGAGCGGCTCAGGCAGCAAGCCGGCGGCGGCGTGCTCAGCGTGACGGTCAGCCCGGCTTTCGCCGCCAAATGGCTGCTGCCGCGCTTCGAGCGCTTCCAGGCCATCTGTCCCGACACCGACGTGCGCCTGGAGACCCACACCAAGGCCCTGGACTTCGCGGCGCAGCGGGTGGACATCGGCGTGCGCTACGGCATGGGGGTCTGGCCGGGTCTGACGGCCGAAAAGCTGATGGACGAGCAGGTCTACCCGGTGTGCTCGCCCGAGCTGCTGCGCAGCCGGCCCCTGCGCAAGCCGGGCGATCTGCAGCGCATCACGCGGATCCACGACCTGTCGATGGACGGCCATGCGGGCTTTCCCACCTGGGACGCGTGGTTCCAGGCCGCGGGGGTGACCGACATCACGCCGGCGCGCGGCCTGAAGATCAACAACTCCGCCGCGGTGCTGCAGCTGGCCATCGAAGGCCGGGGCGTGGCGCTCGCGCGCAGCGTGATGGCTCGCGACGATCTGGCGGCCGGCCGGCTGGTGCGGCTGTTTGCGCAGATCCGCTTCGTCTCGCCGCTGGCCTACTACATCGTGTATCGGCCCGAGAGCGCCGGCTTGGCCCAGCTGAAGGCCTTCCGGGACTGGCTGATCAGCGAGGCCGCCCTGCAGGCCGCGCAGGCGGACCCGTCTACAAGGACATGTTCTGGTAGGACAGCACGGTCTTCTTCACGTGCACGGCGATGATCGCCACCACCTCGTCGGGCCGCGCCGGACGCAGCAGCTGTTCCGATTCCACCGACACCTTGGTGACCAGCGAATCGTCCTCCAGCAGGCAGAAGAAGGGCGTCGGGTCGGGATCCGCCGGCAGCTCGGTGCGCCCTTCCATCGAGCCGCGCGGCACGCGCAGCCCGTCGAGCAGCGTCTTCAACCGGTTGTCGATGTCGCCGCCGTCGGTGATCAGCGTGCCGCGCGGCTGCTGGCGGAACAGCAGCACCGACAGCTCGACGTACAGGTTCAGCCGCTGCGTAACCAGCGGCGCGAACAGCAGCCCGCCCTTCTCGACGATGACCGACACCTTGCCCGGCCGCGGCGGGTGCGCCAGCAGCGTGGCGGCCGCGTCGTGCAGCGGATGCTCGCGCCACAGCCGCTGCAGCTGCGGGTGCAGCGCGCGCCGGATCTCCCACTTGTGCGTGGACTTCGCGCCCTGCCCGCGCAGCGGGCCTTCGTAGATCAGGCGGAATTCCATGCAGTGCCGCCTGCGCTACACGATGCGCGACTTCTTGTCCCCCCAGTACTTGTCGCGCAGCGGCTTCTTGTACAGCTTGCCGGTGGGCAGACGCGGCAGCGGGTCCATGAAGTCCACAGTGCGCGGGCACTTGAGTTTTGCAAGGTGCTGCTGGCAGAAGGCGATCAGCTCGGCCTCCAGCTCCGGCCCCGGCTGCTCGCCAGGCATCGGTTGCACCACGGCCTTGACCGCCTCGCCCATCTCCTCGTCGGGCACGCCGAACACCGCCGCGTCCGCGACCTTGGGATGCGTGATCAGCAGGTTCTCGCATTCCTGCGGGTAGATGTTGACGCCGCCGCTGATGATCATGAAGGTCGAGCGGTCGGTCAGGTAGAGGAAGCCGTCGTCGTCGACGTAGCCGACGTCGCCCACCGTGCTCATCGTGCCGTCGTCCGAACGTGATTGCTGCGTACGCTGCGGATCGTTGAAGTATTCGAAGGGCGACGCCGTCTTGAACCAGATCTCGCCCGGCGCGCCCTTGGGCGAGGGCTGCATGTTCTCGTCCAGGATGTGCAGGTCGCCGATCATCACCTTGCCCACCGTGCCCTTGTGCGCGAGCCATTGTTCGCTGTCGCAGGCGGTGAAGCCCAGGCCTTCGGTGGCGCCGTAGTACTCGTGGATGATCGGGCCCCACCAGTCGATCATCTGCTCCTTCACCTGCACCGGGCAGGGCGCGGCGGCGTGGATGGCGATCTCCAGGGTCGAGCGGTCGTACTTGTCGCGGATCTCCGCCGGCAGCTTCAGCATGCGGCTGAACATCGTCGGCACCAGCTGGGTGTGCGTAACCTTGTACTTCGGTATCAGGCTCAGGTAGTGCTCGGGGTCGAAGTGTTCCATGATGATCACCGTGCCGCCCACACCCAGCGTCAGCGACACCGCCGCGTTCGGCGCCGAGTGGTACAGCGGCGCCGGCGACAGGTAGATCATGTCCTCGCGGTAGCGCCACAGCTTGTGCAGGAAGTGGAACAGCGGCAGCGGCTGCGACGGCGGTGTCTCGGGCAGCGGGCGCACGATGCCCTTGGGCCGGCCGGTGGTGCCCGACGAATAGAGCATCGCCGTACCCAGCTGCTCGTCGGCGATGGGCGTGTCCGCAAAGCCGGCGATAGCCGTCGCATAGTCCTGGAACGGCGGCATCAGATCGCCGCCTCCGTCGACCACCAGGCACAGCTTGACCTGCGGGCAGGACTTCAGCGCTTCGCGCACCACGTCGAGCTTGGCGCGCGAGGTGATCAAGAGTTGCGATTCGCTGTTGTTGACGATGTAGCTCAGCTCCTCGGCCGTCAGGAAGCTGTTGACGCAGGTGAAGTACAGCCCGGCGCGGTAGCCGGCCGAGCAGGCCTCCAGGAAGCGGTTGTTGTTCTCCATGAATATGGCGTAGTGGTCCAGCCGCTTCAGCCCCTGCGCGCGCAGCAGGTGGGCCAGGCGGTTGCTGCGGGCCTCGAATTCGCGGTAGCTCACGGCCTCGCCGGTGCTGGCCATGATGAAGGCCGGCCGGTCGGGATGCTGTTGGGCGTATTTCCCTGGGTACATGTGGTCTCCGGTGTTTTCAATCACGAACGAAAAGATTGCGGCCTAAAGCCATCCGTCAGCCTGCAGCCTCGCGAGCCGCCGCTGGACCTTGACCGGCATCGCACCCGCGCCGCAGCGCCGCGGCTACTTGCCCAGTCCCATCGAGCGCGCGATCACCTCCTTCATGATCTCGCTGGTGCCGCCGTAGATGCGCGACACGCGCGTGTCGGCATAGGCGCGGGCGATCGGGTACTCCCACATGAAGCCGTAGCCGCCGTGCAGCTGCAGGCATTCGTCGATCACCTTGCCGGCGATCTCGGTGCACGTCAGCTTGGCCATCGCCGCGGTCGGCGGGTCGAGTTCGCCGGCCAGCAGCAGGCTCATGCACTGGTCGACGAAGACGCGCGCCATCTGCACCTGCGCCTGCAGCTCGGCGAGCTTGAAGCGCGTGTTCTGGAAGCTGGCCACCGGGTTGCCGAAGACCTTGCGCTCGCGCACGTAGGTCATCGTGTCGTCGATCGCCTGCTGCGCCGACGCTGCGGCGCCGATGGCGATCTGCATGCGCTCCCAGGGCAGCTCCTGCATCAGGTAGATGAAGCCCTGCCCCTCGGCGCCCAGCAGGTTGTGCGCCGGCACCTGCACGCCGTCGAAGAACAGCTCCGAAGTGTCCTGCGCCTTCAGGCCCAGCTTCTTCAGCCGCTTGCCCTTGTCGAAGCCCTTCATGCCGCGCTCGACCAGGATCAGGCTGGTGCCCTTTGCGCCGAGCTCGGGGTTGGTCTTGGCGACGACGATCACCAGGTCGGCGTTCCAGCCGTTGGTGATGAAGGTCTTGGCGCCGTTGACGACATAGTGGTCGCCCTTGCGGACCGCGCTGGTGCGCACCGACTGCAGGTCCGAGCCGACGCCGGGCTCGCTCATCGCGATCGCGCCGATGATCTCGCCGCGCGCCATGCGCGGCAGGAAGCGCTGCTTCTGCTCTTCGGTGCCGTACTTGAAGAGGTAGGGCGCGACGATCTCCGAATGCAGCGAGAAGCCCAGGCCCGTGGTGCGGGCCTTCGAGGTCTCCTCCATCATCGCCATGCTGTACAGCCGGTCGGCGCCGGCGCCGCCGTAAGCCTCGGGCATGCTGGGACAGAGGAAACCGTTGGCCCCCGCCTTGGCCCAGACCTCGCGGTCGACGCAGCCGCGCTCCTCCCAGGCCTCGTGATGCGGCAGCACTTCCTTCTCGAGGAACTTGCGGAACGACGCGCGGAATTCCTCGTGTTCCGGGCTGAACAGCTTGCGGGGGATCATCGCGCCGCTCCTTCGCCGGCTTAATGTGGAAGTCCTCCATGATCCGGGGCGTTGCCCCGCACCATGAAAGTCAGAGCCGCTCGACGATGGTCACGTTGGCCTGGCCGCCGCCTTCGCACATGGTCTGCAGGCCGTAGCGCTTGCCCTTGGCCTGCAGTGCGTGGATCAGCGTGGTCATCAGCTTGGCGCCGGAGCCGCCCAGCGGGTGGCCCAGCGCGATCGCGCCGCCGTTGACGTTGAGCCGCGCCGGGTCGGCGCCGGTGTGCTTCAGCCAGGCCAGCGGCACCGATGCGAAGGCTTCGTTGACCTCGAACAGGTCGATGTCGCCGATCTTCATGCCGGCCTTCTGGAGCGCACGCGTGGTCGCCGGCAGCGGCGCTTCGAGCATGATCACCGGGTCGCCGCCGATGACCGTCATCTGGTGGATGCGTGCCAGCGGCTTCGCGCCGATGGCCTTCAGACCCTTCTCGTTGACCACCATCAGGCCCGCGGCGCCATCGCAGATCTGGCTGGCGTTGGCGGCCGAGATGCAGCCGCCCTCGCGCAGCGTCTTCACGCCGGCGATGCCCTCCAGCGTCGCATCCATGCGGATGCCCTCGTCGACCGTGTGCATCTCGCCGCCACCGCCGCCGCTGCCGTCCGGCAGCCGCACCTGCACCGGCACGATCTCGGCCTTGAACGCGCCTTCCAGCGCCGCCGCCTTCGCGCGCTGGTGGCTCAGCAGCGAGAAGCGGTCGAGCTGTTCCTTCGACAGCTTGTGCTTCTCGGCGATCATCTCCGCGCCCATGAACTGGCTGAAGTCCGGGCCGGGGAAGCGCTGGCGGATCACCGGGCTCATCGAGTGGCCCAGTCCCGCTTCCTTGTAGATCTTGCCCAGCCCGGCCATCGGGATGCGGCTCATGCTCTCGACGCCGGCGGCGATCACGCAGTCCATCGCGCCCGACATCACCGCCTGCGCGGCGAAGTGCAGCGCCTGCTGCGACGAGCCGCACTGCCGGTCGATGGTCACGCCCGGCACGTCCAGCGGCAGCTTCGAGGCCAGCGCGGCCATGCGGCCGATGCAGTTGCTCTGCTCGCCGGCCTGCAGCACGCAGCCCATGATCACGTCTTCGACCAGCGCCGGGTCGGCGCCGCTGCGCTCCAGCAGCGCGTCGATCACCTGTGCCGCCAGATCCACCGGATGCCAACCGGACACACGCCCGCCCCTGCGGCCGCCGGCGGTGCGGGCGGCAGCGACGATATAAGCTTCAGCCATGATGCGTTTCCCTTTAGAGAAGAGCCCGGTCGTTTCGGGCACAGAATGTGAAGGCGCAGCATAGCGCGTTGCGCGCACCCCCGAACCGTCGCGCAAGTGACAACCACCGATAGAGGCACCTCCCATGAAACTCTCTTCCGACATCTCGGCCGTCGTCACCGGCGGCGCCTCCGGCCTGGGCGCCGCGACCGCGCGCCGCCTGGCCAAGAGCGGCGTCAAGGTCGCGCTGTTCGACCTGAACGAAGCGGCGGGCGAAGCACTCGCCAAGGATCTCGGCGGCGTGTTCTGCAAGGTCGACGTGACCAACGAAGAACAGGTCGACGCCGGCTTCGCCAAGGCACGCGCGGCGATCGGCCAGGAGCGCATCCTGGTCAACTGCGCCGGCACCGGCAACGCCATCAAGACCGCCAGCCGCGACAAGAAGACCGGCGAGATCAAGGCCTTCCCGACGCTGAACTTCGACCGCATCATCCAGATCAACCTGGTCGGCACCTTCCGCTGCATCGCCAAGAGCGCCGCGGGCATGATGACGCTGGACCCGCTGGAACACGGCGAGCGCGGCGCCATCGTCAACACCGCGTCGGTGGCGGCGCAGGACGGGCAGATCGGCCAGGCCTCGTACTCGGCGTCGAAGGCCGGCATCGTCGGCATGACGCTGCCGATCGCGCGCGACCTGATGGGCGAAGGCATCCGCGTCAACACCATCCTGCCCGGCATCTTCGAGACGCCGCTGCTGGCCGGCCTGCCCGACAACGTCAAGGACGCGCTGGCCGCGTCGGTGCCCTTCCCCAAGCGCCTGGGCCAACCGGACGAATACGCGGCGCTGGCCGAGTTCATGATCAGCACCGGCTACATGAACGGCGAATCGGTACGCCTCGACGGCGCCATCCGTATGGCACCGAAGTGATCATCGACGCCTGGGCGCAGCATCCGACGCTGCGCCACAGCCGCGACCCCGTCTTCGATTCGCTGCGGCGCTGGACCAAGGCGCCGGTGCCGACCGAGCCGTTGCCGCTGAGCGCCACGCTGGCGGCGATGGACGCGGGCGGCGTGGCCAAGAGCCTGATCTGTGCCTGGGAGGCGCCGCAGCGCACGATGATCTCCAACGACGAGGTCGCCGGCTTCGCCGCCGCGGCGCCCGAGCGGCTGGTCGGCGTCGGCTCGGTGGACATCTCGCGGCCGATGGCCGCCGTGCGCGCTGGATCGATGAAGACACCATCATGACCGAAACCGCCACCCACCGCGACCGGCTGGACAAACCCACGCTGATCTACCCCTTCGAACACCCGCCGGAACCCGGCACGGCGCTCGAGGTGGCGCCCGGCGTGATGTGGACGCGCATGCCGCTGCCGCTGGCGCTGGACCACATCAACGTCTGGGGCATCGAAGACGGCGACGGCTGGGCCATCGTCGATACCGGCATGCGCACCGACGAGACGCTGGCCGCCTGGCGGCAGCTGTTTGCGGGCGCCCCCGAGGGCAAGCGCCTGAGCCGCGTCTTCGCCACGCACATGCACCCCGACCACATCGGCATGGCCGGCTGGCTGACGCGCAAGTTCGACATCCGGCTGTGGATGACGCGGCTGGAGTACCTGCACTGCCGCGTGCTGATGGCCGACACCGGCCGCGAAGCGCCGGACGACGGCGTGGCCTTCTACCGCCGCGCCGGCTGGGGCGACGCGGCGGTCGAGAACTACCGCGCGCGCTTCGGCAACTTCGGCAAGCGCATCCATGCGATGCCCGACAGCTACCGGCGCATCGCCGATGGCGAAGTGCTGCGCATCGGCGCGCACGACTGGCGCGTCGTCGTCGGCACCGGCCATTCGCCCGAGCATGCCTGCTACTACTGCCCGGAGCTGAAGCTGCTGATCAGCGGCGACCAGGTGCTGCCGCGCATCTCGTCCAACGTCTCGGTGCACGCGACCGAGCCCGACGAGAACCCAATGGCCGACTGGCTCGCCTCGCTGTCCAAGATCAAGGCCGAGGTGCCCGACGACGTGCTGGTGCTGCCGGCGCACAACGAGGTCTTCCGTGGCCTGCACGCACGCCTGGACTACCTGGCGGCGGCGCAGCTGCGCACGTTGGCGCGGCTGCGCAAGTCGCTGTCCGAGCCGCGCCGCACCATCGACGTCTTCGGTGCGCTGTTCGCGCGCGCCATCGGCGAGAACGACGTCATGCTGCTGAACCTGGCCACCGGCGAAAGCCAGGCCTGCCTGAACTACCTGCTGCAGCGCGGCGAGGTCACGCGCGAGATCGACGCCGCCGGCGTGGCCTGGTACCGGCGCAGCGGCGACTGAAGGGCACGATGGAAGGCACCCCCGCCGGCAGCGTGCTGGAACTCGGCCCGGTGCGCGTGTACTTCGGCGAGAAATCCGGCAAGTACCCCGACGGCAACCAGGTGGTGGTGCGCGGCGCCGACTCGATGGTGGTGTTCGATACGCCGCAGGCCGCCAACCGCCTGCCCGAGGTGCTGGCCGACGCCGACTTCGCCATCCTCGGCCACGTGCACGAGGACCACATGGCCGGTCTGCATCTGATGCCGGCCAAGCCGCTGTACGTGCCGCAGGCCGATCTGGAGGCCGCGCGCAGCTTCGAGGGCCTGTCGCGCCACTACGGCTATCCGCCGCCGGTGATGGCTGCGCTGCGGCGCAAGATCGAGGTCGACTTCCACTACGAGCCGCGCCCCGATGCCGTGGGCTATGCCGACGGCGCCGCATGGGAACTGGGCGGCGGCGTGCGCGTGCGTGCACATCACATGCCGGGCCACACCGCCGGCCACAGCGTGCTGCTGGTCGAGCCCGATGGCATCGCCTTCATCGGCGACATCGACCTGTCCAGCTTCGGCCCGTATTACGGCGACGCCACCTCGAGCCTGGCCGACTTCAGGCGCACGCTGACGCGGCTGCGCGAGCTGCCGGCGCGCGGCTGGATCACCTCGCATCACAAGGGCGTGGTGCGCGAACGCGCGCAGTTCCTGCAAATGCTCGACGCTTTCGCCGCGCGCATCGACGAGCGCGAAGCCCGGCTGCTGCAGATGCTCGCGCCCGGGCCGCAGACGCTGGCCGAGCTGGCGCGGCAACGGCTGCTGTATCCAGCGCATGCCGACGACCTGTGGATCGACTGCGCCGAAGCGCGCTCCATCGAGCAGCATCTGCGCGAGCTGCTGGCCGACGGCCGCATCGCCCGCGACGGTGCGCACTACCGGCTCGCGGGCTGAGAGCTGCTCTGAACGCTTGATCTCGGTCACGCCGCCGACATGCGGCGCCGCTACGATGTTCGGCACCGTTGGACATCAGCCGGAGGAACGCCATGGCCACCCGCATGAAAGCTGCCGTCTTCGTCGAACCCGGACGCATCGAACTCGCCGACAAACCCCTTCCCGAGGTCGGCCCCAACGACGCGCTGATGCGCATCACGCTGACCACGATCTGCGGCACCGACGTACACATCCTCAAGGGCGAGTACCCGGTGACCAAGGGCCTGACCGTGGGCCACGAGCCGGTGGGCGTGATCGAGAAGCTGGGCAGCGCGGTGCAGGGCTACCAAGAGGGCCAGCGCGTGATCGCCGGCGCGATCTGCCCCAACTTCAACTCCTACGCCGCGCAGGACGGTGTGCCGTCGCAGGACGGCAGCTGGCTGGTGGCCTCGGGCCGCTGCGGCTGCCACGGCTACAAGGCCACCGCCGGCTGGCGTTTCGGCAACCTGATCGACGGCACGCAGGCCGAGTACGTGCTGGTGCCCGACGCGCAGGCCAACCTGGCGCCGATCCCCGACGGATTGAGCGACGAGCAGGTGCTGATGTGCCCGGACATCATGTCCACCGGCTTCGCCGGCGCCGAGAACGCCAACATCAGAATAGGCGACACGGTGGTCGTCTTCGCGCAGGGGCCGATCGGCCTGTGCGCCACCGCCGGCGCGAAGCTGCGCGGGGCGAGCACGATCATCGCCGTCGACGGCAATGACCACCGCCTGGAGATCGCCAGGCAGATCGGCGCCGACCTGACGCTGAACTTCTCCAAGACCGACGTCGTCGCCGAGGTGCTGAAGCACACCGGCGGCCGCGGCGCCGATGCGGCGATCGAGGCGCTGGGGCTGCAGAGCACCTTCGAGCAGGCGCTGCGCGTCATCAAGCCCGGAGGCACGCTGTCCAGCCTGGGCGTGTATTCCAGCGACCTGAAGATTCCGCTGGACGCCTTTGCCGCCGGCCTGGGCGACCACAAGATCAACACCGCGCTGTGCCCCGGCGGCAAGGAGCGCATGCGCCGGCTGATGAACGTGCTGGCCTCCAGCCGCCTGGACCTGCGGCCGATGGTCACGCACCACTATGCGCTCGACGACATCGTCGCCGCCTACGACCTGTTCTCGCACCAGCGCGACGGCGTGCTGAAGATCGCCATCAAGCCCTGATCCGGCGCAGGCAGCGGCGAACAACGCTACTTGCCCGCCGGCCGGCGCCGCGGCGCCTCGCGAGCCGGCGGCACCGGGACCTCGTCGCCCAGCCCGCGCTCGGCGTCGAGCCGTTCCATCTGCTGCAGCATCTTCAGCAGGTAGTGCAGCGCGTGCGTCAGGTCGTTGACCGAGAAATCCGCCAGCACCTGCGCATAGTAGGCGCGGATCTTCGGCTGCGCCTGCACCTGCCAGACGCGGCGGCCCGAGGCGGTCATCGTCACCACACGCGCGCGCCGGTCGCGCCCGCTCGGCACCACCGCCAGGTGGCCGTCGCGTTCCATGCGGCCGAGCAGCCCCGACAGGTTCTGCCGGCTGACCATCAGGTAGCGCGCCAGCTCGCCGACGCCCATGCTGCCCTGCGCCGCCTCGCGCGACAGCGCGCCCAGCACCGCCCACTGCTGCGTGGTCAGCCCTTCGGCCTCGACCGCGCGGCTACCGGTCTTGTGCAACATATTGGCACATTGATAGAGCCTGAAGAACAGGCGGTTGGCCAGGTCGAAGCGGCTCTCCGAAACGGTCGGCATGGTGAAATCCCTAGATTCACAGCGGACATACCGCTTGCGCCAGTCTGGCGCAGCGGCTAATATATGTCAACATATTGACCTACCAAGGCGCCGCGTCGCGGCACGAAAGGAGCGCATGTCACGCTTTCAAGACCGTACCGTCATCGTCACCGGCGGCGCCGGCGGCATCGGCGGCGCCACCTGCCGGCGCTTCGGCGCCGAAGGCGCGCGCGTCGCCGTCTTCGACCTGAATCTGGAGGCCGCCGAGAAGGTCGCGGCCGAGATCCGCGCCGCCGGCGGCCAGGCGCTGGCCGTGCGCTGCGACATCACCGACCGCGCCAGCGTCGATGCCGCAGTCGCCGCCACCGAAGAAAAGCTCGGCCCGATCGACGTGCTGGTCAACAACGCCGGCTGGGACGTGTTCAAGCCCTTCACCAAGACCGACGCGGTGGAATGGGACAAGCTGATCGCCATCAACCTGGTCGGCCCGCTGCACCTGCACCACGCGGTGCTGCCGCGCATGGCCGGGCGCAAGCGCGGCCGCATCGTCAACATCGCCTCGGATGCGGCGCGCGTGGGCTCGTCGGGCGAGGCGGTGTACGCCGCCTGCAAGGGCGGCATCGTCTCGTTCTCGAAGACCGTCGCGCGCGAGCATGCGCGCCACGGCATCACCGTCAACGTGGTCTGCCCCGGGCCGACCGACACGGCGCTCTTCGCCGACTACAAGCTCGGCGCCGGCAACCCCGAGAAGCTCGAGGAAGCCTTCCGCCGCTCGATCCCGCTCGGCCGCATCGGCCAGCCCGGCGACCTGCCCGGCGCGATCCTTTTCTTTGCCAGCGACGACGCCGCCTACGTCACCGGCCAGGTGCTCAGCGTTTCCGGCGGCCTGACCATGAATGGATGACACGACCATGACCATGACCCCCTCCTACGAAGACCTGCTCTACGAAGTGCGCAACGGCGTTGCGTGGATCACGATCAACCGCCCGGAGAAGATGAACGCCTTCCGCGGCACCACCTGCGACGAGCTGATCAAGGCGCTGTACCGCGCCGGCTACGACAAGAACGTGGGCGCGATCGTGCTCGCCGGTGCCGGCGACCGGGCGTTCTGCACCGGCGGCGACCAGTCGGCACACGACGGCAACTACGACGGCCGCGGCACCATTGGGCTGCCGATAGAGGAACTGCACACCGCCATCCGCGACGTGCCCAAGCCGGTGATCGCGCGCGTGCAGGGTTTTGCCATCGGCGGCGGCAACGTGCTGTGCACGATCTGCGACCTGACCATCTGCTCCGAGAAGGCCGTCTTCGGCCAGGTCGGCCCGAAGATGGGCTCGGTCGACCCCGGCTACGGCACCGCCTTCTTAGCGCGCGTGGTCGGCGAGAAGAAGGCACGCGAGATCTGGTACCTGAACAAGCGCTACTCCGGCCAGGAGGCGGTGGCGATGGGTCTGGCCAACGTCTGCGTGCCGCCCGAAAAGCTGGACGAGACCGTTCAGGAATGGGCCGAGACCATCTGCGAGCGCAGCCCCACGGCCATCGCCATCGCCAAGCGCAGCTTCAACATGGACACCGCGCAGCAGGCGGGCATCGCCGGCCTGGGCATGTACGCGCTGAAGCTGTACTACGACACCGAAGAATCGCGCGAAGGCGTCAACGCGCTGAAGGAAAAGCGCAAGCCCGAGTTCCGCAAGTTCGCCAAGTAGGCCGGCCGTGAACCCGTACCTCGACGAGGAACTTCGCGCACTCGCCGAGCAGGCGGGCCGCTTCGCGGCCGAGCGCATCGCGCCCGGCTTCCAGGAGCGCGACCGCACGCGCGTGCTCGAGCGCACGCTGATGCGCGAGATGGGCGCGCTGGGCCTGATCGCGCCGGAACTGCCCGAGCGCTTCGGCGGCCTGGGCACCGGCTGCCTGGCGGCCGGCGTGATCCACGAGGCCATCGCCGGCGCCGACCTGAGCATGAGCTACGTCAACCTGCTGGCGTCACTGAACGGGCAGATCCTCAGCGAGCACGCGCCGGCGGCACTGGCCGAACCGTGGCTGAAGCGGCTGACGCAGGGCGAGGCGCTGCTCGCGCTGGCGCTGACCGAGCCGCGCGGCGGCTCCGACGCCGCCAGCCTGCGGCTGAAGATGGAGCCCGCGGCCGACGGCTCGGGCGACTGGATCCTCAACGGCGAGAAGACCAGCATCAGCGCCGCCGACCAGGCCGACGCGGCGGTGGTGTTCGCGCGCAGCGGCAAGGTCGAGGACGGCGCGCGCGGCGTGTCGGCGCTGTTCGTGCCGCTGACGCTGCCGGGCATCACGCGCACGCGCTTCGACTGCCACGGCCAGCGCGCCATCGGCCGCGGCAGCCTGCACTTCGAGAACGTGCGCGTCGGCGCCGATCACCTGCTCGGCGCGCCGGGCGCCGGCTTCGTGCAGGTGATGCAGGGCTTCGACTTCAGCCGCGCGCTGATCGGCCTGCAGGTGCTGGCGGTGGCGCGCGCCGCGCTGAACGAGACCTGGCAACACGTGGCCGAGCGCGAAGCCTTCGGCAAGCCGCTGGCCTCGTTCCAGGGCGTCAGCCACACCTTGGCCACGCTCGACACGCAGGTCGAGGCGGCGCGGCTGCTGTGCCTGCAGACGCTGTGGCTGAAGGACCGCGGCCTGCCGCACACGGCCGAGGCGGCGATGTGCAAATGGTGGGGCCCGCAGCTGGCCTACGAGACCGTGCACCAGTGCCTGCTGATGCACGGCCACGGCGGCTACGATCGCGGCCTGATGGAACAACGCCTGCGCGACGTGCTGGGTTTCCAGATCGGCGACGGCACCGCGCAGATCATGAAGACGCTGATCGCCCGCAGCCGCGCCGGGCGCCGCGCGGTGGGAGTCTGAACATGAGCGCGCATGGCCGCTCCAAAGCGCTCATCCCGGAGCGCGCAGCGCGGAGGAAAGTCGAATGAACATGATGCAGGCCGCCTTCATCACCGGCCACGGCGGCAACGAAGTGGTCGAGGTCGGCAACCGGCCGCGGCCCGAGCGCCGACCGGGCGAGGTGCTGGTGCGCATGCGCGCGGCGTCGGTCAACCGCGTCGACCTGTACATGCGCGACAGCGGCGCCGGCATCACGCACCGCCTGCCGCAGATCATCGGCGTCGACGGCGCGGGCATCGTCGAGGAGGTCGATGCCGGCGAGACGCTGCTCGAGCCCGGCCAGCAGGTCGTGCTCTACCCGGGCATCACCTGCGGGCGCTGCGAGTTCTGCCGGCGCGGCGACGTGGTGCTGTGCACGGGCATGCAGATCGTCGGCGAGCACCGCGACGGCACCTGGGCCCAATACGTATCGCTGCCGGCGGCCAACGTGCTGCCGATGCCCGCGCATCTGGACTTCGCCGAGGCTGCGGCGCTGGGCGTCAACCACCTCACCGCCTGGCGCATGCTGTTCACGCAGGCGCGGCTGAAGCCCTGGGAAACGGTGCTGATCTTCGGTGTCGGCGGCGGCGTGTCGCTGGCTGCGCTGCAGCTGGCCAAGATGAGCGGCGCGCGCGCCATCGTCACCAGCCGCGATGCGGCCAAGCTGCAGCGCGCACAGGCGCTGGGCGCCGACCACGGCGTGCACGACAACGGGCAGGACCTGTCCAAGGCGGTGATGGCGCTGACCGGCGGCCGCGGCGTCGACGTGGTCATCGAAAACGTCGGCGCCGCCGTCTGGCCGTCGGCGCTGAAGAGCCTGGTGCGCGGCGGACGCATCGTCACCTGCGGCGCCACCACCGGCGACCAGCCGGGCGCCGACCTGCGCCGCATCTTCATCCGCCAGCTGCAGATCTACGGCAGCACGATGGGCAACCCCGGCGAGTTCCACGACCTGCTGCAGGCCGTGAGCGCGCAGCAGCTGAAGCCGGCGATCGATGAACGCTTCGCGCTGGCCGATGCGCATGCGGCGCTGTCGCGGCTGGAAAGCACGCAGCAGTTCGGCAAGCTGGCCATCGAGCTGCCCTGAATCAGTCGCCGGTTTCGGCCACCGGCAGGCCCAGCGCCCGGCGCGCCACCGCCAGCCGCTTGCGCAACGACACTTCGGCCAGATCGAGTTCCTCCACCAGCGTACGCAGCGATTCGTCGTTGATGCGGTGCTGGTGGCGCGCGGCATACAGCGCCTCGCGCTCTACATGCAGCGCTTCGATGCGCAGCTCCATCTCGACCAGGTAGCGGCGGCGGCGCTCCTGCACAGCCTCCGGCGACTCGGCCTGCGCTTCCGGCGACGCTGCCGGATCCTCCAGCACGTCGATGCGCTTGCGATAGTCCTGCGTCAGCCGCCCTGCCGCTTCCTGGCGCTGCGCGCGCCACGCCGCATCGCTGGCGCGCACGCCGCGCGGCGCCTCGGCCAGGTAGGCAATCGCTGCCCGGCACACCGCCAGCCGGGCTTCACGCTCCTCGCGTGCGGCCACCGGCTCGCCGCTCGGCGGCAGGCGGCGCAGCAGCAGCGGCAGGCCGATGCTGCCGACGATCAGCGTGCACAGGATCGTGCCGGTGGCCAGGAAGATCAGTTGCGCGCGTGCCGGAAAGGCCGCGCCGTCCGACATCAGCAGCGGCACCGACAGCGCGCCGGCCAGCGTGACGGCGCCGCGGATGCCGGCCAGCGTCGCGACCAGCGTCAGTGCGGGCGACGGCCGTTCGGCCGCGTCGCCCCGCTGGCGGGCCCGCCAGCGGCGGCCCCACACGCCCAGCGACAGCCACAGCCAGCGCAGCGCCAGCAGGCCCACGCTGATGGCCAGCGCCTGCACCACCGGCAGCCACCACGCCGGGCCGGCCGCCGCCAGCGTGCTGCCGACGATCGACGGCAACTGCAGCCCCAGCAGCAGGAACACCGCACCGTTGAAAGCCGATTCGACCATCGTCCAGGTGCCTTCGGTCTGCAGGCGCTCGGATATGTACGCGCTGCGGCGCAGGTCGGCGAAGTTGGTGGTGACGCCGGCCGCCACCACCGCGAGGATGCCCGACACGCCCACCTGCTCGGCCAGCAGATAGGCCGCGAAGGGCAGCAGCACCAGCAGCAGCGCCAACTGCGTGGCCGCCACGTCGCCGACGCGCCGCGTCACCGTATCGCGCGCGGCGGCGAAGCCCCAGCCGAGCAGCGCGCCGAGCCCGAGCCCGCCCAGCGCCAGCCACAAGAACTCGCGCGCCGCGTCGCCCCAGGAAAACAGCCCGGTCAGCGTCGCGGCGACCGCGAACTTCAGCGCCACCAGGCCCGAGGCGTCGTTGAGCAGCGATTCGCCCTGCAGCAGGTGCAGCGTGCGCGCCGGCAGCCCCAGGTTGCGCGTGATCGCCGTGACGGCGACCGCGTCGGTGGGTGAAACCACCGCGGCGAGCGCGAAGGCCACGCTCAGCGGCATGCCGGGAAGCATCCAGTGGATCAGCACGCCCAGCCCGAAGACCGTGAACAGCACCAGCCCGAGCGCCAGGCGCAGGATCGGCACGCGCAGCGCGTAGAACTCGCGCTTGGGGATGCGCCAGCCGTCGGCAAAGAGCAACGGCGGAATGAACAGCGCCAGGAACAGCTCCGGGTCGAAGGCGATGTGCAGCCCCCGCTGCGGCCACGACAGCAGCGCACCCAGCCCGATCTGGATCAGCGGCAGCGGAATGGCGCGCAGGTAGCGCGCCGCGATGCCGGTCAGCGCCCCCAGCAGCAGAACCAGCAGGACGATCTCGACGGTGTGCATGCCCGCGAGTCTGCCAGCGCAGCAGCTGCCGGCGGGCGCCGGCCGCGAGACGGTCGCCCTCGGCCTCAGGCCGCCGGCGCGGGGCGCGGCTTGAAGATCGCGTAGTTGCCGTTGGCCTGCGCCACCAGCTGCTCGCCGGCGAACAGGCAAGATTCGAGGTTGGCCACGCTGCGGCCGCGGTTGATGATGCGGGTCACGCAGCGCAGCGTGCCCGCGCTCACCGGCTTGAAGTAGTTGATCTTGATCTCGATGGTGGCGCAGATCTCGCCCTCGGCCAGCGACGGGTACAGCGCCGCGCCCATGCCGGTGTCGGCCAGCGCATACAGCACCGCGCCATGCACCACACGGTGCGGATTCAGGTGCGCCGGCGCCACCACCAGCGACAGCCGGCTGTGGCCGTCGCCCCGTTCATCGATGCGCAGGTCGATCAGGTCGGCAAAGGGATGGATCATCGGCATTCGGCCCCTGCGTCAGGCGCGGCTCAGCGTTCGATCTCGCCAGGCGATGCACCCGGTGCTGCAATCGAGCCATCGCCGCTCGAATTGTAGGAGTCCCAATGCGGCGATGACGCCTGTCGCGTTGCGCGCCTTCCTGCACGAGTACCGCATCGCCTTTCCGGTGGGCGTCGATGCGCCGAGCGGGCATGCCGGCGACCCGCTCCCGGTGACGATGAGGGCCTATGGCATGCAGGGCGCGCCCAGCCTGCTGCTGATCGACCGCCAGGGGCATCTGCGCCAGCACGCCTTCGGCGTGCACGACGACCTGGCGGTGGGAGCCGCCATCGCCACCCGGCTCGCCGGCGGCTGAAGCACCCTGCGGCGCGCCGGTACCTACGCCCGTAGTGCCGCCGGTACCGCCCTGCCGGCGTGGTCAAATACGCGCCCGTCGCGGGTCCGGCGTGTCGCCGCAACCCCGGGACGGTCCACTCACACAGGGAACTTACATGCAAGCAAGACTGGTCCTCGGCCTGGCGCTCGCCGCCGCCTTCTCCTCCAACGTGTCCACCGCCTTCGCGCAGGCCGCGCCGCCGCAGGCCGCGGTCCTGGCCGCCAGCGCGCCCGGACAGGGCGTGGTCGCCGGCAAGGTCAAGCTGAGCGCCACGGTCGTGGCCATCGACGCCGCGGCGCGCACCGCGACACTCAAGGGCGGCAGCGGACGCATCATCGACGTCGTCATTCCGCCCGAGGTCAAGAACATCGGCGACATCAAGGTCGGCGACCTGGTCACCGTCGAATACGTGCAGGCGCTGTCGCTGCAGCTGATGCCGGCCGGCGGCATCCGCTCGAGCAGCAGCGAGACCGCCACGGCGCCGGCACCCGCCGGCGCCGTGGCTGGCGGCTCCGCGGCCAAGCAGGTGGTGATCATGGCCAACGTCACCGCGGTCAACAGGAAGACCAGCACCGTCACGCTGCGCGGCCCCAAGGGCAACAGCGTCGACCTGCACGTGGCCGACGCCGGGCAACTGAAGCGGGTGAAGGTCGGCGACCAGGTCGAGGCGGTCTACACCGAGGCCATGGCCGTCACCGTCGACCACAAGCCGAAGGCGGCGAAGTAGCCGGCGCGCGGCGCGGGCGCCGCGCCTTCAGAACTTGGGGACGCGCAGCGTCTTGCTGATCATCGCCGTGCCCGACAGCGCAAACAGCAAGCTCAAGGGGTGCAGCGTCCACGGGCCGATCGGCCAGGCGCCGCCCCACAGGTGCGCGCCTAAAGCGCCCTGCCAGCCGGCCCAGGCCAGCACCGCGGTGATCAGCACGCTGGTCGGGATCGGCGTGCCTTCGAAGTAGGCCACCTTGTCCGAGCCCGCCGACAACTGCTCGGCGGTGACGTTGAAGCGCGCCAGCCGGCTGACGCCGCAGCAGACGAAGTAGCACAGCACGACGATGTCCCAGCCGCCCTGCAGTCCGGCGGCAAAGCCCAGCGCCGCCGGCCCGACGCCGAAGGAAATGACGTCGGCCAGCGAATCGAGTTCGCGGCCCAGCGGCGAATTCTCGTGGCGCCAGCGCGCGACCTTGCCGTCGAAGATGTCGAACACGAAGGCCAGCGGCGTCATCGCCGCCGACAGCAGGAAATGCACGATCGAGCCGCTGGCCATGTAGAGCATGGCCAGCAGCACCGACAGCACGCCGCAGGCGGCGTTGCCCAAGGTGATGAAGTCGGCCAGGTGGAAGCCGCGGATCATCGAGAAGTGGCGCGGCGGCGGGGACACAGGTGGCATGGAGGTTCCGGCAGTGGCCGCGCCGGACGGACCGGCGCATGCTGCCGGTTGTACCGCAGCCGCCGCACGCTGCCGCATCGAGCCGCGCTTCACCCGAGCCGCGAGCCGTGAGCCGTGAGCCGCCACCCGACCGCGCAGGGCCGCGGCGGCGCTTCGTCCAGAATGCCTGCCCATGAAACCCACACTGCTGCACGGCCTGCGCGTCGTCGAGTTCTCGGCCTTCGTCGCCGCACCCAGCGCGGGGCTGGCGCTGGCGCAACTGGGCGCCGACGTGATCCGCGTCGACCCGCGCGGCGGCAACATCGACATCGACCGCGCGCCGCGCAATGCCGAGGGGCGCAGCCTGTACTGGGCCAGCCTGAACCGCGGCAAGCGCTCGGTGGAGTTGAACGTGCGCAGTGCCGAAGGCCGCGCGCTGCTGCAGCGGCTGATCTGCGCGCCGGCTGATCGCGGCGACGGCCCGGCCGTGTTCCTGACCAACCTGGGCGTGGACGGCGAGTTGTCCTACGCGTCGCTGTCCGGGCTGCGGCCCGATCTGATCATGGTGCAGCTCAGCGGCTCGTCCGACGGCGCGAACGCGTTGGACTACACCGTCAACTGCGCGGCCGGCTTCCCCGGCATCACCGGCAGCGGGCGCGATGGCCCGGTCAACCACGTGCTGCCGGCCTGGGACCTGGTCGCCGGCCAGATGCTGGCGCTGGCGGTGCTGGCCGCCGAGCGCCGCTGGCGCCTGACGGGCGAAGGTCAGCACGTCAGGCTGGCGTTGTCCGACGTGGCGCTGGCCACGGCCGCCAACCTCGGCTATCTGGCTGACGTCGAGCTGAACGGCACGCAGCGCCGCGCCGACGGCAACTTCCTCTACGGCGCCTATGGCGACAGCTTCGCCACCGCCGATGGGCGGCACGTGATGGTGGTGGCGATCAGCGGCCGCCAGTGGGCCGCGCTGCTGCGCGCCACCGGACTGCAGGACTCGCTGCCGAAGGCGGCCGAGGCGCTGGGCCACCGGCTGGACAGCGAGGACGGGCGTTATGCGGCGCGCGAGCTGATCTCCACCGCGCTGCGCCCGTGGTTCGCGCAGCGCACGCTGGCCGAGGTGGGCGCCGCCTTCGGCGACCGCGCGGTGCTGTGGGGCCCGTACCGCAGCTTCGCGCAGATGTTGGCCGAAGACCCGCGTGTGTCGGAGGCCAACCCGATGTTCCGCCGCACCGCGCATCCCGGTGTCGGCGAGTGGCTGACCGCGAGCACGCCGCTGGCCTTCGGCGGCGCGGCGCCCGTGCCGCCCGGCATCGCGCCGCGGCTCGGAGAACACACGCGCACGGTGCTGCAGCAGGTGCTGGGGCTGGACGGGGAAGCGATGCAAGCACTGCAGCGGCAGGGGACGATCCCGGGCGCTTGAGGCACATCGCGGTCAGACATGAGCAAGCGTACCCCACTCACTGATGCCGGCGGCGAAGTCCGCGAGCTGACAGCCGAGGATCTGGCCGGGTTCAAGCCCGCCAAGGACGCGCTGCCAGCCGAGCTGTACGCCCGCCTGGTGGCGATGAACCGGCGCGCGGGTGTGCGCGGCCCGCAGAAGTCGCCGGTGAAGGTGCCAACCACCATCCGCATGGACCCCGAGGCGCTGGCTCGATGGCGCGCGAGCGGCCCCGGCTGGCAGACTCGTGCCGCGGCGCTGCTGGCTGCCAAGGCACCGAAGTGAACTAGTTTGCCCGCGCGGCCGGCGGCAACCATCCCCCGGGACACAGGAGCATGGACCCGGAGCAGCGAGGCGTACCATCCACCCCATGGGAATCGCCACCGGAACTGTCGTCGCCGGGAAGGTCGTCGTTGACGGCATGGACCTGCCCGAGGGTTCAACGGTCACGGTGCTCACGCTGGAGCCGGACGAAGAGGTTCGCCTGACGGAAGACGAGGAGGCAGAACTCCTCGAAGCCATCGCCGAGGTCGAACGCGGCGCCGGCACGAGCGCTTGCACCTGGGTCGGATCCGCTGCTTCGTCTACTACCGCGTGACGAACGAGGAACTCGCGATCCTCTCGATCTGGCACGCCCATCGCGGGCGCGGCGCCCGGCGCGCCGCACCACGTTGTCGGCGCTGACGTGGCCGCCGTGCAGGCAGCCCTGCGCATCGGCCACCGCCATGTGCAGGTGCGCGCCGTCCGACGTCAGGCTGCCGGACAGCGAGATGATCTCGCACGGGTGCCGATGCTTCATCGGCCTGCACCGCCCAGCAGGCGCAGCGTGGCCGGATCGCGCTCGCCGCCGTAGAAGCGCTGCAGCGCCTGCGCGAAGCAGGGCTCGCCGGGCACCACCTCGGCGAACAGCGTCAGGCAGGAGCGGAACTTCAGCGCGTCGACCTCGCCCAGGATCTGCCGCGCGCTCAGCGCGGGGTGGCCCAGCATCGCCTGCACGCAGTCGACCAGCCGCGGCCCGAGCAGCGGGTGCGCCGCATAGGCCGCCGCCTCGTCGCGGCCGGCCAGGCCGTAGTGCTGCGACATCGGGCTCTGACCCAGGCCGCGCAGCTGCGGCAGCACGTACCAGATCCAGTGGCTGGTCTTGTGCCCCGCGCGCAACTCGGCCAGCGCCTGCGCGTAGTCGCGTTGCTGCGCCTGCACGAAGCGTTGCAGCGGGTCGGGGTCGGGTGTCGTCATGCCCGGTGCGCCTCACCAGCGCAGTGTTCGCGCGTGTTCCTGCGTGTACAACACCAGCGGGCCCAGTGCGTCGGCCGAAACCTCGAACCGCTGGCCCTGGAAGTTGGGAAAACCTTCCTTCAACGGACCGTAAACGAACAGCGGCGGCATGCAAACTATGGTACGGCCGCTCGGGCGCGCCGGCCGGCTCGATCGGGCGGCCCCTTGAGTTCGACGGTGTTGCCTTCGGGGTCGCTCAGGTAGACCGACGGGCCTTCGCCTTCGGCGCCGCAGCGCCGCTCGAGCGGGCCTGCCCCATGGCCGTGATGCGCCAGGTGCGCGCGCATCGCCGCCTCGTCGAAGGGCTCGATGCGCAGGCAGAAGTGGTCCAGGTTGCGGCCCTCGCGGCCGGGCGCGGCGCCGCCGGCGCGGCCCAGAGGGCCGTCGACCGGCACCAGGTCGATCAGCGCGCTGCCGGCGCGCAGCTGCACCAGGCCGATATCGTCCTGGCGCCGCTCGACCGTGCAGCCCAGCACCTCGCAGTAGAAATGCAGCATGCGCGGCAGGTCGACGACGCGCAGCACCAGGTGGTCGAGGGCGATCGGGCGGAACATCGCGCGGCTTCAGGCGGACGCCGACGGCGCCCGGCGTGCGCAGCTGACGCTGAGCAGCTCCCAGACATGGCCGTCGGGCTCGCTCCAGTAGACGATGCGCCCGCCGAAGGCCGGGTTCACCTGGTGGTCGTCGGGACCGTGCGGCAGGCTGCGGAAGGCCAGGCCACCGGCCACGCGGTCGGCCGAGGGCACGAGCAGATGGTCGAGCTGCACGTTCACGGGTGCGGGGCCTCAGCCCGGAATGTCCGGCTCGACCAGCGCCGCCAGTTGCGCCAGCGACTCCTGCCAGCCCAGGCAGCACATCTCCAGCGGGATCGCCTCGGGGATGCCGGCCTGCTCGATGTGCAGCTCGGTGCCGCAGACCACCGGCTTCAGTGTCACCGTCACCTGCAGCACGCCGGGCAGGTTGGGGTCGTCGAAGCGGTCGGTGTAGCGGATGCGTTCGTGCGGCACCAGCTCCAGGTACTCGCCGCCGAAGGAGTGGCCGTGGCCGCTGCCGAAGTTGTGGAAGGACATGCGGAAGCCGCCGCCGACACGCGCATCCATCTGCTGCACCTTGCAGGTGAAGCCATGGGGCGGCAGCCATTTGATCATCGCATCGGCTTCGGTGAAGGCGCGGTAGACCTTGGCGGGCGGGCAGCGCAGCACGCGGTGCAGGCGGACGGTACGGTCGCTCATGATGACGGTTCCCAGCTCGAGTGAAGGATCACGACCCTACGACGATCGGGGCGGCCCCGTTTCGACAAGCCCGGCTTTTTCCATGACGAGTCAGGCGGCGAATTCACGCACGCGGGCGCTGATTTCCCGCCCTTGGATATGCAACTCCGCCGCGGCGATCGGCAGGCGGAAGCGGCGCGGTCCGGCGCTGCCGGGGTTGACGTAGAGCACACCATCGCGCCGCGCGACCCGAGGCTGGTGCGAATGGCCCGACACCACCACCTGCACGCCGATGGGCGGCGGGTACAGGGCCAGCTCGGCCAGGTCGTGCAGCACGTGCAGATGGATCTCGCCGAGCTGGATTGATTCGGCATCGCGCAGCGCCTCGGCCCAGGCGCCACGGTCGTTGTTGCCGCGCACCGCGGTCAGCGGCGCCAGCGCCCGCAGCGCATCCAGGATGCGCGGGTCGCCGATGTCGCCCGCATGCACGATGTGGTCGCTGCCGGCGAGGAAGGCTAGCGCCTCGGGCCGCAGCAGGCCGTGCGTGTCCGAGATCAGGCCGATGCGCAGCGAATGCGCGTGCCGAGGCGCCATGCCCAAATGTAGCCTCGGGGACTCGATGCACTCGGATCGCTGCCGGCGAGCCCGATCGATCACGTAGACTGCACAGAATTCTGTCATCTACCCTGCGAGGAGTCGGCCATGGGTTTTTCGGTCAGCGATGTGGTGCCCTTCACCCAGGCACGCGCCAAGCTCTCCGAGCTGGCCGACCAGGCGAAGGCCGGCGCCGAGAAGATCATCACCAAGAACGGTGAGAGCTACGTCGCGCTGATCGACGCCGACCGGCTGGACTACTACCACCGCCTGGAGCGCGAGCGCATCCACCTGCTGCTGATCGACGATGCCAGGCGCGGCCTGGCCGACATCGCAGCCGGACGCACCTTCGAAGCCGACGCGGCCATCGGCCGGCTGCAGCAGCGCCGCACGGCCGTTGCCAAGACATCCAGCCCCGCGAAGCCGCGCAAGCTCGCTGCCAAGAAGAAGCGTGGCTGATCCTTTGGTCCGGATCGAGCTGAGCGCGAGCTTCCTGGAGCGCCTGGACGCCATCGAGGCGTTCTTGGTGCAGGCTGACGCCGGCTTTGCCTTCGATGACCTGCTCGCCGAGCTGCGCGCCACCGTCATCCCCAACCTGCAGCGCTTCCCGCGCATGGGCCGACGCTGCCTGGCCAAGCCACCCCAGTCGGCGGAGGCGCTGGCACAGTTGGCTGCGCTTCCGGCCGGCGCAGCGGACGCGCTGCGTGAATACCTGCATGGCGACGTCCTGATGCTCTACACGGTGGTGGATGCGTCGGCGCAGACCCGTGCCTGCGTCTACCTGCTGTCCATTCGGCACCACCGCCAACTTTCGTTCGACTTCGCCAGACTCTGGACCGGCGCCTGAGGCCCAACGCGAAGCTTTCCGACAGAACCTGACCGCTGAAACCAAGAAGATGCCAACACTGCAATGGGTAGGAAAAGACAAGGTCGTGAACCACCATCACGACGTGCCGTTTCGGGTACTCGACAAGATGTCGAGCTTCGCCGCGCCCGAGGGCTTGCCCGCGAACAGCACCGACAACCGGATCATTCACGGCGACAACCTGGAAGCGCTGAAGAGCTTGCTGCCCGAGTTCGAGGGCCAGGTGAAATGCATCTACATCGACCCGCCCTACAACACCGGCAACGAAGCTTGGGTCTACAACGATGCCGTCAACGACCCCAAGATGAAGCGCTGGTTGGGTCAGGTGGTGGGCAAGGAAGGCGAAGACCTGTCGCGGCATGACAAGTGGCTGTGCATGATGTATCCGCGGCTGAAACTGCTACATCGGCTACTTTCAGACGATGGCGTCATATTCATCTCCATTGATGACAACGAAGTTCATAACCTTCGCGCAGTCATGAATGAGATCTTCGGAGCCGGTAACTTTGTCGTGAACATGATCTGGCAGAAGATGGACAGCCCGAGCTCGAACTTCGGCGAGCGGGCATTCTCGAACTACCACGATCACACGCTTGTGTTTGCCAAGCGACTCAGTGATTGCAAGCTGAAGCAGTTGCCCAAACCCGAAATCTTGAAGGACTACCCCGAAGTGGCCGAGGACGGCAGGCGCTGCCGAACTCGGCAATTGCGTAAGAACGGGAAAGCAGCTCGGCGCGAGGATCGCGAGACGATGTGGTACCCAATGGAGGCGCCTGACGGCTCGGAAGTTTGGCCTCGCCATCCCGAAGAGGGCTGGGACGGCCGATGGGCCATCGGAAAGAAGTCATACGAGAAGCTCAAGAAGGCCGACAAGGTCGTGTGGAAGATGCGCGACCATGGCTGGGTGCCATATCAAGTCGAATGGGCACCGAACGAGCCCGCCATCCCGAATCCATCGATCCTCACTGACGCCGGCCAAAACCGCCAGGCCAAGGCGCTGCTAAATGAGATGCTGGGTACTGATCACGGCTTCGACACTCCGAAGCCGGTGGGTCTAGTTGAACGCATCTTGCGCATCGCGGCCAATCCGGATTCTGTCGTCGTTGACTCCTTTGCAGGGTCCGGCACCACGGCACACGCCGTACTCAAGCTAAACGCCGAAGACCGCGGCCGCAGGCGCTTCATCCTCATTGAAACCGAGGCATACGCTGAAACCATCACCGCAAAGCGCGTGCGAACTGCGATAAGCGGCTATGGCTCGGGTGACGATGCGATGGACGGCCTAGGCGGTGGATTCGACTACTACACGGTAGGCGAACCCCTGTTCCTGCCTGACGACAACCTCAACGAGGCCGTCGGTATCGATGCCATTCGGAGCTACGTGGCCTACAGCGAAGGCATCCCGGCCAACGCCCGCACCTCGATCGAGAACCCGCACAGCCCCTATCTGCTGGGCCTGGGTTCGGAGACCGCTTGGATCTTCAACTACGAGCCCGACCGTGCGACCAGCCTGGACATGGACTTTCTGGCCAGCCTGCGCTTCGGCGGCAAGGCAGGTGCCAAGAAGCCCGGCACAGTCATCATCTACGCGGACCGGTGCTTGCTGTCGGCGGCCTTCATGGCCAAGCACGGGATCATCTTCAAGAAGATCCCGCGAGACATCACCCGCTTCTGACTGATAAGAACAACAACGGAAGCAGACACCATGGAACTCAAGGACTATCAGGCCCGCGTGCTGCGCGATCTGGCCGCCTACCTGGATGTGCTGGACAGCACACCCAACCTGGCGCATGCCTTCAAAGACTACTGGGCCGGCAAAGGCGTGCGGGTGGGCAGCGGCCACGCCGGCATGGAGCCTTACAAGAACAACGTGGCTGGCGTGCCCCACATTTGCGCCAAGGTGCCGACCGCCGGCGGCAAGACCTTCATCGCCGTGAACGCGCTCGATACCGTGTTCACGGCCTTGGCCAAACGTGCGCCCCGGCGGCCCAAGATGGTGGTGTGGCTGGTGCCGTCACTGACCATCCTGGACCAGACCGTACTGGCGCTGGCCACCCCGGAACATCCGTACCGAAAGCGCCTCGATCAATTGTTTAGGCATCGCGTAGCGGTGTACGAAAAACGCGATCTGCTGATGGGCGCCGGGTTCTCCTACGACACAGCGCAAGAGCAGCTGTCCATCGTGGTGATGAGCTTCGATTCCCTGCGCGCCAGAAACAAGGAAGACCGAAAAATCTTCCAGGAGAACGGCAACCTCGCGTCGTTCCTTCAACCCGACCAAGGCGACCCTGGCGATTGGCTGCTGCCGGCGCACGATGCGTCGGCGCTGATCAACGTGATCCGGCGCCTGCGGCCGGTGGTGGTGGTGGACGAGAGCCACAACGCCGAGAGCAAGCTGTCCGTCGACATGATGAAGGATCTGAACCCGGACTTGATCCTGGACCTGACGGCCACGCCTCGCAACAACAGCAACATCGTCAGCTACGTCGATGCGCTGGCTCTGAAGAAGCAGCACATGGTGAAGCTGCCGGTGATCGTGGCCAACCGCAGCAGCAAAGGCGAAGTCATCGAGTCGGCCCTGATCCTTCGCAGGCAGCTGGAGGATCTGGCCAAACAGGAAGAAGCCAAGGGCGGCAAGCACATCCGCCCCATCGTGCTGTTTCAAGCCCAGCCGCGAACCGATGACGACAACACCACCTTCGAGAAGATTCGGGAAAAGCTGGTCGAACTGAAGATTCCGGCCGAGCAGATCAAGATCAAGACTGCCGACATCGACGAGTTGAAGGGCGTGAATCTGATGAACCGGGATTGCCCCGTGCGCTTCATCATCACCGTCAACGCGCTGAAAGAAGGCTGGGATTGCCCGTTTGCCTACATCCTGGCGTCGCTGGCCGACAAGACCTCGGCCGTGGACGTGGAGCAGATTCTCGGCCGGGTGCTGCGCATGCCTCACGTGCAGCAGCAGGGCCATGATCTGTTGAACCTGTCCTACGTGTTCACGGCCAGCAACCGCTTCATGGACACGCTGCAAAGCGTCGTGAAGGGCTTGAACCGGGCGGGCTTCTCGGACAAGGACTACCGTGCCATCGACACGCAGGCTGCAGCAACAGCAGCCCCAGCGGGAGCGGCCGGCGACGCGCAATTGCCTCTGGGCGGCCTCTTCGGCCCGGGGGCTGCAGCACCGCAGGCGGAGCCTGCCGATGACCTGGACATGAGCGGTGTATCGCCCGATTGGGAGGCCGCCGCCGCGGCGAGCACAGAAACAACGGATCCCGCTGCGGCGACGGCAGATCCAGCGTCGGCCAGTGCGGCCTTCGTGGCTGACATCAAGGCCCGCGCACTCGCCGAAAACCAGGCGTTCGAGGAAAAGGCGCAAGCCAACAGCGACGACGCATCACCGGAGTTGGAAGACAAGATGAACCGGCACAAGGTCAAAGACATCTTCCGCGACGAGGCGTTGGCAGTCCGACTGCCGCAGTTCTTCATCCAAGTGCAGAACGGCGGTTTCTTCGAGGAAGACCAGCCATACCAGGTGTTCGAGCGCGAGGAGCTGCTGAAAGAGTTCCGTCTGTCCCAGTCCGACGCGACGGTCTCGTTCGAGGATGTCGAAACCGAGGTCTACAGAGTGGACCTGGAGCAACTTGGCGACGAGAACTATGCCCCGCGCGCGTTCAAGCTGGCCGCCCGGGAGCGGGTGAAGTTCACCGAATATCTGCTGGCCCTGTCGCGCGAAAGCCAGGTGATGAACCTCGTGTCTCGTCTGGCGGAACTGGTGGGAAACATGTACCCGATCACCGACCCCGAGGTGAAGGAATACATCCGCCGCGTGGTGACGGGCATGAACGCCG
Source organism: Rubrivivax sp. (assembly GCA_036724445.1). GTDB lineage: Bacteria > Pseudomonadota > Gammaproteobacteria > Burkholderiales > Burkholderiaceae_C > Rubrivivax. The sequence goes on along the minus strand of DAIMFR010000008.1, from coordinate 48,997 downwards.
AGCAGATCCGCGACTGCATCGAGCGCGATGTCGCGTACGTTCGCAAGATCAAGCAGAAGATCACGGCGCTGGCCAATGCCCATGCGCTGAAGACCTTCACCGACATGCTCGACGTGGACCGCATTGCCATGCGGCCCGGCTATGCGCTGCCGGAGTCGATCACGCCCAGCGCGAATGCATCGGCCGTTCCCAAGAGCTTGTATGTCACCGAGGCCGCCATGGGCGACTTCGAGCGGCGGTTGATCAACGACGTGGCCAACCTCGACAGCGTGCAGTGGTGGCACCGCAACGGGTCGCGGGGCAAGGGTTTCAGGATCAACGGCTTCTTGAATCACTACCCCGACTTCATCGTCAAGACCAAGGCGGGTCGGATCATCGCGCTCGAGACGAAGGGCGATGACCGTGACAACACCGACTCCGAGCTGAAGCTGAAACTGGGCAAGCTGTGGGAAGCCAAGGCGGGTCGAGACTACCGCTACATGATGGTCTTCGACAACAACCCCATTGACGGAGCCGAGCGGCTGGCCGATGCGCTGGCCAAGATTCGACATCTCTGAAGGACCAGATTCGAAACGTAGGCCCGGGGGGCTCGATACACTCGGCCCGTGAACGACACCGACACCCTGCTCCGCCGTTGCGAACGCGCCCAACGGGCTGCCGACGCCCTGCTTCGCCACTGCTTGGGCGCATTGCGCGACGCACTGGCCGGGGCGCATGCCGACGAAGGCCGCGCGCTGCAGCTCGAACAGGCGCGCGCGCACGGCGTGGCCTGGGCCGCAACCTACGTGTACGCGCTGCAGCAGATGCTCGGCTGGGCGCAGCGGCTGCACGCCGCCGACCGCCTGGGCGAGTTGGAGTCGCTGCTGCTGCAGGCCGCCTACGGCGAATACCTGGCGCAACTGACCGGCGGCTTGCCGATGAGCCAGGGCGAGACGTTTCGCGCCGATGCGCTCGACGCCGACGGCAGCGCGCTCGCCGCCTTCAACGCCGATGCCGGCGTGCGCCAACTGCGTGCCGAAGGCTTCGCGCCCGCGGCGCGCCAGCGCATCGCCGCACGGTTGGCCGAAGGCGCGGCCACGCGCAGCTTCGGCGACCCCGGCTATGACGACGCAGCCTTGTACGAAGTGCGCACGCAGTTCGCGCGCTTCGCCGACGACCATGCCGAAGCGGCACACGGCTGGCATCTGCGCAACCAGCTGATCCCCGACGCGGTCATCGCCGAGATGGCGCACCTGGGCGTGTTCGGCCTGACCATCGGCGAGGCCCACGGCGGCGCCGGCATGGGCAAGTCCGCCATGTGCGTGGTCACCGAGGAGCTGGCGCGCGGCTTCATCGGCCTGGGGTCGCTGGGCACGCGCACCGAGATCGCCGCCGAGCTGATCGAGCGCAACGGCACGCCCGCGCAGAAGGCGCGGCTGCTGCCGGCCATCGCGTCGGGCGCGCTGATTCCCACCGCCAGCTTCACCGAGCCCGACGTCGGCTCGGACCTGGGCGCGATCCGCACCCGCGCCGAGAAGGTCGACGGTGGCTGGCGCATCCACGGCAACAAGACCTGGACCACGCACGGCGCGCGCAGCGATCTGATGACGCTGATGGTGCGCACCGACCCCGCCGAGCGCGGCTACAAGGGCCTGTCGATGCTGCTGGCCGAGAAGCCGCGCGGCAGCGATGACCAGCCCTTCCCCGCCGCCGGCATGCGCGGCAGCGAGATCGAGGTGCTCGGCTACCGCGGCATGAAGGAATACGAGATCGCCTTCGACGGCTTCTTCGTGCCCGACGACGCACTGCTCGGCGGCGCCACCGGCCAGGGCTTCAAGCAGCTGATGCAGACCTTCGAATCGGCGCGCATCCAGACCGCGGCGCGCGCCGTCGGCGTGGCGCAGAACGCCTTCGAGCTGGGCCTGGCCTATGCGCAGCAGCGCACGCAGTTCGGCGCGCCGATCATCGCCTTCCCGCGCGTGGCCGACAAGCTGGCCTGGATGGCGGTGGAAACGATGGTGGCGCGCCAGCTGACGCTCTTCGCCGCGCGCGAGAAGGACGCGCACCGGCGCTGCGACCTGGAAGCCGGCATGGCCAAGCTGCTCGCCGCGCGCGTGGCCTGGGCCAATGCCGACAACGCTCTGCAGGTGCACGGCGGCAACGGCTATGCGCTCGAGTACCGCATCAGCCGCGTGCTGTGCGACGCGCGCATCCTCAACGTCTTCGAGGGCGCGGCCGAGATCCAGGCCAACATCGTCATCAAGGGGCTGCTGGCGCTGTGAGCGCGCGTGGCCGCTCCAAAGCGCTCACACCGGAGCGCGATCAGCGCGGAGGTTACCTTATGAGCGCTGCGCTGCACCCAGTGCCAGCAGGACGGAGACGCGAATTCGGCGCAGATCACCTGCCTGGCCTCTGACTGCAATTCGCGCTCGCAAAGGAGAGAACCCGCTCCCGGCGCAAAGCGGCCGTAGGCCGCTTTGCGCCTGGGGGCGCTATGCACACCGCTCCCCCGAGCCCCCTCCGAGAGGGGGCTCCAGTTCGTTATACAAGCCGGCCTGGCGGCCGACGGACGGGCGTACCTGGCATTCGCCAGGCACGCGCAGGGGGGGGCTGCGCCGGCCGCAAGGCCGGCCCGACGGCCTTGCTGGAGCCCCCTCTCGGAGGGGGCGCGGGGGAGCCGCATCAACGCGCCTTGGCGCAAAGCGGCCTACGGCCGCTTTGCGCCGGGAGCAGCCACCGCATGATCCTTCACACTCGAGCGCGAACCGCAGCGGCGTGTTCGCCGGCTGCATGGCCGCGCCTCCCGCCTTGGAAGACGCAGCGGCGCGGCGCACCGTTCAGCGCCGCAGCCCGAAGGCAGGTCGTCGATCGGTAAGCTCAGCGGCCGTCGCGCGTGGGCGACGGCTCGCTCGCGCTGGCCTGCCTCGCGTTCGAGCAGCGCCAGCGCCAGCAGCGCCTCGCGGTCGTACGGATGGCGCTGCAGCACGCGCTCGCGTTCGCGCCGCGCGCCGGCGCTCCTGCCCTTGCTGCTGAGGGCCACCGCGTGGACCTAAGCGGCGCGTGCATCGTCGGGCTCGACTTCGCAGCGGTCGCGAGTTTGCCCAGGGCCTCGTCGCTGCGCTGCTGGCGCGTCAGCGACGGACCGAGCGCGAGGTGCACCGGCGCTGAATGTGGGTTGCGGGGTTGCGCAGTTGCGCGCCAATGCCTCGCGCAAGGCCGCTTCGGCCTCGCGCTCGCGCCCACTGCCGCGACAGACGTCGGCCACGCTTAACCTTAACCACGCCGCCGCGCAGCGTTGCGCGCACGCCATTGGCCGGGCGTGCAGCCGGCCCAGCGGCGAAAGGCGCGCACGAAGACCGCCGCTTCGGCAAAGCCGAGCGCATTGGCGATGTCGCTCAGCCCGAGCCGGGTATCGGCGAGCAACTGGCGCGCCACTTCGTAGCGCTCGTGCGCGACGATCTGTTGCAGCCCCAGGCCCTCGCCGGCCAGGCGGCGGCGCAGCGTGCGCTCGTGCAGGCCGAGCGCTGCGGCCACGCGTGCGGCCGAGGCGTCGCCGGTCATCAGCAGCGCGCGCACCGCAGCGCGCACGCGGTCCTCCAGCCCCGATGCGAGGGCCACCTCGGCCAGGCGGACCGCGCGCTGCACGAATGCGTGCCGCACTTCGTCGGCACCGGCCAGCGGCGCGTGCAACCAGTCCGCGTCAAAGTGCAGCTCCGATCGCGGTGCGTTGAACTGCAGCGGCGCGCCGAACACGCGCCGGTAAGGCGCCAACTGGCGCGGCCGGCCGTGCGCCAGCCAGACTCCGGTGGCTCTGAACCGCGGACCAGCCAGCGCGCGCATGGCTCGCATGCCGATCGCCAACACCAGGTCGTAGATCAGCGCCGCACCCGGCGTGTCCGGATCGAGAATCGAATAGCCGAGCGAGACGACGCCCTCCTGCGCCGGCCGCAGATAGGTGACGCTGCCGCGGTCCTGGACGTGGATGAAGCGGTTCAGATCGTGCAGCGCCCCGCCGACGCTGCGCGCGCGCCACATCAGCTGGCCGAGCAGCCCCAGATCGTCGAAGGCGAAACGCTCGCCGACGAGCAGCCCGAAATCCTCGCGCCCGCTCGCCGCTGCGGCGTGCGAGACGAGATCGGCAATGACGCGAAACGGCAGTCGCCGCTCGGTGTCGTCGAAGGCCGTGGCCTCGAGCCCGACGGCGCCGAACACCGCCGCCGGGTCGTGCCCGAGTTCGCGCAGCACGCCGGCCGTCGGCCGCAGCGGGCCGACGCGCACGTCCTCTTCGCTGCGCTGCGAACGATGCGCCCCCACGTCGCCCCGGGGGCGCGGCGGCCTGTTCGCGGTCGTTTTATGGCGCGTTGCGTGCGACATCGATTCTGTCCGGCAAAGTCAATTCTGGCACGCGGGCGGCTCGTAGCATTCGCGCACGGTCGGACTCCGGAGGCTCGCCATGCACACGAAGTACATCAGGCGCATCGTCACGCTGATTTGCAGCTTCGCAGCGCTCGCCGGCAGCGTTGGCGCTCAACAGATTCATGGCGTGCCCGGTTCGCCGAGCGCGACGATGACCATTCCCGGCGATCAGCTGCCGGCGCCGCCGGCCAAGTTCGGCGGTGTGATCAAGCCGCTGGCGCAGGACTCCAAGCCCTTCTGGCAACCGCGCGTCGTGCCGCCCAAGGGTGCGCCGAACGTGCTGCTGATCATGACCGACGACTCGGGCTTCGGCGTGCCCAGCACCTTCGGCGGCGTGATCCCGACACCGGCGCTGGACCGCATCGCCAACAACGGCTTGCGCTACACCAACTTCCACTCCACCGCGCTGTGCTCGCCGACACGCGCCGCGCTGATCACCGGGCGCAACCACCACTCGGCCGGCTTCGGCGTGATCGCCGAGCAGGCCACCGGCTTCCCGGGCTACGACAGCATCATCGCGCCCGACAAGGCGACCATCGGCCGCATCCTGCGCGACAACGGCTTCGTCACCTCGTGGTTCGGCAAGGACCACAACACGCCGTCGTTCATGTCCAGCCAGAACGGGCCCTTCGACCAGTGGCCGATCGGCATGGGCTTCGAGTACTTCTACGGCTTCATCGGCGGCGACACCAGCCAATGGCAGCCGAACCTGTTCCGCAACACGACGCAGATCTACCCCTTCGAAGGCAAGCCGCCGGGCACCTGGAACCTGACCACGGCGATGGCCGACGACGCCATCGCCTACATGAACCGGGTCAACGCGCTCAACCCCGAGCAGCCCTTCTTCGTCTACTACGTGCCCGGCGGCACGCATGCGCCGCACCATCCGACCAAGGAATGGGTCGACAAGATCAGCGCGCTGCACCTGTTCGACAAGGGCTGGAATCAGTTGCGCGAGACGATCATCGAGAACCAGAAGAAGCTCGGCGTGATCCCGCCCGACACCAAGCTGTCGGCCTGGCCGAACGACCTGCTGAAGCAGTGGGAGCAGCTCAGCGACGACGAGAAGAAGCTGTTCACGCGCCAGGTCGAGGTCTTCGCCGCCTACGTCGCTTACACCGACCACGAGATCGGCCGCGTGATCCAGGCGGTGCAGGACATGGGCAAGCTCGACAACACGCTGATCATCTACATCAACGGCGACAACGGCACCAGTTCCGAAGGCACGCTGCTCGGCACGCCGAACGAGACCGCGATGTTCAACGGCGTCGACGTGCCGGTCGCGGATCAGCTCGAGTACTTCTACGACGCCTGGGGCAGCGACCAGACCTATCCGCACATGGCGGTGCCGTGGGCCTGGGCCTTCGACACGCCGTTCCCGTGGACCAAGCAGATCGCCTCGCACCTGGGCGGCATCCGCCAGGGCATGGCGATCTCGTGGCCGGCGGTGATCAAGGACAAGGGCGGCATCCGCCAGCAGTTTCACCACATGATCGACATCGTGCCGACGATCCTCGAGGCGACGCGGGTGAAGGCGCCGAAGGTGGTCGACGGCATCAAGCAGGCGCCGATCGAGGGCGTGAGCCTGGCCTATACCTTCGACGCGAAAAACGCGAAGGCGCCGACCACGCACCGCACGCAGTACTTCGAGATGTTCGGCGACCACGCCATCTACCACGACGGCTGGATGGCGGGCACCAAGGTCATGCGCCCGCCGTGGGTCACCGCCGGCGGCGTCGGCGCCGACCCCTTCAGCTACCCATGGGAGCTGTACAACCTGAACGAGGACTGGTCGCAGTCCACCGACCTGGCCGCGCAGCACCCGGAAAAGATCAAGCAGATGAAGGCCCTCTTCCTGCAGGAGGCGAAGAAGTACCAGGTGCTGCCGCTCGATGCGACCGTGATCACGCGCGCGATCGCGCCGCGCCCGAGCATCACCGCCGGCCGCGATGTCTTCAGCTGGACGCTGCCGCTGACCGGCACGCCAGCCGGCGTGGCGCCGAGCGTGCTCAACAGCTCGTACCACTTCAAGGCCGACATCGAGATCCCCGCCACCGGCGCCGAGGGCATGCTGATCACGCAGGGCGGGCGCTTCGGCGGCTACGGGATGTACCTGAAGCAGAGCAAGCCGGTGTTCGTCTGGAACATGCTCGGCCTGCGCAAGATCGAGTGGCGCGGCGCCGACGCGCTGACAACCGGCCGGCACGTCGTCGAGTTCGACTTCCGCTACGACGGCATGGGCATGGGCACGCTGGCCTTCGACAGCTTCGCCGGCATCGGCCAGGGCGGCACCGGCGTGCTCAAGGTGGACGGCAATGTCGTCGCGACGCAGAAGATGGAGCACACGATCCCCTTCATGCTGCCCATCGACGAGAGCCTGGACGTCGGCTCCGACACGCTGACCGGCGTCAACGACGCGGACTACCAGCCGCCGTTCGCCTTCGGCGGCAAGCTCAACAAGGTGTCGCTGACGATCGAGCGGCCGACCATTGCGCCGGCCGATGCGCAGAAGCTGAAGGCGGCCCAGGCAGCCGCGGCCCGCGCCAGGGAATGAAGTCGAAGGCGGCAGCGCACCAATCCTGCGTCTCGCGCTACGGGCCGCGCTCACTGCGTCGAGCGCGCCGCGGCGGCGCCGCTGCGCGGCTCCAGCCGGCGACCGCAGCGCAAGCGTCGGCTCGGTCGCTGCCATACGCGTCTTGCGTTGAGTGATCTCACTGCCGAACCCCGGCCTGACGGCGCAGATCGCCGCCAGCGGCACCAAGTTCTTCAAGGACGATCTGCTGAACCGCTAAGCTGCGGGGGGGCCGCCTTCCGGCCACTGCCATCGGAGTGCCCGAGTGAATCCAAGATTTCTGTTCGTCCTGCTCGGCAACGCCGCCCTGCTCCAGGGCTGCGTGGCGCCGCGCGACTTCAACCAGCTCGCGGTCAAGACGCCGGCCTACGAACAAGTCGCCGCGCAACTGCAGGCCGAGCCCGCCGCCGAGCGCGTGCGCCTCGAGCAACTGCAGAACCTGATCAGGCTGACCCTGGCCAACGCCACGCTGTTCCCCGAGGGTGGCGCGGAGCTTGGCGAAGCCGGCAAGGCCACGCTCGCCGAACTGGCACCGGCGCTGAAGGAGCTGCCCGGCAAGCGCATCGTCGTCGTCGGCTTCACCGACGACGTGCCGCTCGGCCCGACGCTGGTCGAGCGGCTGAGCGGCAACGTCGAGCTGTCGAAGGCACGCAGCGCGGCGGTGACGGCCTTCCTCAGCGCGCAAGGCGTGCCGGCCACGCTGATCACACCGGTCGGCCTGGGCGAAACACACCCGGCCGCGTCCAACGCCACGGCCGAGGGACGGGCGCAGAATCAGCGTGTCGACATCGCCATCGTCGACGCCCCGGCCTGAAGCTCGCAGTGCCGGGAATCCCCACATCGACCACACACGAGGAGAGCAACGATGCATACCCCCTACCGCCGCCTTGCGGCCCCGCTGCTGAGCCTGGCGCTGGCCGGCGCCGCCCCACTGGCCGCGCAGGCCCAAGGCCAGAGCCCGTGGCAATTCGAAGTCTCGATGTACGGATGGTTCCCCGGCATCTCGGGCACGACCTCGTTCCCACCCAACGGCAGCGGGCCGAGCATGGACCTGGACATGGGCGACGTGATCCGTGCACTGAAGTTCGCCTTCTTCGGCAGCTTCGAGGCGCGCCAGGGCCAATGGGGGCTGTGGACCGACCTGGCCTACGCGGACCTGGGCGCCCAGCGCAACACGACCTTCACCGTGCATCCGCCGAGGCTGCCGCCGGTGAACGTGCGCGCCAACGCCGATCTCGACGTGAAGACGTGGATCTGGACGCTGGCCGGCCTGTACGGCCTGAAGAACGACGCCGAAGGCACGATGGACCTGCTGTTCGGCGCGCGGCTGCTGGACATGACCAACACGGTGGATTGGTCACTGGCCGGGCCCGGGCCGATCACGCCCAGAGGCTCCAAGGAGACGTCGGACTCCTACTGGGACGGCGTCGTCGGACTGAAGGGCCGCGCCTTGATCGGCGAGGAACGCAAGTGGTTCGTACCCTTCTACGTGGACGTGGGCACCGGGCAGTCCAAGTTCACCTGGCAGGTCAACGCCGGCCTGGGCTACCAGTTCGACTGGGGTTCGGTGCTGGCCACCTGGCGCTACCTGGACTACGACTTCAAGAGCGGCTCGCACGTGGAGAGCCTGAGCCTCAACGGCCCGACCATCGGCGTGATCTTCAAGTTCTAGCCGGCAGCGCGCGCTCGTCTTCGGGATACAGGCCGCGCACGCGCGCGAACAGCCGCGTCAGGCCGAGCAGCGCGTCGATGTTCGGCGTAGCCAGGCCCAGCCGCTGCGCGATCTCGCGCACCACCGTGACCAGCGCATCGAGCTCGATGGCGCGGCCGGCGTCGACGTCGTTCTGCATCGAGGTGCGGAAGCTGCCCAGCTTGCGCGTCACCGCGTGCCGGTCTTCGGCGCTCTGCCCCACCGCGCAGCCGATGCGCGCACCGACCGCGGCTGCCTCCTGCATCGCCGCCGTGCAGAAGGCCAGCGCCAGCGGGTCGGCCATGATGCGGTCGACGCTGGCCCCGGTGATCGCCGACACCGGGTTCATCGTCATGTTGCCCCACAGCTTGTACCAGATGTCCTGGCGGATGTTGGCCGACACCGTGGTGTCGAAGCCGGCACCGCGCAGCAGCGCGCCCAGCTGCTGTGCGCGCGGCGAAGCGCCGCCCAGCGGCTCGCCGATGATCAGCCCCTGGCCCATGCGCTGCTCCACCAGGCCCGGCTCGGGCGTGAAGGTGCTGGCATGCACGACGCAGCCGATCACTTGCGCCAGCGGGATGTGGCGGCCGAGGCTGCCGTCAGGGTCGACGCTGCGCAGCGGCGCATCCTGCAAGGCCGGCGTCGACGCTGCGAACCACCAGGGCACGCCGTTCATCGCCGGCAGCACCAGCGTATCGGGGCCGAGCAGCGGCGCGATGCGCGGCGCCACCTCGGCCAGCGCCGGGCCCTTGACCGCCAGCACCACCAGGTCCATCGGGCCCAGTTGGCGCGGCTCGTCGCTGGCTTGCGCGGGCGCCTGCAGCAGCGCGCCGCCCTGGCGCAGCCGCCAGCCGTGTTCTTGCAGCGCGCGCAGCGTGGCTCCGCGCGCCACCGCCGCGACCGTGCACGAGCCGGCGGCGGCGAGCCGCGTGCCGATGAATCCGCCGATGGCGCCGGCGCCGTAGATGCAGACCTTCATGTCGATCGGGTGCGTGATGCGTGGTTGCGGGCCATCGAATCTAGCAGGCCGGGCCACCCGGTTGCGGGGTTGACCGGCCGCGGGGCGGCGCTGAAGATGCATGCACTTGCCGCAACTCCTGCCCGATGATGAACCCGCCCCAGTCACAGAATCCGCGGTCGCTGCCGCTGACTGACGAGCTCGAAGCGCGGCTGCAGGCGCTGCTGAAGTTGCGCCAGCAGATGCGCGAGTTGCACGCGCGGCTCGAATACCTGCGGCTGATGATACGGCTCAGCCGTCCGCGGCTGCCGCGCTGAAGCCTCAAAGCAGGTTCAGGTCGATCTCGAAGCCTGCTGCGCGCAGCTCGCGCGCCAGGTCGAGTTGCCAGCCGTTGCCCGCGTCCAGCGAGTGCTGCAGCACGCCGTGCCAGTCGGACGGGATCTCGACCTGGCCCTTGACAAGCGCGCACACGCGGTTGCGTCCCAGGCGGCCGGCGAAGAAGCCGAGCTCGAAGATCACGTTCTGCCGCGCGCGCGGCTGCTCGTCGGCGGTACCGGCGGCGCGCCCGGCATCGTCCGGCGTCAGCAGTACCACGGCGAAAGCCGCCGCCGCGTGCCGCTCCAACTTCTCGATCACCGTCCGGCTGCCGCCGGACTGCTCGGCCAGGATCACCGGGGTCAGCTGCAGCTGCTGCAGCAGCCGCGCCACGCTGTGCATCGCTTCATGGTCGTGGCCGTGCACGATGAACACTTCCTTGTTCTTCGGGTCCGGCGCCGCGGCGCTGCCGGGCCGGCGCTCGTCCGCCGCCACGTCGCGCGGCGTGCGCGGGCGCAGCCGCGCGCTGGCGTCGCGCCCGGCGATCAGCACGCGCGTCCAGTCCTCCTCGGGCTTGGCCGTGCGCTTGATGCGCGCATCGGTCTCGACCAGCTGCAGCGTGGCCACGCCCATCTTCAGGTCGACTGCGTCGACCGCCACGCCGCCGACCAGCGGCGCGCGCGCCTGCGTCAGCTGCTGGTTGATCTGCTCGACATCGTCGGCCGAAGCGTTGAACACGTAGCCGATCGGCCGGCGCCGCGAGCGCTCGCTGCCGTGGCCGATGTTCTCGGCGCGCGCGTGGAAGAACGCGGCCGGCGCGGCCATCACAGGTCGCCGAACTTCGGCTCGCGCTTGTCGATGAAGGCGTTCACCGCCTCGGCGTGCGCCGGCGTCTTGTGCGCGATCACCTGCAGCGCCGCCGACAGCTCGAGCAGCGAATCCAGGCGCTGGTGCTGGCCTTCGCGCAGCAGCCGCTTGGTCAGGCGCAGCGTCTGGCCCGCGTTGCGCGCGATGCGCGCGGCCAGCGAGCGCGCCTCCGACATCAGCGCCTCGGGCGCGACGACGCGCGACACCAGGCCGATGGCCAGCGCCTCGTCGGCCTTGACCGCATCGCCGGTGAAGGACATCTCCATCGCACGCGACAGGCCGACCACGCGCGGCAGCAGCCAGGCGCCGCCGTCGCCCGGGATCAGGCCGACGCGGATGAAGCTCTCGGCGAAGCTGGCCTGCGACGAGGCGATGCGCATGTCGCACATGCAGGCCAGGTCGCAGCCGGCGCCGACGGCCGGGCCGTTGACGGCGGCGATGCTCGGCACCTCCAGCTTCTGCAGCGCCAGCGGCAGGCGCTGGATGCCGTCGCGATACCAGCGCGCGATCTGCTGCGGCGTGACTTCGCCGGTGGTGAAGCGCTTCATGTCCTTGACGTTGCCGCCGGACGAGAACGCCGTGCCGGCGCCGGTGAGGATCATCACGCGCACGCTCGCATCGGCGTTGATGCGCTCGATGGCGGCGATGAATTCGTCGACCGCGGCATTGCCGGTCAGCGCGTTGCGTACTTCGGGCGCGTTCATCGTCAGCGTCACGACGGCGCCGTCCTGTTCGTACTTCAGGAATTCGCTCATCTGGATGCTCCGTTGGCGGCGAAGCCGCGGCACAAGGCCGCGGTCTGTTCGGCCGCGGGAACCGCCCGGCAGCCCGAAGGGTTCTGGCCGGACCACAACGGCGAGAAGTCGCCGCTGCCGCGCGCCTCGGCCGCGGCACGCAGCGGCGCCAGCGCCGCGGTGGTGCGCGGAAAGGCCGGATGCGGCGCGCCGCGCAGCGGGCCCAGTTCGCGCATCACGCGGTTGACGATGCCGCGCGCCGGCCGGCCGGTAAAGAGGTTGGTGACTGCGGTGTGCGCCGCCGCGTCGCTGCGCAGCGCAGCGCGATGGATCGGCGTGGTGGTGGTCTCGCCGCACAGCAGGTAGGCGGTGCCGAGCTGCACGCCATCGGCGCCCAAGGCCATGGCCGCGGCCACACCGGCGGCGTCGGCGATGCCGCCGGCAGCGATCACCGGCACGCGCAGCGCCTGCCTGATCTGCGGCAGCAGCGCAAAGGTGCCGAGCTGCCGCGTCAGCTCGCCGCTGAGGAAATGGCCGCGATGGCCGCCGGCTTCCAGGCCCTGCGCAATCACGGCGTCGGCACCGTGCGCCTCGAGCCAGCGCGCCTCGTCGACGGTGGTCGCCGAGGCCAGCACGAACGCGCCGGCACGATGCACGCGCTGCAGCAGCGGCGCGGGCGGCAGGCCGAAATGGAAGCTCACCACCGGCGGGCGGAACTGCTCGACCAGCGCCGCCGCCTCGTCGCCGAAGGCTGCGCGCGCCGCGCCGGGGGCGACCTTCGATGCATCGATGCCGAACTCGTCGTAATACGGCCGCAGCGCGTCCAGCCATGCCGCCTCGGCCGCCGCGTCGGGCGCGGGCTCGACATGGCAGAAGAAGTTCAGGTTGAAGGGCCGCGCCGTCTTCGCGCGCAGCGCCTGCAGCTCGTCGCGCAGCATGGCCGGCGTCAGCATCGCCGCCGGCAGCGAGCCCAGCGCGCCGGCTTCGCTGACCGCCACCGCCAGCGCATGCAGCTGCACGCCGGCCATCGGCGCCTGGATCAACGGGAAGCGTGTGCCCAGCCGTTCGGCGAGTGCGTTCATGCATCGGCTCCTTCGCGCGCCGCGGCACCCGGCAGCAGCACGTCCAACAGGAAAGGCAGCGTCGGCGTGCGCGCCGCGACCAGCGCGCGGCCCAGTTCGGCATGCCAGTACGAGGCCGAGCCGTGGTCGCCGCGCCATTCCTGCAGCCGGCGCGTGACCAGCTGCAGGTCGAACTCCGCGGTGACGCCGATCGCGCCATGCACCGCATGCGCGATGCCCACCGCCCTTTCCGCCGCTTCGGCGGCGCGCGCCTTGGCCACCGCGGCGCGCAGCCGCTGCGGCTGCAGGCCCGCTTCCGCGCAGCCGAGCTCGGCCGCCATGCGCGCGGCGAAAGCCTGCTCGACCAGCACCGCCAGCTGCTGCTGCACCGCCTGGAACTTGGCGATCGGCTTGCCGAACTGCGCCCGGTCGTTGGCGTACTGCAGCGTCATGGCCAGCAGGCGCTGCAAGGCGCCGGCCATCAGCGTGGCGGTGATCAGCGCGCCGCCGGCCTGCAGATCGACAGCGCCGGCCAGGCGCAGCGTATCGGCGGGCAGCGCGGCCAGTTGCACGTCGGCCTGCAGGCTGCCGTGCACCTGCGAGCGCTGCACCACCGCTGCCGCCAGCGGCACGGCCAGCGCTTCGCCTTCGGGCGTGCGCAGCAGCAGCACACGCGCCACCGCGCCGAAGGGCACGCCGGCACAGCGCAGCGCGCCGTCGGCCGCGCGTGCAGCGTGCGGCGCGATGGCCAGCGGCCCGGCCGGCAGCTCCGCGCCGGCCGCGGCGGCGATGCCGCGCGCCCACATCGTCTGCGCCAGCGGCAGCGGCAGCGTGTGCGCGCCGCAGGCCAGCCACAGCGGGAAGGCCTCGCGCAGGCCGGCGCCGCCTTCGCCGGGCACCAGCAGGTCCAGGTAGCCCGAGGCTTCGATCTCGGACCACAGCTTCTCGGTGTCGAGGCTGCGCTCGACCTCGCGCACCACAGCCGGGCTGCAGGCGCCCTGCAGCAGCTTGTCGAAGGATTCGGTGAGCAAGGTGTCCATCAGCGCAACCCCAGTCCGCGCGCGATCACGCCGCGCAGGATTTCGCGCGTGCCGCCGCGCAGCGAAAAGGTCGGGCAGATCTGCAGCACGTAGTGCAGCGTGCGCAGCAGCATCTCCGGCGGCGGCGCGTCGGGTACCGCGTACAGCGCATCGGCCAGCAGGTTCGGCAGCGCCTGCTCGAACTCGGTGCCCAGATCCTTGACCAGCGCCGCCTCGGTCACCGGGCTGGCGCCGGCGGCCAGCTGCGCGCTCAAGGCCAGCGACATCTCGCGCAGCGGCGCCAGCTGCGCGAGCAGCTTGCCGGCGAGGATGAGCTCGCATTCGCCGGGCCGCGGCAGCGTGCGCAGGTAGTCGAGCCACGCATCGAAGACGACGATGCTGCCGTAGATGCGTTCCGGACCGCTGCGCTCGAAGGCGAGCTCGGCCGTCACCTGCGTCCAGCCGGCGCCCTCGACGCCGACCAGCGCGTCCGCCGGCAGTTGCACGTCGTCGAAGAACACCTCGTTGAAGTGCGCGTCGCCGGCCAGGTCGCCGATGGTGCGCACGGTGACGCCCGGCAGCGACAGGTCGACGATCATCTGCGACAGGCCCTTGTGCCGGTCTTCCGGGCTGCCGCTGGTGCGCACCAGCGCGAGCATGTAGTGCGCGCGGTGCGCGTTGGTGGTCCACAGCTTCTGGCCGGACAAACGCCAGCCGTCGGCCGTGCGCGTGGCGCGCGTGCGCAGGCCCGCCAGGTCGGAGCCGCTCTGCGGCTCGCTCAAGCCGATGCAGAAGAAGACGTCGGCGGCGCAGACCTTGGGCAGGAAGAACGCGCGCTGCTGCTCGCTGCCGTACTTCAGGATCAGCGGTCCGCTCTGCCGGTCGGCGATCCAGTGCGCCGACACCGGCGCGCCGCGCGCCAGCAGTTCCTCGGCGAGCACGAAGCGGTGGAAGGCATCCTGGCCGCCGCCGCCGTATTCGCGCGGCAGCGTCAGGCCGACCCAGCCCTGGCGCGCCAGCGCGCGGCTGAATTCGGCGTCGAAACCCATCCACGAGCGTGCCAGCCGGTTGGTGGGCCGGCCGGCCAGCGCCTCGTCGAGGAAGGCGCGCACGGCGGGCCGCAGCGCCTCGGCACTGTCCGGTATGCGGCTCAGTTGCAGCGGTTGCAGCATGTCAAGCCCCGTAAGCTCCAATGACCGAAATCGCCGCGACATTCTGGCTCGGGAATCCGCCCAGGTTGTGCGTCACGCCCCAGATCGGGCTGCCCAATTGGCGCTGGCCGGCGCGGCCCTGCAACTGCAGGACCATCTCGTAGACCATACGCAGACCCGAGGCGCCGATCGGGTGGCCGAAGCACTTCAGGCCACCGTCGATCTGGCACGGCACCGCGCCGCCGGCATCGTAGAAGCCGTCGAGCACGTCGCGGATCGCCGTGCCCTCGGGCGACAACTGCAGGTCTTCCATCGTCACCAGTTCGGTGACCGAGAAGCAGTCGTGCACGTCGACCAGCGATACCTGCTCGCGCGGCCTGTCGATGCCGGCTTCCTTGTAGGCACGTGCCGCGGCGACGCGCGTGGTCGCGAAGTACGAGCCGTCCCAGCGGTCGAACTGCACTTCCTCGCCGTTGGACACCGCGACCTGCAGCGCCTTCACCGCCACCAGATCGCGCTTGCCAAGCCCGCGCGCGATGTCCGGCGTGGTGACGATCGCGCAGGCGCTGCCGTCGCTGACGCCGCAGCAGTCGTACAGGCCCAGCGGCTCGGCGATCATCGGCGCGCGCAGCACGTCGTCCTCGGTGATCCTGTTGCGCAGGTGGGCCTTCGGATTCTTCGCGCCGTTGTCGTGGCTCTTCACCGAGATGTGCGCCATCGCGCGCTTCAGGTCGGTCTTGTCGGCCCCGTGCTTGGCGCGGTAGGCGGCGGCCAGTTGCGCGAACGAGCCCGGTGCCGACAGGTTGGGCCAGAACAGGTCATTCAACGCGCCGCGGCCGCGCTGCGGCAGGCCGCCGTAGCCGGTGTCCTTGAGCTTCTCGACGCCCAGCGCCAGCGCGATGTCGGCCGCGCCCGAGGCCACCGCGTAGACCGCGCCGCGCAGCGCCTCGGTGCCGGTGGCGCAGTAGTTCTCGACGCGCGTCACCGGGATATACGGCAGCCGCAGCGTCATCGCCAGCGGCACCGCCGACTTGCCCAGGTGCTGCTCCTCGATCGCGGTGCCCAGCCAGGCGGCCTCGATCTGTTTGCGCTCGATGCCGGCGTCGGCGAGTGCTTCCTCGAAGGCCTCGACCATCAGGTCCTGCGCATTGCAGTCCCAACGCTCGCCGAACTTCGAGCAGCCCATGCCGAGGATGACGACCTTGTCCTTGATGCCGCTTGCCATGACGATCTCCTTGGCAATCTAGGACGGCAGTGCGCCCGCCCAGGGGTTGATGAGCTGCACGCCGCAATCGTCGAAATCGCGCACGTTGCGCGTGGCCACCGCCAAGCCATGGACGTGGGCAATGGCGGCAATCAGCAAGTCGAAGGCCGCCGTCGATCGCCCTGCACGCTGGCGCAGCGCGAAGATGTCGCCGTAGGCCTTCGCGGCCGCGTGGTCCAGGCCGAAGATGCGCTTGCCGAAGCCATCGTCCTGCAGCCGGCTCCAGCGCGACATCAGGTCGCGGCGCCGCGCGCCGGCGGGCAGGCAGGCCAGCCCGGCGCCGATTTCAGCCACCGTCACCACGCTGGTGGACAGCTGATCGACGGCCTGTGCCCGCACCCACGCCAGCACACCGGCATCCGGTGCGGGGCGCATGAGTTCGGACACCACGTTGGTATCGAGCAGGATCATTCGTCGAAGCTCGGCACGGGCCGCGCCTTGGCGCGCGGCATCGCGGGCAACTCGACCCCATGGCGCGCGCCGAACAGCGACAGCGCAAGATCCGCCAGATGCGGCGTTGCCGCCGCGCGCGGCCCATCGAGCGCCTGGCGCAGCAGCACGCGCGCTTCCTCTTCCATCGAGCGCCCCTGCTGCGCGGCACGCACACGCAGCCTCGCCTTCAATTCGTCGTCGAGGTTGCGGATGGTGATGCTGGCCACAGGAGCCTCCGGGTGATTGCGGTGATGGCAACGCTTTCGATGATATCGCCGAGGCGGATCCGGCTCAAGCCGGCGTGGCCTTCCAGAAATAGCGCTGGAAGCCGCGCAGCGGATCCTGGTCCTTGATGCGGAAGACCATGCGCACCGGCAGCCCCACGTCGATCCGGCCGGCCTCGACTTCGGTGAAGTCCAGCAGCATGCGCCCGCCGCCGTCGAAAGCCACCATGCCGAAGTAGGTCGGCGGGTCGGGGCTGTAGGTCAGCGCGTCGGCGGTGTAGGACATCAGCGTGCCGCTGCGTTCCGAGAACGCATAGTCGTCCTGGCTGTCCAGCGCGTTGCATTCCGGGTTGACGCAGTAGCGCTGGCGCGGGTACTGCACCGTGCCGCAGACGCGGCACTTGCCGCCGACCAGGCCCTGGATCATGTCGCGGTTGCGATACATCACCGTCAGCGGCGTCGGCTTGTCGGGCTCGGCGCGCATGCCGCGCTCCATGTCGAGCAGGCCGTTGAAGGACAGGTAGCGCATGTAGTTGCCGTCCTCGCGCCGGTTGGCCAGCGCGCCCTTGACGCCGCGGCATTGCCTGGCCTTCGCGATGGCCGGCGCCACCTCGAACAGCAGCGCGTCGCAGCCTTCGCCGAAGGCCGCCAGCAGGATGCGGTCGCCGGGCTTCGCGTCTTCGAGCGCCGCGGCCAGCAGCAGCAGCGGATGCGCGACGCCGGTGTCGCCGCAGACCGCGCCCAGGTTGTCGCGCACCGCGGCGTCGGGCAGAGCGCAGCGCTTGGCCACCGCCGCCTGGATGCGCGACAGCGTGCCGGGCATGCAGAAGTGCGTGACCGCCGCGGCATCGAGCCGCGCCTTCTCCAGCAGCGCGGCCACCGCGCGCGGCACGATCTTCAGATAGCCCTCGTCGCGCACCCAGCGTTCTTCCCAGGCGTAGTCGTGCGGCCGGTCGTGCATGCGGTACTGGTGCACGAAGTCCACCGTCTCGCTGTGCGCGGCCAGCAGCGTGGCCAGCGGCTCGCCGTGCCCCACCAGCATCGCCGCGGCGCCGTCGCCATAGTGCATCTCCTGCGTGCTGGCCGCCTTGGCCTTGCGCGCGTCGGCGGCCACGACCAACGTCTGCCCGGCGGCGGCCATAGCGTCCAGCACCGAGGCCAGCGCGCTGCTGCCGGCGCGCTGGCTGCCGGCCTGGTCGATCGCGCGCAGCGCGGGCTGCAGTTGCAGCGCATTCGCAACCACACCCGAGTTCTGCCGCTCGTCGAAGGGCAAGGTGCTGGAAGCCAGCACCAGTTGCGTGATCGCGCCGCGGTCGAAGCCGGCCAGGCAGTCGCGCGCCGCCTCGACGCCCATGGTGATCGCGTCCTCGTCCCAGTTGCAGATCGCGCGCTCGCCCTTGGCCAGGCCCTTCAGGCCGGGCGCGAACCAGGCATTGGCGGCGGCGATCACCGAGCGCTGCAGCCGCGAGCGCGGCACATAGGCGCCGAAGGAGAGGATGCCGAAGGCGGAACCACTCATGCAATGTCTTCCTGAGAGAATGCGGCGATGCGCCCTTCCCTGACGCTAGCCGCGCAACGCGAGCGGATTCTGGCTCTTGCCGCGGCGCGGGGCGCCAGCCGGGTGCGCGTTTTCGGGTCCGTGGCGCGCGGCGCAGACCACGACGGCAGCGATGTCGATCTGCTGGTCGACGTTCCCGCGGGCACTTCGCTGCTGCAGCTGGTCGGGCTGCAACTCGATCTCGAAGAAGCGCTGGGGGTCAAGGTCGACCTGTGCACCGAGCCCGAGTTGCACCCAGCGCTGAAGGCGCGTGTACTGGCCGAGGCACGGCCGTTATGAACGGCCGCGACCGGCTGTTTCTTCGTCACATCCTCGATGCCATCGACGACATCGGCCGGTTCACCGTCGAAGGCAAGGCCGTCCTCATGGTCGATCGCAAGACGCAGAGCGCGGTGGTGCGGCAGCTCGAAATCTTTGGCGAGGCGGTCAAGAACCTCAGCGCCGAGTTGACCGCCAGCGAACCCGTCGTGCCCTGACGATTGATCGCCGGCACCCGCGATCGCCTCATCCATGCCTATTTCAGCGTCAACCTGGATGCCGTCTGGATCATGGTCGAACAGGATCTTCCTGCATTGCGTCAGCATGTCCTGCCCCTGCTCGGCGCCGCCAGTCCTGCCGCACCCCAGGCCTGACATCACACCGGATCCCAGCTGAACACATCCGCCGAGCGGTCCAGCGCATAGAAGCTGGCCTTCAGCGCCGGCATCGCATGCGAGGCCACCGTCTGCGGCGTCCAGCCTTCGGCGCGGTGCACCGAGCGGATCGGCCGGCTCTGACCCATCAGGAAGATCTCGTTGGCGCGCACCGCGAAGATCTGGCCGGACACTCCCTTCGCTTCGTCGCTGACCAGGTACACGGCCAGCGGCGCGATCTTGTTGGTCTCCATCGTCTCGAGCTTTGCCAGCCGCGCCTGCTGCTCCGGCGTGTCGCTGGGGATGGTGCCGATCAGCCGGCTCCAGGCGAAGGGGCTGATGCAGTTGCTGCGCACGTTGAAGCGCGCCATGTCCAGCGCGATCGACTTGCTCAAACCGACGATGCCGAGCTTGGCCGCGGCGTAGTTGGCCTGGCCGAAGTTGCCGATCAGCCCCGAGGTCGAGGTCATGTGCACGAAGGCGCCGCGCTCCTCGCTGCGGAAGATCGACGCCGCGGCGCGTGCCATGTAGAAGCTGCCGTTCAGGTGCACGTCGATGACCGCCTTCCATTCCTCCACCGACATGTTGTGGAAGATGCGGTCGCGCAGGATGCCGGCGTTGTTGACCACCACGTCGAGCCGGCCGAAGGCGTCGGTGGCGGTGTGGATGATGCGGTTGGCCGACTCCCACTCGGCGACGCTGTCGGTGTTGGCCACCGCCTTGCCGCCGGCAGCGCGGATCTCGTCCACCACTTGCTGCGCCGGGCCGGCGTCGTGGCCGCTGCCGCTCTCCGACACCCCCGGATCATTGACCACCACCGATGCGCCTTCGGCCGCCATGGCCAATGCGAAATCGCGGCCGATGCCTCGCCCTGCGCCGGTGACGATGACCGACTTGCCGTCGAGCATGCCCATAGGTGTTGTCTCCTTTTGCTGTCCCGATGCGGGGCTGCTGCGATCGATTCTCACGCAAACTGCGCTCCTCGCCATGATCCGACCGGCCGCACGTGCATGGACTGCCGCGGCTGCACCTGCTGCGCGACGGGCAGATCCCGGCCTTCATCGGCCTGGCCGCAGACATGAACGCGCGCGGCTGGGTGCTGCGCGTCGAAGACGGCTATCGCACATCCGAGATGCAGAAATACCTGGGGCGCACACCGGAGGTCTTCGACGCGGTGCTGAAGACGGTGACCTGCGAACTCGGCGGCGCCACGCCGACGCCGGAGTTCATGTTCCGCCGCTGCTCGGCGCTGGTGGCCAGCGTGCCCAAGTTCGGCACGCAACCAGCCGCTGAACAGCTTCGACGAGATCCGCGCCGAGATCGACGCGGCGCTGGCGCGACACAGCCCACGAGCGCAAACATGATCCACGGCCTGAACCACTTCACCATCACCGGCGCAGACCGCAGGCAGACGCTGGACTACTACTGCGGCCTGCTCGGCCTGAACGAAGACTGGCACCCCGAGCTGGGTTTTCCAGGCGCTTGGCTCTATGCCGGCGGCGAGCAGGCGGTGCTGCAAATCCACTGGGACAGGCCGCTGCCGCCCACGCGCACCGGCGTCATCGACCACATGGCCTTCAGCGCGCGCGGGTTGCAGGAGACGAAAGCCCGCTTCGACGCGCGCGGCTGGAGCTGCGAGCTGCGCCGCCAGGCCGGCGCCGGCACCTGGCAGCCGTTCAGCCATGATCCGAGGGGCGCCAAGGTCGAACTCGACTTCGACGCCAGCGAATCACACCACGCCGCCGGCTCTTCGACTTCGCACCGTCCGCTGCGTTGCCGACGAAGTGGACAGCAATCGTCTTCTCTGCGCCACCTGCGCGCCAAGCTTTCGAGCGTCGCCGTGAGTTGCTTATGCTTTTTGCTCTCTCGCCAACTGGCGCGCGCTCCCGGGCGCAGAGCTGCGCCCCTTATACGGCACTCACTACGCCGCCAGCAGCGAACACCTCTGAATCGCAGCCAGCTCCTTCTGAAGCGTTTCCCTGGCAATGGCCGTGTCATAGGCCACTTGCCCACGCAGCCACCACCCATCGCTCAAGCCGAAGTAGCGGCAGAGCCGAAGATCGGTGTCCGCGGTAATCGAGCGCCTCCCTGCGACGATCTCTCCGATTCTCTGTGCAGGAACACCGATGTCCTTGGCCAGACGGTACTTCGTCAGACCCAGCGGCTTCAGGAACTCTTCTTCGAGCATTTCGCCGGGAGACACAGGGGCTACGGTTCGCATCTGTCTTCCTTCAATGGTAGTCAACGATTTCAACGTCATCAGCGCCCTCGGGCGTCCATACAAAGCACACGCGCCACTGCTTGTTGATGCGGATGCTGTGCTGACCCCTCCGGTCATCCTCGAGCGCCTCGAGCCCGTTGCCCGGTGGAACTTTCAAGTCATCAAGAACGGCAGACCAGTCCAATTGCGCCAGCTTTCGCAGCGCCGGGCGTTCAATGTTCACCCAACGCTTCACCCTCTTGCCTTCGAAGAGGGCTTGGGTGTCGCTGCACTTGAAGCTCCGGATAGGCATGGGACGCGATAATAACGCGTTGCGTGTGTATGGTCAAACTCATCCGGGAACCTTTGGCGAGGCTTTGGAGCCGATCAAGCCGCGCAACGCGGCAGATCCGGCGAGAACTTCATCGCCCATCGTGCATGCCGTGCCTGGACCCGCCCGCTCGACGGACGAGTCGGCCTTCACGGCGCACGCGCTCGGGGCGCGAAACCCGCGCGCAGCGCGGCCTCCATGTCCGCCGGCAGCGTGGCCACGCCCCTGACGACGCCCGGCCCGCCGTTCTGCCAGCGCAGCGAATACGTCAGGGGCGGACCGAAACCCGGGGCTCGGTAGTCGCGAATCTCGAGCACGACCTGCGTGCCGCCTTCGACCAGGGCTGCCGACGAGAGCAGCCTGACGACGGGCCCGAGCTCGCGCACGACGATGACGAGCACACGATCGGGCTTGCGCCCCGCATGGGCGACGACGCGCCGAAGCTGCTCTTGCGGCTCCGTGGACTCCAGCGCGACCCTGCGGACCTCAGCGTGCGCAAAGCAGGCCGAAGTGTCGAAGAAGCGGGTCATGCCCTGCTCCGCGGCGCCTTCGCGAAGCGCTGCATCCTTCTGGTCCGCCCGCCACTGCGGGGCCCAGAGGACGAGCGCGGATGCCGGCTCTGCCTGCGCTTGGCACAGCGAAGACCGTGGTTCCGGGCTCAGCGTCACGGTCGTGCTCGCGCAGGCGCCGACGAGCAAGCCGGCCACCGCCCAGAGGATGCGATGAGCAGCGTGACGCGTGGGGGCGTTGCGGCGCGGCCGCTTCAAATGAGCCGGATCACAAGAGAACGGCGCCCCGCAGAGGTGGGCTCCATCGCAGCGCCGGTGGACCATGCCCGATGTCTTCGGCGCCGCCTGGTGTTCCAACGCCGCCACGGTCAGCCGCCCCGTGCCGGCCGCTCCCAGCGGCTATAGCGCAGCGCCAGCGCACAGGTGAGGCCGTAGACAGCCATCGCCAGCATGGCCATCGCGAACAGCTGCCAGGCCGGCGCGCCGCGTGCGCTGAGCCAGCTGCCGGCCAGCGCGACCAGCGCCAGCCGCAGCGTCGCCGCGGCCACCGGGCCGGCCATGCGGCCCGCGCCCTGCGACGCGAAGTACAGCGTCAGCCCGAAGCCGAACACGCCGAACAGCGGGCCGGTCCAGTGCAGGAACTGGCGCGTGTAGGCGAGCACGTCTTCCTGCCCGGTGAAGATGCGGCCCCACAGGTCCGGTGCCAGCGCGACGACCAGGCCGATCAGGCCCACCGGCACCAGCGTCACCGTGCCGGCGGTCCAGGCGACGCGGCGCGCGCGCGCCACCTGGCCCGCGCCGATCGCCATGCCGACCATCGGAATCGACGCGATGCCGACGCCGAAAGCCACCGTGGTCATCAGGAACTCCAGCCGCTGGCCGATCGCATAACCGGCCAGCGGCAGCACGCCGGCGTGCGCGACGAACCCGGCCATCAGCACCATCGTCGACACCGACTGCAGCGGCGACAGGCAGGACACCGCACCCACCTTCAGGATGTCCCGGAACATCGTGCGCTGCAGCGCGATGCCGCGCCACGCCAGGCGCACGCGCGCGCCGCCGCGCCTCAGGTACCACAGCAGGAACAGCGTGCCCAGGGCCATCGCCAGGATCTGCCCCGAGGCCACACCGGGCATGCCCAGCCGCGGCAGCGGGCCGAGCCCCAGGCCCAGGCTGCCGCCGATGGCGATCTGCAGCGCCATCACCGCGCCGATGGCGATCGACGGCACGCGCATGTTGCCGCTGCCGCGCACGATCGAGGCCAGCGTGTTGAACACCCACACGCTGAGCGCGCCGCCGAAGAGCACGTTCGAGAAGGCCAGCGCCTCGTCCAGCACCGCGCCGCTGCCGCCCAGCGTGCTGAACAGCCAGCGCCGCAGCGCCAGCAGCAACGCCGAATAGGCCAGGCCGGCGAGCACGCCGATGAGCAGCGCATGCTTGGCCACCGCCTGCGCGCGCGGCAGGTCGCCGGCGCCGAGCGCGCGGCTGACGGCCGAGGACACGCCACCGCCCATCGCACCGGCCGACAGCATGCCGGTCAGCATCGCGAACGGGAACACCAGCGCCATCGCCGCCAGCGGCACGACGCCGAGCAGGCCGACGTAGAAGGTCTCGGCGATGCCCACGCACACGGTCAGCGACATGGCCACGACGTTGGGCGCGGCGAGCTTGAGCAGCGTGCGCAGGATCGGGCCGTCGAGCAGCGGCGACGGCGGCGCGGGGGACGCCGGCGGCGCCGCTGCCGCCGCGGCGCCGGCGGCGGCGTTCAGGGCTGCAGCACCACGCGGCCGACGACGCGGCCATGCGCCAGGTCGTCCAACGCCTGGTTGACGCTGGCCATCGGCCGCAGGTCCAGCGGGATCTGCGGCAGCTCGACGCGCTGCGCCAGCGCCACCAGTTCGCGCAGTTCGTTGAGCCCGGCGACATAGGAGCCGCTGATGCGCAGCGACTTCAGCGGGAACAGCGGCAGCGGCATGCGGAACTCGCCGCCGAACAGGCCGACGATGACCACCTGCCCGGTGCGCCGCACCAGGTTCACGGCCAGCGACGAACTGGACTCGGCGCCGACGAAGTCCACCGCGCCGGCGACGTTCATGCTGCAGGCCTTGCCGATGGTCTTCAGTGCGTCGGCCGCACCGGGGTCGAAGGCCAGCGCCGCGCCGTGCTGCAGCGCCGCCTCGCGCTTGGCCGGGTCCGGGTCGATGGCCACCACCTTGGCCGGGCTGGTGGCCGACAGCAGCGCCACCGCGGTCATGCCGACGCCGCCGCAGCCGATCACCGCCACGTAGTCGTCGTCGGTCAGCGGGTCGAGCTTGCTGATCGCGCCGAAGGCGGTGATGCCGGCGCAGGCGAAGGTCGCGGCGCGTGCCGGCTCCAGCTTGCCGATGCCCACCAGGTACTTGTCGTGCCGCACGCGCACCAGATCGGCATAACCGCCGGGCAGCTGCATGCCGATGTTGCGCATCGCGCGCAAACAAAGGTGCTCATCGCCGCGTTCGCAGGTGGGGCACTGGCCGCAGCCCAGCCACGGGTAGACGATGACCTTGTCGCCGACCTTCACGTCCTTCACGTCCGGGCCGACTTCGACCACCTCGCCGCCGATCTCGTGGCCCATGGTCACCGGCAGCTTGGTGCCGGCGCGCTCCAGCGACGACAGCTTGCCGCCGCCCATGTCGAAGCCGCCGGCCTGGATGTGCAGGTCCGAATGGCACATGCCGCAGTGGCTGATGCGCACCGTGACCTCATGGCCGGCCGGCGCCGGCAGCTCCACGGTGGTGGACTCGAGAGCACCGCCCCACTTCGGGAAGGTCCAGCGGTGCGCGCAGCGGTAGTTCATCACCGTCTCCGGAATGTGGTTTTGCAAGCCCGCACGGTAGCAAAACTTCGCGGCCTGCTGCGCGACGCCGAAGGGGCATACTTGCCGCCCCTTCAAGACGGCTCCCAGCTCATGAGCGAACCCGCCTACCTGCGACAACCGACATTGCAGGGCGACACCGTGGTCTTCGTCAGCGACGACGACCTGTGGCGCGTCGGCACCGGCGGCGGCGTCGCGCAGCGCTTGAGCGCCGGGCTGTCGGAGCCGTCGACGCCGTGCCTGTCGGCCGACGGCCGCTGGATCGCCTACATCGGCCGCGACGAGCAGCACGCCGAGGTATACGTGATGCCGGCTGAAGGCGGCCCGGCGCGGCGGCTGACCTGGCTCGGCACCGACACGCTGGTGCGCGGCTGGACTCCCGACGGCCGCATCCTGTTCGTCAGCACCTGGGGCCAGCCCTTCGTCCGCAACCATCAGGCCTTCACCATCGCACCCGAAGGCGGCATGCCCGAGTCGCTGCACCTGGGGCAGGTCAACCACCTGGCCTTCGGGCCGGGCGGCGCGCGCATCATCGGCCGCAACACCGCCGACCCGGCGCGCTGGAAGCGCTACCGCGGCGGCACCGCCGGCCATCTGTGGATCGACGCCGACGGCAGCGGCCAGTACCGCCGCATGAGCGAGTTGGCTGGCAACATCAGCTGCCCGATGTGGATCGACGGGCGCGTGTACTTCGTGTCCGACGCCGAGGGCGTGGGCAACCTCTATTCGTGCCTGCCCGACGGCACGGACTCGAGGCGCCATACCGACCACGCCGATTTCTACGTGCGTCACGCCGCCAGCGACGGCCGGCGCATCGTCTACCAGTGCGGCGCCGCGCTGTGGCTGCTGGACCCGGCGAACGGCGCGCCGCGCCGGCTGACTATCGACGTGCCGAGCACGCGCACGCAGGCGGCGCGGCGCTTCGTGCCGGCCGACGCGAACCTGGGCGGGGTGCAACTGCACCCGGCCGGCCACAGCCTGGCGCTGGACGTGCGCGGCAAGCTCTACACGATGCCGCTGTGGGAAGGCGCGGTGTGCCAGCGCGGCGCCGCCGACGGCGTGCGCTGCCGGCTCGGGCAGTGGCTGGCCGACGGCCAGACGCTGGTCGTCGTCAGCGACGCCGGCGGCGAGGAGCAGCTCGAGCTGCACGGCACCGACGGCGTGCGCACGCTGCGCTGGCCGGTGGGCCCGGTCGACAGCCTCAGCGCGGCGCCGGTGGGCACGCTGGTGGCCATCGCCAACCGCCGCAACGAGCTGTGGATCGGCGATGCCGCCGGCGGCGACTGCGTGCTCGTCGACCGCAGCGACGCCGGCCGCTGCGAAGACCTGGCCTGGTCGGCCGACGCCAGCTGGCTGGCCTACAGCTTCCAGGCCACGGCGCGGCAGCGCGCGATCAAGCTGTGCGAGCTGGCCAGCCGGCGCTGCCACCTGGTGACGCAGCCCGAGTTCCGCGACTACAGCCCGAGCTTCGACCCGCAGGGACGCTGGCTGTACTTCCTGTCGCTGCGCACCTACGACCCGGTGTACGACAGCGTGCAGTTCGAGATGAGCTTCCCGCGTGCCGCGCGGCCGTACCTGGTGGCGCTGCGCGCCGGCGGCGCCGCGCCTTTCGAGCGCGAGCCGAAGGGCCTGAAGGACGACGACAAGGCCGACGACAAGGCCACGCCCGCACCCTCGCCGCTGCGCGTGGACCTGGACGGCATCGCGCAGCGCATCGCCGCCTTCCCGGTGGCCGAAAACCGCTTCGGCAAACTCGCCGGCGCCGCGCACGGCAAGCTGCTGTGGACGGTGCTGCCGATCGAAGGCCAGCAGGGCCGCGGCGGTCACAAGGAAGGCAGCGGCCGGCTCGAGGTCTTCGACTTCGCCAGCCGGCGCTTGGACACGCTGATGGACCGCGCCGACGACTTCCAGCTCGCCGCCGACCACACGACGCTGCTGGTGCGCGACGGCAAGCGGCTGCGCGCCATTGCGGTCGACCACCGCGAGGACCGGCGTGACGCGGCCGACAGCGGCGACAGCGACGCGCCCTCGCGCAAGAGCGGCTGGATCGACCTGAACCGCGTGCGCGTCTCGGTCGAGCCGCGACTCGAATGGCGGCAGATGCTGCGCGAAGTCTGGCGGCTGCAGCGCGAGCACTTCTGGGTCGCCGACATGTCCGGCGTCGACTGGCCGGCGATGCTGCGCCGCTACGAGCCGCTGCTGCCGCTGGTGGCCACGCGCGCCGAGCTGTCGGACCTGATCTGGGAGCTGCAGGGCGAGCTCGGCACCTCGCACGCCTATGAATCCGACGGCGACCACCGCCGCCCGCCGGCCGTGGCACTGGGCCAGTTGGCGGCCGAGCTGCGGCTGGTGGACGCCGACGGCTCCTACGAGATCACGCGCATCGTGCGCGGCGACTCCTGGGACGCGCAGGCCGATTCGCCGCTGCATGCGGTGGGCGTCGAAGCGCGCGCCGGCGAGCGCATCGTCGCCGTCAACGGCCAGCCGGTGTCGCGCGAGCGGCCGCCGCAGGCGCTGCTGGTGCACCAGGCCGCGGCGAAGGTCGAGCTGACGCTGGCCGCGGGAGAAGGCGAAGCCGCGACGCGCCGCCAGGTGCTGGTGACCACGCTCGCCGACGAGGTGCCGGCGCGCTATCGCGAATGGGTCGAGCGCCAACGCGCCTGGGTGCACGCGCAGTCGGGCGAGCGCGTCGGCTACCTGCACCTGCCGGACATGATGGCCGACGGCTTCGCCGAGTTCCACCGCTACTTCGGCGCCGAATGCGACCGCGAGGCGCTGATCGTCGACCTGCGCTACAACCGCGGCGGCCATGTCTCGGAGCTGCTGCTGGAGAAGGTGGCGCGCAAGCGCATCGCCTACAACGTGCCGCGCTGGGGCCGCATCGAGCCCTATCCAGTGGAGTCGCTGGCCGGGCCGGTGGTGGCGCTGTGCAACGAACACGCGGGCAGCGACGGCGACATCTTCGCCCACGGCTTCAAGCTGATGGGCCTGGGGCCGCTGGTGGGCACGCGCACCTGGGGCGGCGTGATCGGCATCTGGCCGCGGCAGCGGCTGGTCGACGGCACCGAGACCACGCAGCCGGAGTATTCGTTCTGGTTCCGCGACGTCGGCTGGGGTGTCGAGAACCACGGCACCGACCCGACCATCGAGGTCGACAACGCGCCGCAGGACGCCGCCGCCGGCCGCGACCGGCAGCTGGAGACGGCGCTGGCCACGGCGCTGCAGCTGGCCGACAACCGTTCGGGCCAACCGCAGCTGCCGCAGATGCAGCAGCGGCCGAACCTGGCGGCGCCGCTGCTGCCGCCGCGGCGCCCTGCGCCGCCGACGGCCGCTTAAGGATTCCTTAAGCCTGGCGTCATATCGTTGTTGGTTTTTTTCAGATGCGGCGTGCCCGTTTCCGGGCGCGCGCCAGTCGATGAGTCACACCTCCACTCCCGACTACAGCGGCCAGCTGTCGGTGATCGTCCCGGTCAAGGACGAAGCCGACAACATCCTGCCGCTGGTCGAGCAGGTGCACGCCGCGCTCGAAGGACGGGCCGATTTCGAGCTGATCTACGTCGACGACGGCAGCACCGACGCCACGCCGCAGCGCCTGGCCGAGGCCTGCGCGCGCTTCCCGCGGCTGCGCGTGATCCGCCACCGCCGCAGCTGCGGCCAGAGCACGGCGCTGCTCAGCGGCGTGCGCGCCGCGCGCCACCCGTGGATCGCCACGCTGGACGGCGACTGCCAGAACGACCCGGCCGACATCCCGCTGCTGCTGCAGGCGCTGAGCCCCGGCCAGCGCGCGCCGCGTCTGGAGCTGGTGGCCGGCTGGCGCCGCGACCGCCACGACAGCGGGCTGCGCAAGCTGTCGTCGCGCATCGCCAACGGCGTGCGCGGCGGCCTGCTCGGCGACCGCACGCCCGATACCGGCTGCGGCCTGAAGGTGTTCTCGCGCGAGCTGTTCCTGGCCCTGCCCTTCTTCGACCACCTGCACCGCTTCCTGCCGGCGCTGGCGCTGCGTGAAGGGGCCGCCGTGGTGTCGCTGCCGGTGCGTCATCGCCCGCGCACCCAGGGACGTTCGAAGTACGGCGTGCACAACCGCCTGTGGGTCGGCATCGTCGACCTGTGCGGCGTGATGTGGCTGAAGCGCCGCATGACCCATCCCGAGGTGGAACCATGAACCTGCATTCGATCAGCCTGCCCGAATGGCTGGTGCTGGGCATCGGCTTTGCCGGACAGGCGCTGTTCTCGGCGCGCTTCCTGGTGCAGTGGATCGCCAGCGAGCGCCAGCGCAAGAGCGTGATGCCGGTGCTGTTCTGGTACTTTTCGCTCGGCGGCGGGCTGACGCTGTTCATCTATGCGATGTACCGCGAGGACCCGGTGTTCATGCTCGGCCAGGGCTTCGGGCTCGTCGTCTACATCCGCAACCTGTGGCTGATCCGGCACGAGCGCCGCGCGGCTGAACAGTTGTCGCCGCCCGGCGCCGGCGCATGAAGCCGCGCGGCGCGGCGCGCGACGCCTGGCTGCTGGCCGGACTGCTCGGCCTGCTGGCCGCGGTGGCGCTGGCGCGGCCGCTGCTGCCGATCGACGAGACGCGCTATGCCGCCGTGGCCTGGGAGATGTGGGACCGCGGCAGCTGGCTGGTGCCGCTGCGCAACGGCGAGGCCTACCACCACAAGCCGCCGCTGCTGTTCTGGACCATGCACGCCGGCTGGGCGCTGTTCGGCGTCAACGAATGGTGGCCGCGGCTGATCTCGCCGCTGTTCGCCGCGGCCACGCTGGCCCTGACCGCGGCACTCGGCCGGCGTCTGTGGCCCGCGCGCCCGGCCGTGGCGCGCATCGCTCCCTTCGTGCTGCTGTCCAGCCTGCTGTACGCCTATTTCGCGACCGCGCTGATGTTCGACGCGATGCTCGGCTTCTTCGTCGCGCTGGGGCTGTACGGCATCGTGCGCGCCTGGCAGGACGGCGGCGCGCGCGGCTTCGTCTGGCTGGCGCTGGGCCTGGGCGGCGCGCTGTATGCGAAGGGCCCGGTGGCGCTGCTGCACCTGATGCCGGCGGCACTGTTCGCCCCGTGGTGGATGCGCGAGCGGCGCCCGCGCTTCGGCCGCTGGTATGCGGGTGTCATGCTGGCCTTGCTGGGCGGCGCGGCGCTGATCCTGGCCTGGGCCATCCCGGCCGGCATCGTCGGCGGGCCCGAGTACCGCAACGCGATCTTCTGGGGCCAGACCGCCGGGCGCATGGCCAGCAGCTTCGCGCACCGCGCGCCCTGGTGGTTCTACCTGGCGTGGCTGCCGCTGATGCTGGCGCCGTGGCTGCTGTGGCCGCGCTGGTGGCAGGGGCTGCGGCGCGAGCTGCTGGCCGACAGCGGTGCGCGCCTGTTGCTGCTGATGCTCGGCGTGGCGCTGCTCGGCTTCAGCCTGATCAGCGGCAAGCGTTGGCACTACCTGTTGCCGGAGTTCGCGCCCTTCGCGCTGCTTTGTGCGCGCGCGCTGGACGGCTCGCGCCCCAGCCGACTCGCGCAGCGGCTGCCCGGGCTCGCGCTGCTGCTCGCGGGTGCCGCCGTCATCATCGCGCGGCCGCGCATCGGCGCCGCGCTCGGCGCCACCGGGGGCGGCGCGGCGCTGTGGGCGGCCGCAGCCGTGACCATCGCCGCCGGCCTGGTGCTGCTGTGGCGCCGGCCGGCCGATGCCGCCGGCGAGGTGCGCGCGGTGGCCGCGGCCACGCTGCTGAGCCTGGCAGCCTTCTTCGGCGCCGCCGACGTGCTGCTGCGCGAGCCCTACGACGTGTCGCGCACCGCAGCACAGATCGCCAGCGAGCAGGCCGCCGGGCGCGAGGTGGCGGTCGTCGGCGGCTACCACGGCCAGTGGCACCTGGCCGGGCGGCTGCACCGGCCGCTGCCGGAGATCGAGGCGGACGAGATCCAGTCCTGGCTGGCCGCGCATCCCACGGGCCGCGTGCTGCTGATCCAGCGCCGCAGTGACCCGCCGCCTTCCGGCCTGAAGCGGGTCTACGAGCAGCCGCGCTATCGCGGCGGGAAGCTGCTGATCGTCGGCGCGGACTGAGGGCTCGCAGGACCGGCCGCCGGCCGGCTTCGGGCGGCATGGCTGCCGCGGGTGAACCTATGCGTCGCGCCTGCCGTATTCTTGGCAGCCCTTGCCGCCGTACCCATGCGACCCGACACGCTTCGCCTCGCCACCGCCCGCCCCACGCACGCGGGCAGCGCTCGATGAGCGGCGCCGTGCTCGCTGCCGACGCGCTGCAGCTGCTGCATGCGGTGCTGCTGATCGTCGGCGCGCTGCTGCCGGTGGTCAACCCGCCGGGCAACGTGCCGATCTTCGTCACGCTGACGCGCGGCTGCGACGAGGCCACGCGGCGCGACCTGGCGCGGCACATCGCGCTGTATTCGTTCATGCTGCTGCTCGGCTCGATGCTGCTCGGCTCGCTGGTGCTGCGGCTGTTCGACCTGTCGGTGGCGGCGCTGCAGGTGGCCGGCGGCGCGGTGGTGTGCGCGCTCGGCTGGAACCTGCTGCACTACGAGCCGCCGGCCAACGAAGCTCTGCCCGACCCGCGGCAGGCGCGCCAGGTGGCCCTTGGCCGTGCCTTCTATCCGCTGACGCTGCCGGTGTCGGTCGATGCCGGCGTGATCGCGGTGGCCATCACGCTGGGCGCGCACCACGGGCAGACGCTGGAGAACAAGGCCCTCCAGGCGACTGCCGCGGTCATCGGCGCGGCCGCCATCGCCGTGTCGCTGCTGCTGGTCTACCGCTACGCCGGGCGCGTCAGCGGCTGGCTCGGCAACAAGGGCATGGAAGTGATGCTGCGGCTGTCGGCGCTGCTGGTGCTGAGCATCGGCGTGCAGATCGTCTGGAACGGCATGAAGTCGCTGCTGTCCGAACTCCAGACCGCTTGAGGCAACCGCCTCAGGGACACGCGCATGGGCTGCGCATTGACCGGTTTCGACGCCAAGGCGGCGGTGGTCACCGGCGCCGGGCGCATGCGCAGCATCGGCCGGCCGATCGCGCTGGGACGCCGCGCCGGCTGGCGCGACATCGACTCGGCGGCCGAAGAAGCCGAAAGACGGTCATCGCTTCGGTCTGGAGCCGCCGACACGGACGGCCGTCCGGCGGCCCCGGGCTCGGCAATGCCGCACCTGAAGAACGATTCGATCGGGGACCAGGGCGTCCTCCAGACGCCGGGCAGGCATCACTCCGCGATCGTGTCCACCTGCACCGCGCTGACCGGCCGCTGCCGCTCGGCCGCGGTGCGCACGTTGAGCCACGCGCTGGCTGCGCCGCAGACGCCGATGATCGCCATGCCGAGCCAGCCCCAGGCGTCGGGCACGACGCCGAACGCGATGTAGCCGGCCAGCGCAGCCACCGCGAGCTGCGCGTACTGGAAAGGCATCAGCGTCGATGCCGGCGCCTTGCCCAGCGCCAGGATCAGCAGCAGGTGCCCGGTCGTGCCGAGCACCGCCACGGCCAGCAGCGCGCCGATGTGCATGACCGGCGCGGCGATGAGCGTGTCGATCGGATCGGCCACGCTGGCCAGCAGGATCGGCGTGGCGATGGCCATGCCGGTGGCGCCGGTGTAGAAGTTGGTGGTGAACGGGTCTTCGTGCGGCGCGTAGCGGCTGGTCATGATCTGGAAGGCGGCGTTGGAGAACGACGCGGCCAGCGGCAGCAGCGCCGCCCAGCCGACGATGCCGCTGCCCGGCCGCACGACGATCAGCGCGCCGGCGAAGCCGCCGGCCACCAGCGCCCAGCGCAGCGCAGAGATGCGTTCCTTGAGCCAGAGGCGCGCCAGCAGCGTGGCGATCACCGGCGTCAGCATGACGATGGCGGTGAACTCGGCCACCGGCATGTGGCGCAGCGCGGCGAAGGCCATCGCCGAAGAAAAGGCCAGCAGCGCGCCGCGCGCGATCTGGAACATCGGGTTGGCGCTGCGGAACGAGCGCTGCCTGGACAGCACGATCCACAGCGTCATGATCGCCGCGTGCAGCCCGTAGCGCGTCCACAGCACCAGCGCCACCGAGAAGTACGCGCCGATGTAGCGCACCGTGGTGTCCATCATGGCGAAGCAGGCGGCGGCGCCGACGACGAAGGCGATGCCGAGCAGCGGCTGGCGGTCGGCGGAGCGGGTCATGCAGAGGCGGGCTCTATGCCCGCGCCAGCAGCTCGATCGCGCGCTGCACGCCCGGCCCGATCGGCACCTGCTGCGCGCGCAGCGCGGCCTCGACGCCGGCCAGCGCGCCCAGCACCATCGCGGCGTTGATGTCGCCCATGTGGCCGATGCGGAACACGCGCCCGGCCAGCGGGCCCAGGCCGCCGGACAGCGCCACCTGGAAGCGCTCGCGCGCCAGGCTGCGCAAGGCTTCGGCGTCGACGCCGTGCACCGCGACCGCGGTCACCGAATGCGAGCGGTGCTCCGGGCGGCGGCAGTAGAAGCCGAGCGCGCCGCCTTCGCTCCAGCCCTGCACCGCCGCCTGCACCGCAGCGGCCAGCAGCGCATGGCGCGCGAACACCGCCGGCAGCCCTTCGGCGAACAGCAGCCGCAGCGCCGCCTGCAGGCCGAACAGCAGGTTGATCGGCGGCGTGCCGCAGAACTTGCGGTACGACAGCGCATCGCGCCGCCGCGCCCAGTCCCAGTAGAAGCGCGGCACCGGGTTGGCCGCGGCCGCGGCACGCGCGCGCTCGTTCACGGCCACGAAGCCCAGGCCCGGCGGCAGCATCAACCCCTTCTGCGACGCGCCGATGACCGCGTCGGCGCGCAGCGCATCCATGTCGAAAGGCACGACGCCCAGCGAGGCGACGACGTCGATGACCAGCAGCGCCGGATGCGCGGCGGCGTCGATGGCCGCGCGCAGCGCCTGCAGATCGCTGGTCACGCCGCTGGCGGTGTCGGTATGCACGGCGAACACGGCGGCGATCTCGTGCTGCCGGTCGTCGCGCAGCGCCTGTGCCACCGCCGCTGCATCGATCGGCAGACCTTCGGCCCACGGCGTGCGCTGCACCCGGCCACCCAGCGCCTCGGCCTGCAGCGCCCAGCTTTCGGAGAAGTGGCCGGTGCCGGGGATCAGCGCCGCGCGTCCCGGCCCGAGCAGGTTGGCGATCACCGCCTCCCACACGCCGTGGCCGTTGGCGGCATACATCAGCAGCTCGGCGTCGTGCGTGCCCAGCAGCAGCTTCAGCATTGCTTCGCCGTCGGCGATGACCGCATCCAGGCGCGGGTCGGCCAGGTCCATCGGCTGCCGGCTCATCGCGTGCAGCACTTCGTCGGGCAGCCGGGTCGGCCCGGGCGAATGCAGCAGCCGCTGGCCGGGGATGCGCGGGAAGGAATTCATCGCCGCGATTGTCGGCGACGGCAGCCGTCCCGGCCGCGCGGCGAACGGCGATCAGGCGGCCAGCGCCAGCGGCCCCGGCGCGACCTTCAGCGTGACGCGCCCCTCGTGCCAGGCGCGGTCGAAGTCGGCCTCGATGCGCTGCAGCTCGGGCGCAGCGCCGGCCTGCGCCGCGACGATGCCCACCGCGCGGTTGCGCCCCTGGTTCTTGGCCGTGTACAGCGCCATGTCGGCCAGGTTGATGGCCTGCTCCCAGGCTACCGGCAGCACGTGCGGCGGCAGCGGGAAACGCGCATAGCCGACCGATACCGTCACGCGCACCGGCTGGCCCTGCACCCGCACCGGCCGCTCGCCGATGCAGCGCAGCACGCGCTCGGCCAGCATCTCCACCTGCTCCTGCGGCGCGCGCAGCGCGAGCACCAGGAACTCCTCGCCGCCCCAGCGCACCACCAGGTCGCCGCCGCGCACCGCTTCGCTCAGGCGCCTGGCCACCTCGCACAGCACCAGGTCGCCGGCGGCATGGCCGTGGCCGTCGTTAACATGCTTGAAGTGGTCGATGTCCACCAGCAGCAGCGCACCGTCGAAGCCGCTGCCGCCGGGGCCGAGCGCGCTTGCGCTTTGCATCACCGACAGGAAGTGGCGCCGGTTGGCCAGATGCGTCAGCGGGTCGCGCTCGCTCTGCACGCGCAGACGCGCCTGGCTGGACTGCAGCTGCCGCTGCGTGGCGCGCACGCGCCGGTGCAGCAACAGCAGCAGCAGCGCCGCCAGGCCGACCAGCAGCGCCGCCAGCGCCCACACGCGGTGCGCCAGCGCCTGGCTGGCCAGCGCCGCGGCCTTCAGCTGGTTGTCGCGCGCGGCGAGCTCGATCTCGCGCTGCTGGCGCTCGTGGTCGTTGGCCTGGCGCAGCTGGGCCAGCGTGGCCTCGCGGCCGAGCCGCGCGACTTCGGCGCTGAGCGCGCGCTCGCGGTGGAACAGCGCCAGCGCGCCGCGCGCGTCGCCGGCCGCGGCCAGCGCCTCGTCGTATTCGCGCAGCACTTCGGCGCGCAGCGCGCCCAGGCCGGCGTGCTGCGTCAACTGCTCGACGCGTGCCAGATCCTGCAGCCCTTCGGCGCTGCGCTTCAGGCCGATCTTCGCCAGCCCGGCGTTGTTGACCAGCGCCAGCTCGATGCGGCGGTCGCGGTGGCGGCGCACGATCGGCAGCCCGCGCTCGGCCGCGCGCAGCGCCTCGGCCGGGCGGCCGAGCTTGGCCTGCGCGTCGCTGACGAAGCTCAGTACGCTGGCTTCGAGCCGCGGCGAGCCGGCCGCGCGCGCCAGCGGCAGCGCCTGCCCGGCCAGGCGCAGCACGCTGTCATGGTCGCCGCGCTGCCCGGCCATCTGCGCTTCGGCGAGCAGCGTGCGCGCCTGCAGCAGCGGGTCGCCGCTGCGTTGCGCCAGGCGCTGCGCCTGGTGCAGCAGCGGCAGCGCCGCGTCGATGCCGTCGCTGCGCGCACTCAGCCAGGCCAGGTCGCCGCTGCTCCAGGCCACGCGCGCATCGTCGCCGGCGGCGGCCGCCAGCTCGCGTGCCAGCCGCGCCTGCCGGCTGGCGCCGGACCAGTCGCCGGTATGCACCGCGTACTGCTGCAGCAGCTGCAGCACCTGCCAGCCGATGCGGTGCTCGCAGGACATCGCGGCCGCTTGCAGGCCCTCATCAGAACCCTCGCGGGCGGCGGCGGCGCTGCCGCGCTGTCCTTGACCGGCCTCGCGCGCCAACACCGGGCAATCAGGCTGCAGCGCATCGCGTGCCTGGGCCGCCGCGCTCGCGGCCACATCCAGCCGGCCGGCGTTGTGCGCGGTCAGCGCCTGCACCAAGTGGGCGCCGGCGGCGGCCTGCCGGTCGCGGCGCGCCTCGGCCTGTGCCTGCAGCGCCGCGGCCGCGCGCTGCGCCTCGGCATCGCGTCCGTTCTGCGCCAGCACGATGCCGCGCGCCAGCAGCACGAGCCGCGCCGCCGCCGGATCCTGCGCCGCCGGTTGCAGCGCCTGCAGTTCGGCCAGCGCCGCGTCCGGGCGGTCGCAGCCCTGGCGCAGCAAGGCGTCGATGCGCTGCTCGAAGGCTGCGGTCTGCGCGCCGGCGGCGCCGGCCAGCGCCGCGGCGGCGAGCAGCACGACGCGTGTCCAAGGACGGCGCATGCGCAGCCTCACGCCCTTCACGCGGCCTCGGCGGGCACTTGCGCCGCGGCAGGCGCACCGGCGTCTGCCGCAGCGGGGTTCACCGTCGGACCGTTCAGCGCCGTCAACGCCACTTCGCCGGCCAGCCACGCCGTTTCCAGCGCGCGGCCGATCGCCTCGAGCTGCTGCTCGTCGTGCGCCTGCACGCTGCGTACGCCGTAGGCGCGGTTGCGGCCGTGGGCCTTGGCCAGGTACATGGCAGTGTCGACCAGGCCGAGCGCGCGCTCCCACGACAGCGCCAGCCGCGACGGTTCGAGCGGGAAGGTGGCATAGCCGATCGACACCGTCGCGGGCACCGCCCTGCCCTCGTGACGGCAGGGCGCGCCGCCGATCGCGTCCAGCACACGCTGCGCCAGCGCCTGCATCGCGCCGGTGTCGAGCGCGCGCACCACCACCAGGAACTCCTCGCCGCCCCAGCGCACGATCAGGTCGGCCTCGCGCAGCGTCCGGCGCAGCCGCTGCGCCACCTCGACCAGCACCGCGTCGCCGGCGGCATGGCCGTGGCGGTCGTTGATGCGCTTGAAGTGGTCCAGGTCGGCGAGCAGCACGCTGCCCTGGAAGCCGGCGCCGCCGGCGCCGAGGAGGCTCATCGCCTGCTGCAGGTGGCGCCGGTTGGCCAGGCCGGTCAACGGATCGACTTCGGACTGCTGCTGCAGCAGCGCGTTGCTGCGCAGCAGCTGGCGGTTGCCGGCGCGCACCCGGTGCACCTGACTCCACGCCATCAGCGCGGCCAGCACGCCGGCGGCGGCGAGCAGCGCCCACAGCCACTGTTCGAGCCGGCGCGCGTGCAGCTCTTCGCTCTTGATCTGGCCCTCGCGCTGCAGCAGCGCCAGCTGGCGCGCGCGCCGCTCGCCGTCGAACTGTTCCTGCATCTCGAGGATCGCGCGCTGCCGGTCGCGCGCCAGGATCTGCGCCGACAGCGCGCGGTGCCGGTGCCAGGCCTCGATCGCGCCGCGGTAGTCGCCGGCCCGCTCCAGGTACTGCGCCATCTCGGCATGGCTGCTCGACACGCCGGTGATCGAACCGCGGCGCTCGTCGATGTCTATCGACGAGCGCAGTTGGCGCTTGCCCGACTCGATGTCGCCCAAGGCGATCTGCGCCAGCCCGATGTTGGCCAGCGCTACCGTCTCGCCGCCCAGGTTCTTCAGCTCGCGCGTCAGCGGCAGCGCCTGCTGCGCGTGGCGCAGCGCGGTGGCGTAGTCGGCGTGCTTCAGGTAGTAGTCGGCCAGGTTCGCCAGGTACAGCGATTCTTCGTACTTGGCGCCGGCTTGCCGCGCGTAGCCGAGCGCGGCCTGCAGCGCCTCACGCTCGGCCTGCGAGTCGCCGAGCGCGCCGAGGATGATGCCCTGCACGGTGTTGACGTGCGCCAACGTGATGGCATCGCCCGACTGCCGCGCCAGCTCCAACGCTTCGGCGCCGAGCCGGTGTGCGGGCGGCAGCTGCTCGGCCTGGTAGTAGCTGTAGGCCAGGTCGCTGCGCGCCTCGGCCTGGCGCCAGGCGACGCCCAGCTCGTCGGCCAGCTTCAGCGCCTGGTGGTCGAGGCGGATCGCGTCCTCGAGCCGGCTGGCCGAGTTGCGGATGTGCGATTGCGCCGCGGTGAAGCGCAGCCGGTTCAGCGTGCCGGCCTGCGCCGGCAGCCGTGCCACCGCCTGGTCAACCAGTTCGCCGGCGCGCGCGGTGTCGCCGGTCTGCTCGGCCAGCCGCGCGCGCACCAGCAGGGCCGCGGCAGCGGCCAGCGGCGGCGAGCCGGACTCGGCGGCACGCTCGAGCGCCCGCGCGGCGGCTTCGGCGCCGGCGTGGTCGGACAGGCCGGCCAGCAGCCAGCCCTGCAGCAGCAGCGCCTCCAGCCGTTCGTCGCGGCTGGCCTCGGCCGAGCCGGCCAGCGCCGCCAGCCGGGCGGCACACAGCTGCGGCTGGGCGCGTCCATCGCGCTCCAGTTGCAGCAGTTGCGCGGCCGCCGGCAGCGCCGCGTCGGGCGCGCAGTCGGCGGCCCGTGCCGGCGGCGCCGCCAACGCACCCAACGCACCCAACATGCCCAGCCAGCAGGCCAGGCGCCGCAGCGCCGACACGCCTGCTGCCGTCGCGACGCGCCGGAGGATTGCCATCGAGCGCATATCGACCCGCACCGGGCCGACTTGAGGCGCCGAAGCGGCTGCGCTGCAACTTGCCCTGCGGCAGCGGTTGCGGCGTCACGCGCACACGGCCATCGGCCGTCATGGGCACACGGCCGCCGGCCGTCATGGACACACGGCCGCCGGCCGCCACGCGGCAGGCGGCGGCGGATGCGCACGCCACGTGGTAGTCCAGGCGCTGGTGGCGCTGGTGGCGCTGGTGCACGCGCACCGCGCCGCCGTCCGGCGCCCGTGCGCCGACGATCTCGTTCTGGACCGCCGGACAGGCCTGCAGCGCCGCGGCACGCCTGTAGGCCGCAGGGCTCTGGGCATGGCCCGGCGCTGCGGCGGCCTGCAGCAGCGCGGCGAGCCGGCAGCGGCCTGCATGGCGGTGCAGCGCAGGCGCGCAGGGCATGCGGCGGATCGAATCTATCATCGCCCGTTGCCCGCCCGTCCCCGATGACACCGCTCGCCAGCGCCGCCCCGGCGCCGCACCCGTGACCGCCGCATCGACGCCTCCGGGCGGGCCGCGCCGGGCGCCGCGCAGCCCGCTGCAGCGGCGCATCGCGCTCGCCGTGCACCGCCTGGGCCGGCTCGACCCGACGGTCCGGGGCCTGCTGTGGTCGGCAGCGTCCGGCGCAGTGTTCGCCGTGTTGAACGCGCTGATGCGCGCGCTGGCGATGCAGCTCGACCCGTTCCAGGCGCAGTTCCTGCGCTACCTGTTCGGCTTGGCTGTGCTGCTGCCGCTGGTCTGGCGCGCCGGGCTCGCGGCCTACCGGCCGCGGCATATCGGCGGACAGTTCCTGCGCGGCGCCTTCCACACCGTGGGCCTGATGCTGTGGTTCGCGGCGCTGCCGAAGATTCCGCTGGCCGACATGACGGCCATCGGCTTCACCGCGCCGATCTTCATCATGATCGGCGCCTACCTGTTCTTCAAGGAGCCGATGCGCTGGGAGCGCTGGCTGGCCGCGGGCATCGGCTTCGCCGGCGTGCTGATCGTCGTCGGCCCCAAGCTCGCCGGCAGCGGCGGCTTCTACAACCTGGTGATGCTGGCCTCGGCGCCGATGTTCGCCGCCTCGTTCCTGCTGACCAAGGGGCTGACGCGCTACGAAAGCACCGGCGTGATCGTGGTCTGGCAGGCGCTGACGGTGACGCTGTTCAGCCTGCCGCTGGCGCTGCTGAACTGGCAGCCGCTGAGCTGGCTGCAGTGGGCCGGCTTCGCGCTGTGCGGCGTGCTCGGCAGCGCCGGCCACTACTGCCTGACGCGCTCGTTCCACGTCGCCGACATCTCGGCCACGCAATCGGTGAAGTTCCTCGACCTGGTGTGGGCCACGCTGATCGGCTGGATGGTCTTCGCCGACACGCCCAGCAGCAGCACGCTGATCGGCGGCACGGTGATCTGCGCGGCCACGCTGTGGATCGCGGCGCGCGAATCGCGCGGGCAATCAAAGCCGGGCTGAGGCGGGCGCCGCTCCTAGAATGCGCGACCCCGCCCCGCCGCGGGCTGCCGAACATCCACCGAGGAATCCCATGTCCCGCCTGCACACCACCGCCGCCGCGCTCTGCCTGGCGCCCGCCCTGGCCCTGGCCCAGATGGCCAGCGCCCCCTTCGACGGCCGGCTGAAGAAGATCCAGGACAGCAAGACCATCCACGTCGCCTACCGCGCCGACGCCACGCCCTTCTCCTTCGAGGACAAGGACAGCAAGCCCACCGGCTACATGGTGGAGCTGTGCCGCAGCGTGATCGGCATCATCGAGAAGCAGGTCGGCGTGGTGCCGCTGCAGGTGCGCTGGGTACCGGTGACGACGCAGACGCGCTTCAGCGCCGTCAGCAGCGGCCAGGCCGACATGGAATGCGGCTCGACCACGGTGACGCTGGGCCGCATGAAGGAAGTCGCCTTCTCGTCGCTGACCTTCGTCGACGGCACCGGGCTGCTGGTGCGCGCGGCTACCCCCGGCAGCTCGCTGCTGGACCTGGCCAACAAGAAGATCGCCGTCATCCCCGGCACCAGCAACGAGCACGCGCTGAACGAAGCGCTGAAGGCCAAGCTGGTGACGGCCACCGTGGTGCCGGTGCCCACGCGCGAGGCAGGCCTGGCGCAGCTGGAAGCAGGCACGATCGACGCGCTGGCCAGCGACCGCGTGCTGCTGGTCGGGTTGGTGGCCAGGTCCAAGGATCCGCAGGCGCTGGCGCTGCTCGGCGATCCGCTGTCCTTCGAGCCCTACGCCATCGTGCTGCCGCGCGGCGACTGGGCGATGAAGCAGGCGGTCGACGCCGCGCTGTCGCAGATCTACCGCAGCCCGGCGCTGCCCGAGCTCTACAACCGCTGGTTCGCGGCGCTCGGCCGGCCGGCGCCGGTGCTGGAAGTCATGTTCGGCCTGGGGCGTCTTCCCGAGTGACGGCCCGAGCGACCCAGCGGCGCGCCATCATCTCGCCCATGCGGATGGCGCCGCCCGGCATCCACGCCGGGTTGAACTGCAGCCCGTCGCGCGGGAACAGCAGCACCACCGTCGAGCCGAGCAGGAAGCGGCCCATCTCGCCGCCCTGCGCCAGCGCCACCGGCGCTTCGCCGCCATTGCCGTCGTAGCGCCATTCGCGCACGTGCCCCGGCCGCGGCGGGTTGACCACGCCATGCCACACGGTGGCCATGCTGCCGACGATGGTCGCGCCCACCAGCACCATCACGAAGGGGCCGTGCTCGCCTTCGAACAGGCACACTACGCGTTCGTTGCGCGCGAACAGCCCCGGCACGCCGCGCGCGGTGGCCGGGTTCACCGAGAACAGCGCGCCGGGCACGTGCAGCATGCGCTGCAACCGCCCGGCGCAGGGCATGTGGATGCGGTGGTAGTCCTTCGGGCTCAGGTACAGCGTGGCGAAGTGGCCGTCGTCGAAACAACCGGCCAGCGCCTCGTCGCCGGCCAGCAGCGCGGCCGTGCTGTAGTCGTGGCCCTTGGCCTGGAAGATCTGGCGGCCGCGGATGCGGCCGAACTGGCTGATGCTGCCGTCCACCGGGCACACCAGGTCGGCGCGCGCCAGCGGACGCGCATCGGGCTTCAGCGCGCGCGTGAAGAAGTCGTTGAAGCTGGCATAGGCGGCGATGTCGGGCTCGGCCGCTTCGTTCATGTCGACGCCGTAGCGCGCGACGAACCAGCGGATCACGCGCGTCGTCGCCGCGCCGTGCTGCCCGGCCGCCAGCCGGCCGGCGGCGCGCGTCAGCAGCCCCTTGGGCAGCAGGTACTGGGGCAGCACGGCCAGGCGGTCGTCGAGCATCGTTGCAGGTTTGTCGGTCTGACGCGGGGCGCGATTTTATAGAGCGGTCCGCGCCCGGACGGGCTCGCTTAGCATTGGCGATCACGAACGACCCGACGCGCCATGACCGAAACCGCTGCCCGCCCCGGCCCGCTGTCGCATCTGCGCGTGCTCGACCTGTCGCGCGTGCTCGCCGGCCCGTTTGCGACGCAGAACCTGGCCGACATGGGCGCCGAAGTCATCAAGGTCGAGAAGCCCGGCGAAGGCGACGACACGCGCGGCTGGGGGCCTCCGTTCGTCAAGGTGGACGCGGCCGAGCGCGGCGATTCGGCGTACTTTCTTTCGGCCAACCGCAACAAGAAGTCGATCACCGTCGACTTGGCCCGAGCCGAGGGCCAGCAGCTGATCCACCGGCTGGCCGAAAAGAGCGACATCGTGGTCGAGAACTACAAGGTCGGCACCCTCGCCCGCTACGG
This sequence comes from Rubrivivax sp., assembly GCA_036724445.1. GTDB lineage: Bacteria > Pseudomonadota > Gammaproteobacteria > Burkholderiales > Burkholderiaceae_C > Rubrivivax. The sequence continues at coordinate 6,870 of DAIMFR010000008.1, read as the reverse complement.
CCTGGACTACGCCCGCCTGGCGGCGCTGAACCCGCGGCTGGTCTACTGCTCGATCACCGGCTTCGGCCAGAGCGGGCCCTATGCGCCGCGGCCCGGCTACGACTTCGTGTTCCAGGGCATGGGCGGGTTGATGAGCTTCACCGGCGTGCCCGACGGCCAGCCCGGCGCCGGGCCGATGAAGGTGGGCGTGGCGGTGGCCGACCTGATCACGGCGATGTATGCCACCGGCGCGATCCTCGGCGCGATCGAGCAGCGCCACGTCAGCGGGCGCGGCCAGCACATCGACATCGCGCTGCTCGACTGCCTGATCGCGCTGACCTCGTTCCAGGCGCTGAACTGGTTCGTCTCCGGCGAGGTACCGCAGCGCCTGGGCAACAACCATCCGAACATCGTGCCCTACCAGGTCTTCGCCTGCAAAGGCGGCTACCTCATCCTGGCGGTGGCCAACGACAGCCAGTTCCGCAGCTTCTGCCGCGCCGTCGGCAAGCCCGAATGGGCCGACGACGAACGCTTCGCCGCCGGTGCCGGGCGCAACGTGAATCGCGATCTGCTGTGCGGCAGGATTGCCGAGCTGATGCTGCAGCGCACGATGCACGAATGGATCGAACTGCTGGAAGCCAACAACGTGCCCTGCGGACCGATCAACAACATCGACCAGGTGTTCGACGACCCGCAGGTGCAGCACCGCGGCATGCGCGTGAGCATGGATCATCCGGGCGGGCCGCTGTCGCTGCTGGCCAGCCCGATGCGCTTTTCCGACACCCCCGTGCGCTACGAACTGCCGCCGCCGCGCTTGAGCCAGCACACGGCCGAGGTGCTGCAGGAGCTGCTGGGGCTCGGCGCCGGCGAAATCGGTGCGCTGCGCCGGCGCGGCGCGATCTGAAGCGATCGCTATCGCTGGATCGCCGGCGGCTTGCGGCGCACGGCGGCCTGTCGCGAACCGCCTTGATGACTTCGGCCCCTCAGCGATAGAAGACCTCGACCCGGCCCTTGAGCTTGATCATCAGCGGCCGGCCCTTGCGGTCGACCGTGCGCCCCGCGGGCACCTTGACCCAGCCTTCGCTGATGCAGTATTCCTCGACGTCGAAGCGCTCCTTGCCGTTGAGGCGGATGCCGACTTCACGCTCGAGCACCGCCGCCACGTGATGGGGACTGTTCGCATCGACCGACAGGCGGTCGGGCAGTGGCGGCACAGCAGCGTCGCCTGCGGGCGCAGCGGCGGGTGATGCGGAAGTGTCGTTCATCGTTGCCATCGCTTTCGGTTCAGGCGCCCTGCCGGTTGATCTCGTCGATCTGCCCGTTCAGCGTCCAGTAGTCGTACAGGTAGCCCAGGCCGAACAGGCCGGCGCTCAGCAGGTACAGCAAGCCGGTGAACCACTTGCCGAGGTAGAAGCGGTGCAGCCCGAGCAGGCCGAGGAAGGTCAGCAGCAGCCAGGCCACCGAATAGTCGACGTGGCCCGGCTGGAAGCGGAAGTCGGCCTGCCGGTCCATCGACGGAATCAGGAACAGGTCGATCAGCCAGCCGATGCCGAGCAGGCCCAGCGTGAAGAACCAGATCGTGCCGGTGATCGGCCGGCCGTAATAGAAGCGGTGCGATCCGGTAAAGCCGACCAGCCACAGCAGATAGCCGATGAGTTTGGAATGAGTGTCCCCGGGGTGCGTCATCGACGGATTTCCATGCAATGGCCGTCAACGGCTTCAAGCAGCGCCGGCATCTGACTTGGCGCGCATCTTGGCATTGATGTAGGCGGCGTGCGGCACGTGCAGCAGGTCCGACAGGCGCCACATCGTGTGCCGCTCGCGCTCGCCCAGATGGCCGTCCGCATAGGCCACGCGCCACATGTGTTCGACCATGCGCACCTTGGCCGCCATGTCGAAGTGCGCATTGATGTGCGAGGTGAACTCGAACCAGTCGGTGGCGCGCTGCGCCGCCTGTTCGCCGAGTTCGACCAGGCGTGCCACCTCGTCGCCGGCCAGCGCGAACTTGGCGCGCAGCGCCTCGACCACCGCCGCCCGCTCGGCATCGCCGAAGTCCGGGTCGGCGCGCATGACCTCGATCAGCATCACCGCGGTGGCCAGCTGCAGCGTGTGCTCGGCCGTCTGCGCTGGCGCCGCCGGGGACGGCTGCAACGCGCCGAACAGCTCCTTGAGGGTTCGCAACATCGCCGCATTGCACCACAGCGCACGGCCGCCACCGCTACGCGGCCGCGTCGATGCGGTAGCCGCTGTCGCCGCGCGCCAGCTCGCGCGCGAAGTCCAGATCGGCCGCATAGCGCGCATGGATGCGATACAGCGGCTGGCCCGCGGCGACCGCTTCGCCGGTCTTGCACAGCAGGTCGACGCCGGCCGACGCGACCTGCGGCGCACCGGCCAGCGCGGCGATGCGCGCGAGCCGCAGATTGTCGATGGCCGCCACCATGCCGCGGCGCGGCGCGGTCACCTCAAAGGTCAGCTCGCCCGGCGGCGGCAGGTCGCCGCGCCGGCCCTGCGCGTCGATGATGGCCTCCATGCGCGCCAGCGCGCGGCCCGAATCGAGGATGTCGCGCGCGATGCGCCAGCCGTCGCCGCCGCGCACCGCGGGGTCGAACTCGATGACGCGGCCGGCCAGCGACAGGGATTTTTCGCGCAGGTCGGCCGGCGCGTCCGGCTCGTTGCGCAGCACGCGCATCACGTCGCGCGCTTCGAGCAGCGGGCCGATGCCGCGGCCGATCGGCTGGCTGCCGTCGCTGATCATCACGTCGAGCTGCAGCTGCAGGTGCGCGGCCACGTATTCGAAGAGCTTGCGCAGCCGCTGCGCGGCCCGCATCGAGCGCACCTTGGCCGTCGGCCCGACGGGGATGTCGAGCAGCAGGTGCGTGGAGCCGGCGGCGATCTTCTTCGACAGGATCGAGGCCACCATCTGCCCCGGCGAATCGATGCCCAGCGGGCGCTCCACCGAGATCAGCATGTCGTCGGCCGGCGACAGCCCGGCCGCGCCGCCCCAGACCAGGCAGCCGTGGTGCTCGCGCACGATCTGCTGCAGCCGCTGCAGCGGCAGTTCGACCTCGGCCAGCACCGCCATCGTGTCCGCCGTGCCGGCCGGCGAGGTGATGGCGCGCGACGAGGTCTTCGGGCACAGCAGGCCGTGCGCGGCGACGATCGGCACCACCAGCATCGAGGTGCGGTTGCCGGGGATGCCGCCGATGCAGTGCTTGTCGACCACCGGCCCGCCGTGCGCCGCATCCTGCCAGTCGAGGCGGCGGCCGGCGCCGATCATCGCTTCGGTCAGGTGCAGCACCTCGTCGCGCTCCAGGTCGGTGCCGTGCGTGGCGACGACGAAGGCCGCGAGCTCGAGCTTCGAATAACGCGCCGCGGCGATGTCGCTCACGATCGCATGCAGATCCTCGCGCGACAGCCGCTCGCCGTCGATCTTGCGCCGCAGCGCCGGCAGCGACGCCAGCGGCTCGGCCGGCGCGACGCGCGCGGCGCTGCCTGCGCTCAGGCCCAGCCGCGCGAACGCGTCCTCGGACAGGCCCAGTTCGTCGGGCGCCACGATGCCCGCGTCGTCGACCACGTTCAGCACCGCGCTGATGCCGTGGCCGTCGGCCAGCACCTTGACTTTGGCCAGCGCCTGGAAGCCGGACGCGCGCACTGCGGCACAGTCGCGGTGCAGGTAGACGACGTTCTCGCGCCAGGTGTCGATGGCCACGCGGCGCGTGCGCAGTTCGGTGGGCTCCATGCGGGCTCACTCTAACCCGCCGCCCCGCCGGCACTTGCGCTACGCTTTGCCGGCATGAAGGAGGCGGCAACTTGAACAAGCACAAGTGGGTTTCGCTGCTGGCCGCGGCGCTGCTCGCCGCCTGCGCCAGCGTGACCAACCCGGTCAGCGGCCAGCGCGAGCTGACGGTGATGGACGAGAAGTCCGAGATCGCCGCCGGCGCCAAGGCGCACCAGGAGGTGCTGAAGGAATACGGCGTGGTCGACGACGCCGCGCTGCAGGCCTACGTCGACGGCGTCGGCCAGAAGCTCGCCGCCAAGTCGCAGCGCGCGCAGCTGAAGTGGAGCTTCACCGTGCTCGACAGCCCGCAGATCAACGCCTTCGCGCTGCCGGGCGGCTACATCTACATCACGCGCGGCCTGATGGCCTACCTGGACAACGAGGCCGAGCTGGCCGGCGTGCTCGGCCACGAGATCGGCCACGTCACCGCGCGCCACGGCGCGCAGCAGGCCACGCGGCAGACCGGCGCGGCCATCGGTGTCGGCCTGGCAGCCATCGGCGGCGCGGTGCTCGAGGCCGCCACCGGCGTGTCCGGCATCGCCGACATCGTGGGCGGCGTGGCGCAGGCCGGCGCGGCCGGGCTGATCGCCAGCTACAGCCGCGACCAGGAACTGCAGGCCGACCAGCTCGGCGCCGAATACCTGGCGCGCAACCGCTACGACCCGGCGTACATGGTCGAGGTGATCCAGGTGCTGAAGGACCAGGAGCGCTACGCCGCCGAAGCTGCCAAGGCCGCCGGGCGCGCGCCGCCGGCGGCGCCGGGCTGGCTGGCCTCGCACCCCAGCAACGACCAGCGGCTGCAGCAGATCCGCGCCAGCGCCAGGCAACTGGCCGGCGCCACTGGTGCCGCCGGTGCCGGCTGGGACGACCCCGGCCACGACCGCTACCTGAAGGCGGTGGACGGCATGAGCTTCGGCGACTCCCGTGCGCAGGGCGTGGTGCGCGGGCGCCAGTTCTTCCACGAACCGCTGGGCGTGGCGCTGACGGCGCCGCCCGGCTGGCGCATCGTCAACGACAGCGAACAGCTGATGCTGATCGACGGCGCGCGCGACGCGGCGCTGGTGATGCAGGTGGTGCCGGCCGAAGTGGTGCGCAAGAGCGGCGGCAACCACGCGGCGATCCTGCGCCAGGCCCTGGGCGCCACCGACGGCCGCACCGAAACGCTGACGCTCGGCGGCAACCTGCAGGCCACGCACTTCGTCGGCCGGCGGCGCGACCGCAACGGCAACAGCGGCCCGCTCGACGCCACGCTGGTCAACGGGCCGGGCGCTCAGGTGTTCCTGCTCGGCCGCGTGGGCCGCGACGCCGCCGCGCTGCAGCGCGCGGCACCGGCCCTGCGCGAGGCCGAGCTGAGTTTCAGGGCGATGACTGCCGCCGACCGCCGCGCCGCCCGCCCCTGGCAGCTGAAGCTGGTGCCCTTTCCCGCGGGCGGCTTCGCGGCGCTGGCGCGCAGCTCGCCGCTGACGGAGTTGCCGCAGCAGCAGCTGCGGCTGCTGAACGGCGTCTACGGCGGCGAGGCCGAACCGCCGACCGGGCGGCTGGTGAAGGTGGTGCAGTAGCCGGCGCGCCTTGGCGCGTTGCGATCCAGGCCGTGCAGCGGCTTACCGCCCGGCAACGGCCGGCCCGGCGATTGCCTGGTGGCGCCGCGGCGGCTTTGCGGTCATGCTGCACGCCGCTGCTGACATCTTTTGCTGAAGGAGACCCGCCATGCGCAGAGCCGCCATCGTCACCCCGCTTCGCACGCCCGTGGGCGGCTTCGGCGGCAGCCTGCGGCCGGTGCCGGTGGAAGAACTCGCTGCCGCCGTGGTGCGCGCCGTGGTGCAAAGGAGCGGCATCGACCCCGCGCGCATCGACGACGTGGTGTTCGCGCAGTCCTACGCCAACAGCGAGGTGCCCTGCGTCGGCCGCTGGGCCGCTCTGCAGGCGGGCCTGCCGGTGCAGGTGCCGGGCATGCAGCTCGACCGCCGCTGCGGCGGCGGCCTGCAAGCCGTCGTCAGCGCGGCGATGATGGTGCAAAGCGGCGCCGCCGACGTGGTGCTGGCCGGCGGCGTGGAGAGCATGAGCAACATCGAGTACTACTCGACCGACATGCGCTGGGGCGCGCGCTCGGGCAGCGTGCGCCTGCACGACCGGCTGGAGCGCGGCCGCGAGCGCTCGCAGCCGGCAGAGCGCTTCGGCCGGATCTCCGGAATGATCGAGACCGCCGAGAACCTGGCGCGCGACTACGCCGTCACGCGCGAGCAGGCCGACGCCTTCGCGCTGCGCAGCCACCAGCGCGCCGCAGCGGCCTGGGACGCCGGGCGCTTCGACGACGAGCTGGTGGCGGTGAAGGTGCCGCAGCGCAAGGGCGACGCGCTGCTGTTCGCGCGCGACGAGGGCGTGCGCGCCGGCGCCACGCTGCAAAGCCTGGGCAAGCTGCGCGCGCTGATGCCCGAAGGCACCGTCACCGCCGGCAACGCCAGCCAGCAGAACGACGCTTCCGCCGCCTGCCTGGTGGTGGCCGAGGACAAGCTGGCTGAACTGGGCCTGAGCCCGATGGGCATGCTGGTGGGCTGGGCGGCGGCCGGCTGCGAACCTTCGCACATGGGCATCGGCCCGGTGCCGGCGGTGCACAAGCTGCTGTCGCGGCTGAAGCTGAAGCTGGACGACATGGATCTGGTCGAGCTGAACGAGGCCTTCGCCTGCCAGGTGCTGGCCGTGCTGCAGGGCTGGGGCTGGCACGACCGCGATGCCATCGAACACAAGCTCAACGTCAACGGCTCGGGCATCTCGCTGGGCCATCCGATCGGCGCCACCGGCGTGCGCATCCTGGCCACGCTGCTGCACGAGCTGCAGCGCCGCAAGGGCCGCTACGGCCTGGAGACCATGTGCATCGGCGGCGGCCAGGGCATCGCGGCGGTGTTCGAGCGCGCCTGAAGCTCGCGCGAAGGCGGCCCCCGATGCCGCTGGGCGATCGATCGCGCATCAAAGTCGCGCACGCTCAGGACCAGCATGCCGCCGACGCCCCATCCGACCTTTCGCGCCGGTATCGTCGCGTATCGCTCTCTTCATCCCGAGCAGTCGGAGTAGGAATGCCAGTCACCCAGCACCCCCTCCACAGATCCGTGCATGCG
>DAIMFR010000007.1:0-120406 GCA_036724445.1 Rubrivivax sp. | reverse complement strand
GTATGACTCTTTCATTCACAACATCTCGCCGGTTTTGACCGGCGCACGGAGGAGCACATGAAACCCAGGTACGACATCAGGGGGCTGCTCGCCGCCGCCGCGCTGACGCTGGCGAGCCTCGTCGCCGAAGCCGCGTCGGTGGCACCGGTGGCGGCCGAGCACGGCATGGTCGTGACGGCGCAGCACCTGGCCACGCAGGTCGGCGTCGACGTGCTCAAGGACGGCGGCAACGCCGTCGACGCCGCGGTCGCGGTCGGCTATGCGCTGGCGGTCGTCTACCCGGCCGCCGGCAACGTCGGCGGCGGCGGCTTCATGACGCTGGTGCTGGCCGACGGCCGCAAGGCCTTCCTCGACTTCCGCGAGAAGGCGCCGCTGGCCGCCACGCGCGACATGTACCTGGGCCCGGACGGCAACGTCGTCAAGGGCCGCTCGACCGAGGGCTGGCTCGCCGTGGGCGTGCCGGGCACCGTCTCGGGGCTCGAGCTGGCGCTGGCCAAGTACGGCACGATGAAGCGCGACGCGCTGCTCGCGCCGGCGATCGCCTTCGCCGAACGCGGCTTCGTGCTCGACCAGGGCGACGTCGAGCTGCTGTCGACGGCCACCGAGGCCTTCCGCAAGGATCCGGCGAGCGCGGCCATCTTCCTCAACGGCGGCCAGCCCTTCGCGCCGGGGCAGACGCTGAAGCAGGCCGACCTGGCCAAGACGCTGCGCGCCATCTCCGACACGGGCGCCGACGGCTTCTACAAGGGCCCGGTCGGCGCCGCGATCGCCAGCGCCAGCCGGGCCGGCGGCGGCATCATCACCCAGGCCGACCTCGACCAGTACCGCACGCGCGAACTCGCGCCGGTGGAATGCGACTACCGCGGCTATCACGTGGTCTCGGCGCCGCCGCCGAGCTCGGGCGGCGTGATCCTGTGCGAGATCCTCAACGTGCTCGAAGGCTATCCGCTGAAGGACTGGGGCTTCCGCTCGGCGCAGGCGGTGCACGTGCAGATCGAGGCCATGCGCCACGCCTACCTCGACCGCAACAGCTACCTCGGCGATCCGGATTTCGTGAAGAACCCGACCGAGCGGCTGCTCGACAAGAAGTACGCCCAGAGCATCCGTGCGGCGATCGACCCCAAGCGGGCCGGCGTGTCGCAGGACCTGAAGCCCGGCGTCGCGCCGCACGCGCCGATCCAGGAGGGCAGCAACACCACGCACTACTCGATCGTCGACCAATGGGGCAACGCGGTGTCGGTGACCTACACGCTGAACGACTGGTTCGGCGCCAAGATCACCGTGCCCGGCACCGGCGTGCTGATGAACGACGAGATGGACGACTTCACCGCCAAGGTCGGCGTGCCCAACCTCTACGGCCTGGTGCAAGGGGCGGCCAATTCGGTGGCACCGGGCAAGCGGCCGCTGAGCTCGATGACCCCGACGGTGCTCACCCAGGACGGCAAGCCGGTGATGGTGGTCGGCACGCCGGGCGGCAGCCGCATCATCACCGCGGTGCTGCACACCATCATCAACGCCGTCGACTACGGCATGACCGTGCAGGAAGCGGTGGACGCGCCGCGCTTCCACCAGCAGTGGCTGCCCGATGCGACCAACATCGAGCAGTTCACGCTCAGCCCTGACACGCAGAAGATCCTGGTCGACATGGGCCACAAGTTCGGCCCGCCGCAGCCGGCAAATCACTTGGCGGTGATCCTGGTCGGCGCGCCGTCGCTGGGCGGCAAGCCGGTGGGCAACAACCGCTACTACGGCGCCAACGACCCGCGCCGCAACAGCGGGCTGGCCAAGGGTTACTGACGGTGCCGCCGCGAGCGGCCGGCGGCGGCCGGATGCGCTGGCTCGACACGCGGATTCCGCCGCCGCTGGTCGCGGCCGCGACGGCACTCGGCATGTGGCTGGCTGCACCCGCGGCCGCCCGCGCCGCGGCCTGGCCCTCGACGCCGCTGCGGTTGGCGCTGGCCGTCGCCATCGCCCTGGCCGGCGGCGCGGCGGCTGCCGCCGGCTCACGCGCCTTCAAGCGCGCGAAGACCACGCTCAACCCGCTGCGGCCGCACAAGGCCGCGGCGCTGGTCACCGACGGCGTCTATGCAAGGACGCGCAACCCGATGTACCTCGGTCTGGCCCTGGTGCTGGCTGGCGTCGCCGCCTGGTTGTGGTGGCTGCCGGCGCTGCTCGGGCCGATCGTCTTCGCCGCCTACACCACGCGTTTCCAGATCCGGCCCGAGGAGCGCGCGCTCGGTGCCAGGTTCGGCGCCGACTACGACGCCTACTGCCGGCGCGTGCGGCGCTGGTACTGAGGGCGGCGCCCGCGCTGCTGGGTGGTGGGCGCCGGGCGTCAGCGCCGTTGCGCCGCGGCGCCGCGGCGCCCAGATGCCGGCGAGCTGTCCGCGCCGGCGTCACAGGATCAACCCGCCGTCGACCGGAATCGTCTGCCCGTAGACATAGGCCGCCAGCGGCGAGGCCAGGAACAGCGCCACGCCGGCCATGTCCGAGGGCAGGCCCAGGCGGCCGGCGGGAATGTTCCGCAGCGAGGCCTGCAGCCGCTCGGGGTGCGCGGTGGTCACCTGGGTCAGCTTGGTGTCCACCAGCCCCGGCGCGATGCCGTTGACGCGGATGCCCTCGCCCGCCCAGGCCTGGCCCAGCGTGCGCGTCAGGCCCACCGCGCCGGCCTTCGAGGCGTTGTAGGCCGGGTTGCCGCGCGTGGCATGAAAGGCCGCAGTGGAGCTGACGGTGATCAGGCTGCCCGACGCGGCCTTCAGCATGTCGAAGAACTTCATGCTGCAGTCCATCAGGCTGTTCAGGTTGATCTCGACCACCTTGCGGAAGCCTTCGGCCTCGAACTCGCCGCGCTTGTAGAGCACCGTGCCCTGGCACAGCACCAGCACGTCCAGCCGCGCGAAGGCCGGCTGCACGCGCTCCACCGCGCCGCGCCCGGCGACGTCCACCTGCGCGTAGTGCAGGCCGGAAAGGTCCGAGCCTTCGGCCGCGGCATAGTCCGCTGCCGCGGCGCGCGTGCCCCAGACGTGCACCTCGGCGCCGCGCTCGTGGAAGGCACGCGCGATGCCGTTGCCGATGCCGCTGGAGCCGCCGACCACCAGCACCACCCGGCCCGAAAAATCCAGCGGGTCGCGCATGCCCTCGCCTTTCCTTTCAGACGCGCTCGATGATGATCGCCGGCGCCATGCCGCCGGCGGCGCACATCGTCACCAGGCCGCGCTTCAGGTCGCGACGCTCCAACTCGTCGAGCAGCGTGCCGATGAGGATCGAGCCGGTGGCGCCGATCGGGTGGCCGAGCGCGATCGCGCCGCCGTTGACGTTGACCTTGTCGCGGTCCAGCTTCAGGTCGCGGATGAACTTCTCGGCCACCACCGCGAAGGCCTCGTTGATCTCCCACAGGTCGATGTCCTGCACCGTCAGCCCGGCCTTGGCCAGCACCTTGCGCGCCGCCGGCACCGGCGCGTTGAGCATCAGCGTCGGGCAGTCGCCGATGTTGGCGGTGGCGACGACGCGTGCGCGCGGCTTCAGGCCGTGCTTCTTCGCATAGCCGGCCGAGGCCAGCAGCACCGCTGCCGCGCCGTCGACCACGCCGGAGGAGTTGCCGGCGTGGTGCACGTGGTCGAACTTCAGCTCCGGATAGACCTGCCGGATCAGGCTGCCGTAGGTGTTGCCCCGGTCGTCGATGGCCATGTCGGCCATCGTCGCGAACACCGGCTTCAGCCCGGCCAGCGTCTCGGCCGTGGTGCCGGGGCGCGGGAACTCCTCGTGGCCCAGCGCCAGCGAGCCGTCGTCGCGATGGACCGGCACCAGGCTCTTGTCGAAATGCCCGCCGGCGATCGCCGCGGCGGCCTTGCGCTGGCTGTCCAGCGCCAGCGCATCGACGTCGGCGCGCGTGATGCCTTCCATGCCGGCGATGGCGTCGGCGCACACGCCCTGCTGCGACTGCGGGTGCTTGGCACGCAGCCGCAGGTTGCCGCTGTCCAGCAGCAGCGGGCCGTCGCCGCGGCTGCGCGGCATCGACATCATCTCGGTGCCGCCGGCCACCACCAGCTCTTCCATGCCCGAGCCCACCTGCGCCGCGGCAAAGGCCACCGCGGTGATGCCCGAGCCGCAGAAGCGGTCGAGCGTGACGCCGGACGAGCGGATGTCGTAGCCGGCGTCGAGCGCGGCCATGCGCCCCAGGTCGCCGGACTGCGCGCCGACCTGCGCGCTGGTGCCCCAGATGACGTCAGCCACGTCGGCGGTGGCTATGCCGTTGCGCTCGGCGATGGCCTTCAGCACCGTGGCCCCCAGATGCTGCGGGTGCAGGCCGGACAGCGCGCCCTTGCCGGCCTTGCCGATGCCGCGCGGGGTGCGGCAGGCGTCGATGATGAATGCGTCCATGGGGGTGTCTCCTTCGGGCAATCCGGCATGATCCTCCGACACCCGCGCATCGCGGTGTCGCGCCGACGACAACTCAGCCCAGCATCTGCCTGAGGTCGATCTCGATCCCGGGCAGCGCGGCGATCGGCGTGCGGCCAGGCGCAGCCGATGTCGAGCCCTGCTCGTAGGCGTCGCCGACCGGCTGGCTGTAGAAGCGCAACAGTCGCGCCTCGAGATCGACGATCCAGACCTCGGGCACGCCGTGCCGCGCGTACAGCGGCAATTTGATCTCGCGGTCATAGCGCGCACTGGTGTCGGCGACTTCGATCAGCAGCAGCACGTCGGCGGCGGTAGGGTGGGCGTCGGCATAGAAGTCGGCGCGCGGCTTCAGCAGCATCAGGTCGGGTTCGGGCTCGGACAGGTCGCTCAGGCGCAGCGGGTCTTGCACCGCCACGATGACGCGTGCGCCCAACGCTGAAGTCAACAAGGCCAACATGCGCTTGACCGCCGACCCATGCCTTGTTCCGATCGGCGCCATGTCGATGATCTCCCCTTCGATCAACTCGACCCGTGCGTCGGGCGCGAAGATGCCGGCTTCACCCATGCGGTAGTAGTCGGCCACGGTGAGGCGATGGCGGGTCAGCAGCGGCGTGTTGTCGATCGCTCCCATGGGTGCACTCTATGGGTCATCACACTGGTCCAAGTTCAGTATGCCAGCGTTCACTCGGCGCTGTTTCAATCGGCCTTGCCCAGCAGCGGAATCGCCCCGTCGCTGCCGGCGCCCAGCAGCCCCACCTTGCTGTAGATGCCGAGCTTGGCGCGCGTGTCCTGGATGTCGAGGTTGCGCATCGTCAGCTGGCCGATGCGGTCGGCCGGCGTGAACGCGCCTTCGACCTTTTCCATGCTCAGCCGCTCGGGCTGGTAGGTCAGGTTCGGGCTCTCGGTGTTGAGGATCGAATAGTCGTTGCCGCGGCGCAGCTCGAGCGTGACTTCGCCAGTGACGGCGCGCGCCACCCAGCGCTGTGCGGTCTCGCGCAGCATCAGGCACTGCGGGTCGAACCAGCGGCCCTGGTACAGCAGCCGGCCCAGGCGCCGGCCGTTGAGGCGGTACTGCTCGATCGTGTCCTCGTTGTGGATGCCGGTGACCAGCCGTTCGTAGGCGATGTGCAGCAGCGCCATGCCCGGCGCTTCGTAGATGCCGCGGCTCTTGGCCTCGATGATGCGGTTCTCGATCTGGTCGCACATGCCCAGGCCGTGGCGGCCGCCGATGCGGTTGGCCTCGTCGAACAGCGCCACCGCATCGGCGAAGCTGCGGCCGTTCAGCGCCACCGGCACGCCGTCCTCGAAGCGCACGCTGACCACTTCGCGCTTCACGTCGACGTCGTCGCGCCAGAAGGCCACGCCCATGATCGGCACGACGATGTCGATGCCTTTGTCCAGGAACTCCAGGTCCTTGGCCTCGTGCGTGGCGCCGAGCATGTTGCTGTCGGTGCTGTACGCCTTCTCGACGCTCATCTTGTAGTCGAAGCCGTGGGCGATCAGGTACTCGCTCATCTCCTTGCGGCCGCCCAGCTCGTCGATGAAGCGCTGGTCCAGCCAGGGCTTGTAGATCTTCAGGTTCGGGTTGGCGAGCAGGCCGTAGCGGTAGAAGCGCTCGATGTCGTTGCCCTTGTAGGTGCTGCCGTCGCCCCAGATGTTGACGCCGTCCTCCTTCATCGCGATCACCAGCGAGGTGCCGGTCACCGCGCGGCCCAGCGGCGTGGTGTTGAAGTAGGTGGCGCCACCGGTGGACACGTGGAAGGCGCCGCACTGGATCGCGGCGATGCCTTCGGCCACCAGCGACGCGCGGCAGTCGATGAGGCGCGCGATCTCGGCGCCGTAGCCCAGCGCCTTGCGCGGGATCTCGTCGTAGTCGCTCTCGTCCGGCTGGCCCAGGTGGGCGGTGTAGGCGCAGGGGATTGCCCCCTTGGCGCGCATCCAGTGCACCGCGGCGGAAGTGTCCAGGCCGCCGGAAAAGGCGATGCCGACGCGCTGGCCGGCGGGCACGGATTGCAGGATGGTGTGGGACATGGTGGGAGCGCGGGTCGGTCCTGAAGCCGCGATTGTCGCAAGCCGGCGCCGCCGCTTCGAAACCGGCCAGCCGATGATGAACGCACTGGTCGAACTGCTGAAGGACAACGGCGCGAAGACCATCGCCACGGTCTACGCCGACGACCTGTTCGGCCTGCAAACCTATGCGGCATTGGAGGTGGCGGTCAGCGGCAGCAGGCTGAGCCCGGCCGAAGAGAAGAGCTGCCCCGCCGGCGTCAAGGATCCGGGCCCGGTGCTGCGCGGCATCAAGGACAAGAACCCCGACGTCTTCGTTTCGCTGTCCTATCCGCCGGACACCATCCTCGCCAGCCGGCAGAGCAAGGAGATCGGCTTCAACCCGAAGTTCTTCTATGCCGGCGTCGGCACCGCCTTCCCGCTGTACAAGCAGGTGATGGGCACGGCGTCCGACGGCGTCGGTGCACGGCTCGAGCGTGGTCACGCGCAACGTGGCCGACTTCAAGCCGTTCAGCGTGCCCGTGCTCGGCCCCTTCAAGCCGCGCTGAGACCGGCGCCGAGTTGCGCTCGGGCGGTGCGATGAACGGTCGCCATCTGCTCGCGTGCGACCTGCTGGTGCCCTTCGCCCGCACCGGATGGGCACTGTCGATCCCCTGTTTCGGCAGCGAGTTCGTGGCCGCCATGGCGCTGGGGCTGCTGCTGATCCTGCCGGTGCTGTACCTGCCGGGCGGGCTGGCCTCGCTGCGCTGGACCCTGCTGCGCCAATGGTGCGGCGAGTTGCGCGACGGCTGGCAGGCGCGGCGTTATGCCTGGAGCGGCGCCAAGGCGCGCGACGAAGGACGCGAGAAGGCACGCCGTGTCGTCCTCTGAAACCCGGGCGAGGCCGCTGCTCGATGCGCACGAGCTCACGGTGCGCTTCGGCGCCGGCGAGCTGGTGGGCATCATCGGCCCCGACGGCGCCGGCAAGACCACGCTGCTGAAGGCGCTGGCCGGGCTGATCCCGCGCGCCGGCCTCGTCACGCTCGAAGGCGAGGACCTGCCGCTCGAGGCGCACCGGATCGTGCGCGCCGGCGTGGCGCTGGTCGCCGAGGGGCGCCAGCTGTTCCCGCAGATGACGGTGGCCCAAAACCTGGAACTCGGCGGCTGGCTGGTGGCGAAGGCGGCGCGCGCAGCGCATCGAAGCCGCTTTCGAGCTCTTCCCCGAGCTGCGCGAGCGCGCACTGCAACTCGCCGGCACGATGAGCGGCGGCGAGCAGCAGATGGTGGCCGTCGCGCGGGCGAGGGTCAGCGCGCCGCGCCTGCTGATGCCGGACGAGCCGTCGCTGGGCTTGGCGCCGAAGCTGGTCGACGAACTTCTGGCCGCCGCGCGGCGCATCGCCGGCGCCGGCACCACGGGGCGGATGGTCGAACAGAACGTCAAGAAGGCGCTGGCCGCCGCCGACCGCGGCTGCGTGCTGGAACGCGGCGCGCTGCTGGCCAGCGGCAGCGCCAGGCTGCTGGCGCGTTCGACCGTGGTGCGCGAGGCCTACCTCGGCGCCGCGGCGGCCGCAACCCCTAGCGCGGCGGATGCGGCCCGGCACCACGCGGGCCGGCACCACGCGGGCCGGCACCACGCGGCGCGACAGCCGGACCATGCGCAGCCCGGCCTGCTTCTCGTACTTGCCGGCCTGGTTGCCGATCACGCCGCCCACCGCCAGCGCCCCGCTCAGCGCCAGGGCTGCCGGCATGCTCGTGCGAAGCGTCTTCATCGCATTCCTTCGATGGACATTGCCGGGGCAGCAGCGGCAAACTCCCATGTGTGCGACCCTGGGAACGCTCCCCGGCCGCCTCCATAGGCGGCACATCCGGCACCCTGCAGGAGCGGTTCCCGTGCGCCGCGCTCCACCCAACCCAACGAGGTAGAACATGTCCGATATGTCGATGCTCATCAACGGCCTGAAGGTCAGCGCCGAACGCAATGCCACCTTCGAGCGCCGCAACCCGCTGGACGGCAGCGTGGCCACACGCGCGCCGGCCTGTTCGCCCGCCGATGCGCTGATGGCCGTCGAGGCCGCTGCCGAGGCCTTCCGCAACTGGAGCGAGACCGGCCCGAGCACACGCCGCGCGCTGCTGCTGAAGGCCGCCGATGCGCTGGAAGCAAACACGCCCGCCTTCATCGAGGCGATATCGGCCGAAACCGGCGCCACCGGCATGTGGGCCGGCTTCAACGTGATGCTCGCCGCCGGCATGATCCGCGAGGCCGCCGCGCTGACCACGCAGGTGGCCGGCGAGGTGATCCCCTCCGACGTGCCGGGCAGCCTGGCGATGGGCGTGCGCGTGCCGGCCGGCGTGGTACTGGGCATCGCGCCGTGGAACGCACCGGTGATCCTGGGCGTGCGCGCCATCGCCACGCCGCTGGCCTGCGGCAACACCGTCGTGCTCAAAGGCAGCGAGAACTGCCCGCGCACGCACGCGTTGATCGTCGAGGCCTTCGCCGACGCCGGCTTCCCGCCCGGGGTCGTCAACTACCTGACCAATGCGCCGGCCGACGCGGCTGCAGTGGTGGAGGCGATGGTCGCGCATCCGGCGGTGCGCCGCGTCAACTTCACCGGGTCGACGAAGGTCGGCCGCATCATCGCGATGACCTGCGCCAAGCATCTGAAGCCGACGGTGCTGGAACTGGGCGGCAAGGCGCCGCTGGTGGTGCTGGACGATGCCGACATCGACGACGCGGTCAACGCCGCGGCCTTCAGCTGCTTCGCCAACAGCGGCCAGATCTGCATGAGCACCGAACGCATCATCGTCGACCGCGCGGTCGCCGACGAGTTCGTCAGCAAGTTCGCCGAAAAAGCGAAGAGCCTGCCGCTGGGCGACCCGCGCAAGCCCGAGCCGGTGGTGCTGGGCTCGGTGGTCGGCATGGGCACGGTCGAACACTGCAACGCGCTGATCGACGATGCCGTCGCCAAGGGCGCCAAGCTGGTCTGCGGCGGGAAGGCCGCGTCCACGCTGATGCCGGCCACGGTGCTGGACCACGTGACGCCGCAGATGCGCATCTACGGCGAAGAGACCTTCGGCCCGGTGAAGTGCGTGGTGCGCGTCAGCGGCGTCGAGGAGGCGGTGGCCTGCGCCAACGACAACGACTACGGCCTGTCGGCGGCGGTCTTCGGCGGCGACCTGGCGCGCGCGCTGCAGGTGGCGCGCAAGATCGACAGCGGCATCTGCCACGTCAACGGCCCGACCGTGCACGACGAAGCGCAGATGCCCTTCGGCGGCGTCAAGGGCAGCGGCATCGGCCGCTTCGGCGGCAAGGCCGGCATCGCCGAGTTCACCGAGCTGCGCTGGATCACCGTGCAGACGACGCCGCGGCACTATCCGTTCTGAGCGTTCTGAGCTGCCCCTGCGGCGCGCGCCCGATCGGCATCGGCACCAGGACGCCGATCGGCAAAAATGTTCGGCGTCAAGCTCGGCTGCCTGGAAGGCGTGACGGAAGAAGAGCTGTCGCGGCTGGCGATCACCCATGTCGACGGCATGCACGACCGCCGGCAGGATGCGCCGGCGTTCTGCGCCCATCTTTGACGGCAACGCATGGATCGCCATAGCGCCCGAGTCGGGCGCAGGGTCAGGCCTGCTTGGCGCCGAAGATGATGATGCCCATGCCCAGCAGGCAGACGCTGACGCCGATCAGGTCGGTCACGGTGGGCCGCACCGAATCCACGGCCCAGAGCCACATCAGGGCGACGCCGACATAGACGCCGCCGTAGGCCGCGTACACGCGGCCGGCCGGATGGGGATGCAGGGTGAGCAGCCAGGCGAAGGCAGCAAAGCTCAGCGCCGCCGGCAGCAGCAGCCAAGCCGAGCGGCCCTGCTTCAGCCACAGGTACGGCAAGTAGCAACCGATGATTTCGGCCAGCGCCGTCAAGACGAACAGCCCCAGGACTTTGAGCATGGCCAAGGCAGCGACGTCCTTGCAGCAGGTCCGACGTGTTTTGGACGCGTGCCGGCTGCCCGCTCAACGCATGCCGATGTGCACGTCGCCGAACAGCCCCTTGCTGCCGCGCGGCTGCGAGCGCCAGTACTGCGGCGGCGCCTCCACCTGCGCGCCCAACTGCGCCGCGGCATGCCACGGCCAGCGCGGGTCGAACAGCATGCCGCGCGCCAGCGCCACCAGATCGGCCTGGCCCTCGGCGACGATGGCCTCGGCCTGCTCGACCTCGGTGATCAGGCCGACGGCGATGGTCGGCACGCCGGTCTCGCGCTTCAGCTGCGCCGCCAGGCCGACCTGGTAGCCCGGGCCGAGCGGAATCTTCTGCCGCGGCGAGACGCCGCCGCTCGACACGTGCACGAAGTCCAGCCCGCGCGGGCGCAGCGCCAGCACGAACTCGCGGCTTTGCGCCAGGTCCCAGCCGCCGTCGACCCAGTCGGTGGCGGAGATGCGCACGCCCACCGGCATCGCCGCCGGCACCGCGGCGCGCACGGCGTCGAACACGCGCAGCGGCAGGCGCATGCGGTTGGCCAGCGGCCCGCCGTAGTCGTCAGTGCGCGCGTTGGAGATCGGCGACAGGAACTGGTGCAGCAGGTAGCCGTGCGCCGCATGCAGCTCGATGGCATCCAGCCCGAGCCGGTGCGCGCGCCGCGCGGCATCGGCGAAGGCCTGCACGACGCGCTCGATGCCGGCTTCGTCCAGCGCCTCGGGCGGCGCTTCGCCGTCCAGCTGCGGCAGCGCCGACGGTGCCACAGGGCGCCAGCCGCCTTGATCCGGCGGGATCAGCATGCCGCTCTGCCAGGGCACGTGGCTCGAGGCCTTGCGCCCGGCATGGCCGAGCTGGATGGCGATCGGCATGGCCGAATGCGCGCGCACCGCGCGCAGCACGCGCTGCAGCGCCGCCTCGGTGGCGTCGGACCATAGGCCGAGACAGCCGGGCGTGATGCGGCCCGCGGGCTCGACCGCCGTGGCTTCGATGACCAGCAGCGCCGCGCCGGACAGCGCCAGGTGGCCCAGGTGGATCAAGTGCCAGTCGGTGGCGGCGCCGTCGGCGGCGCTGTATTGGCACATCGGCGCGATGACGATGCGGTTGCGCAGCGGCAGCGGGCCCAGCGCAAAAGGCGAGAACAGGTGGCTCATGCTTTATGGTGCGGGAATGGCGGTTGGTGCCGGCAAGGCTACAACACCGCTGACCCATCCCCATTCCACACCACACAGGAGCGCGCACGGATGTACCCACCCTTCGACTTGAGCGGACGCGGCGTCGTCGTCACCGGCGGCAACGGCGGCATCGGCCTGGGCATGGCGCGCGCGCTGCTGGCCAGCGGCGCCAAGGTGGCGATCTGGGGCTCGAACCCGCAGAAGACCGAACGCGCGCGCGAGCAGCTGGCCGCCGAGTGCGGCGATGCCGCGCGCGTGCAGGCCTTCGTCTGCGACGTCGGCGACGAGGCGCAGGTGGACGACGCCTTCGCCGCGTCGGTAGCCGCGCTGGGCCGCGTCGACGCCTGCTTCGCCAATGCCGGCGTGTCGAGCCAGGGTGCGCTGCTCACCGACATGAGCCTGGACGAATTCCGCCGCGTGCAGCGCATCAACGTCGAGGGCGTGTTCCTCACCTTCCGCGCCGCGGCGCGGCACATGGCCCAGCACGGCCAGGGCGGCTCGCTGGTGGCCACGGCCAGCACCGCGGCCATCGAAGGCGCGGCGCGCAACTGCCACTACGGCGCGTCCAAGGGTGCGGTCACGTCCTTGGTGCGCGCGCTGGCGGTCGAGCTGGCGCGGTACAAGATCCGCGTCAACTCGATCCTGCCCGGCTGGATCGTCACCGACATGACCGAACATTCGTTCAACAACCCGAAGTTCGCCGGCGCGGTGCTGCCGCGCATCCCGGCGCGGCGCTGGGGCGAGAGCGGCGACTTCGGCGGCATCGCCGTCTACCTGGCCAGCGGCGCCGCGGCCTACACCACCGGCGAGCAGTTCGTCATCGACGGCGGCTACACCAAGTTCTGAGGCCAGTTCCGAGGTTCTTTCGCGCCGGGCCATCGCCCGCAACAGCCGTCACCACCTGCAACACGTGCCGCAGGCGTGGCGTGTTGCACACCAGGTGCGCCATGGCCTGCGCCAGACTCGGCGGCCATGGAATTGCCCACGCCCTGGCACTGGCCGTTGCCCCCCGGACGCGAGCGCGAGTTCGCCGCGCCCGCGGCAGCGCGCGCGCCGCAGCCCTGCCGCATCGAGACGCAGACGCGGCTGACGCTGCACGGCGAGATGCTCGACTTCGACCCGGCCAAGCGCCGCCTGCAGTTCCGCGCCGCCGACGGCCCGGACGCGTCGCTGGCCTTTTCGAGCCTGCGCCGGCTGACGCTGACCAGCGCCTGGCAGCCGCTCGCGCGCGGCCGGCGCAGTTCGAGCGCGCCGCCGAGCGCCGCTGCGCAGGAGCGCGACTACCGGCTGCAGCAGGTCGGCCAGGAGAACACGCCGCCGCTGACCGGCCGCTGCACCGGCCATGTCGAGGCGGCCGAAGGCATGTACCTGTTCTGCCCGCTCGGCGACGCGGGCGCACTGCTGCGCGTGTTCGTGCCGCGCAGCGCCTACGCGCGCAGCGAATTCGGCGCATCGGCCGAGGAGCTGGCGGCGCGGCACTGGATCGCCAGCCCGGCACAGCTGCTGCAGGCCATCGCACAGCAGCAGCCGACCGGCGCACCGCTGGCGCGGTCGCTGCTGGCGCTCGGACTGCTGACGCCGCCGCAGCTCGAGCGCGTGCAGCAGCGGCTGGACGGTACGGTCGCGCTGGGCGAAGCGCTGGTGCAGGCGCGGCTGCTGTCGCGCAGCGACCTGCAGACCGCGCTGGCGCACAAGATGGGCTTCCCGCTGGTCGACCTGGAGCGCTTCCCGCGCGACCCGCTGGCGCTGGCGATGATCCCGCACGAGGTGGCCCTCGCGCACCGGTTGATGCCGCTGCTGCGCGACGGCGAGCGCCTGGTCGTGGCCGTCGACCGCCCCGGGCGCGTGCTGAAGCTGCGCCAACTCGACGCCTACGCGCGGCTGCCGCTGCTGCCGGTGCTGGCGCTGAAGGCGCAGATCCTGCAGGCGCTCGAGCGGCAGCCCGCGGCATAGAGCCGCGGTCCTAGAATCGCCGCCGCGCTGCGCCGGTGCGGCCGACCCGCGCCGCGCTCGGCCTGGGCCACCAACGCCGGCAGCCTGAGCCGGCCCGGCTTTCTTCCTCATCCGCCAAACTAGAGAACACGCATGCTGACCCAACGTATCGCACTCGTCACCGGCTCGACCCAGGGCATCGGCTTGGCCATCGCCGAGGCCATGGCCCAGGCCGGCGCCCATGTCGTCGTGCACGGCATCGAAGCGCCCGAACAGGGCCGGCCAATCGCCGCCGGCCTGGCCGAGAAGCATGGCGTGCGCACGGCCTACCTGCAGGCCAACCTGGCCGATGCTGCGCAGGCGGCGGGCCTGGTCGACGCGGCGGCGCGCGCGCTCGGGCCGATCGACATCGTCGTCAACAACGCCGGCATCCAGCACACCTGCCCGATCGAGAGCTTTCCGGCCGAGCGCTGGGACGCGGTCATCGCCGTCAACCTGTCGTCGGCCTTCCACGCGATGAAGGCCGCGGTGCCGGGCATGCGCGCGCGCGGTTGGGGCCGCATCGTCAACATCGCCTCGGTGCACGGGCTGGTGGCCTCGGTCAACAAGGCCGCCTACCTGGCGGCCAAGCACGGCCTGGTCGGCTTGAGCAAGGGCGTGGCGCTGGAGACGGCCACCGACGGCATCACCGTCAACTGCATCTGCCCGGGCTGGACCGACACGGTGCTGATCCAGCCGCAGATCGAAGCGCGTGCCGCGGCCGTCGGCGGCGACCGCGCCGCCGGCGTGCGCGAGCTGCTGCGCGAGAAGCAGCCCAACCTGACGCTGCTGCCGCCCGAGCGCATCGGCGACATCGCGGTGTTCCTGTGCAGCGACGCCGCCGCCGGCATCACCGGCGTGGCGCTGCCGGTGGACGGCGGCTGGACCGCGCAGTAGCCCCGAGCCCCGCCGCGCGCCGGCGATGATCCTGCTCGATCCGCTGGCGCGGCCGGTGATCGGCCACCGCGGCAACCGCGCGCACGCGCCGGAGAACACGCTGCCGGCCTTCCTCGAGGCGGTCGCGCTCGGCGCCGACGCGCTGGAATTCGACCTGCGGCTGACGCGCGACGGCCGGCTGGTGGTGTTCCACGACGCGACGCTGGAGCGCACCACCGATGGCGCCGGGCCGCTGGTGCAGCGCACGCTGGCCGAGCTGAAGCGCCTGGACGCCGGCGCCAGGTTCACGCGCGACGGCGGGCGCAGTTTTCCGTGGCGCGGACGCGGCGTCGGCGTGTCGAGCTTCGACGAAGTCATCGACGCGCTGCCGCGCGAGCTGCCCTGCATCATCGAGCTGAAGACGCCCGACACCGCCGAGCCGCTGCGCCAGGCGGTGCGCCGGCACGGCATCGCCGGGCGCATCATCGTCGCCGGCTTCGACGCGGAATCGACGCGGCCGCTGCGCGGTGCCGGCTTCGCGCTCGGTGCCTGCACGCCGGACGTGCTGGCGCTGCTGCCGGCCGCGCTGCTGCGGCGGCGCGCCCGGCCGCGCCATGTGCAGGCGCTGTGCATTCCGCAGCGCTGGCACGGCCTGCCGGTGCCGATCGCCGCCTTCGCGCGCACGCTGCGCGGCAGCGGCACCGTGATCCACGTCTGGACCGTGAACGACGCCGCCGAGGCCGCGGCGCTGTGGGCGGCCGGCGTGCAGGGCATCATCAGCGACGACCCGGCGCGGATGCTGGCGGCGCGGGCGCACACGGCCACCCCCGGTCGCGCATAGACGGGCAGCGGGGCCGGCACCGGGCCGCGGGCTCTGCTACGGTGCGCGCTGCCGCCACTCCACGCAGATCCCGATGAACACAGTCCCCCGCAGCGGCCGCCTGGCCGGCCGCACCGCCCTGATCACCGGCGCCAGCCGCGGCATCGGCCGCGCCATCGCGCAGCGCTACGCCGAAGAAGGCGCGACGCTGTTCCTCACCGCCACCAACCGCGCGCTGCTCGAAGAAACACGCGCGCTGGCCGAGGCGCAGGGCGCGACAGTCGCGCTGCACTGCGCCGACCTGGGCCGCCAGGATGCGGCGCTGGCGATGGTCGATGCGGCCATCGCCGCGCTCGGCGGCATCGACATCCTGGTCAACAACGCCGGCGTGTACAAGGCGGCGCGGCTGCTCGACACCAGCGCAGAGGACTTCGACCGCGTGATGCGCGTCAACGTCTACGGCGTGTTCCACGTGATGCAGCGCGTGCTGCGCCACATGCAGCCGCGCGGCCGCGGCAAGGTGATCAACCTCGCCTCGACCGCCGGCAAGTGGGGCTCGATGAACCAGAGCGCCTACAACGCGTCCAAGCACGCCGTCGTCGGCCTGACGCGCTGCGCCGCGCTGGAGATGGGTGCGCACGGCATCAACGTCAACGCCGTCTGCCCCGGCTTCGTGCAGACCGGCATGCTCGAGGAATTCCGCGCACACGGCGACATCCTCGGCCTGCCCTTCGAGAAGGTCATGGAAGCCGCCCAGGCGCGCGTGCCGCTGAAGCGCTTCCTGCAGCCGCGCGAGATCGCCGACCTGGCGCTGTACCTGGGCTCGGCCGAATCCGACGGCATGACCGGCCAGACGCTGCTGCTCGACGGCGGCATGTTGATGGTGTAGGGCCTGCCCCGGCTCGCCGATTGCCGTCACCAGCGGTTGCAATTGCGTGCCGCCGCGGGGCTGAACCCGCGCCGATCGGCCTAATCTTCATCTGGATGGCTATTGACCGATGCTTCCGGCGGGCAAGTTCGTGCCTGCGCATGCTGGTGCTGGCCGGGCTGGCGGCGCCGCTGTCGGTTTTTGCGGCTTCGGCCGCGGCCTTCGGCTTCGACGACGTGGCGCGCGAGGCGCAGGCGCTGGCGCGCCGGCCCTATCGCGCGCCGCCGCCGGCCGATGCGCAACTCGCCGCCTGGAGCTACGACGACTACCGCGACATCCGCTTCCGTCCCGAACGCGCCTTGTGGCGCGACCGCGGCAGCCTGTTCCAGCTGCACTTCTTCCCGCTCGGGCGCAGCTACCAGCGGCCGTTGCAGCTGTACGAGGTGGTCGACGGCCAGCCGCGCGCGCTGCAGGTGCCGGCCTCGGACTTCAGCGTCGGCCGCGTCGCCGCCGCGTCGGCCGTGCAGCCGCAGCCCGGCGCGGCCGGCTGGCGCGTCAGCTTTGCGCTGAACACCGCCGGGCGGCACGACGAGGTGGCCGTGTTCCTGGGCGCCAGCTACTTCCGCGCCGTCGGCGCCCACCAGGGCTACGGGCTGTCGGCGCGCGGCCTGGCGGTGGACACCGTCGGCGGGCGCGGCGAGGAGTTCCCGTCCTTCACCACCTTCTGGTTCGAACGCCCGGCGGCGCAGGCGCGCGAGCTGCGCTTCTATGCGCTGCTCGACGGCCCGCGCGTCAGCGGCGCCTACCGCTTCGTGCTGCGCCCGGGCAGCAGCACGGTCGTCGACGTGCAGGCGCGGCTGTACCTGCGCGAGCCGGTGGCCACGCTCGGCATCGCGCCGCTGACCAGCATGTTCCTGGCCGGCGAGAACCAGCCGGCGGCGCACGACTATCGGCCCGAAGTGCACGACTCCGACGGCCTGCTGATCGCCGCCGGCGATGCCCACGGCGGCGACGGCGGCGAGCTGATCTGGCGCGCGCTGACCAACCCGCAGCGGCCCTTCGCCACCTCGTTCGCGCTGCCGGCGCTGCGCGGCTTCGGCCTGCTGCAGCGCGACCGCGCGTTCAGCAGCTACGAGGATCTGGAGGCGCACTACGAGCGCCGGCCCAGCGCCTGGGTCGAACCGGTCGGCGCCTGGGGTCCGGGCCGCGTCGAGCTGCTGCAGTTCGGCACGCCCGACGAAACCCACGACAACATCGCCGCGTATTGGGTGCCGCAGAATTTGCCGCCCGCCGGCGCACCGATCGACTTCGCCTGGCGCGTGCACTGGACGCTGCGCGAGCCCGTCGACACGCCGCTGGCGCGCGTGGTGCAGACGCGGCGCGGCCACGGCTTCGTCGCCGCACCGCCGCTGCCGCGCGGCAAGCAGCAGCTGCACGTGGACTTTGCCGGCGGGCGCCTGCAGTCGCTGGATGCCGGCGCGGCGGTCGAGGCCGCGATCAGCGCCAGCGGCAACGTGCGCGAGCTGAGCGCACGCGCCTACCCGCACAGCGAACCCGGCCGTTGGCGCGTCAGCATCGACTTCGAGCGCGTCGACGCCGGCCGGCCGGTGGACCTGCGGCTGCAGCTGCGCCTGGCAGGCAAGCTGCTTGCCGAAACCTGGTCCTATGCCCTTGCCCCGGAATGAAGCCGATGAGTGTTTCCCGTCTGTCCGGCGCGTCCGCCGAAGCCGCCACCGCACCGCCGCTGCGCCGCGCGCCGATGCCGCTGCAGCGCTGGTTCGGCCTGTGGCGCGGGCTGCTGTTCGCGCTGTGGCCGGGACTGGGCTGCCCCGCCGCGGTCGCCGACACGCCACCCTGGCAGGCGGCGGCGACACGGCGCCGGCGCGTGCTGCTGGCGCTGGTGGCGCTGCTCGCCGGCACGGCGCTGGCGCTGCAGTGGCCGCATGCCGGCGCGGCGCCGGATGCCGCCGGCCGGCTGCAGGCGCTGCTGCTGATGCTGCTCTTCGCCTGGGTCGGCGCCGGCTTCGCCACCGCGCTGATGGGCGCCTGGGTGCTGCTGCGCGGCGACCGCCACGCGCTCGCGCTGCGCGACGCACACGCGCCGATCGCCCGCGCCGCGCGCACCGCACTGGTCATGCCGATCTGCAACGAGGACGTAGCCACGGTCTTCGCCGGACTGCGCGCCACCTGCGAGTCGCTGGCCGGCACCGGCGCGCTGTCGCTGTTCGACATCTACGTGCTGTCCGACACCTCGGACCCAGCGCTGCGCGCCGCCGAGCAGCGCGCCTGGCAGCGGCTGCGCCGGACGCTGGGCGACGCCGCGGTCGGCGAGGGCGGTCGCGTGTTCTACCGCTGGCGGCGGCGCCGCACGCGGCGCAAGGCCGGCAACGTGGGCGACTTCTGCCGCCGCTGGGGCCGCAACTACCGCTACATGGTGGTGCTCGACGCCGACAGCATCATGCACGGCGACACGCTGGTCGCACTGGTGCGGTTGATGGAGCAGCAGCCGCGCATCGGCCTGGTGCAGACGCTGCCGCAGGGCTTCGGCCACGGCACCGTGCATGCGCGGCTGCAGCAGTTCAGCAACCGCGTCACCGGCCGGCTGTTCGCGCTCGGCATGGCCTACTGGCAGCTCGGCGAATCGCACTACTGGGGCCACAACGCGATCCTGCGCGTCGAGCCCTTCATGCGCCACTGCGGGCTGGGGCCGCTGCCCGGCCGCGGCGGGCTGGCCGGCGAGATCCTGTCGCACGACTTCGTCGAGGCGGCGCTGATGCGCCGCGCCGGTTGGGAAGTCTGGCTCGCGCCGCAGCTGGGCGGCAGCTGGGAGCAGCATCCGCCCAACCTGCTCGAGGAGCTGCAGCGCGACCGCCGCTGGTGCCAGGGCAACCTGCAGAACGCGCGGCTGCTGGCCGAACCCGGCTGGCGCCCGGCGCACCGCGCGATGCTGGCCACCGGCGCGCTGTCGTATCTGGTGGCGCCGCTGTGGCTGGGGTTCATCGTGCTCGGCCTGGGCTTCAGCACGCTGGCGGCGACCAGCCCGTGGCTGTGGGGGCTGACGCTGACGCTGTTGCTGCTGCCGCGGCTGCTGGGCGTGCTGGCGGTGCAGTGGCGCGGCGAGCAGGCCGCGTTCGGCGGCAGCCTGCGCCTGTGGGGCAGCGCGCTGCTGGATCTGCTGCTTTCGGCGCTGCAGGCGCCGCTGCGCATGCTGGCGCACAGCGTGTTCGTGCTGGGCGCGCTGAGCGGCCTGCGGCTGGGCTGGAAATCGCCGGCACGCGAAGCCGCCGCGGTGGCCTGGCGCGACGCCTGGTCGCGCATCGGCGCGCTGGCGCTGCCGGCGTTGCTGCTGGTGTTGGCGCTGCTGTGGCTGGACCGGCTGCCGCTGACGGCGCCGCACCTGCTGCCGCTGTGGCTGCCGCTGCTGCTGGCCGTGCCCTTCACCGTCTGGAGCGGCGGCGCACGGCCCGGGCTGCGCCTGCAGCGCGCCGGGCTGCTGACCGTGCCCGAGGAGCGGCGGCTGCCGACGACGCTGCAGCGCGGCCTGCACAAGGCCGGCTTCAGCGACCTCGCGCCGGCGCCGGCCGCGGCGCTGCGGCAGCGCCCGCCGCTGACCGGACGGCGCGGACGCGCGCTGCTGGCGTTGGCCGGCACCGCGCTGGCCACGCTGATGCTGCTGCCGCGCACGGCGCTGTCGCCGGAGTTGTCGCCGGAGTTGTCGCCGGTGCTGCAGGCACCGTGGGCGCAGTGGGCACGACTGGGGCAGTCGAGGTTGACGCCACCGGCCGTCAGCGCACCGCGGCCGCAGGCGCTGCCGCCGTTGCAGGTGGCGCTGACCCAGCCGGCATTCCGTCCGGCGCGCTACCGGCCGGCCAGCCGGATCGACGACGAACTGCGGCGCCGCGCCTACCGCGCCGTCGCACGTTCGCTGGCCGAGCAGAGCAGCTGAGCGCGCGCGTCAGCCGCGCGCCGCCAGCGCGATGGTCACCAGCGCGACGCAGTCCTCGAGCGCCAGCACGTCGTGCTGCGCACCGCCCGACAGATAGCTCATCTCGCCGGCGCGCAGGATGCAGCGGCCGCCATCCAGACCGAGCTGCAGCACGCCGCTCAGGCAGTGCACGATGATCTCGCCGGCCACGCGGTGCGGCGGCAGCGCGTCGCCGGCGGCCAGCGCCAGCCGCAGCACTTCCAGGTCCTGCGACTTGAACAGCGCCTGCGACTTGGGCTCGCCGGGCACGAGCGCACCGCCGCGCAGGGCGATCGCGGTGCCGGGGCCAGCGTGGGTCAGTGCCATGGCTTCAGACCCGCGCGCGTTCGGTTTCGGGACTGCTGGCGATCGGCGTGCATGCGGTCTCCCGGAGGTTCAGGTGCGCCACCTTACGACCAAAGCGCCGCGCGCGCCAGTGACTGCGACAGTGACGGTGCCTGCGGGAGCATGCGCACGCGCGCTGCACCGACACGGGATGTTGGCGGCCAGCGCGTGCATGCTTCAGAACGCCGCCTGGATCGTCCGGACCGCGAGCGAGAACACGACGCCGGCCCCGAGGCATGCAGCCAGCGCCACCCGCATCCCGCCACGCTCGACGCGCAGGCGCGTTGACGCCTCAACGCTGCGCCAGCGCCTTGTCGATGGCCGCCACCAGCACCGCATCGTCGGGCTTGACGCGGCTGGCGAAGGACGCCACCGGCCGGCCCTGGCGGTCGACCAGGTACTTGTGGAAGTTCCAGCTCGGCGCCTTGCCGGTGGTCTGCGCCAGCGCGGCGAACAGCGCATTGGCCTGCGGCCCCCTGACCGCGGTCTTGCTGAACATCGGAAACTTGACGCCGTAGGTGTTGAAGCACAGCTCGGCGATCTGCTCGCCGCTGCCCGGCTCCTGCGCGAAGTCGTTCGACGGGAAGCCCATGACCACCAGGCCGCGCGGCGCGTACTTGGCATACAGCGCCTCCAGCCCTTCGTACTGCGGCGTGAAGCCGCAGTAGCTGGCGGTGTTGACCACCAGCAGCACCTTGCCGGCGTACTGGCACAGCGACTGCGGCTGCTCGTCCTGCAGCCGATTGAAAGTCACCTGCAGCAGCGCCGGGCAGCTTGCGGCGCCGGTCTGCGCGCGGGCGCGGCCGGCGCCGAGCAGCAGGCCGCCGCCCAGCCACAGGATGCGGCGGCGGGGCAGGGGCGGGCGGGACTGCGGGTGGGGATGCAAAAGGTCCATGCGCGGCATCGTACGCCGGCTCGCCTCCTGTCGTGACGCATACCCGCACTGCCGGAACCGGCGTGCCGCGGCACCCGCGCCGGGGCGGCGCGGGCTTTGGTCCAGAATCACCGGCTGCTTCCAAAACCTCCGTTTCGCGCAATCAAGGAGATCCGCTTCATGAAGACCCGCATCACCGAACTGTTCGGCATCGAGCACCCGATCATCCAGGGCGGCATGCACTTCGTCGGCTTCGCCGAACTGGCCGCCGCGGTGTCCAACGCCGGCGGCCTGGGCATCATCACCGGGCTGACGCAGAGGACGCCCGAGCTGCTGGCCAACGAGATCCGCCGCTGCCGCGAGATGACCGACAAGCCCTTCGGCGTGAACCTGACCTTCCTGCCGGTGCTGACCGCGCCCGACTATCCGGGCTACGTCAAGGCCATCGTCGACGGCGGCGTGAAGATCGTCGAAACCGCCGGCAACAACCCGCAGAAGTGGCTGCCGGGGCTGCACGAGGCCGGCGTCAAGGTGATCCACAAGTGCACCTCGGTGCGCCACAGCCTGAAGGCCGAAGCCATCGGCTGCGACGCGGTCAGCGTCGACGGCTTCGAATGCGGCGGCCACCCGGGCGAGGACGACGTGCCCAACTTCATCCTGCTGCCGCGCGCGGCCGAGGAGCTGAAGATCCCCTTCGTCGCCTCGGGCGGCATGGCCGACGGGCGCAGCCTGGTGGCGGCGCTGGCGCTCGGCGCCGAGGGCATGAACATGGGCACGCGCTTCATGGCGACCAAGGAAGCGCCGATCCACGACAACGTCAAGCAGGCGCTGGTCGCGGCCAGCGAACTCGACACGCGGCTGGTGATGCGCCCGCTGCGCAACACCGAGCGCGTGCTGCGCAACGAGGCGGTGGACACCTTGCTGGAGAAGGAGCGCTCGCTCGGTGCGGCCATCAAGTTCGAGGACATCATCGAGCAGGTGGCCGGCGTCTACCCGAAGATCATGAAGGACGGCGCGATGGATGCCGGCGCCTGGTCCTGCGGCATGGTCGCCGGGCTGATCCGCGACGTGCCGACCGTCAAGGACTTGATCGACCGCATCATGGCGCAGGCGCATCAGATCATCGGCGAGCGGCTGGCGCGCATGGACGTGCGCTAAGCGCGCATTGAGTTTGTCCGAGCGCGGGCACGACACCCTGTCGTCGCCGCTCCCCCTCCCGAGGAGCGCACGAGGTGGCCGGCGACGGCCTGACGGCCGGCCGGCCAAGCACAGCAGCTCAGACCGCAGTCTGCCCGGTCAGCTGCCGCGTCACCGGATGCGAACTCGACAGCCCGCCGTCGACGACCAGCGCCTGGCCGTTGACGTAGCTGGATTGCGGCGACGCGAGGAACAGCGCCGCCTGCGCCAGTTCCTCGGGCTGCGCCGCGCGGCGCAGCGGGTTGAGCCGGCCGAGCTTGTGCGTGACGCCCTTGTCCTTCGCATAGTCGAAGGTGGGCTGGGTCATGCCGGTTTCGGTCAGACCGGGGCAGATGGCGTTGACGCGCACGTTGGTGTCGCACAGCTGCTGCGCCGAGATCTGCACCAGGTTGATGACGCCGGCCTTCGACGCCGAATAGGCCGGCCCGCCGGCGCCCGAGCGCAGCCCGGCCACCGACGCGGTGCAGACGATCGAGCCGCCGCGGCCGGCATCGGCCATGGCCTTGCCGGCATGCTTGACCATCAGCCACGGCCCGATCAGGTTGACGCGCAGCACCTCGGCAAAGTGCTCGGGCGTGGTCTCGAAGATGCCGGCCATGCCGCCGGAGATGCCGGCGTTGGCGAAGGCCACGTCGAGCCGGCCGTGCGCCGACAGCGCCGCGGCCACCAGCGCGGCGACCTCGGCCTCGACGCCGGCGTCGATCTGCATCGCGCCGGCCGCGCCGCCGGCCTGCTGCACCTGCCGCGCGGTGTCGTGCACCGCCTCGCTGCGGTCGGCGAGCAGCAGCGCCGCGCCTTCGGCCGCGAACAGCCGCGCCGCGGCGCGGCCGATGCCCGAGCCCGCGCCGGTGATGATGGCGACCTTGCCTTCCAATGCCTTGCCCACGTGGCCTCCTCTCGATGCGTAGTGTCGAAAGCGCAAGCGTAGCCGGTCCGGCAGCGGCGCCGCGTGGCGTGCTGCGGCGCGGGCGCGCGCACGCCAGGGCGTGCCCGGGGGATCGCGCTGTAGCGCTATAGTCTTCGCGCTGTGACGGTCCTTCCCGTCGCGTGCGGCGCAAGGCGCCGCCATCACTGAAAGCGCAGCGCGGCGCCATGGGTGCAGGTGCCGGCGGAGAACGGAACGGTATTGGACTACGCCCAACAACAACGCAACCCGGGCAAGCACGTGCTCAGCTTGTCCGCGGTCGTCGGGCTGCACGTGCTGCTCGGCCTGGCGTTGGTGGTCGGGCTGTCGCGCAAGGACATCGAGGTCCTCAGGGCGCCGATCGAAACCAAGATCATCGAAGAAGCCAAGCCGCCGGCGCCGCCGCCGCCGGACACGCTGCCGCCGCCGCCGAGAATCGCGCCGCCGCCGCCGGCCTTCGTGCCGCCGCCCGAAGTGCAGGTGGCTGCGCCGCCGGTGCCGGCACCGGCCATCACCACGACGCCGGTGGCGCCGCCGCCCGCGCCGCCGGTGCGCATCGAGCCGGCCGCGCCGGTGGTGGCCGCGCCGCCGGCGCCGCCGGCCCCGCCCGCGCCGCCGGCCGCACCCGTGCGCACCGCGCCGAAGCTGGACTTCAACGCCTGCGCCAAACCCGAATACAACGCCGCCGCGCGCCGCGCCGATGCGCAGGGCACGGTGGTCGTCTCCTACACCATGGACACCAGCGGCTCGATCAGCGAGGCGCGCGTCGAGAAGTCCAGCGGCATGTCGCGCGAGCACAAGATGCTCGACCGCATGACGCTCGAAGCCGTGCAGGCCTGCAAGGGCACGCCGGGCACGGTCGACGGCAAGCCCGAAAAACTCAGCGGACGCATCGAATACGTGTGGAAGCTGACCGATTGATGCGTGTGGCACGGCAGCGCCGCGCTGCCGCTGCTGCCCCGACCCGTGCATTGCAGACAACCGGAGACACCATGCCCTCGATTCGCACCCTGCCCCGTCGTCCCCGGCCGCTGCTGGCCGCGCTGCTGGCGGGCCTGATGCCGGCCCTGGCCGCGGCGACGCTGGCCTTCAGCCTGCCGCACGCCGCGCTGGCGCAGGCGGCCGCCGAGCCGGCAGTGGTCACCGAAAGCGTCGCCAACCCCTACGGCCTGGCGGCGCTGTGGTCGCAGGGCGACATCGTCGCGCGCGCCACGCTGATCGTCATGCTCATCATGAGCATGGGCAGCTGGTACATCATCTTCACCAAGGTGTTCGAGCAGCGCAAGCTGCTGAAGAGCGCCGACGCCGCGGCCAAGACCTTCTGGTCCGCGGGCTCGGTCAAGGCCGGCATCGGCAGCCTCGAGGAAGGCAGCGCCTTCCGCTACGTGGCCGAGAGCGGCGTCAGCGCCAGCGAGCACCACGAAGGCACGCTGGTCGAGAAGATCGACCTGCACACCTGGGTGTCGATGAGCGTGCAGCGGGCCATCGACAACATCAACAGCCGGCTGCAGGACGGGCTGGCCTTCCTGGCCACCGTCGGCTCGACCGCGCCCTTCGTCGGCCTGTTCGGCACCGTCTGGGGCATTTACCACGCGCTCACCGCCATCGGCATCAGCGGCCAGGCGAGCATCGACAAGGTCGCCGGCCCGGTGGGCGAGGCGCTGATCATGACCGCCTTCGGCCTGGCCGTCGCGGTGCCGGCGGTGATGGGCTACAACTGGCTGATCCGGCGCAACAGATTGGCGATGGAGCGCGTGCGCGCCTTCGGCGGCGACGTGCACAACGTGCTGCTGGCCGGCAAGCGCGCGCCCTGACGCCATGGCGATGAACCTGGCGTCGCCCGAAGGCGGCGAAGACGAAATGAACGCCACCATCAACACCACGCCGCTGGTCGACGTGATGCTGGTGCTGCTGATCATCTTCCTGATCACCGTGCCGGTAGTCACGCAGAGCGTGGCGCTCGAGCTGCCGAAAGAGCGCAACCAGCCGACGCAGACGCGGCCGGAGAACATCGTCATCTCGGTCAACCGCGACGGCGAGCTGTTCTGGGGCATGGAGCCGCTGGCCGACGCCGAGGCGCTGACGGCGCGGCTGAAGACCGTGTCGGTGCAGGAGCCGCAGCCCGAAGTGCACATCCGCGGCGACGGCGAAGTGCGCTACGAAAGCGTCGGCCGCGTCGTCGTCGCCGCGCAGCGCGCCGGCATCCACAAGGTCGGCTTCATCACCGAGCCGCCGGCCGGCGCGGCGGGCCGCTGAAAGGAACGCAGCGATGGCCATGCAGACGATCTCCGCCAGCGCCGACCGCGACAGCGAGCCGATGATCGAGATGAACATGACGCCGCTGATCGACGTCATGCTGGTGCTGCTGATCATGTTCATCATCACCATCCCGATCCAGACGCACGCGGTGAAGATGAACATGCCGGTCGCGCCGAGCGCGCCGCCGCCGCAGCCGCCGCAGATCGTGCGCATCGACGTCGACTTCGACGGCACCATCGGCTGGAACGGCACGATCCTCACCGATCGGCACGAGCTCGAAGCCCGGCTGGCCGAGGTGGCGGCGCAGGCCGACCAGCCCGAGCTGCACCTGCGGCCGAACAAGCTGGTGACCTACAAGGTGGTGGCGATGATCCTGGCCAGCGCGCAGCGCCTGGGCGTGACCAAGATCGGCATCATCGGCAACGAGCAATTCCTATGACCCTTCGCGCCTGGGCCGCGACCCTGCTGCTGAGCGTGTGCACGCTGGCCGCGGCGCAGGCGCTGCGCCCGGAGGTGGCAAGACCGCTGCAGCAGGCCGGCGAGCTGCTGAAGGCCGGCAAGGCGAAGGAGGCGCTGGCCAAGGTGCGCGAGGCCGATGCGGCGCCGAACAAGACGCCGGCCGAGCAATTGACCATCGAGCGCATGCGCGGCGCCGCGGCACAGCGCATCGGCGACCACGCGACGACGATCCGTGCCTTTGAGGCGGCCTATGCCAGCGGCAGGCTGTCGCCGGCCGAGCAGGCGCAACTGGCCGAATCACTGGCCCAGACCTATGCGCAGACCGGCAACCTGGCCCAGGCCCAGGCCTGGGTCGCCAAGGCGCAGGCCGCCGGCAGCAGCAGCGCGCAGCTGAAACAGCTGCAGGCGTGGCTGCTGAGCCAGTCGGGCGACCATGCGGCGATAGCGCGTGAGGCCGCGGCCGCGGTCAGCGCCGCCGAGCAGGCCGGCCAGCGCCCGGCCGAAGCCGATCTGCTGCGTCTGGCCGACGCGCAGGCGCGCGGCAAGCTGCCCGGCTACGAGGCGACGCTGCACAAGCTGCTCGCCTACTACCCGAAGAAGGAATACTGGGCGGCCGCGCTCGGCCGGCTGCCGCGCCAGCCCGGCTTCGCTGACCGCTATGCGTTGGACGTGATGCGGCTGAAGCTGGCCAGCGGCACGCTGAACCGGACCGACGAGTTCATGGAGATGGCGCAGCTCGCGCTGCAGGCCGGCTGGCCGGCCGAGGCGAAGAAGATCATCGAGCGCGGCTATGCGCTCGGCGCGCTGGGCAGCGGCGCCGAGGCCGAGCGCCACCAGCGGCTGCGTGCGCTGGCCGACCGGCAGCTTGCCGAAAGCCGCGCCGGCATCGACGCGCGCGCCGCCGAGGCCGCCGCGGCCAGGGACGGCAACGCACTGGTCCAGGTGGGCACGGTCTACGTGACGATGGGCGAGGTGGACAAGGGCCTGGCGCTGATCGAGCAGGGCATCGCCAAGGGCGGCCTGAAGCGCCCCGCGGACGCGAAGCTGCGGCTGGGCCTGGCGCAGCAGCAAAGCGCGAAGGCCAGACCCAAAGCCGCGCAGACCTTGAAGAGCGTGCAGGGCAACGACGGCAGCGCGGAGATCGCGCGGCTGTGGCTGCTGCTGGCGCCGGAGAGTTGAACATGGACCCCACCCTGCCGCCCTTCGTCCAGGCGCTGGGCGACGGCATCTGGTGCATCGACACCGGCTTCCACCGCCCGCGCTTCGACGCCGCCTATCTGCTGGTCGACGGCGGCCGCGCCGCCTTCTTCGACACCGGCACCCACACCGCGGTGCCGCGGCTGCTGGCCGCGCTGCAGGCGCTGGGGCTGCCGCGCGACGCGGTCGACTGGGTCATCCCGTCGCACGTGCACCTGGACCATGCCGGCGGCGCCGGGCTGCTGATGCGCGAGCTGCCCGCCGCGCGCCTGCTGCTGCACCCGCGCGGCGTGCGCCACATGGCCGACCCGGCCGTGCTGCAGCAGGCGGTGACGGCGATCTACGGCGCCGAGACGGTGGCGCGCGACTACGGCACGCTGCTGCCGGTGCCGGCCGAGCGCATCAGCGCCAGCGGCGACGGCATGGTGCTGACGCTGGGCACGCGCCGGCTCGAGTTGGCGCACACCCCCGGCCATGCGCTGCACCACCACTGCCTGTGGGACGAACGCAGCGGCGGCTGGTTCACCGGCGACACCTTCGGCGTCAGCTACCGCGAGTTCGACACCGCACGCGGGCCGTGGATGCTGCTCAGCACGACGCCGGTGCAGTTCGACCCGCCGGCGCTGCGCGCGTCGGTGCAGCGGCTGCTGGCGCGGCAGCCGCGCGCGATGTTCCTGACCCACTACGGCCGCGTCGGCGACGGCGACGGCAGCGGCGGCGTGGCGCCGTTGGCGGCGCAGCTGCTGGCCGGCATCGACATGATGGTGGCGCTGGGCCAGGCCACACCCGCCGGAGCGGGCCGCGACGCACGGCTGCGCACGGCGCTGCAACGGCAGTATCAGCAGGACGCACGCGCGCACGGCTGCACGCAGGGCGGCGACGCTGTTGCCGCGCTGCTGGACATGGACCTGAGGCTGAACGCGCAGGGGCTGGGCGTCTGGCTGGACCGGCAGGAGCGGCCGGCACGTTGAACACGAGGGAACACGCATGTCCGAGGTGGATTTCAAGCTGCAGGGCCGCTGCGCCGTCGTCACCGGCGCGGCGCAGGGCATCGGCGCGGCCTGCGCGCGGCGCCTGGCGCGCGATGGTGCCGAAGTGGCGCTGTGGGACGTGGACGATGCGGCCGGCGAAGCGCTGGCGCAGGCGCTGCGGGCCAAAGGCCGGCGCGCGCGCTTCGTGCACTGCGACGTGTCGAGCAAGGCCGAGGTCGACGCCGCGCTGGCCGCGACGCTGGCCGAATTCGGCCGCGTGCACGCGCTGGTCAACAACGCCGGCATCTTCAAGGCCGCCGACTTCCTGGACATCAGCGAAGCCGACTGGGACGCGGTGATCGGCGTCAACCTGAAGGGCGCGTTCCTGGTCGGCCAGGCGGTGGCGCGGCACATGGCGGCACGGCACGCGGCAGGACAAGGCGGCGGCGCGATCGTGCACATGAGCTCGGTCAACGGCACGCTGGCGATCCCCAGCATCGCCAGCTACAACGCCAGCAAGGGCGGCATCAACCAGCTGACGCGCGCGATGGCGCTGGCGCTGGCCGACCACGGCATCCGCGTCAACGCGGTCGCGCCGGGCACCATCGCCACCGAGCTGGCGCGCGCCGCGGTGCTGACCAGCGACGAAGCGCGCGAACGCATCATGAGCCGCACGCCGCTGCGCCGCCTGGGCGAGCCCGAAGAGGTGGCCGAGGCAGTCGCCTTTTTGCTCAGTGACGCGGCCAGCTACATCACCGGCGAGATCGTCGTCGTCGACGGCGGGCGCATGGCGCTGAACTACACGATGCCGCCGGCCTGATTCGGAGCGCTCCAATCGAACGATTCGATCAAAATGGCCGGCCTGCCCAAGATCGGAGGCGGCAATGCAGAGCTGCACAACCAACGAGGCCAAGACGCATTTCGGCGAGTTCATCGACCGGGTGCAGAAGGGGCCGGTGCGGGTCACGCGGCGCGACCGCGTGGTCGGGGTCATGGTGTCGGCCGAGGACTACGAGGCCATGCGCGCCTTTTTTGCCGACCGGCTGCAGCACACCCTGGCGCAGACGGCGGACCATGCCGCCGCGCAGGGCCTGACGCCCGCCATCCTGGCCGAGCTGCTGGCCGACCCGGCGCTGGCGGTGCTGGAGTCCCGGCGAAGCTGAGTCCGCAACCTTCCCGATCTGCTCGACCCGCCATGACCGAGATCCCCCACCCATTGCAAGGCGGCTGCCTGTGCGGCCGGGTGCGCTACGAAGCCGCGCCCACGCACCGCGACGGCTACTACTGCCATTGCCGCATGTGCCAGCTGGCCTTCGGCAACACGCGCGCCGCCTACTTCAACCTGCGCAAGGAGGAGCTGCGCTGGCTGACGCAGCCGCCCTCGTACTACGCCTCGTCGAAGATCGCGCGGCGCGGCTTCTGCGGCCATTGCGGCACGCCGCTGAGCTTCGAGTTCATCGACGGCGAGAACATGGACCTGTCGCTCGGCAGCCTGGACGAGCCCGGCGCGCTGCGGCCCACCGAGCATTTCGGCGTCGAGTCGCGCATCGCCGGCTGGCACGCCGAAGACGGCCTGCCGCACTCGCGCCTCGACGCCAACGCGGGCATCATGCAGCGCTGGCGCGCGGCCTATGGCGAATCCGTGCAGCCGGGGCTGCAGGCGGTGCGCGACGCCGCCCTGCCCGGCGGCGCACCACCCCAACCGGAGAACCCCCGATGAACCTGTTGCACACGATGCTGCGCGTCGGCGACCTGCCGCGCTCGATCGCTTTCTACACCGAGGTGCTGGGCATGCAGCTGCTGCGCACGACGCAGCGGCCCGAGCAGAAGTACGACCTGGCCTTCGTCGGCTACGGCCCGAACCCCGGCCATGCGGAGATCGAGCTGACCTACAACTACGGCGTGCACGAGTACGAACTCGGCAGCGCCTTCGGCCACATCGCCATCGGCGTGCCCGACGTCGCCGCCACCTGCAAGGCACTGCGCGCCAAGGCTGCGGCGCTGGGCGGCGCGATCACGCGCGAGGCCGGTCCGGTCCAGGGCGGCAGCACGATCATTGCCTTCGTCACCGACCCCGACGGCTACAAGATCGAGCTGATCCAGAGGCCCTGAGCGCGCAACCCCGAGCATGTACCTGCCCAAGCATTTCGAACAGACCGACACCGAGGCGAGCGACGAGGCTCGCGCGATGGCCGGCCTGGTGCGGCACTGAGCCCATGTTCGAGCAGACTTTCAAGAACATCGACGACATCCTGCACAAGGACGCGGGCTGCACCAGCGAACTGGACTACACCGAGCAGTCGTCGTGGCTGCTGTTCCTGAAGTACCTGGACGCGCTGGAGCGGGACAAGGCGGACGAGGCGGCGCTGGAAGGCAGGCCCTACGGCTTCATCCTCGACGCAGCGTTCCGCTGGCCGCGCTGGGCGGCGCCGAAGGCGGCCGACGGCAAGCCGGACCACCACGCCGCGATGACCGGCGACGACCTGCGCGACTTCGTCAACGGCCGGCTGTTCCCGTACCTGGCCGGCTTCAAGCAGCGCGCCAGCGGACCCGACACCATCGAATACAAGATCGGCGAGGTCTTCGGCGAGATCAAGAACAAAATCCAGAGCGGTTACAACCTGCGCGACGTCATCGACCGGGTGGACGAGCTGCGCTTCGGCTCGCAGACCGAGAAGCACGAGCTGTCGCACCTGTACGAAGCCAAGATCCGCAACATGGGCAACGCCGGGCGCAACGGCGGCGAGTACTACACGCCCCGGCCGCTGATCCGCGCCATGATCCGGGTGCTGGAGCCGAAGATCGGCGAGCGCATCTACGACGGCGCTTGCGGCTCGGCCGGCTTCCTGTGCGAAGCCTACGAATACCTGAGCCGCAAGCCGGAGCTGAGCACCTCGGACCTGAAGACGCTGCAGACGCGGACCTTCTACGGCAAGGAGAAGAAGAGCCTGGCCTACGTGATCGCGATCATGAACATGATCCTGCACGGCATCGAAGCGCCCAACGTCGTGCACGCCAACACGCTGGGCGAGAACATCAACGACATCCAGGAGCGCGACCGCTACGACGTGATCCTGGCGAACCCGCCCTTCGGCGGCAAGGAACGCAAGGAAGTCCAGCAGAACTTTCCCATCAAGACCGGCGAGACGGCCTTCCTGTTCCTGCAGCACTTCATCAAGAGCCTGAAGGCCGGCGGGCGCGCGGCCATCGTCATCAAGAACACCTTCCTCAGCAACACCGACAACGCATCGACCAGCCTGCGCAAGCTGCTGCTCGACAGCTGCAGTCTGCACACCGTGCTGGACATGCCGGCCGGCACCTTCCAGGGCGCCGGCGTCAAGACCGTGGTGCTGTTCTTCGACAAGGGCGCGCCGACGCGCAGCGTCTGGTACTACCAGCTGGACCCGGGGCGCAGCCTGGGCAAGACCAACCCGCTGAACGACGAGGATCTGGCCGACTTCGTCGCGCGGCAGAAGCGCTTCGAGGATTCGGCGCGGAGCTGGTCGGTGGACATGGGCGCCATCGATACCGGCAGCTTCGACCTGTCGGTCAGGAACCCGAACGGCGGTGATGTGGTCAAGCTGCGCACGCCGCAGGAGATCCTCGATGAGATCGCGGCGTTGGATGCGCAGAGCGCGGAAGTGCTGGCGTCGATCAGGGACCTGGTGTGAACGGCTGGCAGCGGGCAACCATCGGTCACACGTGCAAGGTCTTCAGCGGCGGCACTCCCGCGAAAGGCAATGCGGCCTATTGGACTGGCCCCGTTCCTTGGGTCTCCGCCAAGGATCTGAAATCTGACAGGATCTCTGACGCCGAACTTCACATCTCACAGCGAGCATGCGATGAATCGGCCGCGAAGATGGCCCCGGTCGGATCGCTGTTGATCCTTGTACGCGGCATGGGCCTCGCAAATGGCGTTGCGATCAGCGAAGTCACATCGCCCGTCGCATTCAACCAGGATCTCCGGGCTATCCTGCCACCAGCCAGCGTTGACCCAAGGTTCCTGCTCCTTGCGCTTCGCCATAGCCTGGCAGATGGCAGGAAAGGGGTCTTGAGTTCCGCAGCACATGGCACGCTGAAGATCGACGCCGATACGCTGCGACAGGTTGAGTTTCCGCTGCCATCCCTGCCTGAGCAACGCCGCATCGTCGCCATCCTCGACGAAGCCTTCGAAGGCATCGCCACCGCCAAGGCCAACGCCGAGAAGACCCTGCGGAACGCCCGGGACTTTGTCTACACGGGGTACCGATCGATCGCCGAAGGCTGCACACGGTCAACCTGGCCGACCGTCACCGTCGCGGCCCTCGCTGCCTCCCACAAGGGAGCCATGCGGACTGGTCCGTTCGGCAGTCAACTGCTGCACAGCGAGTTCGTCGACGAAGGCGTTGCGGTGCTCGGCATCGACAACGCCGTGGCCAACGAGTTCCGCTGGGATCGACGCCGCTACATCACAGCGGAGAAGTACCGTCAGTTGGCTCGCTATCGCGTGCTGCCGGGCGATGTACTGATCACGATCATGGGGACCTGCGGGCGGTGTGCCGTCGTTCCAGATGACGTTCCGCTGGCGATCAACACAAAACACCTCTGCTGCATCACTCTGGACAAGCAAAGGTGCCTGCCTGAGTTCCTGCATGGCTACTTCCTGCACGACCAGCGCGCGCGCCAATATCTGGATGCGCAGGCCAAAGGGTCAATCATGGCGGGGCTGAACATGGGCATCATTTCAGAACTGCCCGTTCTTCTCCCCCCGCTCCAGCAACAAGCTGAGATCGTGGACCGCTTCGACAACCTTCGGTTCGAGTGCTCGCGACTTGCGAGGATCCAACTGGAGAAAATGTCTGCCCTCGACGAACTGAAGAAGTCCCTGCTCCACCAAGCCTTCACTGGCGCCCTATAGCCCACACCCTCCAGCCATCGCCCCGATGAAGATCCTGCCCACCGAGTTCGAAGGTCAGGCCATCCGCCGCAGCTACGACGAGGCGACCGGGATCTGGTGGTTCTCGGTGGTGGACGTGGTGCAGGTGCTGACGCAGCAGCCCGACTACCAGACCGCGCGCAAGTACTGGAACCAGCTGAAGCGGCGGCTCGAGAAGGAAGGCAGCGAGTCGGTGACAGCCTGTCACCGACTGAAGCTGCCCGCCGCGGACGGCAAGCACTACCTCACCGACGTCGCCACGGCGCAGACGCTGCTGCGCCTGGTGCAAAGCATCCCCAGCCCCAAGGCCGAACCCATCAAGCTGTGGCTGGCCAAGGTGGGCTACGAGCGCATGCAGGAAATGGCCGACCCGGCGCTGTCGCTGGACCGCGCGCGCCAGACCTGGCAGCAGCACGGCCGCAGCGACAAGTGGATTCAGCAGCGCATGACGGGCCAGGAAACGCGCAACAAGCTCACTGATTACTGGCGCGGCCACGACATCAAGGAGGGCGAGGAGTTCGCGATCCTGACCAACATCATCCACACGGAATGGTCGGGCGTCAGTGTCCAGCAGCACAAGAAGATCAAGGGCCTGAAGAGCCACAACCTGCGCGACCACATGACCGAGGCCGAACTGATCTTCACCGCGCTGGCCGAGTTGTCGACGCGCCAGATCGCCGAAAACACCGAGGCCGCGGGTATGCCCGCGAACAAGGCCGCCGCACAGGCCGGTGGCGGCATCGCCAAGCGGGCGCGCCTGCAACTGGAAGGCCAGACGGGCCGGCGCGTCGTCTCCGGCGACAACTATCTGGCGCCCCCGGGGAAGAAGGCCTTGAAGCCGCCGCGCAAGGTGTGACGCACAGATCATCAACATCGCCGAAACCCGCACGGAACGTCTCGGGCCGACCCCGAAGACTGCTGGCACCCGCCGGCAGCCGCACTCGTACGGTGGGCAGCGAAAATTGTCGCGAGCCTGCCGCCCGCAGCCGGTTGTCCCCGTCGCCCGAGTATGGGAGCATCTACCCATGAACCCGAGCCACCCCCTGATCACCGTCGACCCGCTGCGCCGCGGCGGCCGGCCCTGCGTGCGCGACCTGCGCATCAGCGTCGGTGACGTGCTGGGCTGGCTGGCTCAGGGGCAGACGGTCGAGCAGATCGTGGCCGACTACCCCGAGCTCACGCCCGAGCACATCCGCGCCTGCCTGGCCTACGCCGCCGAGCGCGAGCGGCACGAGGTCCGGCTCGCCGCGGCCGTGTGAAGCTGCTGCTCGACGAGAACCTGTCGCGGCGGCTGCTGCCGGCACTGCAGGCGCGGTTTCCGGGCAGCAGCCAGGTGGCGCTGCCGGCCTCTGGGGCGGCGGTGATCGAATGAACGAAGCCGAAACCCGCGCCGAGCACATCGACCCGGCCCTGAAGGCCGCCGGCTGGGGCGTGGTGGAAGGCAGCCGCGTGCTGCGCGAGCACGGCATCACGCTGGGCCGGCTGCAGGGCGGCGGCAAGGGTGGGCGGGCCAAGGCCGAGGTCGCCGACTACGTGCTCGTGCATCGCAACACCAAGCTGGCGGTGATCGAGGCCAAGGCCTGGGACAAGCCGCACACCGAAGGCGTGGGCCAGGCCAAGCACTACGCCGCGAAGCTGGCGCTGCGCTTCACCTACGCCACCAACGGCCAGGCGATCTACGGCATCGACATGGCCACCGGTGCCGAAGGCGAGCTGGCCCGCTACCCGGGCCCCGACGAACTGTGGGCGCAGACCTTCGCCGAGGCGAACGCCTGGCGCGAGCGCTTCGCCGCCGTGCCCTTCGAGGACAAGGGCGGCACCTGGCAGGGCCGCTACTACCAGGACATCGCCATCGCGCGCGTGCTGCAGGCCATCGCCGAGGGCCGCGAGCGCATCCTGCTGACGCTGGCCACCGGCACCGGCAAGACCTTCATCGCCTTCCAGCTGGCCTGGAAGCTGTTCCACAGCCGCTGGAACCTGGCCGACTGGAAGAGCGGCGCGGCACCGTCGCGGCGCCCGCGCATCCTGTTCCTGGCCGACCGCAACATCCTGGCCGACCAGGCCTACAACGCCTTCTCGGCTTTTACCGACGATGCGCTGGTGCGCATTGCGCCCGACGACATCCGCAGGACCGGCCGGGTGCCGAAGAACGGCAGCATCTTCTTCACCATCTTCCAGACCTTCATGAGCGGCCCGCCGGTGGACGGGAAACCTGCGCCCTACTTCGGCGACTACCCGGCCGACTTCTTCGACTTCATCGTCATCGACGAATGCCACCGCGGCGGCGCCAACGACGAAGGCAGTTGGCGCGCCATCCTCGACTACTTCGCACCCGCCGTGCAGCTGGGGCTGACGGCCACGCCCAAGCGCACCATCAACGCCGACACCTATGCCTACTTCGGCGAGCCGGTGTTCGTGTACTCGCTGAAGGAGGGCATCAACGACGGCTTTCTGACGCCGTTCAAGCTCAGGCAGATCGCCACCACGCTGGACGAGTACGTCTACACGCCCGACGACCTGGTGGTACAGGGCGACATCGAGGCCGGCAGGCGCTACGCAGAGAAGGACTTCAACCGCATCATCGAGATCAAGGAGCGCGAGGCCTATCGCGTCAGGCTGCTGATGTCGCTGATCGACCCGCGCGAGAAGACGATCGTGTTCTGCGCCACACAGAGCCATGCGCTGGCGGTACGCGACCTGATCAACCAGATGAAGACCAGCGCCGACCCGCTGTATTGCGTGCGCGTGACGGCCGACGACGGCGCCCTGGGCGAGCAGTACCTGCGCGACTTCCAGGACAACGAAAAGAGCATTCCGACGGTGCTGACCACGTCGCAGAAGCTGTCCACCGGCGTGGATGCGCGCAACGTGCGCAACATCGTGCTGCTGCGGCCGGTGGCTTCGATGATCGAGTTCAAGCAGATCATCGGCCGCGGCACCCGCCTGTACGACGGCAAGGACCATTTCACGATCGTCGACTTCGTCAAGGCGCACCACCATTTCAGCGATCCGCAGTGGGACGGCGAGCCGCTCGCTCCAGACCCGGTAGCGGAAACGCGGCCGCCGCGCGACGGCGTGCCGCTGGCGAGCGAACCGGCGCCGCCGCCCTACGCCGAACCGCGCCCGGCGCGCATCCAGGTCAAGCTGGCCGACGGCAAGGAGCGCGCGATCCAGCACATGGCGGCCACCGCGTTCTGGAGCGCCGACGGGCGGCCGATGTCCGCAGCGCAGTTCCTCGAATCGCTGTTCGGTGCATTGCCCGATTTCTTCAGCAACGAGGACCAGCTGCGCGAGCTGTGGGGCGACCCGGACACGCGAAGGAACCTGCTGGCCGAGCTGGCGGAGCGCGGCTTCGGCAAGGAACCGCTGGCGCAGATGCAGAAGATCATCGAGGCCGAGCACAGCGACCTCTTCGATGTGCTGGCCTATGTGGCCTTTGCCGCGGCGCCGCAGTCCAGGCAACAGCGGGCCGAGCACGCGCGGCAGCGGGCCGCGGGCGAGTTCAGCGGCAAGCAGCAGGCATTCATCGACTTCGTGCTGTCGCAGTACGTCCGGCAAGGCGTCGGCGAACTGGACCAGGAGAAGCTCTCGCCGCTGCTGCGCCTGAAGTACCGGGCGCTGCCGGACGCCTTTGCCGAACTGGGCCAACCCCACCTGGTGCGGCAGGTGTTCGTCGGCTTTCAGCGCTTCCTGTACATGAACTGAGACTGGATCCGCCGCGCGCCGCGGCGAGGGTTTGCGCCGGCTGACGCTACTCGATGGTCACCTTCGCATCCTTCACCAGCTTGGCGAACTTCTCGGTTTCGCTCTTGATCTGCAGCGCCATCTGGTCGGCGCTGTTGCCCACCGGTTCGGCGCCGATCTCTTCCATGCGCTTGCGGAACTCGGGCGACTGGATCGCCTTGACCATCTCGGTGTTCAGCCGCACCAGCACCTCCTTGGGCGTGGCGGCAGGCGCGAGCACGCCGAACCAGGTGCCGATGTCGAAGCCCTTCAGCCCGGCCTCGTCGAGCGTCGGCACCTCCGGCAGCGCCGACGAGCGCTTTGCCGTGGTGACGGCCAGCGCGCGCAGCTTGCCGCTCTTGATGTGCGGCAGCACCGGCGTCACCGTATCGAAGGACATCGTCACCTGGCCGCCGATCAGGTCGGTGACCAGCGGGCCGCTGCCCTTGTAGGGGATGTGCGCGATGTCGGTGCCGGTGAGGTTCTGGAACTGCGTACCGATCAGGTGCTGCGCGGTGCCATTGCCGTTGGAGCCGTAGTTGTAGTGCCCGGGCTTGGCCTTCAGCATCGCCACCAGCTCGGCCACGTTCTTCACCGGCGTGCCGGCGTTGACCACCAGCACGTTCGGCACCAGCGCGATCGTCGTGATCGGCGCCAGGTCCTTCTGGAAGTCGTAGGGCAGCTTCTTGTAGACGCTGGAGGCGATGGTGTGGTGCACCGCGCCGACCAGCAGCGTATGGCCGTCGGGCCTGGACTTGGCGACGTAGTCCGCACCCAGCGTGGCACCGGCACCGGGCTTGTTCTCGACGATCACGGTCTGGCCCAGGGCCGGCGTCAGCTTGTCGGCCAGCGCGCGCGCCAGCACGTCGGTGGTGCCGCCGGCCGGGAAAGGCACGACCAGCGTCACCGGCTTGCTCGGCCAGGCCTGCGCCATCGCGCTGCCGCCAAGGCTTGCCAAAACCACGGCGATGGCCTGCACGGCGTGGCGCCGGTTCAGAGGGATGCGCTTCATGTCTGTCTCCTTGCTGGGGTGGCGGGCGCCAGCCCACCGGCGGCGCCTTTAGGGCCGCTGTGAAT
This sequence comes from Rubrivivax sp., assembly GCA_036724445.1. Lineage (GTDB taxonomy): Bacteria > Pseudomonadota > Gammaproteobacteria > Burkholderiales > Burkholderiaceae_C > Rubrivivax. The sequence continues at coordinate 82,459 of DAIMFR010000007.1, read as the reverse complement.
GCGTGGATGCGAAGGGATGCGGCGGCTCAGGCCGCCTTGCGCTGCGCAGCGCCGGCGAGCAGCCCGCACACCGCCTGCGTGACCTGCGCCGTGGTGGCCGTGCCGCCCAGGTCGCGGGTGTGCAGCGCCGGGTTGGCGGTGACCTGCTCGATGGCCTGCATCAACTGGCGCGCCGCCTCGGCCTCGCCCAGGTGCTCCAGCATCATCACCACCGACCAGAAGGTGCCCACGGGATTGGCCAGGCCCTGGCCCATGATGTCGAAGGCCGAGCCGTGGATCGGCTCGAACATGCTCGGGTAGCGGCGCTGCGGGTCGATGTTGCCGGTGGGCGCGATGCCCAGGCTGCCGGCCAGCGCGGCGGCCAGGTCGGACAGGATGTCGGCATGCAGGTTGGTGGCGACGATGGTGTCGAGCGTCGCCGGCTTGTTGACCATGCGCGCCGTCATCGCGTCGACCAGTTCCTTGTCCCAGCGCACGTCCGGGAAGTCGCGCGCCACCTCGGCGGCGATCTGGTCCCACATCACCATCGCGTGGCGCTGCGCGTTGCTCTTGGTCACCACCGTCAGCTGCTTGCGCGGGCGGCTGCGCGCCAGCTCGAAGGCGAAGCGCAGGATGCGCTCGACGCCGGCGCGGGTCATGATCGACACGTCGGTGGCGGCCTCGATCGGGTGGCCCTGGTGCACGCGGCCGCCGACGCCGGAGTACTCGCCTTCGGAGTTCTCGCGCACGATCATCCAGTTCAGGTCCTCGGGCGCGCAGCGCTTCAGCGGCGCGTCGATGCCGGGCAGGATGCGCGTCGGCCGCACGTTGGCGTACTGGTCGAAGCCCTGGCAGATCTTCAGCCGCAGCCCCCACAGCGTGACGTGGTCGGGGATGTGCGGATCGCCGGCCGAGCCGAAGAGGATCGCGTCCTTGGCCCTAAGCGCCTCCAGGCCGTCGTCCGGCATCATCACGCCGTGGGCGCGGAAGTGGTCGCCGCTCCAGTCGAAGTTCTCGAATTCGAAGCCGAAGCCGCCGCGGGCCGCGGCCAGGGCTTCGAGGACCTGCCGGCCGGCGGGCACGACTTCCTTGCCGATGCCGTCGCCGGGAATGGTGGCGATGCGGTAGGTCTTCATGGCTTGTCTCCGTATGGGGGTGAGCGGTCGATGGCACGACTGTAGGCCGCGGACGGCGCGCATATTCACCGCTGGAGTGAATCCATTCTTAACCTGCATTCAACAATCCGGAGGCCGCATGGCACCGCGCATCCAAGCCGCCGACCTGGGCTTCTTCTCGACGCTGGCGCGCGCCGGCAGCCTGGGCGCCGCGGCGCGCGAGCTGGGCATCACGACGCCGGCAGTGAGCAAGCACCTGGCGCTGATGGAGGCGCGGCTGGGCCTGCCGCTGGTGAACCGCAGCACGCGCCGCATGAGCCTGACGCCCGAGGGCGAGGTCTACCTGGAACGCGCGCGCCGCATCCTCGGCGAGATCGACGACATGGAGCAGCTGCTCGGCAGCGCCAAGGCCATGCCGCGCGGCCTGCTGCGCGTCAACGCGACGCTGGGCTTCGGCCGCAGCCACGTCGCGCCGCTGATCTCGCGCTTCGTGCGCAAGCATCCGCAGCTCGAGGTGCAGTTGCAGTTGTCGGTCAACCCGCCGCCGCTGACCGACGACGCCTTCGACGTCTGCATCCGCTTCGGCGCGCCGCCCGATGCGCGCGTCATCGCCAGGCGCATCGCGCCGAACCGCCGCCTGCTGTGCGCGGCGCCGGCCTACCTGGCGCGGCACGGCACGCCCAAGGTGCCCGGCGACCTGGTGCGCCACAACTGCATCGGCATCCGCCAGGGCGAAGAGGCCTACGGCGTGTGGCGCCTGTCCAGCGGCCGCGGCCCGCGTGCCGCCACCGAGACCGTGAAGACGCGCGGCAACCTGACGACCAACGACGGCGAGATCGCGGTCAACTGGGCGCTGGACGGCCACGGCATCCTGATGCGCGCCGAATGGGACATCGACCGCTACCTGAAGAACGGCCGGCTGGTGCAGGTGCTGCCGCAGCACCACGCGCCCGATGCCGACATCCATGCGGTCTGGCCGCAGCGCCACCAGCTGGCGGTGCGCGTCAGGGCCTTCGTCGATTTCGTCGCGCTCGCCCTGGATCGGACCAGCGCCGCGGCCAGGCCCTGAGCCTCAGCTTCGCTCGCCGCCGCGGCGCGGCCCGAGCAGCACACCGACCGACTCGCACCAGCCGCGCAACGCGCGCTCGGTGGCCTCGGCCTCGTAGGCCAACCAGGCCTCGAGCTGCCCTTGGTGCTGCAGCAGTTCCTGGAAGCGGCCGTAGGCGCCGGCGCGGCGGAACAGGCCCTCGACCCGCGCGGCCAGCGCCGGCTCCAGCTGCTCGGCGCAGAAGCGCCGCATCAGCGGACGGCCCAGGTCCAGGTCGTGACGGTGCGGCACCGCGACGTACAGCGCCGGGTCGCTGACGTCGGCCGGCAGGTCGCCTTCGGCGCCGTAGATGCCGGCCAGGAAGACCTCGGCGCTGGTGCGCGACACCAGCGCACGCTGGTCGTCGTCGTAGGTGCTGGTCCAGTGCAGCGCCTGTTCGAGCGCGTCGTAGTCGACCACCGGCCGCGCATCGCCCTTGGCCGGCCACGCGCCGTGCTGCAGCACCACGCGGTAGCCGTCGCCGTCGGCGAAGCTGCGCCCCTGCCGCTGCCACCACGGATTGGCCGAGGCCACCGGCTGGAAGCCGGCGGCCTGCAGCTGCGCACAACGCTGCTCCCAATCGCCGCGCTCGGGCAGGTACAACACCAGCAGGTCCTGCGCCGTCGGCACCGGCTGCGCCGGGCGCTCGCGGCATCGCGTGAACTCCAGATGCCAGCCGGCGCCGTTCAGGCCGAGCATGACGCCGTCGAAACCGTCGTGCCCGGTGCAGCGGCCAAGCACCCGCAGGCCCAGGCCCTCCACGTACTGAGCCTCGGCGCGGGCAAGGTCGCTCACCGGCCGGGCGATGCGCAGGTGCGGCTGCATCGGAATGTCATCTCCTTCGTGTGGCAAAGGCCGCAGCATAGGGCAGCGGCGTGCGCAGTGCGCAGCCGGCCTCAGCGCCAAGGCCGGCCGAGGAAGAAGTAGACGTTGCTGTTGCCGTCCCAGGTGCGGCCATAGGCCAGATAGGCCGGGCCCAGCGGCGTGTCCGCCGCCAGGAACAGGCTGCCCGACGCGAGGTTGCCCTGGATGCCGGTAGGCACCAGCGGCGAGCCGAAGCGCCCGACCTCCAGCGACCCGCCGCCGTACACGCCTTCGAGCAGCGGAACCTGCAGCAGCCGGTGCATGTAGGTCAGCCGGCCGTAGCTCATCGCATCGTTGCGCAGCTGGCCGTCGCGGTAGCCGGTCATGCGCATGAAGCCGCCGTAGCTGAGGTAGTCGTAGCCCGGCAGCGGGTTGCCGCCGACCGCGCCGCCGCCGGCCAGCGCCACGTTGAAGGTGTGCGCGCCGAAGGATCGGGCGGCGGTGAACAGCAGATTCCAGCGGTTGTAGCTGTCGCTGGCGCCGAGTTGCGTGCTCGACGCCAGCACTTGCGCATCGAGGTGGTAGCCGCTGCGCGGGAAGCTGACGCTGTCCAGCTGGTCGATGAACAGCCGTGTGCGCAGCGCGCCGACATCGCGCTTGATGCCGTACTTGGCGAGGACCGGCGAGCCGACCTGCAGATCGGCATCCGCGCGGCCGCCGAACAGGCCGACGCGCAGCTCGCCGTACTTGGTGAACAGCGTGCCCAGGTCGACGCCGGCGGTGGCGATGTCGACGTTGTAGCGCGCCGTCAGGTTGTCGCCGTCGGGTCCACCGTAGATGTCGGCCGGCCCGCGCAGCCAGGTCAGCCGCGGTGCGATGAAGAAGTACTGGCTCGGCACCACGGGCTGGTAGAACTCGGTGAAGAACATGCCGTCGTTGCCCACCTGGACGTCGGCGCGCCACTCGCCGCCCAGGCGGTTGAGCCAGGTGCGGCGGATGCTGGCCAGCAGGTTGAAGGCGTTGTCGCCGCGGAAGTCGCTGGACAGCCCCAGGCCGAAGCGCACGTAGGTCGGCCCCCAGGACTTCTCCACCGCCTGCACCGCCAGGATGCGGTGGCCGGGCTCGTCGATCAGCTGGTAGCCGACGTGCTCGAAGTCGCCGCGGCCGTAGATGCGCCGCATGTCCAGGTCGAGCGTGGCCACGTCCAGCGGCGCGCCGGCGGTGGTCTCCATGCGCTGCACGACCACCTGCTCGTTGACGCGCTCGAGCCCCTCGACGCGGATCTCGTCCACCGGGCGCGTGTCGGCGACGGCCACGCGCACCTGGCGCGCGCGGTGCTCGGCGTACTGTTCGGGCGGCAGGCTGTAGCGGCGCAGCTGTTCGGCCACCTTGCGCGCCGCGGCTTCGCCGATGGGGATGGTGCTCGGCATGTTGTCGAAGTCGCCGGCCGAGAAGTCGCCCAGCTCCGGCAGGATCAGCACGTCGCTCGGCTTCAGCGACGCCAGCGAGGCCTGCACGTTCTGCTCGGTCAGGATGTTCAACATCTGCAGCGCCACGCTGAAGGCCGAGGCGATCTGGTCGCGCGGCAGCAGCGGCGTGCCCAGGTTGACGGCGATGACCACGTCGGCACCCATCGCACGCGCCACGTCCACCGGCAGGTTGCGCGTCAGGCCGCCGTCGACCAGCATCTTGCCGTCGATGGTCACGGGCGCGATCGCCCCCGGCACCGACATGCTGGCGCGCATGGCGGTGGCCAGGTCGCCGGACTTCAGCACCGTCATCTGGCCGCTGACCACGTCGGTGGCGATGGCGCGGAACGGGATCGGCAGCTTGTCGAAGTTCCAGTCGCCCTTGGCCAGCGCCAGCTCGCGCAGCACGGCTTCCAGCGCCACGCCGGTGATCGCGCCCTTGGGCAGCAGCAGCGAGCCGTCGCGGTAGCCGAACTGCGGGCCGATGAAGTCGAGCCAGTCTTCCTGCTTCAGGTGGACCGAGATCTCCGCGCGCGGCGGCTGGTCGCGGGCCAGCGTCTCGGTCTTGATCTGCTGCACGTCGCGCGCCATGTTGTCCACGGTCTGCCCCGAGGCATACGAGCCGCCGACGATCGAGCCCATGCTGGTGCCGGTGATCAGGTCGATCGGCACGCGCAGCTCTTCCAGCACCTCGAGCACGCCGATGTGCGCGGCGCCGCGCGCGCCGCCGCCGGACAGCACCAGGCCGATGCGCGGCCGCGCCTTGGGCGGCACGGCCGGCACGGGCTGCGCGGCCGACGCCGCGGCGGGGGGCGGCGGCGCGGGGGGGGGGGCAGCCCCCGCGGCGCCCCGCCGCAGGCGGCCGAGGACGCGCACGGCGGGCGCAGGCTGCGCCACGTTCACGGCGTGCACCACGCGCGGGGATCGGTCGGTTCGGAGCATGGGAGTCGGCGCCGCGCCGCTTCAGATCAAAAACAATGCGCAAAGAACGACGGCAGAACGGCGCGCAAACACAGCGTGGAAGGCAGCGGAAACGGCGGCAAAAAAGCGGCGGCAAAAAAGCGGCGGGATGATAGCCCGCTCACCCGCGGCCCTCGTGCGAGGCGCCGGGCGCGGCGGCCGCATCACCGCTTGGCGTCACGCGGCACGTGCAGGTTGTCCCAGAGGATGAACAGGCTGACCAGCAGCACCCACAGCGGGAAGCTCAACAGCATCCATTCGACGTAGCGGCTGTTGAGCATCAGCGCCAGCGCCACCGCGTAGCCGGCGAAGGCGACCCAGCGCGCCAGGAAGCGCGTGCGCAGCGCCAGCGTCGAGACCACCATCATGAACACCGCCGCCATCTTCAGCGCGTAGACGTTGACGATCTCGTAGACGATCACGCGCCCGAAGGCGAAGGTCTGCGAGCCGGCGAAGCGCTGCGGGTCCGCGGCATGCAGCAGCACGAGGCCGCCGGCCGTGGCCGCCGACAGGAACAGCATCGCCAGGAACAGCAGCCCGCTGCCGAGGAACACGGTGGCGAACAGGCGGTCCTCGTGCGTGCCGAGCCGATCGCGCAGCACGCCGATGAACCACAGGAAGGCGATGCCGGACAGCGGCACCAGGTTCATCGCCAGCGCCACGGTCGATGCGCGCGTCGTCAACCAGCTGCCGGCCTCGCGCGGATCGGCCGGCACCGACACGCGCACCAGCATCACGCTGACGATGAGCAGCACAGAGAACAGGATGCCCGCCACCGCGGCGGCGCGCGGGGCCTTCAGCGCCGCCGCCGGGGCTGTCGCCGCAGGCACGCGCGGCCTACTTGGCGCGCGACCAGCCGGGGCCGGGATCGAAGGCGTCGATCCTGCGCACCTGCGCCGGGGTGTCGGGGCCCAGGTCGCGCTCGTAGATCGCGCCGTCGAGGCTGCACTGGAAGGTCTTCACGCCCGAGCTCAGGTGGCTGGCCGGCCAGGCGAGCAGCGCCACGCCGCCGATCAGCCGGCCGTCGACGATGTAGTTGCGCTTGCCGCCGGGCGCATGCTCGCCCTGCGCGGTGAGGATGCGGAAGTAGTAGCCGTGGAAGGGGCTGGGCTTGCCCTTGCCGCCCTTCGGCTGCACGTTGGCCGCCGCCAGGCGCGGGCCGGCCGGGCTTGGCGGCTCGCCGGCCTTGGCCGGCCAGTACAGGCCGTCGCGCTTGCCCGGCGTCGACACCAGCCGCTTGGCGTATTCGAGCAGACCGTTGCCGCTGTGGTCCTGCGCAGCGTAGTCGCGCTGCATGTCGACGAAGGCCAGGCAGACCTGCATCGCATCGAGCTCGTTGCGCCCGATGCGCCGCGCGAGCAGTTCTTCCTCGCCGGCATCGGCGTCGAAGGCCCAGCCCGAGGCCTGCTTGACCAGCGGGATCGGCATCGGCCAGTCGGCATCGCCGACGCTGAGCAGTGCCTTGGCATCGCCGGCAAGATCGATGCGGTGCTTGGCGTCGTAGTCGGCGACGAAACGCTGCGCGGCCTCGCGGTCGGCGGCGCTGTCGCCGGAATCGGTGACGCGCTGGTGGCCGGGGCCGAGCAGCCGGTCCACCGCCTTGAAGTCGGTCTGGCGCAGGGCCGCGACCAGCGCCGCGAAGCCTTCGTCGGGCGTGGCGAAGTACACGCGCTTCGGCGCCGCCTTGACGGCCGCCGCCGCCGCGCTCTGCGGCGCATCGGCCGCCGTGGCCGCCGAGGCCAGCGTGCAAGCCAGGGCCAGTGCCAGTGCGCTGCCCAGGCGGGCTGCCCGCGCCGGGAGAGCCGGGAGAGCCGGGAGAGCCGGGAGAGCCGGGAGAGCCGGGAATTGGAGCATCTTCATCGTGTCGTCCTTCGCTGGCCTCACCGCCGTCCGCCGCCGCCGCGTCCACCCCCACCGCCGCCGCGTGCCGCGCCACCGCCGCTGGGGCGCGGTGCCGCACCCATGCTGGAACGCCCGCGGTCGGATGCGGCGCGCGTCTGCGCACCGTTGCCGCCCGCGAAGGCGCCGCCGCGATCGACGTTGGACGGCGCCGCGCGCTGGCCGCCTGCGCCGCCGAGGTCGCGCGTGCCGGCACCGGCGCCGCCGCGGTTGGCCGCACCGACATCGCGCGTGCCGGCTGCCGCGCCGCCGCGATCACCCGCGCCGGCACCGGCACGGTCGCGCGCCGCGGCATCGCGCACCGCCGGATCGTTGCGTGCCTGGTTCAAGCCGGAGCGGTCGCTCAGACCCGCGCCGCCCAGCGAATCGTCGCGCCCCCGGAACTGCTCGCGCGCCGCCGCGGCCTGGCGGTCGCCGGCCTGGTACTTCTGGCGCGAGCCGGTGTCGCGGTACGGCACCGAGCCGCGGTGCTGGGCCTTGTGCTCCCAGTTCTTGTTGCTGATGTTGGTGCGGTTGAAGTTGTTGTGGCGGTCGATGTCGATGTTGATGTCGCCGTGGCCCCAGTTGACGCCGCCCCACAGCGCCGCGCCGGCGGCAATGCCCACGCCCCAGAAGAAGCCGCTGACGAAGGGCGTGGCCACCGGGTACCAGTACGGCGGGTAGTACGGCGGATAAGCCGGATAGCCCCAGCCGCCGTAGACCACGGTGGGCTGGTAGGTCGGCACGTACACCACCTGCGGATTCGCCGGCTCGATGACGATGACCTGCTTGCTTTCCTGCGTCTCGACCTTGACCGTCTGCTGCGGGTTGCTCTCGAGGTGGCCGCTGTCCTTGGCCTTGCGGCGCAGGGCCTGCACCGCGTCCAGCATCTGCTGCTGCTGGCCGAGGAAGGCGTCGCCCAGCTTCTGCGTCCAGGCCAGATCCTTGTTCATGCGCTCCAGCACGTCGGGGAAGGCCGTCAGCGACTTGACGCTTTCGTCCCACGTCTGCGCCTGCAGCGCGTTCTGCAGGGCTTCGCCCTCCAGGGCCGCGTGCTCCTTGCGCCAGCGCGCGGCTTCGACGATCTCCAGCGGGTAGGTCGAAGCCATCAGCATCTGCGACAGCAGCGCGTCCGGATACAGCGCGATCGGCGCCAGCATCTGCTCGAGCTCGCCCTGCGTGAAGGGCGCCGGCGCCGCCGGCGCGGCCGGCGCAGCAGCCGCCTGCGGCGGCGTCTGCGCCTGCAGCGCCAGCGGGGCGGCCAGGGTCAGCGCCAGCGTGGCGCAGAACGTGGACCTGAGTTTCATCGACGAAGCCTTTCACGGTCGCGGCGGCGCGCGGCGGATGGTTGGAGCATAACGATTTCACGGCCCGCTTCGGTTGACACGCCGCAGCCGGCTGCGGCTGTAGTCGCGGCGGCCGCGTCGTGCGTTCAGACGCTTTATGCTCCGCCGGCCCGCCCTTCAGACATGAGCCCGACCCAGGACGATTTCCATTTCGAAGCAGCGGCGGCGCTGCGCGACGGCCGGCCGGTGACCATCCGGCTGATGCGCCCCGACGACAAGCAGCGCCTGATCGAGGCCTTCTCCCGGCTCGACCGCCAGTCGATCTACACGCGCTTCTTCTCCTTGCGCACGACGCTGCCCGAAGGGCCGCTGGAGCGCATCGACCGCATCGACGGGGTGCGGCTGGCGGCGCTGGTGGCGACGATCGGCAGCGGCGGCGACGAGACGGTGATCGGCAGCGCCACCTATGTCGCCGACACCGCCGCCGATGGTGTGCGCGAGGCCGAGGTGGCCTTCACCATCGAGGAGGATTTCCAGCGCCAGGGCCTGGCCGGCCGGCTGCTGCAGGCGCTGGCGGGGATCGCGCGGCGCCACGGCATCGGCCGCTTCACGGCCGAGGTGCTGGCGGGCAATGCGCCGATGCTGGCGGTGTTCAAGCGCTGCGGCCTGGCGACGCAGACGCGCCACAGCGGCGGCGTCGTGCACGTCGTGGTGCAACTGTGACGCACGCGATGCTCGAGCTGCCGCCGCCGCTTCCCGGCCGCGACCCGGCGCGCATGCTGCAGCAGGCGCGCGCGCAATGGGCCGGGCGCGGCGAGCTGTGGGTTTTCGGCTATGCGTCGCTGATCTGGCGCCAGGAATTCGAAGCCGCCGAGCAGCGCAGCGCCTTGGTGCACGGCTGGCACCGCGCACTGCGCATGCGCTCGCGCGTCAACCGCGGCACGCCGCAGCAGCCGGGGCTGGTGTTCGCGCTGCTGCCCGGCGGCGCCTGCCGCGGCATGGTCTTCAGGCTGCGGCGCGAGCACGCCGAAGCAGAACTGGAGCAGCTGTGGGCGCGCGAGATGCCCACCGGCGTCTACGACCCGCGCTGGCTGCCGGTGCGCACGCCGCAGGGCGAGGTGCAGGCGCTGGCCTTCACGCTGAGCCGGCGCAGCGAGGCCTTCATGGGCCGCATCGCCGACGACGAGATGCTGCACATCCTGCGCCATGCCAGCGGCCGCTACGGCAGCACGCTGCAGTACCTGGCTTCGACCGCGCACGCGCTGCGCGAACGCGGCGTGCACGACCGCGAGGTGCGGCGCCTGATGGCGCTGGCGGCGCGGCACGGGCTGCTGTGACGGCTGGGCCTCAGGCGGCGGCGCGCGGCACGCCCACACTCTGCATTGCAGCCAGCAGCTTGCGGTCCAGCGTCGCCAGAGGCAAGGCCCGGCGTCGAGCCAGCTCGAGGTAGATCGCGTCGTAGCTGGTGAGGCGGTACGCCGCCGCCAGCGCATCCAGCGCCACCAGGTCCGGCAGTTCGCGGTCGATGCGCAGCGGCAATGCCGCGGCCGCCGCGACCAGCTCGATACGCTTGGCTGCGTCGATGCGCCGGCGGCGTTCGGCGCTGAGCAGCAGGTTGCCGATCTCGAGCAGCCACAGCGCCGGCGCCCATACACCGCCGTCCGCGATGGCGGCGAGCATCGCCTCCGTGTACGGCGTCGCCTCCTCGGGCAGCAGCCAGGCGGCTGCGACCGAGGCATCGACGACGAAGGCGCTCAACGGCGGCCTTCGCGAATCAGGTCCCGGCTCTTCAGGCTGCCCAGGCTGACTCCTTGCCGCGCGGCGCGCAAAGCGGCAATGGCCTGCAGCGCGCCGCGGCGCCCGGCTTCGTCGTCGGCAGGCGTCAGCCGGGCCACGACCTTGCCGCGGCGGGTGATCGCGATCACCTCGCCGGCGACGACACGATCGATCAGTTCCGACAAGCGGTTCTTCGCTTCGAACAGCGCAACTTCGGTCATGGCATGCACGCCGGCACCGGCAGCTCTTGATGTTGCCATTGTAGCTGCCGGCCATATGGATAGCTAGCTATTTATGCCGCCGCCCTCTTCCCTCTTCCCTCTTCCCTCTTCTGTCTTTCATCCCGCTGCGGCGAACACGGCGTCGAGCTGCTGCCGCCACTGCGCCTTGTGGGCCGCATCGGCGAAGCTGGCCTCGAAGCTGTTGGCCGCCAGCTGCCAGGCGTCGCGTACCGTCAGCGCCGGCAGCGCGGCAAAGGTCTGCAGGTAGTTGTCGTTGACGTAGCCGCCGAAGTAGGCCGGGTCGTCGCTGTTGACGGTGGCGCACAGGCCGGCGTCCAGCAGCGTCTTCAGGTTGTGCGCGGCCAGGTCCGGAAAGACGCGCAGCTTGACGTTGGACAGCGGGCACACGGTCAGCGGCGTGCGGCTCGCGGCCAGCCGCTGCAGCAGCGCGGGGTCTTCGACGCAGCGCACGCCGTGGTCGATGCGCTCGGCCTGCAGCACGTCCAGCGCGCTGCGGATGTATTCGGGCGGCCCTTCCTCGCCGGCATGGGCCACGACATGCAGACCGAGCTCGCGGCACTTCGCGAACACGCGCGCGAACTTCTCGGGCGGATGGCCGAGTTCGCTGGAATCGAGGCCGACGCCGATGAAGTGGTGCCTGTAGGGCAGCGCCTGCTGCAGCGTGGCGAAGGCCGCCTCCTCGCTCGAGTGGCGCAGGAAGCACAGGATCAGCTTCGCGCTCAGGCCGAACTCGGCGTGGGCGCGGCGGCAGGCGTGTTCCAGGCCGACGATCACCGTGCGCATGTCCACGCCGCGCTCGGTGTGCGTCTGCGGGTCGAAGAAGATTTCCGCATGCACCACGCCGTCGGCCGCGGCGCGCTCGAAGTAGGCCCAGGCCATGTCGAAGAAGTCCTGCTCGTGCAGCAGCACGCTGGCGCCGGCGTAGTAGATGTCGAGGAAGCTCTGCAGGTCGGTGAACGCATAGGCCGCGCGCAGCGCCTCGACGCCGGGATACGGCAGCGCGACGCCGTTGCGCTGCGCCAGGCGGAAGATCAGCTCCGGTTCGAGCGAACCCTCGATGTGCAGGTGCAGTTCGGCCTTGGGCATGGTGCGCAGCAGCTCGGGCAGCCGCTCGCGCGGGATGGCTTCGAAGTCGATGGGGTTCATGGCGTGTCCTTGCAGCGTTCGGCTCAACAGCAGCCATACGCGAAGCCGATGCCGCGCAGCCAGCGGCGGTAGGCGGCGCTGAAGCGGTCGGCCGCGCTGTGCAGCTCGCCGCCGGACAAGGGCAGCTCGCGCGGGCGCTGCGATTCGAGCACCGGCTGGTCCTGCGCGAAGATGGTCTGCTGGAAACGGCGCAGCACCTCGGCGTCGGCGCCTGCGTCGGCGGTGGCGATGGTGAACCAGGCGCGGCAGCTTTCGCGGCCGGTGGGCGCCGTCCACAGCACGTAGGCCTCTTCGAAGCCGTCCGCCGCGCCCGCGCGCTTGTGCAGCAGCGCCGACAGTGGCGACAGCAGCTGGTAGCGGTAGTCGATCCAGGCGCCGCCGGTGGCCGCCGAACTGGCCTGCGGTTGCCAGGCGCGGTAGTGCGGCACGCCGGGGCGGCCGAGCGCGTCGGGTTCGACCTCGTAGGCCGGCACCTCGACATGCTCGCGCGTGCCAAGCCAGCCTTCGTGCACGAAGCCGAAGTGCGCGGTGTCCAGGAAGTTCTCGACCACGCGCGGCGCGCTGGTGGCCACGTCGAATGGCCCGCACAGCACGCGCTTGCGCGGCAACTCGTCCAGCGGCGGCGGCGCGTAGGGTTCGGCCTGCGCCGCCGACGCGCCCGCCGCCCACAGCAGGCCGTGGCGCTGCAGCAGCTGCCAGCGGCGCGCGCCGTGGCCGGCCGGCGGCTGGAAGCCCGGCACCGCCGGCACGGCGACGCAGCGGCCATCGTGGGCGAAGCGCCAGCCGTGATACGGGCATTCCAGCGTCGCGCCCTGCACGCGGCCCAGCGACAGGCTGGCGCCGCGGTGCGGGCAGCGGTCGTCGAACACCGCCGGCCCGCCGTCGCCCTGCCACAGCACCAGCGGCTGCTCGAAGTGGTGGGCCGACAGGCAGCGGCCGCAGGCCATGCCGGTGGCGGCCGCCAGCGGCAACCACCAGTCGGACAGTGCGCTCATCGCAGATTCAGCGGCATTCTCGAGCGGCCGCCGCGGATCCGGCTCCGCCGGTCCGCTGACGGTGCCCGGCCTTACTTCCCGCTCGGTACCTTGCCCTCGACACCCTTGACGAAGAAGTCGACGCTGTCCTTCCACGCCTGGTCGGCGACCACGCCCTGGGCCAGGCGTTCCTTGCCGGTGTTGTCGACGATCGGTCCGGTGAAGACCGCGAAGCTGCCGTCCTTGAGCCCCGCCTTGACGGTGTCGATGCGCTTTCTCAGGTCTTCGGGGATGTTGTCGGTGATCTTGATGACCTCGTTGACGCCTTCCTTGGTGCCGAAGATCGTGCGCTCGGGCTTCCAGGTGCCGTCCATCACTTCCTTGACGTACTTGATGTAGACCGGCGCCATGTGCATGACGTTGGACGCCAGGTGCGCCTTGGGCGCGACGGCGCTCATGTCCGAATCCCAGCCGAAGCCGTGCTTGCCGAGCTTTTCCATCGTCTGCAGCACCGCCGACGAGTCGGCGTGCGCCAGCACCACGTCGGCGCCGGCGTTGACCAGGCTCTGCCCGGCCTCGGCTTCCTTCGGCGGATCGAACCAGCTGTTGATCCACACCACCTTGGTCTGGACCTTCGGATTGACCGCCTGCGCGCCCAGCGTGAAGGCGTTCAGGTTGCGCAGCACCTCGGGGATCGGGAACGCGCCGACGAAGCCCAGTATGTTGGTCTTGGTGGTCGCGCCGGCAATCAGGCCGGAGATGTACGCGTCTTCGTAGAAGCTCACGTCGTAGACGCCGACGTTGGGCGCGGTCTTGTAGCCGGTGGCGTGCATGAACTTGACGTCGGGGAATTCCTGCGCCACCTTGATCGTCGGCTCCATGAAGCCGAACGAGGTCGTGAAGATCAGCTTGTTGCCCTGGGCTGCGAGGTCGCGCAGCACGCGCTCGGCGTCGGCGCCTTCGGGCACCTTCTCGACGAAGCTGGTCTTGACCTTGTCGCCGAATTCGGCTTCCACCGCCTTGCGGCCCAGGTCGTGCCCGTAGGTCCAGCCGCCGTCGCCGACCGGGCTGACGTAGACCCAGGCCACCTTCAGCGGCTCGGCCGCGGCCGGCGCCGCAGCCGATGCCGGCGCAGCCGCCTGCGGCGCCGCCTCTTCCTTCTTGCCGCAGCCCACCACGAGGGTCAGCGCGGCAGCGGCGGTCAGGCCCAGCAGGGTGCGTTTGTTGATCTGGCTCATGGGGACGGGGCTCCTTCGAGGGTTGCGGGCGGGTGCGGGAAAGCGCGCGGCGATTCTAGGCGCCGGGGTGGAAGGGCTTGCCCAGCGAGGCCGGCATGTTGATGCGGATCCAGGCCGGGTTGCGGCTGATGATGGCCAGCACGACGATCGTCGACAGGTACGGCAGCATCGCCAGCAACTGGCTGGAGATGTCGACGCCCGCGCCCTGCAGCGCGAACTGCGCCATGGTCACGCCGCCGAACAGGTAGGCGCCGAACAGCACGCGCAGCGGCCGCCAGGTGGCGAAGGTGGTCAGCGCCAGCGCGATCCAGCCGCGGCCGGCCACCAGCCCCTCGACCCACAGCGGCGCGTACACCACCGACAGGAAGGCGCCGGCCACGCCGCACAGCGCGCCGCCGGCCATCACCGCGGCCAGGCGGATCCAGCGCACCTTGTAGCCCAGCGCGTGCGCCGACTCCGGCGATTCGCCGACCGCGCGCAGCACCAGCCCGGCGCGGCTGCGGTACAGGAACCACATGGTCAGCGCGATCAGGCCGATGGCGATGTAGACCATCGGGTGATGCCTGAAGAAGGCGGGCCCGACGAAGGGAATTTCGCTCAGTCCCGGCACCTCGAAGGGCACGCGCTCGTGCAGCTTCTTGCCCACGTATTCCAGGCCGACGAAGGCCGAGAAGCCGTAGCCGAACAGGCTCACCGCCAGGCCGGTCGCGTACTGGTTGGTGTTGAGCCAGATGACCAGCACACCGAAGGCCGCGGCCAGCGCCGCCCCGGCCAGCGCGCCGGCGATGAAGGCCACGGTGTCGCTGCCGCTGCCGAAGGCCGCGGCGAAGCCGGCGATCGCCGCCACCAGCATGATGCCTTCGGCACCGAGGTTGAGCACGCCGGCCTTTTCGTTGATCAGCAGGCCCAGGCCGGCGATGGCCAGCGGCGTGCCCGAGGCCAGCGTGGCGGCGATCAGCAGTGCGATTTGGTCCATGCCGCCTCCTCAGCGCGTTGCGGCGAGCGCCGAGCCCAGCCGGATGCGGTAGTTGATCAGCGTGTCGCAGGCCAGCAGCAGCACCAGCAGCAGGCCCTGGAACACGCCCGACAGCGCGTTCGGCAGCCCCAGGCGCGACTGGCCGAGCTCGCCGCCGATGATCATCGTCGACAGCAGTACGCCGGCGAAGCCGATGCCTACCGGATGCAGCCGGCCGACGAAGCAGACGATGATCGCGGTGAAGCCCAGCCCGGTGGACACGTGAGGCGTGATCTGCCTGAAGGTGCCGATGGCCTCCATCGCGCCGGCCAGCCCGGCCAGCCCGCCGGAGACGAGCAGCGCGGTCCACAGCGAAGCGCTGGCCGAGAAGCCGGCATAGCGCGCCGCCGCCGGCGCCAGCCCGCCGACCTGCAGCTGGTAGCCGCGGAACAAGCGGAACATGAACACCCAGGTCAGCGCCACCCCGGCGAGCGCGATGGCGAAGCCGATGTGCAGCCGCGTGCCCGGCAGCAGCACCGGCAGCCAGGTCGAGGCGTCGAAGTTCTTGGTCTGCGGGAAGTTGAAGCCGAGCGGATCCTTCCACGGGCCGAACACCAGGTAGTTGACCAGCTGCTGCGCCACGTAGACCAGCATCAGGCTGACCAGGATCTCGCTGGCATTGAACTTGTCGCGCAGCAGCGCGACGATGGCCGCCCAGAGCATGCCGCCGAGCACGCCGCCGGCCAGCACCAGCGGCACGGCGACGATCTTCGGCAGCTGGATGCCGTGCGTGGTCAGCCACAGCGCGACACCGCCGCCGCAGACCACGCCGAGCAGGAACTGCCCTTCGGCGCCGATGTTCCAGACGTTGGAGCGGTAGCACACCGCCAGCCCGAGCGCGATGACGATCAGCGGCGTCGCCTTGAGCAGCAGCTCGCTGACCTGGCGCAGATTCGAGAACGGTTCGACGAAGTACATCGACAGCCCGCGCACCGGATCCTTGCCGAGCGCGGCGAAGAGCATCGCCGCCAGCGCGGCGGTAAGCGCCAGCGCCAGCAGCGGCGACAGCAGCGACATCAGCTTCGACGGCTGCGGACGCGGTTCAAGCCTGAGCATGGCGTACTCCCAGCGGTGTGGCGGCGGCGGCCGCGGCGCGCGCCGCCGCGTCCTTGGCCTCCTTCGGCCACAGCCCGGACATCCATTCGCCGATGCGCTCGACGCTGGCCTCGGCGGTGGCGATCGACGGCGACATGCGTCCTTGCGCGATGACGATCAGCCGGTCGGCGATCTCGAACAGCTCGTCCAGCTCCTCGCTGACCACCAGCAGCGCGCAGCCGGCGTCGCGCAGCTTCAGCAGTTCGCCGCGGATCAGCGCCGCCGCGCCGACGTCGACGCCCCAGGTTGGCTGGCTGACGATCAACAGCTTCGGTTTGGCGTCGATCTCGCGGCCGACGATGAACTTCTGCAGGTTGCCGCCGGACAGGCTCTTGGCCGCCGCGCCGGTGCCGCCGGCCTTGACGTTGAAGCGGCTGATCAGGTTGGCGGCGAGCAGGCTCACTTTCGTGTTGTCGATCCAGCCGCCGGCGCCGACGGCCTCGGTGCGCGTCAGCAGCGTGTTCTGCGCCAGGCTCATCACCGGCACCGCGCCGCGGCCCAGGCGCTCCTCGGGCACGAAGTGCAGGCCCTGCCTGCGCCTGCGCCGCGGCGAATGGCGCGCGATGTCCTGGCCGAAGAGCCGGATCGAGCCGGCCGGCGCGCGCACATCCTCGCCCGACAGCGCGGCCATCAGCTCCTGCTGGCCGTTGCCGGAGACGCCGGCCACGCCGACGATCTCGCCGGCGCGCACCTCGAAGCCGATGTCCGCCAGCGTGGTGCCGAACTGGTCCTGCTTCGGGCAAGACAGGGCGTTGACCGCCAGCACCACGTCGCCGGCCCGCGACGCCTTGTGCTGCAGCTGCGGCGGCTCGGCGCCGATCATCAGCCGCGACAGCCCGGCGTTGCTCTCGGTGCGCGGGTCGACCTTGCCGGTGACCTTGCCGCCGCGCAGCACCGTGCAGTTGCTGCACAGCTCGCGGATCTCGTCGAGCTTGTGGCTGATGTAGAGGATCGAGCAGCCGTCGGCCGCCAGCTGGCGCAGCGTGACGAAGAGCTTGCGCACCGCCTGCGGCGTCAGCACCGAGGTCGGCTCGTCCAGGATCAAGAGCTTCGGGCTGCTGAGCAGCGCGCGCACGATCTCCACGCGCTGGCGCTCGCCGACCGACAGCGAGTGCACCGGTCTGGCGGGGTCGACCTCCAGCCCGTACTCCTTGCTGACCTGCGCGATGCGCTGCGTCACCTCGGCCAGCGACATCGCCTTGTCCAGGCCGAGCCAGACGTTCTCGGCCGCGGTCAGCGTGTCGAACAGGCTGAAGTGCTGGAACACCATGCTGATGCCCAGCGCGCGCGCCTGCTGCGGGTTGCGGATCTCGACCTTCTGGCCGTTCCAGCGCATCTCGCCCTCGTCGGGCCGCACCGCGCCGTAGATCATCTTCATCATCGTGCTCTTGCCGGCGCCGTTCTCGCCGAGCACCGCATGGATCTCGCCCGGCTGCACCTGCAGGTTGACGTTGTCGTTGGCGCGCACCGCCGGGTACTGCTTGCTGATGCCGATCAGTTCGAGTCGCAGCATGGGGTCTCCTGACGGATGGTTCAGTGCGGATCGGCGCGGCGCCAGCGGCGCACGCCGGCCACCCAGCTTTCGAGCAGGTCGCGCTCGTCGCCGAGCGTGATCCAGGCAAAGAGCTTCTCGTGCAGATCGCGCGCCAGACTCTGGCGGTGCCGCGCCAGCGGGCTCGCCGCCCAGTCCCACACGCACAGGTCGGCCGTGGCGCCGCCTTCGAGCGAGCCGATCTCGCGCTGCAGGCCCAAGGCCAGCGCCGCACCGCGCGTGGCCGCGTGCAGCAGCGCCCAGGCGCTGAGCCGGGTGCCGGCCAGCGCCTGCACCTTGTAGCCGTCGGCCATCGTGCGCTGCATCGACAGACTGGTGCCGCCGCCGACGTCCGAGCCCAGGCTGATGGGCACGCCGGCATCCTCGGCCGCGGTCCAGCCGAACAGGCCGCTGCCGAGGAACAGGTTCGAGCTCGGGCAGAAGGCGATCTGCGCGCCGCGCGCGGCCAGCCGTTCGCGGTCGGCATCGTCGAGCCAGATGCCGTGCGCCAGCACCGAGCGCGGCCCGAGCAGGCCGTGGCCTTCGTAGACCTCCAGATAGCTGCGCGCCTGGGGGAACAGCTCGGCCACCCAGCGCACTTCGTCGCGGTTCTCGGCGACGTGCGTCTGCATGTACAGACCATCGTGGCTCGCCAGCAGCCGCCCGGCCATCGCCAGCTGCGCGCCGCTGCTGGTCGGCGCGAAGCGCGGCGTCAGCGCGTAGGCCAGCCGGCCGCGGCCGTGCCAGCGCTCGATCAGCTCGCGGCAGTCGCGCTCGGCGCCTTCGACCTCGTCGCACAGCGTCGGCGGCGCGTGCCGGTCCATCAGCACCTTGCCGCTGATCAGCCGCATGCCGCGCTCGAGCGCCGCGCCGAACAGCGCGTCGGCCGAGGCCTTGTGCACCGTCGGGAAGACCACCGCGCTGGTGGTGCCGTGCGCCAGCAGCGCGTCGAGGAACATCGCCGAGCCGGCCTGGGCTGCAGCCGCGTCGGCCATGCGCTGTTCGGCCGGGAAGGTGTAGTCGCGCAGCCAGTCGAGCAGTTGCGCGCCCCACGAGCCGATGACGTCGAGCTGCGGGCTGTGCACATGGGTGTCGATGAAGCCGGGCAGCACCAGCTTGCCGGCATGGTCGATGCGCTGCCAGCTGGCGTCGGGCGCGGCCGACTGCGCGCCGACGATGGCGCTGCCTTCGAGCAGCAGCCAGTGGCCGGGACGGAAACGCACGGCCGCGCTGTCGCGCTCGGCGCGCGCCGGCGTGGCGACGAAGTCGAGCAGGTCGCCGCGCAGCGCGATGCGCGTCGCCGTCATCGCCGCTCCGCGCCGCGACGCGAGCCTTGCCGCACCGCTTCCATCGCTGACCCGTTGCCGAGCGGACGGCGCGGATCCGGCTCTGCCGGTTCGCTGCCGTCGCCCCCTCGAGGGGGAGCGGCGAAGCCGCTTCGGGGGTGGGACAAGTCTCGCGCCACGTCGCGCACGCGTTCGCGCAGCCAGCGCAGCGGCGGCGCCGCATGGCTGCGCTCGTGCCACAGCTGGTAGTAGCTGAGCGGCGGAAACGGCACCGGGCAGCGCACGATGCGCAGGCCCAATGCGTCGGCGTAGCGGCTGCAGAACAGCCGCCCGGTGGTCAGCACCAGCCAGCTGCGCGCCACCATCAGCGGGATCAGGCTGAAGTGCGCGCTGCGCACGACGACCTTGCGCTCGAGGCCCTGCGCCGCGAGGTACTGGTCGATCACGCCCGGCGCGGCCGAGTGGAAGGCCATCGGCGCGACGTGTTCGCTCTGCAGATAGCGCTCCACCGTCCAGTTGCGGGCGCCGCGCGCCGTTGCCGCCGGGTGGTCCGGCGCGACCAGGCAGACGATCTCGTCGCTCATCAGCCGGCTCAGGTGCAGTTCTTCCGGCGGCTGCAGCCAGTTGCCGATGACCAGGTCGACATCGCCGGCAGCCAGCTTGCGCCGGTAGTCGATCTCGGCCGACAGCGGATGCAGCTCCACCTGCGCCAGCGGCGCCTCGCGCTTGAGCAGTTCGACGATGCGCGGCAGGAACAGCGGGTCCAGGTAGTCGCTGGCGGCGATGCGCAAGACGATGTCGGCGCTGGCCGGATCGAAAGGGCCGCTGCGCTGGCGCGGCGAGAACAGCGTCTCGGCCTCGCGCAGCAGCCGCGCTGCCGGCTCCAGCATCGCCAGCGCGGCGTCGGTGGGCGCCAGTCCCTGGCCCGAGCGCACCAGCAACGGGTCGCCGGTCAGCTCGCGCAGCCTTTTCAGCTGCGCGCTGACCATCGGCTGCGTGCTTTGCAGCCGCATCGCCGCGCGGGAGACACTGCGTTCGCTGATCACGGTATACAAGACCTTCACCAGATGGAGGTCAATGTTGGCGATGATCGGCCGTTGCGCCATACGAACGATCATATATTTGCAAGCAGCATATGCGTATGGCTGCACGCCGCCGCAGGAGTAGTGTTCGTGCATGTCAGCAGCCGAGCCCCGCATGGACACCCGACCGATCCGCTTCGTGCACCGCGGCCGCATCGTCGAACTGGAGTCCGCGCCGATCACGCGCAGCGTACTCGACTGGCTGCGCAGCGACGCGCGCTGCACCGGCACCAAGGAAGGCTGTGCCGAGGGCGACTGCGGCGCCTGCACCGTCATCGTCGCCGAGCTGGCCGACTCCGGCGCGGCGTCGGGCACGCCGGCGGCGCGGGCCACCGTGGTCGGCGGGCTGTCGCTGCGGCCGGTCAACGCCTGCATCCGCTTCCTGCCGACGCTGGACGGCAAGGCGCTGCTGACGGTGGAGGATCTGGCGGCGATCGCCGGCGGCGGGCTGCACCCTGTGCAGCAGGCGATGGTCGAGTGCCACGGCTCGCAATGCGGCTTCTGCACCCCGGGTTTCGTGATGACGATGACGGCCTGCTACGAGCAGCACTGCGAAGCAGGCCGCGTGCCCGGCCGCGCGCAGCTGGCCGACGCGCTGGCCGGCAACCTGTGCCGCTGCACCGGCTACCGGCCGATCCTCGACGCCGGCCAGCGCATGTTCGAGCTGCCGGGCAAGCGCCTGGACACCGCGCCGATCGTCGCGCTGCTGCAGCAGTTGCGCGACTATGCGCCGCTGCATCACGCGGCGCCGAACCCGGCGCAGCCGGGCCGGCTGGACCATTTCTTCGCGCCGCGCACGCTGGACGCGCTGGCGGCGCTGCGCGCCGAAAGGCCGCAGGCGCGGCTGCTGGCCGGCTGCACCGACATCGGGCTGTGGGTCAACAAGCAGTTCCGCGACCTGGGCGACGTCATCCATGTCGGCGAAGTGGACGAACTGAAGCGCATCGCGGTGGCCGGCGGCGCACTGCAGATCGGTGCCGGCGCGCCGCTGGAGGACGCCTGGAGCGCTCTGGCCGCGCACTGGCCGGTGCTGAACGAGGCCTGGCTGCGCTTCGCCGGCCCGCCGGTGCGCCATGCCGGCACGATGGGCGGCAACGTCGCCAACGGCTCGCCGATCGGCGACAGCGCGCCGGTGCTGATCGCGCTCGGCGCGAGCATCCGCCTGCGTTGCGGCGCGGCGACGCGCGAGATGCCGCTGGAGGATTTCTACCTGGACTACATGAAGAACCGGCTGCAGCCCGGCGAGTTCGTCGTGGCGCTGAGCGTGCCGCTGCCGGCTCCGGCACCGGCGCCGGAGCAACACTTTCGGGCCTACAAGATCAGCAAGCGCTACGACTGCGACATCTCGGCGCTGTTCGCCGCGCTGGCGCTGGAACTGGACGGCGGCGTGGTGAAGAGCGCGCGCTTCGCCTTCGGCGGCATGGCGGCGGTGGTCAAGCGCGCGCGCGGCGCCGAGGCTGCGGCGGTCGGCCAGCCCTGGACCGAAGCCACCGTGCAGGCCGCGATGACGGCACTCGATGCCGACTTCAGCCCGCTGAGCGACCTGCGCGCCAGCGCCGGCTACCGGCGCCAGGTGGCACGCGGGTTGCTCAGGCGCCTGTGGCTGGAAACGGCACCGGGCGCGTTGCAGGCCCCGGTGCCGACCAGCGTCTGGGCCGCGATCACCGACGCCGCCTGAACGCAGGAGGAAGCAGATGAACCGGATCACCGACGCGCCTTTCACCAGCGCTGCGGCCACCGCCGCAGCCTCGGTAGTCGGCCATCCTCATGTGCACGAGTCGGCACACCTGCACGTCACCGGCACCGCGGCCTACGTCGACGACCTGCCCGAGCTCGCCGGCACCCTGCACGCCGCGCTCGGCCTGTCGCCCGTGGCGCACGGCCGGTTGCGCGGCATCGCCGTCGACCGACTGAGTGCGTTGCCGGGGGTCGTCGCCGTGATCACCGCGGCCGACATCCCCGGCGCCAACGACTGCGGGCCGATCGTGCACGACGACCCGATCCTGGCGCACGAGGAAGTGCAGTACCTGGGCCAGCCGCTGTTCGCGGTGCTGGCCGAGAACCGCGAGGCCGCCCGCCGCGCCGCGGCGCGCGCGAAGGAATTCGCCGACATCGAAGCGCTCGAGCCGGTGCTGAACGTGCGGGAGGCGCACGCGAAGGCGTCTTACGTTGTGCCGCCGATGCATCTGTTGCGCGAATCGGCGCCGGGTGCGCTGGCGCGCGCTCTCGACACCGCGCCGCACCAGCTCAGAGGCAGCTTCGTGCAGGGCGGGCAGGAGCAGTTCTACCTCGAAGGCCAGATTTCGTACGCGGTGCCGCTCGAGGACGGCGGCATGCGCGTGCACTGCTCGACGCAGCACCCGAGCGAGATGCAGCAGGTGGTCGCGCATGCGCTGCACGTGGCGGCGCACGCGGTGCTGGTCGAATGCCGGCGCATGGGCGGCGGTTTCGGCGGCAAGGAGTCGCAGTCGGCGCTGTTCGCCTGTGTCGCCGCGGTGGCCGCGCGCAAGCTGGGCCGCCCGGTCAAGCTTCGCCCCGACCGCGACGACGATTTCCTGATCACCGGCCGGCGCCACGGCTTCGAGTTCGATTACGCGGTCGGCTACGACGATGACGGCCGCATCCTCGGCGCCGAGGTGACGATGATCTGCAACGCCGGGTTCAGCGCCGACCTGAGCCCGCCGGTGATGACGCGCGCGATCTGCCACTTCGACAACGCCTACTGGCTGCCCGAGGTCGCCATCCACGGCTACTGCGCGAAGACGAACACGCAGAGCAACACCGCCTTCCGCGGCTTCGGCGGCCCGCAGGGCGCGCTGGTGATGGAGTTCATCCTCGACGCAGCAGCGCGCGAGCTGAAGCTCGACCCGCTGGCGGTGCGCCGCGCCAACTTCTACGGCAAGACGTCGAACAACGTCACGCCCTACCGCCAGACCGTCGCCGACAACGTGATCCACGAGCTGGTCGACGAACTCGCCGCCAGCTCCGGCTACGCGGCGCGGCGCGAGGCCATCGCCACCTGGAATGCGGCCGGCCCGGTGCTGAAGAAGGGCATCGCGCTGACGCCGGTGAAGTTCGGCATCTCCTTCAACGTCAACCACTACAACCAGGCCGGCGCACTGGTGCACGTGTACCTGGACGGCTCGGTGCTGGTCAACCACGGCGGCACCGAAATGGGACAGGGGCTGAACACCAAGGTGGCACACGTGGTCGCGCACGAGCTGGGCATCCCGATGGCGCGCGTGCGCTGCAGCGCCACCGACACCAGCAAGATCGCCAACACCTCGGCCACCGCGGCCAGCACCGGCAGCGACCTGAACGGTAAGGCGGCACAGGACGCGGCGCGGCAGATTCGCGAACGCCTGGCCGCGCTGGTGTCCACGAAGTGCGGCGTCGATGCGCAGAGCGTGCGCTTCGAAGGCGGGCGCGTGCGCGTCGACGACGGCGCAAGGCGCTTCGACCTGAGTTTCGACGAGGTGGTCGCCGAGGCCTACGTCGCACGCGTGCAGCTGTGGAGCGACGGCTTCTACGCGACGCCCGGCCTGCACTGGGACCGCGCCACGCTGACCGGCCGGCCCTTCTACTACTTCGCCTATGGCGCCGCGGTCAGCGAAGTGGTGATCGACACGCTCAGCGGCGAGTGGAAGCTGCTGCGCGCCGACCTGCTGCACGACGCCGGCCGCTCGCTGAACCCGGCCATCGACATCGGCCAGGTCGAGGGCGCGTTCGTGCAGGGCATGGGCTGGCTGACCACCGAGGAACTGGTCTGGCACCCGAAAACCGGCGCGCTGCTGACGCATGCGCCCAGCACCTACAAGATCCCGACCGCCAACGACGTGCCCGCGGCCTTCCACACGCGGCTGTTCGACAACGCCAACGTCGAGGACAGCATCCACCGCAGCAAGGCGGTGGGCGAGCCGCCGCTGCTGCTGCCCTTCAGCGTGTTCTTCGCGATCCGCGACGCGGTGTCGGCCGCGGGCGAGCACCGCAAGCAGCCGGACTTGAGCGCACCGGCCACGCCCGAGGCGATCCTGCGGGCGGTGAACTCGGTGCGCTGAAAACCGGTCGCGGTAGGGACGGAAACTGCTCCCCGGCAGGGCGGCACCGAGCCGTGCTGCCGATGGAGATGCCGCGTGCTGGACGAAATTCCCGCTGGGGCCGTGGTGCTGGTGCGCCGCTGTCCGGTCAGCGCCCTCGGTCCTTGGCGGTCCGGCCGGCGATGCCCCAATGGGTGTTGGGCACCTCGGTGATCCAGACACGGACCGTCTCGATCGGCGCGCCGGTGGCTTCGACGAGCGCGGCGCTGACCTTCTCGATCACCGCTTTGAGTTGCTCCTCGCTGCGGCCTTTGACCATGTACACCTGGGCGAATGGCATGTTCGACTCTCCGGCTGAAGAATGGGTTCAGACGATGCCGCGCCGCGCGACGGCGGCCTGCGTGCATGCCTCGTCGCGGCCGTTGAGCGTCACCGCCGCGCCTTCGGCGGCCAGCCGTGCCGCCGCCGCGAAGCCGATGCCCGCGGTCGAGCCGGTGACGACGGCGCCGCGCCCTTGCAGTTGCAGTTGCAGATCCATGTTCGTTCGTCCTCAGGTCACGACGCTCAGGAAACGCTCGTTGAGCTGGCGCGTGTGATAGAAGATCGCGCGCCCGATGTGCTCCCAGCTCCACACCGTGGGCTGCATGTCGGGGTAGAAATCGTAGCCGCCGCAGAAGGTCTCGAAGCGGTTGCCCGAGGGGTCGAAGGCGTAGATCGTGGTGCCGCGCGTGATGCCGTGACGCAGCGGGCCGATGTCCACCGACACGTTGTGGATCGTCATCACGTCGGCGGCGTGCAGCACCTTTTCCCAGGTTTCCAGCTCGAACGAGACATGGTGCAGCGCGTCGTCGCGCTCGTCGCGCACGAAGGCGATGTCGTGCGCCTTGGCCGAGCAGGTGAGCCAGACCGCCATGTCGGTCTGGCCGTCTTCCATCAGGATGCGTTCGACCAGCGAAAAGCCCAGCACGTCGACGAACAGGTCGCGGCTGGCGTCGATGTCCTTGCCGTGGATCTGCCAATGGTCCAGGCGGATCGGCGAGATGCCCTTGCGCCCGTCGATCACCGCCTCGGGGCTGTCGTAGCCCAGCCCGTTGCCGACGTCCTTCTTGTACGCGTACAGCTCGAAGACATGCCCGGTCGGCGCGCGGAAGCGCACGCGCTCGCCGGTCTCGAGCAACTCGCCCGCGGGGATGCGTTCGGTGGCCACGCCGTAGGCGCGCAGGTCGCTCTCCAGCCGGTCCAGCGTGGCGGCGTCGCGCACCTTGAAGCCGTAGAAGTCCATGCCCGCGCGGTCGGATTCGCGCAGCACCAGGCTCGCATGGTCGCGCTCGTCGAGGCACTTGAAATAGGCGCGGCCGGCGGCGTCGCGCCCCATCGGCTGCAGGCCCATCACGTGGGTGTAGAAGTTGACGCTCTGTTCGAGGTCGAGCACCCGCAGTTGGCAGTGCCCGGGACGCAGGACGCCTGTCATGGCCATGATGTCGTGTCTCCAATTGGGTTGAGGTGAAGGGGGTGGGGCCGTGGCCGATCCCGGGTTGCCCGGGTCGGACCTGCGGTTCCGCACGCACGATCCGCGGCGTGTCGGTGGTGGATCGTCGCAGGCGGCTCGGGGCTGTGTCCAATACTTCCGCCACAGGCGTGCATACCCTGCAGGTATGCCGGACCGGCGGCGATGGCCTGCCGCTCGCGGCCGCCCTGGCCCCTCCCGCCGCGGCGATGCGGGCGCCGCGTTCGATCAGCCCCGCGTCGGCCTGCGCGGGCCGGCGCGGGGGCGCGGCTTGACGCCGGCCCCTCCCCGCGCACCCTGCGCCGTGGCGGCTTGTACGGCCTTGACGAGTTGCGCGAGATCGCCGGACAGGTCGCCGGCACGCGTGGTCATCAGCGTGGGCGAGCTGATGCCGCGCTCGATCAGCGGCCGGTAGATCACGTCGTCGCGCCGCAGGCGCTGCACCGAACGCGGCACCAGCGTCACGCCGATGCCTGCGGCCACCAGGCCGATCGCGGTCTGCAGACCGTTGGTCTCGAAGATGCGTTCGACCACGCAGCCGCGCGCACGAAACTGGCTGAGCACCTGGTCGGCGAAGCTCGGCCGGGGCTGGGCCGGGTAAAGCACCAAGGTACGCGCGGCCAGATCCGCCAACGACACGCGCTTGAGCCGGCCCAGCTCATGCCGCGCGGGCAGCACCGCCACCAGCGGTTCCTCCTCGAGCAGCGTGTTGACCAGGCCCTCGACCGCGAGGGCCAGGCGCCCGAAGCCGATGTCGATGCGCCCGGCCTTCAGGCTCTCGGCCTGCTGCACCGAGGTGAGTTCGGTGAGCAGCAGGTCCAGCTCGGGGTGTTCGGCCATGAAACGCTGCAACACCGTGGGCAGCACGCCGTAGAGCATCGACGGCACGAAGCCGACGGCCAGCCAGCGCCGCTCGCCGGCGGCGAGCCGGCGCGTGGCGCTCTGGATCTCGCGCACGCGCGCCAGCAGCTGCACCGACTGCTCGTAGAAGAAGCTGCCGGCGCGCGTCAGCTGCAGCGGCCGCGCCGTGCGGTCGAGCAGGGCGACGCCGAGTTCGTCCTCCAGCTGCTGGATCTGGCGCGACAGCGGCGGCTGCGAGATGTGCAGCTTCTCGGCCGCGCGCGTGAAGTTCAGCGTGCTGGCCAGCGCCTCGAAGTAGCGGAAGTGCCGCAGTTCCATCGCGATACCTCGCCGGTATGGAGAAAGACGAAAACGCTATTGGACACCGCAACCGCCCGGCCTGAAGATCGCAGCCGCCCGCTCCGCAGAGCGATCCACAGGAGACAAGCCGTGACCCCAGGACTTTCATGCCGCGCCTCGTTGCAGGCTTCATCCGCCGTGGCGGCAGGGGCCGCCCGATGAAACAACCGCAACTGGGCCTCAGCGCCTCGGCCCTGATCATCGTGCTGTCGCTGCTGGTCATCCGGGCGCTGGGCACCGACCTGTTCATGGGCTGGGCCTCGTACGCGCTGATGGGGGCGATCCCGTTCGCCATCGTCGTCGGGGCGTTCTGGAAGGGTGCCGAGCCGGGGCCGATCGCGCAGCTGCCGCAACCCGGGCGGGGCATCGCCTATCTGCTGCTCGCCGCAGCGGTCGCGGCGGTGGTCTCCTGGGTCCACTGGAGCACGCGCGGCGGCAGCGCCAGCCCGCCGGTGCCGATGGCGGTGATGACGATCATCACGTCGGTGGTCACGACCTTCTTCATGGTCATCGTGCTCGGCGGCTGGCCTTTCGACCGCATCGGCAACCGCCTGCTCGGCGGCGTGGGGTTGCTGGTTTCAGCCTACCTGGTGAACGCGCTGATCTTCCAGCTCGCCTTCGACTACGGCTTCGCCAGCGGCGCGCCGTTCTACGCGGCGCGCCTGGACCCGGGCGGGCTGTTCAACGCCTGGGACGTCGTCGTCGTGATGGTCAGCGCGCTGGCGGTGATGTTCGCCTTCCTCTTCCTCGACCTGTGGCCGCTGAACCGCATCGCCTCGCCGGCTGCGCAGCCGGCCTTCGGGCTGCTGTGGCTGGCGAGCTGCTTCGCCATCGGCCTGCTGATCTTCTGGTTTGGCACCGCGGTGGCCGGGCTGCCCGCGCCGACCTTCATGGTGCGCGTGCCGATCCCCTTCATCTTCGGCTCGATCCTGCTGCTCAACATGCTGGGCGGAACGACCTTCGCCGGCATGGCCCAGCCCGGCCGCGGCCTGGCGGGCATCGTCCTGGCCATGGTGGCCGGCAGCGCGCTGGCGTACGGCTATGCCGCACTGATGCCGGTGCTCAGCGGCCCGCTGCCGGCGGGGCCCGACGGCGGCTTCGCCGCCGAGGTCTGGTTGGCCAACGCCCTGCTCGCCGTCACCTTCCCCTTGCTGGCCTTCTTCGGCGACTTCTTCGGGCTCTGGCCGCTGAGCCGTGCGGCGGTTCCTGCGCGCGGCGGCGCCGCTGCGTAGTCGCGCCGGAGCAAAGCGGACGCAGCCCAGCCCCGGCCGCGGCGATCTGCGGCCGCGCCCTCGATGGGCAGACTGCGGACATCGCCATCGTCCGCTCGCTAGTGCAGTGTTCCACGCTGTGCGGCACTCGAGAAAACCGATGGATTTGTCGTCCTGGCTAGGCGCAAACCGCAGTGATACCCGTAGGTATCACGAGGATTTGCAACGACGCCAGGGCGGCAAAGACGCGGTTTTATGTGCTGCATAGCGTGGAACACTGCACTAGACAGACCCGCGAAGCAGCCGAGGCGGACGATCGGCCCGCCGAACGACGTCAGGCCGAGCTCGAGGAAGGCAAGGAAGACCACGACGGCGCAGCCGCGTGCAGGCTGTGCTGCCGTCGATCGTCAGCCGGCGGTACGCGGCGGCGTTTCTCGCCGCGGCGGGCTCCGTGCCGGAGCGGAGGGCGCGCGCGGCCTGGTCGTCGGCATTGATGCGGTCCAGCGCGGCCGAGTATTCCTGGCTGCTCATCGCCGACTGCGGCGCTGGCGGCGCCGGGGTCATCGGCGCCTGCTGCGCGTGGGCGGCGACGCCACAGAACAACGCGGCCGACAGCAGCGCGATGCGGGGGCTGTGCAACCGCTTCATCACAGTCTCCCTCGGGTTCGCGGCTGCCGGACGGCAGCCCCGTGCAAGGGAGTGTGGGCACGGCCGTGCGCGCCGTGCAGCAGCCGGCAGCGGTTGCGGCAGCGGGTCGTGTCCTACCGCCGGGCCGCAGCAGCCGCCAGGAAGCGCGCGAAGACCGGGTTGACCCGCTGCGGCCCTGCAGGAAGAGCGCATCCTCCCTACAACACCCGGGCCTGGCCCTGCTGAGGCCAGCGCGCGGCCAAGTGCGCCGCCATGACGGTCCGGGAACCTACCCCGTGATTTGGAGTTTTGCGGGGTAGATGTGCTAGGCTGGTGACAAGCAGGAGTCCCTGATGCCCGGCACGCTTGTCTACCGCCGCCTCGAGCTGAACTTCCACACCCAGTATGCCGAGGCCAAGGAGCGGGCTCGCACCGAGCTGGAGTTGCTGCCCGGCACCCCGGGAACCCTGACGCTGCGAACCATTACGGGGCAACGCTACTGGTACCGGCGCTACAAGGCGGTTGCCGGCAAGGAAGTCGAAGACTTCGTTGGGCGTCAAGACGACGAAGCCGGGCGGCAAGCGATGCAGGAGCGAATAGATGCGGCCGCCTGGATGCAATCTCAGGTAAGGCAGCTTCGCACGCTCGGGATGCAGGTTGCCGACAAGGACGCTGCGCGATTGCTCGTCGAGCTGCACAACCGACAGCTCTTTGCCGCAGGCCTGGTACTCGTGGGCACCTTGGCCTTCATGTCGCTGCTGAACGACCTGGGCGCGCTTGCCATTGCCGCCAGGACGCAAGACATAGACCTGGCGCGCCGGCAAGCGCTGAAGCTGGCAGCACCTGTTCCCTTCCTGGAGACCGTGCAGGCAACGCTTCTGGAGTTCTTCCCGGTGCCGGGCCTTGCGCCCAGTGCCCCTTCGACCTCCGTGAAGAGACCCGGGGCAGAAGGCCTTCGCGTCGATGTGCTGGCGCCAGGAGAAGAACTCGGCGGCGTCAAGCCCGTGCCCGAGCTGGCCTGGCATGCGCAAACCGTGCCATTCTTCGACTACCTGCTCCAAGCACCACGAGCTGGTGCGGTGCTGGCAGGCGGTCACTGCATCCCGGCAAACCTCCCGGACCCGGCACGCTTCGTCTGGCACAAGCTTTATTCGAGCACCAAGCGGCACTCCGACACTGCCAAGGCGCGCAAGGACTTGCAGCAAGCGGCCGTGCTGGCCGCGGTGCTTGCAGACTTGGAAGGCGGAGCGCTGGAAGAAGCCGCAGCGGCGGCGCCCGGGGAAGTGCTGGAGGCGGCCAACACGCGCTCTACCGCGCTCCAGGCACTGCTTGCCGCCCACCCGGCAGCGGTCGACGCCCTGCACGCAGCGCTGCACGGAGCTTAAGCCCTGGTCCTTCCCTAGTTCGGTGGACGACGGGGCCGGACATGGAAATGTGGCTTTGCCGCTTTTCTTGACCCCTTGGGGGCGGGAATGACGAAGTCATTTCCTGGGGGTGCTCAGCAGCGGCTGCAGCGCGCCGGCGCGCACCGCGTCGTGCGCCACGTACCAGGGCAGAGCCCCCAGGTTGTCGCCTCCTCGAGCTGCCGCACGATGCACTTGCACTTGCACTTGTCGTAGTCGGCCGCGCCCAGCCCGCTGGGCGTGAGGTCGCGCGTGCAGCGGTGGAACAGCCGCGCTCCCAGCCGTGCTTCCAGCCGCCACGTGCTTGGTGGCGGTGGGCTGGGTCAGCCCCAGGTCGACCGACGCCATGCTGAAGCTGCCGGCTTCGACGACGCGGATGAAAAGGCGCAGCCCGACGACGCTGTCCATGCGCGCACTCTCCAGTGCGCGCGGACGTGCCGGGCTGCTCACTGCAGCTCGACGATGAAGTCGGGATCGAAGGCCGCGAGCCGCTCCACGAGGTGGCGCCAAGGAAGCGCACGCCGCCAATCACCGCTTCGCCGCAGTCCAGCACTTGAACCTGCATGCCTTGGCACAGTGCACGCAGCTCGGCCAGCCGGCCGTCGATGCTGCCGCCGCAGCACTCGTGGTTGCCGGGCACGTAGAGCACCGGCCTGCTGAAGCGCAGCGCCCAGGCGACGGCTTCGCGCAGGCGCGAGATGTCGCCGGCCAGCACCACCACATCGGCGTCGTCGACCGGGCGCTCCATCGCGCCGAAGCCCAGGTGCAGGTACAGGTGCAGGTACAGGTGCAGGTGCAGGTGCAGGTGTCCGACAGGATGTCAGCTTCACGGCGGGCCGGTGGGCCGCATGCGCGCTTCGACGCGCTCGATGTTGTGCTGGTGCCGATCGAGCATCTGCTGCAGGTCGGCGCGCACGCCGGCATCGCCGACGCGCGGAACCAGCGCCTGCAGCTTGCGCACCACCCAGGCTTGCCCGCGGTTCAGGAAGGCCAGGCGCTGCTCGATGTCGGGGATCGCCATCGCCTTGCCCCAGAACGCGCCGGTCAGGCTGGAAGGCGTGGCGTCCAGCGCGCGGATCGTGCGCATCAGCATGCCGCACCAGTGCAGCTCGTCCTGCTGGACGTCCTGCACCAGCGCGGCCAGCGCCGGCGAGGCGATCTCGGCGGCGGTCTCGCGCGCCACGCGCGCGCCGGCGCGCTCGGCTTCCAGCAATTCGTTCAGCGTGGCCAGCAACTCGTCGCGCGGGACGGGTGCGGCGCTGGGGTCGGGCTTCGTGTCCATCAGCCGACTGTAGCGGCTGCGGCATGGGCTGTTGACGCGACGCCGCCATCTCCGCAGCGGCAAAAGGCCCAAAAGGCCCAAAAGGCCAAAAGGCCGTAAGGGACTATGGGCGTGCTGCTGATCGCCTGCCCGCATCAGTGGGCCGACCAGCGCACTTCTTCGCCCGGCAGCTGACGAGCGCGGCCCAGCGCAGCCAGCGTATCCAGGATCATCGGCAAGCGCTCGCGCCAGCGCCCGCGCGCCTGGAAGCGCGCTTCCAGATCGGCCAATGCCAGCGGCTGCGGGCTGGCAGCCAGCAGTTCGGCCACGGCCTTGATCTGCTCCGGCAGGCCGGCCGGCCACGGGCGCTTCGGCATCGGCCGCGTGCGCGGCCGGCGGCGCGCTTTGATCCTCTGCCCCCACCGCCACGCCGAGCGTGTGAGGAACAGATACAGATGCGCAGATGCGCAGATGCGCAGATGCGCGCCTTATATCCAATTGGATATAATTGCCCCCGTGAAGCCGATCATGTTCGTGGGCGACTCGCTGAAGGCGTTGCGCGAATTCCCGCAGGCGGCGCGGCGGGAGGCGGGCTACCAGCTCGACAAAGTGCAGGAGGGCCAAGAGCCCACCGACTGGAAGCCGATGAACACGGTGGGACAGGGCGTGCAGGAAATCCGCGTACAGGACGACGCTGGCGCGTTCCGGGTGATCTACGTCGCCAAGTTCGCAGCCGCGGTCTATGTGCTGCATTGCTTCCAGAAGAAGACACAGGCCACCAGCAAGACCGATGTGGACTTGGCGGGCAAGCGCTACCGGAGTTTGGTCAAGGAGATGAAGTCATGAGCGAGCAGAGCTTTGCGAGCGTCTGGGACGCCATCGAAGACACCCCGGCCGAAGCGCAGAACATGAAGTTGCGTGCGTCGCTGATGATGGCCCTGGAGCGCCACATCAAGGAGCAGGGTTGGACTCAGGCCGAAGCGGCGCGCCGCTGCGGGGTGACGCAGCCGCGCATGAACGACCTGCTGCGCGGGCGCATCGGCCGCTTCTCGCTGGATGCGTTGGTGAACATGGCCGCCGCCTGCGGGAGGGTCGTGCGCATCGAACTGCAGGCGGCATGAGCTGTTGGCATTGGCGTGCTGCTGATCGCCTGCCCGCATCAGTGGGCTGACCAGCGCATTTCTTCGCCCGGCAGCTGACGAGCGCGGCCCAGCGCGGCCAGCGTATCCAGGATCATCGGCAAGCGCTCGCGCCAGCGCCCGCGCGCCTGGAAGCGCGCTTCCAGATCGGCCAATGCCAGCGGCTGCGGGCTGGCAGCCAGCAGTTCGGCCACGGCCTTGATCTGCTCCGGCAGGCCGGCCGGCCACGGGCGCTTCGGGAGCGGCGCCGCGGGCGCGGCCGGCGGCGCGGTTTCGTCCTCGGCTTGCAGCCGCACGTCGAGCCCGGCCTGCGCGCCCTGTTGCGCTGACGCGCGCGCCTGGAACTGCGGCCGCAGCCAGCGCACCGTGCCCGCGGCCTCCTCGGCCGCGCGCTGGGCGTTCAGCGCCACCAGGCGTTCGAGCAGCGTCTCCACCGCCGCGGCGCGCGCCTCGGCGGACGCGGGCCGGTGGTCGGCCAGCGCGGCTTGCAGATCGGCCCAGCCGTAGGCCTGCAGCACCGCGGCATCGAGTTCGTCGTGCCAGCTGCGCAGCACCGCCACCAGGCCGTGCTCGTGCAGCAGCTTCTCCTTGACCGACAGCGGCTGCCCGGCGCGCAGCTTGGCCAGCACGTTGTACAGCCCGGTCAGCGTCACGTCGTCGTGCGCCGCCTGGCGTGCCTTGCGGTGTGCGTCGATCTGCTCGGCGAGGGCGCGGATGCGCTCGGCGAGCGCGGGGGTGAGGCAGGCGTGGTCGGAAGGGAAGACGGCATCGCTACTCGCTGAATTGACCCCATCTGGTTGGCGAACTCTGGACGGGCTGGCCCTTCGCAGTCCAATGTACCGAAGCCTATCCGACCAAGCCGGCAAGCCAAGCATCAACGCCTACGAGGCGGCCACTCTCGGTGAAGGAGACGACGCGCTTCATTGTCGGTTCCGGCTGCTCGCCGTAAACGGCCGCCAGTGCTTCGGGATTGATGTGCACCACACGGCTGAACATCGGCGCATTCCCCGACGAGAACTCGCATGCCCGCAACAGGCGGGCGGGATCGAACTCGTTCGTCAGCAGCACGTAGTCGAACGGCCGGATGTCGGACTTCGCGCGCACGTAGTCGGCAAACTCTGCAGCGAACTGGCGTTCCCGGTCGGCCCGGATGCTCCACTTCGCAGTGACGATCGTCCTGTGCCGATCGCCCGCGCGGACGATCGACAAATCAACTTTGATCGGCTTGTCGCCAACTATGGTGTTCGCGAACCCCGGCACTGCGGACAGCAGACATCTCGCCCGCACGTCGAGCTCAGAAGCCGTGTCGAACTTTCGGACCACGGCCGACAGCACGTCCTCGAAGCCTTCGCCGACGAGGTTCTTGCGCTTGTTCTCGACCGCGATCAGCTCGCGTATGCGCCGAGTCATCGTGCGCCACTCGTCCCGTGAAGGTTCTTCGGTCAGCCGGCCGCCAAGCACCTCTCGAACGATCTGCACAATGGCAGGGTCTTCGCCAAGCTCAGGAAAGCCGCGGCCGGCGTAAGGCGCGCGCTGCCCGGCCGCGCGGCGCAGCAGAGTCTGGTACTGCTGGACCATGTACCGGGCATAGTCGTCGGCCGTGTGCCGAAACAGCCAGTCGATACCGTCACCGACTGCGCGAGGCTCCACGCCGAGCGCGCCGCAAAGCCATGCGTGAAATCGCAGCGAACGAGGATGCCAAGGCTTCCCAGGCTGGCACTTGTCGCTCTCGTAGCAATGCGCAAGGCCAGTCGTCTTGTCGGTCCAGAGCAGCAGCCGGTAGATGCGCAACCAGGGCGGCTCGGTCGAGCCGGCCAGGAATTGATCGATGAGCCGCTGCCGGTTGGCAGCTCCGAAAGGTGCGCTGAGACGCGGCGGTGTTCGGGGAGACGGTGCCATCGCGCCGGCTATGCCGCGATGGGTTCGCGATTCACCGTTCGCTCGAAAACCGCCTTGCGAATGGCGGCTGCGCACGCCCGGGCGAGCAACGGCGGCACGGCGTTCCCGACCTGGCGATACCGCGAGTGGGCAGCGCCGCCGTCATGGCGGCCCAGCAGTGTCCCAGGCCTGCCATCTGTCGTGAATACGAACCGGTCGGGAAAGGAGTGCAGCCTGGCGAACTCGCGCACCGAAAGCGAGCGCAAGGCGCGGTAGTGATAGACCGAGTCCGCCTTGGTGTTGAGCGTCCAAGACCAGATGTCGGGATGCAGCCTGCGGTAGGCGTAGTAGTGCCGCCTCGACAGTCGGCCGCTGCCGTTTTCCGGTCCCCACTTCTCGCCGACCAGGTTGCGCTGCATCAGCTCGTCGGGCAGATCGCGGTGGTTGCCGCCTGGCGGAATCGCACGCAGCCGCAATGCGGTGTCCTGGCGCAGACGCGGCACTTGCACGTTGTGCAAGGCTCCTGTGCTGCCTTCGCGCATGAACTGTTGATAGGCTGACACCGCTTGACCAAGCGCTGCATAGTCCAGCACATCGGACCGATTGCCTGCGGGCAGGCACTCGAGATCCGAGATCGCTTGCGCCGCCGTAACCGCCGTCATGTTGTCCGTGTCCTGCAGCGCAGCAGCAAGAGCGCCGGCAAACATGTCCTCGGCCGTTTCGAGGTCGTAGCAGAACTTGCCGCGGCGCGCCGTTCGCGCCAACGCGATTGCGCGCGTCGCCCCCGTGGTTGGCACTCTAGGCGCCGCCACCCCAAGGCTGCGGCGCACCCCGATAAACACGAGGCGCTGCCGCGTTTGCGGCACGCCTGCATCGGCAGCATCGATCACTTGCGGCAGCACAGAGTACTCGCCCGACAACTCCAGGTCGGCCACGATCTGTTCGCGAAAACCCATCTGATCGATGCCGGTCACGTTCTCCATCAGAAACGCGGAAGGCAGCACCCGGCCGACGACCGCCACGAACTCCTTGTAAAGCGAATTGCGCGGGTCATCGATCAGGCGTGTGTGATTGCGCATCTGCGAGAACGCTTGGCACGGCGGCCCACCGACAACCACATCGGCCCGGCTTCCGGCCTCGAGCAACGCAGCCTTGACGTCCGGCGACCGAAGATCGCCATGCACGACCACCGCGTCGGGGAAGTTCCTCGCAAAGGTCGCGCAGGCGTCCGGGTCGATATCAGACGCAGCAACCGAGCGGAACCCTGCTTGCCGAAAGCCTTCGGCAATGCCCCCGGCGCCTGAGAACAAGTCAACGACGGTCGGTCGGGAGCCTGTATGCATAGACAGTAGTAGAACACATATCTGGCCGCCCCCGCATCAGGGGCAGCGCGCAATCACGACTCCAGGAAGCGAAGCAAGCGGGGCACCAGCCGGTCGATTCTCGAAGGATGTGCCGCACACTCGAAAACAGTCAGCACACGCCAGCCGAGAGCGCGCAGGGCGCGGCTGTGCTGCCGGTCCCTCAATTTGTTCCCAGCGATCTTCGCTGACCAATAGCTCGCGTTCGACTTGGGCTTGGATGCCTTCGCACAGGTGTGGCCGTGCCAGAAGCAGCCATGCACGAAGATGACCTTGCCCCTGGACGGGAACACGAGGTCGGGCTTTCCGGGCAGCCGTCTGTCATGCAGCACGTAGCGATAGCCAAGCGAGTGCAGCAGGCGCCGCACGACGAGTTCGGGTTGCGTGTCCTTCGAGCGGATACGGCTCATCAAGGCGCTGCGGCGTTCGGGAGAAATGGTGTCGGCCATTGATCGCAATCTTCGACTGCCTGCGACCGAAGCGCCGTGTCGCGCTGTCAATGTACCTGTGGCCACTCGGCCGGCCGCGGGTTCAGGCAGCGCCACTGCGTCACGTAGAGGAAGTTGCCGCTGCCGCAGGTCGGGTCGAGCACGCGCAGCGTGCACAGCCGGTGGTGGAAGCGGCGGATCTGGTCGCGCGCTTCGGCCAGCTTGTCGTCGCGCTTCTTTCCCTCCAGCGCGTTGGCCTCGTTGGCCAGCAGCAGCGCCGCGGCCTGCGCGTCGGCCCAGTCGGCGCGCAGCGGCTCGACCACGGTGGGCAGCACCAGCCGCTCGACATAGGCGCGCGGCGTGTAGTGCGCGCCCAGCGCGTGGCGCTCGGCGGGGTCGAGCGCACGTTCCAGCAGCGTGCCGAAGATCGCGGGCTCGACCTCGCGCCAGTTGGCCGACGCGGCGGCCAGCAGGCCGTCGATCTGCGCGCGGTCCAGCGGCAGCACGTAGTCCGCCAAACCCGACGATTGCCAGCCCTTGAACAGCTTGCCGTTGAAGCGCAGCAGCTCCTGCGCCAGCGCCGCGCTGAAGCCGCCGCGGTCCATGTCGGTCCACAGCACGGCCATCATCTTCTGCATCGTGGCGGGGTCGTCGCGCCAGCGTTGCAACAGGCCGACGAAACCGCCCTGCCCGTCGGCGGCTTTGGGCAGCAGGCCCACGTCCTCGGCAAACATGCTGAACAGGCAGCGCGTCAGGAACGCGGCCACGGTCTCGGCCGGGTGGCCGGCGGCTTCCAGGCTGCGCGCCAGCGCGGCCAGCTGCACGGCCACGGTGCGCGTGACCTTGGCGCTGGCGCGCGACGGGTCCAGCGCCATCGGCTCCAGCCACAGCGTGCGCAACCGCTCGCGCACGGCCGGCTGCTGCAGCTCGGCCAGCGCGATGCGGTGGCTGCGCGCGTCGGGGAACGGCGTGTAGGTGGCGCCGCTGCGCGTGAACTCGGCGTACAGCTCGATGACGTGGCCCACGTCCACCACCACCAGGAAGGGCGGGCGCCCCTCGGCGGCGGGCAGCGCGCGGGCATAGCCTTCGGCCTGCGCGCGGGCGCGCATCAGCGCGTCGTCGAAGCCGCGGGTGGGGGCGCCGGCCCTGCCCGGCTTCAGCTTCTTGGCTTCGAGCACGAAGGCGCCGCGCCGGTAGCAGTCGATGAAGCCGGCGCTGCGGCTGCCGTCGCCGTGCGCGAAGCTGACGCGGCGCTCGAAGACGTAGGCGTTGTCGCGCTCGTCGCCCTGCGCCGGCTCGGGCGACTGCAGGCCGAGCAGCGTACACAGTTCGGTGACGAACAGCTGGTAGTTGGCGCGCTCGCTGCCGCCGACTGCACGCCAGCGGGTGATGAAGGCTTCAGCGTCGGTGGTGTCGCTGCGGGCGGGATCGGCGGGCATGGGCGCGGATCACAGGTGGGGCCGCGCCACCGTCCCCCGCCGCGCGGCCCTACCAGCCGTGATGCACGCAGTCGATGGCCGCGAAGATGGCGTCGCTTTCGTGGTCGAGGCTGGTGACGGGACGCCCCAGTTCCGCCAGCGGCACCGCGGCCATGAACTGCGTCAACATCGACACCCGCTCGCCCGGCAAGTCCAAGACCCGGTTGAGCCGCTCGGCGCTCGTGGGCGCGCTGCCCACGGGCAGCAGCGGCACGACCAGCCGGGTGTTCAAGCCGCCGAACAGGTCCGCCTGCACGTCGAGCAGCCAGCCGTCTGCGCCACGATTGACGTGGACGTCGAAGCGCGCCACCAGAAGTTGCGGTGCTGCGCCGGCGG
Source organism: Rubrivivax sp. (assembly GCA_036724445.1). Lineage (GTDB taxonomy): Bacteria > Pseudomonadota > Gammaproteobacteria > Burkholderiales > Burkholderiaceae_C > Rubrivivax. The sequence continues at coordinate 44,630 of DAIMFR010000007.1, read as the reverse complement.
CAAGCCGTGGCGCTCGACGAACTCGTTCGAACTTTGCAGCGCAGCGCGGTTGGCTTCGAGCCAGCTTGCCGCCTGACGCTGCCTCACCGCGCGCGCCAGGCCTTCTTCTGAAGCCTTCGAGATGTCGATCTCGATCTCCTCGGCACGGTCCAGCAACGCGGCATCCACGGTGACGCTTGCAGGTCTGCGCAAAGGATGGGCTGTGTTCGATGCCATAGTCAGCAGGTGCAGTGCGGCTTCACGGAATCCGGCATCGATTTTGTCGATGCACCCGACGTGCCGCCGCTTGCTGGGGCACCGCTACCATTCGCGCTCCCTCGCCACCCGACATGGACCTGCGCATGAGCTACGACTACCTGATCGCCGGCGGCGGCTCGGCCGGCTGCGTACTGGCCGCGCGGCTGAGCGAGGACCCGGCCGTTTCGGTGTGCCTGGTCGAGGCCGGCGGCGGCAGCGCCGATTCGGTGTTCATCCGAGCGCCGCTGGGTTTTGCGGCCAGCGCGCCGCTGGGCCTGTTCAACTGGAACTATGAAACGGTGCCGCAGGCCGGCTTCAACGGCCGGCGCGGCTGGCAGCCGCGCGGCAAGGTGCTGGGCGGCTCGTCGGCGATCAACGCCATGGTCTACACGCGCGGCAATCCGCGCGACTATGACCAGTGGGCGGCGCTGGGCAATACCGGCTGGGGCTGGGCCGACGTGCTGCCGCTGTTCCGCGCGGCCGAGCACAGCGAATGTTTCGGCGCGACCGATCTGCACGGCAGCGGCGGGCCGCTGAACGTGGCCTGGCTGCGCAGCCCGAGCCCGCTCGGCGAAGCCTTCCTGCAGGCCTGCGAGCAGCAGGGGCTGCCGCGCATCGCCGACTACAACGGGCCGCGCCAGCACGGCGTGGCGCCGGCGCAGGTGACGCAGAAGGACGGCGAACGCTGCGGCGCCGTGCGCGCCTACCTGCGCCCGGCGCTGGCGCGGCCGAACCTGACGGTGATCAGCGGCGCGACCATCGCGCGCGTGCTGTTCGACCGTGCGGGCGGCGGCAGCGGCGATGCGGCGCGCGCCGGCGGCGTCGAGCTCATCACCAAGCAGGGGCGGCAGCAGTTGCAGGCGCGGCGCGAGGTGATCCTGTCGGCCGGCTCCTACGGCTCGCCGGCGATCCTGATGCGCTCCGGCCTCGGCCCGGCGGCGCAGCTGCGCGAACACGGCATCGAGCCGCTGCGCGACCTGCCCGGCGTCGGCGCCAACCTGCAGGACCATGCGACGGCGGTGCTGATCCAGCGCACGGCGCGCACCGACCTGACGCTGGGCTTTTCGCTGCGCGGCGGCGCGGCGCTGCTCGGCGCGATAGGCGAATGGCGGCGCGCTCGCACCGGCTGGGTCACGACCAACGTCGCCGAGGTGCAGGGCTTCCTGTCCACCGACGGCAACCCAGACTGGCCCGACATCCAGCTGGCGCTGTGCACCGGCATCGTCGACGACCACACGCGCAAGCCGCACTGGGGCCACGGCTACACGCTGCACGCCACGCTGATGCGCCCGCGCAGCCGCGGCAGCGTGTGCTTGGCAAGCGCCGACCCGCAGGCCGCGCCGCTGATCGACCCGGCCTTCCTGGAGCAGCACGAAGACCTCGAGCGGCTGATGCGCGGCACGCGCATGGCCTACGACATCCTGCAGGCGCCGGCGCTGGCGCCGCACCGCGGGCCGATGCTCTACCCCTTCGCGCGCGACGACGACCGCGCGGTCGAGCAGTTCGTGCGCGAGCACACCGACACCGAATACCACCCGATCGGCACCTGCGCGATGGGGCCCGACGGCGATGCCGGCGCGGTGGTCGACGCCGAGCTGCGCGTGCGCGGCGTGCGCGGCCTGCGCGTGGTCGACGCGTCGGTGATGCCGCGGCTGATCACCGGCAACACCAACGCGCCGACGATCATGATCGCCGAGAAGGCGGCGCACCTGATCCGCCGCGGCGCGCGCGCGGCGGCGCAGCCGGCGGCGGCCGAACCGGAAGCGGCGTTGCCTGCGGGCTGAAGACCGCACCGCCTGCGGCGGGCGCGGGGCCGCCTTGCCGGACGCGTCACGAAGTCGCCGCAGGTGCGCTGCGCACGGCGCGGCCGGCGATGCGGCAGGCGGCCTCACTGCGGCGGCAGTACCACCGTGCGGCGGGCGGCGGCGTGTTCGGGGAGCTGCAGCGCCGCGGCGGTGTCGCCGGGGTGCAACTCGGTCTCGTGGCCCGCTTCGACCCAGGCGTCGAGGCCGCCGGACAGCGGGCGCACGCGCCTGAAGCCCTGCGCCCGGAGCCGGCCCGCGGCCATGGCGGCGGAAGCCTCGTTCGGGCAATTGCAGTACAGCACCAGCTCGCGCTCGCGCGGCAGCTCGCGTGCCAGGCCTTCGATGTCGGCCAGCTCGACGGCGACCGCGCCCGGGATGCGCCGCGGGTCGAGCGCCAGCGCCGCGCCCGAGCGCACGTCGACGATCGCCGGCTGCGTGCCGCCGTCGATCAGCCGGCGCAGCTCCGAGGCCGTGATGCGCGGCGCGGCGATGCCGCGCAGGAACAGCCGCCGCCGCCACCAGCGCAGCGCCAGGTAAGCCGCGACGACGGCGGCGAGCGCGGCCACAGCCAGCGCGCCGAGGGCCGACAGCATGTCGATGACCTGGCGGATCTGCTCGGCGAAGATCCATCCCAGGCCGAGGAACAACACCGCCCAGATGGCCGCCGCCAGCAGCCCGTAGCCGAGGAAGGCGAACCACGACATGCCGAACGCGCCGGCCATCGGCGGCGCCACGGCCGAGACGCCGGGCACGAACTTGGCCGCGATCAGCGAGCTGCCGCCCCAGCGCTGGAAGAAGGTCTCGCCCTGGCGCACGCACGAGTCGGGCGACAGCGAGATGCGGCACAACAGGCGCAGCACGCGGTAGCCGTAGGCCCGTCCGGCCCAGAACCACAACCCGTCGCCGATCAGGCTGCCGGCAATGGCCGCCGCCAACGCCGCGGCCCACGAGAGCTGCCCCGAAGTCGCCAACCCGCCGGCGACCACCAGCACCGGCGCCGCCGGCACCGGGGCGCCGGCGCGCGCCGCCAGCGCGGCGCCGAAGACGAACAGCGCGCCATGGGCGACGACGAGGGCGATGAGTTGCGACATCGGTGCAGGGGCAGCAGCCGGCGGCAGCCGCGGGCGGCACAGTATCGGACAGGGGGCGCGCCAACGTGCGGCGCGCCGGGCGAGCCCCTATCGCCGGCAGCGCGGCGGCCGGACGGTCGTGACGCTCCGGATGGCGCGGCAGGTCGGTCGTCGCCAACCGGCCATCGCGCACGACGGCGCGGCCATTGACCACCGCGTGCCGCACGCGCGGTACGGCGAGGAGCCGGGGCCGAAGCCGCTGCCCACGGTTGACTGTGCAGGGCAGAAGGTGTTGATCCCGAGATCAAGGCCGAACGGACCCTATGCGAACCGTCGGGGGCCGGCCGAACCCGGACAAGGCAGCGGCACAGCCGCCGGTTCCATGGCATCCGCGCAGGCACAGGCCACCCATCCGCAGCTGCCACGGCCGTTCACGAGGCCGTTCGAAACTCCTGTTGGACACGGGCTCGCCGATCAATCGCCCGCGAACTCGGCGACGATGTCCACCGTGCCGCGGCGCCCGAGGTGCGCGAAGTGTTCGTCGAGCCAGCGCTCGGCCGCGGCATGTCCGGCGCGATGCAGTTCGAGCAGGTGGTGCCAGGGCATCTGCAGCGGCCCCGGGTTGGCGGCGCGGTCGAGCCCCTCGCCGCCTTCGATGCGATGCACGCGCAGCCCCGCGGCCTTGCGCAGCAGCGGTGAGCGTGCATGGGCGGCATCGAGCCCCTCGTCGTGCACCAGCTTGCGCAACAGCGCGAACGAGCGCAGCTCCTTGACGAGTGCGCCGTGGAAGCTGATCTCGTTGATGCGGTCGAGGATCTGCATCGGCGTCGCCGGTACCGAGGCGCGCTGCGACGGATGCACCTGCACGAGCACGAGGTCGAGATTGGGCGACTCGTTGAGCAGCGGCACGATCGACGGATTGGCCATGTAGCCGCCGTCCCAGTACGCCTCGCCGCCGATCTCCACCGGCGGAAACAGCACCGGCAGGCAGGCCGATGCGAGCACCTCGTCCAGACCGATCTGCGCGCCGCGGAAGATGCGCAGCTTGCCGCTGCGCACGTTGGTCGCGCCGACGAAGAGCTGCATCTCGGTGCAGCGGCGCACGAGCTCGAAGTCGATCGTGTCGGCGAGCACCGCGCGCATCGGGTTGGCGCCATTGGCACCGAACCACCAGGATTGCGCCGCATCCCAGGCGGCCTGCAGCGGCGAGGCCGGCGGCTCGAGCCGCCCCGGTCCGCCGGCCAGCCAGGCGTCGGCCCAGCGCGCGATCTGCAGGCTCTCGGCCACGCGCGACCAGAAGCGGCGCAGCGTCTCGCGCGCGCCGCTGCGTCCGCCCTCGGTCCAGCCCGCCGCGAGCGCGACCGCGTTCATCGCCCCCGCGCTCGAGCCGCTGACGGCGCCGAAGCGGATGCGCTGGTCGACGAGCAGGCGGTCGAGCACGCCCCAGGTGAAGGCACCGTGCGTGCCGCCGCCTTGCAGCGCGAGGTCGATGCGGCGCGATCTCATGCGCGGCCGCGTGACTTCGGCACCGGCACCGGGACGGCCCCGTGCCGGCGCACTGCGGCGGACCTCGAGCCCGAGCGCACCGTCAGCCGCACCGGACGCCCGGCGGCAACGTCAGCCTGCACCTAGTGCAGTGTTCCACGCTATGCAGCACATAAAACCGCGTCTTTGCCGCCCTGGCGTCGTTGCAAATCCTCGTGATACCTACGGGTATCACTGCGGTTTGCGCCTAGCCAGGACGACAAATCCATCGGTTTTCTCGAGTGCCGCACAGCGTGGAACACTGCACTAGCGCAAGCGGCTGATCTCGATCAACGCATTGAGCGCGTCGGTGACGGTGAAGATGCCGAGCAGCGAGCCGTCGGCCTCGGTGATGATGACGCTGCCGATCTTGCGATCGGACATCACGAAGGCCACGTCGTCCAGCGGCGTGTCGGCCCTCATCGATACCGGGTCGGGGCGCATCAGGTCGCGCGCCCGGACCTGGAAGCGATGCTCGCGGCTGAGTCCCTCGACCAGCCGCAGGTCGCGCTCGCTGATCACGCCCACCACCTCGCCGCCGCGCACGACGGGCAGGTGGCGCACGCCGTAAGCGTCCATGCGCTGGCGCAGCTCCTCGATCGACAGATCCTCGGTCGCGGTGACCGGATTCGGGGTCGTGTACTCCTCGACCGGGACTCTCAGCGGCATTGCCTTGCTCCTGCGCGGCGGCGCGTGGCCGCGGACTTGGTTGACATCGCCGCCATTATCTTCGGCCTCGGCGCCAAGGCACGCGTGCAACCGGCAACGGACGCACCGGCGCTCGACTTCGCGCTCGCGCACCCCGGGGCCGCAGCTGATCGAGGCGCTGGTGCCCGAGTCGCTCGACGGCGCCTTCGCGCCTTGCGCGCCGGCGCACGGGCCGCTACAACGCGCGCATGCGCCAACTCGTGCTGCTGTGCGACGGCACCAACAACAACCTCACCGGTGGCGCCGCCGACACGCACGTGGTGCTGCTGGCCGAGTTGCTGCGCCGCCATCCGGATGCGCAGCGCCTGCTGTTCTACGACCCCGGCGTCGGCAACCCCGGCCAGGCGCCGGGCACGACCTGGTGGGACAAGATGCGCCGGCAGTGGGAGCGCATCGAAGGCCTGGCCTTCGGCCGCGGCGTGTACGACAACATCGCCGAGGGCTACCTGTTCCTGATGCGCCACTGGCGTGCCGGCGCCGCCCCGGCCGACGACGACCGCATCTTCCTGTTCGGCTTCTCGCGCGGCGCGTTCACCGCGCGCAGCATCGCCGGCATGGTCAACATGTTCGGCATCCTGCAGCCGCAGCAGGAGCCGATGGTGCCCACGTTGCTGCACCTGTATTTCGCCGACGAAACCGAGTCCGTCGCGCGCATGCGCGCGCAGGTGCTGCGCCTGTTCGCCCAGACGGCGCAGCGGCCGCTGATCCACTTCGTCGGCGTGTGGGATACGGTGGCCTCGGTCGGGCTGCCGCCTTTCGGGTTGCGCTTTCGCGTGAAGCCGACGCTGGCCGGCAAGCGCTTCGTCCACGTGCGCCAGGCGCTGGCGCTGGACGAGCAGCGCGCGCAGTTCCTGCCGCGCGTGTACGACCAGGAAAACGGCCGCTACCCGCTCGCCGACGGCCGCGGCGAAGGCGACGTGCTGCAGTTGTGGTTCCGCGGCGCGCACGGCGACGTCGGCGGCGGCTACGCGCCGGCGCAGGCTGCGCTGGCACGCACGCCGCTGCACTGGATGGTCAGCGAGGCCGTGCGCTGCGGTCTGGCACTGCAGGCCGGCGGCGTCGCGCTCGACCGCGAGGCGGCCGTTGCCGAGGCGCTGGACGCGCTGGCGCTGCCGAGCGTGCAAAGCGCCGAGCGCGCGCCGCGCTGCATTCACAGCGAGCTCTGTGCGCGGCCGTGGTGGGCGCTCAGCGGCATGACCGCGCGCGAGCCGGGCGCGGTGCTGCGCGACGGCCTGCGCGGGGCGAGCGTGCGCGCCCAGGCGCATCCGTCGGTGGCCGCGTGGCCGGCGCGGTTTCCGCAGGACAGCTGCTGGTCGCGGCCGCGCTCGCCGCTGGCGCTGGCCGCAGCGCTTGCGGCGCTGCTGCTGCTGTGGCTGCTGCACGAGTGGCTGGTGCGTCCGAGCTCCGCGGTGCCGCTGCCGGGGCTGCCGGCGATCGGCGCGCTGTGCGCCGCGCTGCCGCTGGGGGCGGACAACTGCCGCTTCCAGCTCTGGCAGTGGAGCGCCGTGGTCAACCCGCAATGGCGCGAGGGCTGGCGGGCCTTCGAGTCGCCGCACTGGGCGCTGTGCTGGGACTTCGGCCTGATCGTTGCCTATGCCTACCTGCTGGCGCGCTGGACCAGCCGCGCCTTCGCCGCGCTGGCCCGGCTGCGCGGCGTGGACAGCCCCCCGATGCCGTGGCTCGGGCGGCTGGCCTGGGCGCTGCCGCTGGCGGTGGCCGCCGACGCCGCCGAGAACCTGCTCACCTGGGCCGGCCTGCTGCCCGGCGCGCTGCTGTGGCAGTGGACGGCTTGGCCGTTGCACCTGCTGTTGAGCGCAGCGGTGACGCTGAAATGGGCGGCGCTGCTGCTCGCCCTGGGTCTGGTCGGCGCCGGCCTCGCGCGGCGCCGGGTGCGATGATGTGCGCAGCACTTCGCAAGCAGACCCGTCCCCCATGCCGCAGCCGCTCTACCCCGGATCCATCGCCGAGACGCCCGACATCCAGCAGGCCCGCTCGTGGGCCTTCAGCGCGCACCTGTCGCGGCTGGCGCGCAAGCAGCCCGGCAAGCTCGCGCTCGAGTGCGGCGACCAGGCGCTGAGCTACGGCGGCTTCGACCGCCAGGTGACGCAGCTCGCCAACGCATTGCGCGCGCACGGCATCGGCCGCGGCGACCGCGTGGCGACGGTGTGCATGAACCACCTCGAGCATGTGATCACGATATTCGCGGCCTGGCGCCTGGGCGCGGTGGCGGTACCGATGAACTTCCGGCTCGCGCCGCCGGAGCTCAGCTTCCTGATCCGCGACTCGGGCAGCCGGGCGCTGGTCATCGACGCCGCGCTGGACCGGCTGGAGGGCGCAGCCCGCACCGCGCTGACGGTGCACCTGTCGGTGGGCCGCAGCGACAGCGGCGCGCGCGACTTCGCCGCGTTCCTGGCCGGCGGCAGCGACGTGCACGAGTACGTGCACGTCGAGCAGCAGGAGCTGTGCGCGATCATGTACACCTCGGGCACGACCGGGCTGCCCAAGGGGGCGATGCTCAGCTGCGAGAACCTGCTGGCGCAGGCGCACAACGTGATGGCGCTGTTTCGCGTCAGCGGCGACGACGAGGTCAACCTCTGCGGCGTGCCGCTGTTCCACATCGCCGGCATCGCCGGCATGCTGCCCAACTTCCGCGTCGGCGGCCACACCGTCATCCAGCGCCTGGGGGCCTTCGACCCGCTGCGCACGCTCGAGCTGATCCGCGACAAAAAGGTCACGCAGGCCTTCCTGGTGCCGTCGCAGTGGCAGGCGGTGTGCGCGCTGCCGCCGCTGCAGCCGCCGATCACCAGCCTGCGCCGCATCTCGTGGGGCGCCGCGCCGACCACCGTTGCGATCCTCGAGGCCATGGCGCAGCGCTTTCCCGGGGTCGACAACGTTGCCGTGTTCGGCCAGACCGAGATGTCGCCGGTGACCTGCGCGCTCGAGGCCCGGGACGCGCTGCGCAAGATCGGCTCGGTGGGCAAGCCGATCGCCGGTGTCGAGGCGCGCATCGTCGACGCGGCGATGAATGACGTGCCGCGCGGCGAGGTCGGAGAAATCGTCTACCGCGGCCCGACCATGATGCTCGGCTACTGGAACCGCCCCGACGCGACCCGCGAGGCCTTCGCCGGCGGCTGGTTCCACTCCGGCGACCTGGTGCGCGAGGACGACGAGGGCTTCCTCTACGTGGTCGACCGCCTGAAGGACATGCTGATCTCCGGCGGCGAGAACATCTATTGCGCCGAGGTCGAGGCCGCGATCCAGTCGCATCCCGACGTGATGGAGGCCGCGGTCATCGGCCGCGCGCACGACAAGTGGGGCGAGGTGCCGGTGGTCGTCGTCGCGCCCAGCGCCGGCAGGCAGCTGACCGAGCAGCAGATCCTCGACCATGTGCGCGACCGGCTGGCCAGGTACAAGCAGCCCGCGGCGGTGTACTTCGTCGATGCGCTGCCGCGCAATGCCTCGGGCAAGGTCACCAAGCAGGTGCTGCGCGAGCGTTACGCCAAGCCCCCGGCTTGAGTCAGAGCCTGTGAAGTATTCCGGCGCGTCCGAGCGGGCGTCCGCAACGGTGTCGATCAAGGCGCAAAGCGCAGTCGCGGCACGTGCTGCGGCGAGCATTTGCAACGCCGAGCGGCGCCTGTTTGCTCTGGGGCGCACGAGCGGGCGTGGCGGAGTGCTTCACAGGCTCTCGGGCCACCGGCCGCAATGCGCCGCAAGCCGCTGCCGGTTTCGATTCGCTCGGTCACGAATGCGCATCAACCCAGCAGCATGGCAGCCAGCCGGTTGTGACGCTCCACATGGCGCGGCAGGTCGATCGTCGCCAGCCGGCCATCGCGCACGACGACGCGGCCATTGACCACCGTGTGCCGCACGCGCGGCACGTGGCAGAAGAACAGCGCCGCCAGCGGGTCGTGCAGCGCGCCGGCCATGCCGACGTCGCCCAGCGGCACGGTCGCGACATCGGCGCTCATGCCCGGCGCCAATGCGCCGATGTCGTCGCGGCCCAGCACCTGGGCGCCGCCGCGCGTGGCCATCTCCAGCACCTCGCGCGCGCTCAGTGCCGACGGGCCCTTGACCGGGCCGTGGGCCACGCGCTGCAGCAGCAGCGCGAGCCGCGCCTCGCCGAGCATGTGGCCCGAGTCGTTGCTGGCCGAGCCGTCGACGGCGATGGACACCGGCACGCCGGCATCGCGCATCGCGCGGATCGGCGCGATGCCCGAGGCCAGCCGCATGTTGCTGCCCGGGCAGTGCGCAACCCCGGTACCGGTGCGCGCGAACAGCGCGATGCCGGCCGCGTCGAGCTTGACGCAGTGCGCATGCCAGACGTCGGGGCCGACCCAGCCCAGCTGCTCCGCATATTCGGCCGGCGTGCAGCCGAACTTCTCGCGCGTGTAGGCGATGTCGTTGTCGTTCTCGGCCAGGTGCGTGTGCAGCGACACGCCCTTGTCTCGGGCCAGCAGCGCGGCATCGCGCATCAGCTCGCGGCTGACCGAGAACGGGCTGCACGGCGCGACGACGATGCGCGTCATCGCGTGGCGCAACGGGTCGTGCCAGCGCTCGATCAGGCGCTGGGTGTCGCGCAGGATCGCGGCTTCGTCCTCGACCACGCGGTCCGGCGGCAGCCCGCCCTTCGATTGGCCGACGCTCATCGCGCCGCGCGCCGCATGGAAGCGCATGCCGATCTGCTGCGCTGCGTCGATGGTGTCGTCCAGGCTCACGCCGTTCGGGAACAGGTACAGGTGGTCGCTGCTGGTGGTGCAGCCCGACAGCAGCAGCTCGGCCATCGCCGTCTGCGTGGAGACGAAAGCCATCTCCGGCGTCAGCCTGGCCCAGACCGGATACAGCGTCTGCAGCCAGCCGAACAGTTCCGCGTCCTGCGCCGCCGGCAGCGCGCGCGTCAGCGTCTGGTAGAAGTGGTGGTGGGTGTTGACTAGGCCGGGGATCACCACCTGGCCGCGGGCGTCGATGACTTCGTCGGCGGTGGCCGGCAGTTGCGCGCTCGCGCCCACCGCTTCGATCACGCCGTCGCGCACGAACAGCGCGCCGTCGGCGATCTCGCGCCGCGCGTCGTCCATGGTGACGAGCAGCGTGGCGTGGCGGATCAGCAGGGTGGTCATGGCGGCGCGCTCAAGCGCCCGCCAGCTTCGCAGGCGTCGGGGCGCTCCAGAGCCGGCCGCTGCTGGCCCGGTCGCGGCGCACCGTATTGCGGAAGATGGCATTGACGCCGTCGGCCGAACCGTCAGGCGCCGCCACGCCGCCTCGGTCAGCGCGGCGTCCAGTGAGCGCTTGCGCTCGATCGATAGCGTGGGCGGCGAACGACTCCGCGTGCAGGCTGCGCATCAGCTTCCTTCCTCGATTCTTCCAACCCGGAAACGGCCAGCGGACGCGGGGCCCGCGCGGGCCCTTCGACATCGCCGCGCGACTCGCCGCCGCCAGGCGCTTGACTGTAGCTGGACTGCGCAGGCGCGGCCGGCATGCCGAACCGCCGCCGAGCTAGTACCGCCTGCCTTCGGCAGCGCCGCAGCCCTGAAACCGCAGTTGGCCGGCGGCATCGAGGAACTTGACGGTGGCCGTGTAGGCGAAGGTCTTGCCGTCGTTGCTCAGCTTCAGATCCCCGGCGATATCGTACTGGCCCGCATACGCGCCCGAGAGGTCGTAGCTGTAGGACAGGAACCGGAACGTGTAGTTGCCCCGGCCGGGTGCGCGCTTCCAGGTGCCGAATTCCGGGCTGGTGAGCGCCGGCGCCGATCCCGGAGGGACGGCAAAGCCCGTCTCCATCCCATCCTTTTCGAACTGCATGATCGCCGGGAAGCCATTGGGGAACGGAGTTCCGGACGCGCAGTCGACGCCGTGGCGCATCACCCGCCAGACGCCTTCCAGGCCGTCGTGATCTCCTCCGGCCAGGGCCGGCGATGCGGTCAAGAGCAGCGCCAGCGCCGCCGAGGTGCATGCGGTGGCGATCTTCGGGGTCTTGCCAAGGGCTGCGGTAGGCATTCTTGCAATCATGTTTCGCTCCGTCTGCCGAACGCCGGATCGGCGCACGGCCAGTCTGGGCAACCCGGGCCCGGCCGGCCACACCGCCGACGTGATGGTTCCGTGATGGCGCGGTGATGCCCGCAGCGCGGCCTCAGACCTGAGACAAGCCGGGGCCGAAGCGATCCAGCCCGAGCCGCTTCATCAGCGCGGCAAAGCGGGGTTCGCCGCGAAGGGCACGCCAGTGCGGGTCATCCTTCAGGAAGACCACGCGGTGTTCGTGCACGGCCACCGCCTGCTCCAGCGCGTCCAAGGCCGGCCCGGGCTGGCCGAGCGCGGCATACAGCGCAGCGATCGAGGTCGGCGGCACGAAACGCTCACGACTGCGCGCCTCGAGCGCGACCAGCAGTCGGCGGGCCTCGTCGCGCTGCCCGCGCTCAGCCAGCTGCGCGCCGAGCACTGCCTGCGGCCGCGAGCTGCCGCCGCCCAGTGCCGCCGCCCGGCGCAGGGCCGCGATGCCGTCGTCGGTGCGCCCCTCGGCCAGCAGCAGCTGACCCAGCACCACGTGCATCGGCCACAGATTCGGCGCCAGCGCCAGCGCGGCATCGAGCCGCCGCCGCGCAGGCTCGCGGCGACCGGCGCTGAGCAGGTAGCTGGCCTCGACCATGCTCATCACCGGCGACATCGGGTCGAGCTCGACCGCCTGCCGCATGTGCGCCAGCCCCTGGTCGATGCCATCCTGCGTCAGCAGCAGTTGCGCCAGCGAGTAGTGTGCGCTCGCCGCATTCGGGTTGGCCGCCAGCGCCGCCCGGAACTCGCGCTCGGCGCCGGGCCAGTCGTATTCGTACCAGTAGCGGGTGATGCCGCGCCCGACGCGCATTTCGGCCAGGCCGGGGGCGAGTGCGGCGGCGCGCCGCAGCGCCGCCTCGGCAGGGCCGAAGACCTCGGCCGGCCGGGCGTCGATCCACAGCCCGCGGCGGTGGGTCCAGGCGATGCCGACCCAGGCCATGGCGAAACCCGGGTCCAAGGCCAGCGCCTGCTCGAGCAGGCGCAGCGCATGATCGAGATCCTCGCGGCGATGGCCCTGCCCGCGCCAGATGGCGGCCAGGTAGAGCTGGTAGGCCTCCGGGTTGCGGGTGCCGCTGGCGCCCGCAGGCGCCGAGGGCAGCTTCAAGTGCAGCGCGGCCGCCAGCGCCTGCACCACCTGCGCGCTGATCTGGTCCTGCACGTCAAAGAGGCCGGCAAGCCGGGTATCGGAGACGTCGCTCCAGATCGCCACCCCGTCGCTGGCGCGAAGCAGGCGAGTGCTTGCGCGCAGTTGCTCGTCGCGGCGCAGCAGCGACCCGTCGACCACCCAGTCCACGTCGAGTTCGCGCGCGGCCTGCAGCGGATCGCGCGACGGCGCGGCATAGCGCAGGGTCGAGCCGGTGGAGCGCACCACCAACCCGGGCACGGGGGACAAGCGCGCGACCAGGCTGTCGACCATGCCGACGCCGAGCAGCTTGTCGCGCTCGTCTTCGGACAGCGCGACGAACGGCAAGACGGCGACCCGGGTGCCGCGGCGTGATGCGGCCCACCAGCCTGACCGGTCCCAGGCCAGCCAGCCCGCGCCGCCGAGGCCGCCAGCGAAGCCGGCGGCAAGTGCGGCGCCGAGCCAGCGGCGGCGGTCGGTTGGCGGCGGCGGCAGCGGCTGCGGGGCAGCCGCGGCGGTCGCGCCGCCGGGCACTGCCGGCACACCCTCGCCCGCCGGTGTCGGCTCGGCGCCATCCGCCGGCAAGGCAAGGGCCGACTTCAGGCGATAGCCGACTCGCGGAATGGTCTCGATTTCGAAGTCGGCACCGGCCGCGAGCTGCCTCAGCCGCGAGACGACACGATTGATCGCGTTGTCGCCGACGACACGCCCGTCCCAGCAACGGTCGATCAGCTCGCTGCGCGAGACCACGCCGCCCCGGGCCATTGCCAGCACGACCAGCACCTGCATCACGCGCGGCTCCAGCGTGCGGGCGGCTTGCCCATCGCGCTGCACCTGCAGGATCGACGGCCGAACCCGGGTCCGGCCGAGGCGGAAGTCAGACTCGCGGGCGAGCTCCGTCGGCGAGCGCTTCAGCAACAGCGCGTGCGGCACGGATGCTCGATCGTTCATCGCCGCTCCCGGAGTGCTGGCCCCGAAACGGTAGCACTTTCGCTGCGCGCTGCAACCTCTGACGCTGCTCAAAACAAGGGGCGTCGCGGCCTGCCGGCGCTGGTCGCGGAACGACGGAAAGCAAGCCGGGCCAACGCTCCCGCCCAGCGCCGGCCGCGTCATTCGGCGGATCGCGTGAACATCGCGGTCACCGCGGAGGAGCGGGGGACGCAGAGCTTGCGCAGAGGAATGCCGTCTTGACTCTGCGAACCTCTGCGTTGCTCCATTCCTCTGTGGTGAATGTCTTGGAGTTTCAGCTCAAACCGCGGCGATGCGCAGCAGGTTGGTCGCGCCCGGCGTGCCGAAGGGCATGCCGGCGAGGATGACGATGGTCTGGCCCGCCGCGGCAAAAAGTTCGCCGCGCGCCGTGTCGCAGGCGCGCTGCGTCATCTGGTCGACGTCGCTCACGTCGTCGACGTGCACCGAGTGCACGCCCCAGGCCAGCGCGAGGCGGCGCGCGCTGCCCAGCCGCGGCGTCAGCGACAGGATCGGCGCCTCGGGGCGCTCGCGCGCGGCGCGCAGGCTGGTGTGCCCGCTGGTCGTGCAGCAGACGATGGCGGCGGCCTTCAGCAGCGACACCGCGCGGCGCATCGCGCAGCACACGGCTTCGGTGACGTCGCCGCTGGGCCGCGCCGAGGCGTGCGAGGCTTCGATCAGCTGGCGGTACAGCGGGTCGCTCTCCACCTGCTCGATGATGCGGTTCATGATGTCCACCGCCGCCAGCGGGTACTTGCCGGCGGCCGATTCAGCCGACAGCATCACCGCGTCGGCGCCGTCGTAGATCGCGGTGGCCACGTCCGAGGCCTCGGCGCGCGTGGGCACCGGGCTGTCGATCATCGACTCGAGCATCTGCGTGGCCACGATCACCGGCTTGCCGCGCTCGCGGCACTCGCGCACGATGCGCTTCTGGATCGCCGGCACGCGTTCGGCCGGCAGCTCCACGCCGAGGTCGCCGCGCGCCACCATCACCGCGTCGGTCAGCGCGACGATGGCCTGCAGCTGCTCCACCGCCGAGGGCTTCTCCAGCTTGACGACGATGCCGGCGCGCTCGCCGATCAGCGCGCGCGCCTCGCTCACGTCTTCGGGGCGCTGCACGAAGGACAGCGCGATCCAGTCGGCGCCGAGCTCCAGCGCCAGCGCCAGGTCGCGACGGTCCTTCTCGGTCAGCGCGCTGATCGGCAACACGGCGCCGGGCACGTTGACGCCCTTGCGCTCGGACAGCTTGCCGCCGACCACGACCCGGGTGTCGGCCAAGCCGCGGCCGCAGCGCTGCACCGAAAGGCGCAGCTTGCCGTCGTCGAGCAGCAGCTCGGCACCGGGCACCAGTGCGGCGAAGATCTCCTCGTGCGGCAGCGGTGCACGCTGCGCGTTGCCGGGAGTCGGGTCGAGGTCGAGGCGGAAGTCCTGCCCCGCCTGCAGCATCACCGGACCGTCGGCGAAGGTGCCGACGCGCAGCTTCGGGCCCTGCAGGTCGGCCAGGATGCCGATCGGCCGCCCGCTGCGTTGTTCGATGGCGCGGATCGCGTCGAAGCGCTTGCGGTGGTCGCCGGCGCTGCCGTGGCTGAAGTTGAGCCGGAACACGTCGGCGCCGGCAAGGAAGAGCTTTTCGATGACCGCCGGGTCCGAGCTGGCAGGGCCCAGCGTGGCGACGATCTTGGCGTTGCGGGTACGGTGCATGTTGGGCTCAGCTCAACCCGGCGCGTCGATCAGGATCGCGCGGAAGTCGTTGACGTTGGTCAGCGTCGGGCCGGTGATCACCGAGTCGCCCAACGCCTCGAAGAAACCGTGGCCGTCGTTGTCGGCCAGGCGCTCGCGCGCACGCAGGCCCAGCGCCCAGGCACGCGCCAGGGTGTCGGGGCCGAGCAGCGCGCCGGCGATCTCCTCCTGGCCGTCGACGCCGTCGGTATCGGCGGCGAGCGCATGCACGCGCGGCAGGCCGTTCAGCGCGACGCCCAGCGCCAGCAGGAACTCGACGTTGCGCCCGCCGCGCCCTTTGCCGCGCACCGTGACCGTGGCTTCGCCGCCGGACAGCAGCACGCACGGCGCGGCCACCGGCTGCTGCCGCTGCGCCACCTGGCGCGCGATGCCGGCGAGCACGGTGCCCATCTGGCTGGCCTCGCCTTCGAGCGCGTCGCCGAGGATGAAGGGGGTGTAGCCCGCCTCGCGTGCCACCGCCGCCGCGGCCTCCAGCGCCAGCTGCGGCGCCGCGACCATGCGCACTTCGTGGCCGGCCAGCCTTAAGTCGCCCGGCTTGACCGATTCGCCGCGGCCAAACTCGAGCACCTCGAGCACCGCACGCGGCAGCTCGAGGCCATAGCGGCGCACGATGGCCAGCGCGTCGGCGCAACTGGTCGGATCGGCGACGGTCGGGCCGGAGGCGATGTCGATCGGATCGTCGCCCGGCACGTCCGACAGCAGCAGCGTGCGCACGCGCGCCGGATGGCAGGCCGCGGCCAGGCGGCCGCCCTTGATCGCCGACAGGTGGCGGCGCACGCAGTTCATCTCGGTGATCGTGGCGCCGGACTTCAGCAGCGCGCGGTTGACGGCCTGCTTGTCCTCGAGCGTCAACCCGTCCAGCGGCAGCGGCAGCAGCGAGGAGCCGCCGCCGGAGATCAGGCACAGCACGAGGTCGTGCTCGCGCAGGCCCGCCACCCGTTGCAGCATGCGCCGCGCCGCGTCCTGCCCCGCGGCATCCGGCACCGGGTGCGCGGCCTCGACGATCTCGATGCGGCTGCAGGGCACGGCATGGCCGTAGCGCGTGACGACCAGGCCGCTGAGCGCGGCCGGGTCGCCGCGCCAGTGGTCCTCGACCGCGCGTGCCATGGCCGCCGAGGCCTTGCCCGCGCCGATCACGACCAGCCGCCCGCGACCCAGCGCCGCCGGCTCCGGCAGATGCGCCGGCACGCAGCGCGCGGGTTGCGCGCTGTCCACCGCGGCGTCGAACATGCGGCGCAAGAGCACGCGGGCGTTCGTCATGTCAGTTGCTCCAATGCGCTTCGCGCGAAGCGCGTAGACGTAGGCGTAGGGGGTGGTTCACTCAGGCCGCCTGGCCGATCTCGAAGTTCGACAGCTTCTCGAGCGCGCGCACCATGCCGGAGTGGTCCCAGGCGGCGCCGCCGTGCGAGACGCAGGCGCTGAACAGCTGCTGCGCGCTGGACGTGGCCGGCAGCGCCAGGCCGAGCTGCTTGGCCGCACCCAGCGCCAGGTTCAGGTCCTTCTGGTGCAGCGCGATGCGAAAGCCCGGGTCGAAAGTGCGCTTGATCATGCGCTCGCCGAGGATTTCGAGGATGCGCGAAGTGGCCAGGCCGCCGAGCAGCGCCTGCCGCACCTTGGCCGCGTCGGCGCCGGCGCGCGACGCGAACAGCAGCCCTTCGGCCACCGCGTTGATGGTCAGCGCGACGACGATCTGGTTCGCGACCTTGCAGGTCTGGCCGTCGCCGCTGCCGCCCACGAGCGTGATGTTCTTGCCCATCAGCCCGAGCACCGGCTTGACGCGCTCGAAGACCTCGGGCTTGCCGCCGCACATGATCGACAGCGTCGCGTTCTTCGCGCCGACGTCGCCGCCGGAGACCGGGGCGTCGAGGTAGTCGCAGCCGAGCGCTTCGATCTTCGTGGCGAATTCCTTGGTCTCGACCGGCGAGATCGACGACATGTCGACCACCACCTTGCCCCGGCTCAGGCCTTCGGCCACGCCGTCCTTGCCGAACAGCGCCTTGGCCACGTCGGGCGTGTCGGGAACCATGGTGATGACGATGTCGGCCTGCTCGGCGACCTGCCTGGCGTTGGCGCAGGCCGTGCCGCCTGCGGCGGCCAGGTCCTGCGGCACCGACGAGCGGCTGTACAGGTACAGCGGGTGACCGCCCTTGATCAGGTGGCCGGCCATCGGCGTACCCATGATGCCCAGGCCGACGAAGCCGATCTTCAGTCGGGATGCCATGTCGATTGCTCCTTGTGATTCGAAGTGGGTGTGCGGTCAGGCCCGAACGCTCAGCCGCGCGCCTTGGCCAGCCAGCCCAGGCCGGCCTCGGTGGTCGTCGCCGGCTTGTATTCGCAGCCGATCCAGCCGCTGTAGCCGATGCGGTCCAGGTGCGCGAACAGGAAGTCATAGTTGATCTCTCCGCTGCCCGGCTCGTTGCGGCCCGGGTTGTCGGCGAGCTGGATGTGGGCGATGCGCGGCAGGTGCTTGTGCAGGTTCGCGGCCAGTTCGCCTTCCATGCGCTGCATGTGGTAGATGTCGTACTGCAGGTAGGCGTTGGCGGCGCCGACCTCGTCGAGGATCTCCAGCGTCTGCGCGCTGCGGCTCAGGTAGAAGCCGGGGATGTCGCAGGTGTTGATCGGCTCGACCAGCAGCTTCAGCCCGGCCTTGCCGAGCTCGGCCGCCGCGAACTTCAGGTTTTCGACCAGTGTCGCGCGCAGCACGCTGTCGCCCACGCCTGAGGGCGCCTTGCCGGCCAGGCAGTTGAGCTGCGGCACGCCCAGCGCCTTCGCATACTCGATCGCCTGGGCCACACCCGAGCGGAACTCCGCCTTGCGCTCGGGCAGGCAGGCGATGCCGCGCTCGCCGGCGTCCCAGTTGCCGGCGGGCAGGTTGTGCAGCACCAGCTGCAGGCGGTTGTCGTCGAGCCGCTTTCGGATCTCGGCCGCCGCGAAGGCGTAAGGGAAGAGGAACTCGACCGCGTCGAAGCCGGCCTTGCGCGCGAGCGCGAAGCGGTCGAGGAACGGTACCTCGTTGAACAGCATCGTCAGGTTGGCGGCGAACTTGGGCATCGGGTGATCTCCTGGTTCTCGGGACTGGGGTGTCGGGTGTCGGGTGTCGCGGCTCAGTCGAGCATCGACGCGGCGATGGCGGTCGGCACGTCGGCCTTGCCGCCGGCCATTTCTTCGAACTCGACCACGTTGTCGATCTCGGTGCCCATCGAGATGTTGGTGACGCGCTCGAGGATCATCTCGATCACCACCGGCACCTGGTGTTCGGCCATCCAGGCCTCGGCCTGCTTGATCGCCGGGGCGATCTGTTCCTGCCGGTGCACGCGCACCGCCTTGCAGCCCAGGCCCTCGCTGATCTTGACGATGTCGATGCCGTAGCCCTGCACCTCGGGCGAGTTGATGTTGTCGAACGACAGCTGCACGCAGTAGTCGATCGCGAAGCCGCGCTGGCTCTGGCGGATCAGGCCCAGGCAGCTGTTGTTGACGACGATGTGGATGTAGGGCAGCTTGAACTGCGCGCCCACGGCCAGCTCCTCGATCATGAACTGGAAGTCGTAGTCGCCCGACAGCGCGACGATCTTGCGCTTCGGGTCGGCCGCGCGCACGCCCAGCGCCGCCGGCACCGTCCAGCCCAGCGGGCCGGCCTGGCCGGCGTTGATCCAGTGGCGCGGCTTGTAGACGTGCAGGAACTGCCCGCCGGCGATCTGCGACAGGCCGATCACCGAGACGTAGCACACGTCCTTGCCGAAGGCGTTGTTCATGCACTGGTAGACGCGCTGCGGCTTCATCGGCACGTCGTCGTAGTTGGTCTTGCGCAGGTACTGGATGTCGGACTTGCGGCCCCGGCACTCGGCCGCCCAGGCGGCGCGGTCGCGCAGCTTGCCGGCCTTCTTCCAGTCCTTGGCTGCCTGCACGAACAGCTCGAGCGCCGCCTTGGCGTCGGAGACGATGCCGTAATCGGGCGCGAAGACGCGGCCGATCTGCGTCGGCTCGATGTCGACGTGGACGAACTTGCGGCCCTTGCAGTAGACCTCGGGGCTGCCGGTGTGGCGGTTCGCCCAGCGGTTGCCGATGCCGAGCACGAAGTCGCTGGCCAGCAGCGTGGCGTTGCCGTAGCGGTGGCTGGTCTGCAGGCCGACCATGCCGGCCATCAGCGGGTGGTCGTCGGGGATAGCTCCCCAGCCCATCAGCGTCGGGATCACCGGGACGCCGGTGATCTCGGCAAATTCGACCAGCAGGTCCGACGCATCGGCGTTGATGATGCCGCCGCCGGCGACGATCAGCGGCTTGTCGGCCGCGTTCAGCATCTCGAGCGCCTTGTCGATCTGCTTGCGCGACGCCGCCGGCTTGTACACCGCCAGCGGCTCGTAGGTGTCGATGTCGAACTCGATCTCGGCCATCTGCACGTCGAAGGGCAGGTCGATCAACACCGGCCCGGGGCGGCCCGAGCGCATCAGGTGGAAGGCCTGCTGGAAGGCACGCGGCACCTGCGCCGGCTCGAGCACGGTGCTCGCCCACTTGGTGACCGGCTTGGCGATCGAGGCGATGTCCACCGCCTGGAAGTCCTCCTTGTGCAGCCGCGCGCGCGGCGCCTGGCCGGTGATGCACAGGATGGGGATCGAATCGGCCTGCGCCGAATACAGCCCGGTGATCATGTCGGTGCCCGCCGGCCCGGAGGTGCCGATGCACACGCCGATGTTGCCGGCCTTGGCGCGCGTGTAGCCCTCGGCCATGTGCGAGGCGCCTTCGACGTGGCGCGCCAGCACGTGGGCGATCGACTGGCGCTCCTTCAGCTGCGCGTACAGCGGGTTGATCGCCGCACCGGGCACGCCGAAGGCCTGCGTCACGCCTTCCTTCTCCATCACCAGCACCGCGGCCATGGCAGCCTTCATCTTCGCCATCTGCATCTCCTTCGTTGGATCACCTTGAATTCTGGCGACGCGCGTGCGCGTTGTGAACGCCAGGATGGGCATAGCCGCTATTCCGCATGCGGGCCCCGCGAAGACCCGCGATAAAGTGCGCCATGGATCGAGTCAGCGTCGTCGAGCTTTTCGTCCGCGTGGTCGAGACCGGCAGCTTCAGCAAGGCCGCCGCCGAACTGAAGATCTCGCAGCCCACCGCCACCAAGGCCGTCGCCGCCACCGAACAGCGCCTGGGCGTGCGGCTGGTGCACCGCTCGTCGCGCGGCGTGACGCCCACCGAGGCCGGCCAGCACTTCTACGACAAGTGCAAGCTGATCCAGACCGCCATCGACGAGGCCGAGCACATCGCCGTGCAGCGCCAGGGCAGCCAGGGCGGGCTGTTGCGCATCAACACCTCGGTGGCCTTCGGCCGGCGCGTGCTGGTGCCGCTGGTGCTGGACTACATGCGCCGGCACCCGGACGTGCGCGTGGACATCGGCTTCGACGACCGCTACATCGATCTGGTCGAACAGGGCATCGACGTGTCCGTGCGCATGGGCCAGATGGCCGACTCGACGCGGGGCGCGCGCTGCCTGGGCACCAATCCGTGGCTGATGGTGGCCGCGCCCGAGTACCTGGCGCGCTGCGGCACGCCGGCCGACATCGACGCGCTGCGCACGCAGCGCTGCATCGTCTACAGCAGCGTGCAGGGCGACGACCGCTGGCGCCTGACGCCGCCCGGCGGCACGCCGGTCTCGGTGCCGGTCGGCGGCCCGCTGCGCTCGAACAACCTGAGCACGGTGCTCGCCGCGGCCTCGGCCGGCATGGGCCTGGCCATCCTGCCCTGGTACGTGGCGCGCGAGGCGCTGGAGCGGGGCGAGGTCGTGCCGGTGCTGGGCGACCACGCGCTGCCGGCGCAGGACATGCATGCGGTCTTCCCCTCGCCCAAGCTGCTGCCGTCCAAGGTGACGGCGTTCATCGACTACCTGTGCGGTCGCCTGGAGGGCGAATGGTGGCGGCGCACGCCGTAGCCTGGCCGCCCTCGCCTTCAGGACGCGTTCAGAGCGCGTTCAGTGAGCCTCGGCGGTCTTGGCCGCTTCGATCGCCGCGGCGGTGTCGCCCTTGGCACCGTTGAAGAACAGGTTCAGCAGCACGGCGGAGATGGCGGTGAGCAGGATGCCGGACTCCAGCAGCGGGTGCAGGCTGTGCGCCATCTGCTGGCTCCAGCGCGGCGCCACCAGCGGGATCATGCCGAAGCCGATCGACAGCGCGACGATGTACAGGTTGAAGCGGTTGTTCTTGTAGTCCACCGCCGCCAGGATGCGGATGCCGGTGGCCGCGACCATGCCGAACATCACCAGCCCGGCGCCGCCGAGCACGAACTGCGGGATCGCCTCGACGATGGCGCCCATCTTCGGCAGCAGGCCGAGCACGATCATGATCACGCCGCCGGCCGCCGTGACGTAGCGGCTGCGCACCCCGGTGACGCCGACCAGGCCGACGTTCTGGCTGAAGCTGGTGTAGGGAAAGGTGTTGAAGATGCCGCCGATGAAGGTGCCCAGGCCGTCGGTGCGCAGGCCCGCGGCCAGGTCCTTCTGGCCGATCTTCTTGCCGGTCATGTCGGACAGCGCCAGGAACATGCCGGTGGATTCGATCATCACCACGATCATCACCAGCGTCATCGTCAGGATCATCACCGGGTCGAAGGTCGGCATGCCGAAGGCGAAGGGCGTGACCACGTCGATCCAGCCGGCCTTGGCCACCTTGTCGAAGTTCATCTTGCCCAGCGCGACGGCGACCACGCAGCCGGCGACGATGCCCAGCAGCACCGAGATGTTGGCGGCGAAGCCGCGGCCGAACTTCACCAGCAGCAGGATCACCGCCAGCACGAAGGCGGCGATGCCCAGGTGGTCCAGCGCGCCGTAGCCGGGGTTGTCGAGCAGCGGCACCGGGCCGATCCGCACCGGCACCTCGGCCGCCAGCGCGGTGTATTTGGCGGAATCGATCATGTCCACCAACCTGCCCACGTCGGTGAACTGCGCCAGGAAGGCCGGCCCGCCCATGGCCCAGCCCACGCCCACGCGCATCAGGCTGACGCCGATGATGGTGATGATGGTGCCGGTGACCACCGGCGGGAAGAAGCGCAGCATGCGGCTGATGACCGGCGCGATGACGATCGAGATCAAGCCCGCGCCGATGATCGCGCCGAACAGCGCCCGCGCGCCGTCGTTGCCCGGCGCGGCGTTGGCGATGGCCACCATCGGGCCGACCGCGGCGAAGGTCACGCCCATCATCACCGGCAGCTTGATGCCGAAGTGCCGGCCGAAGCCCAGGCTCTGGATCAGCGTGGCGATGCCGCAGGCAAACAGGTCGGCGCTGATCAGCAGCGCCACGTGCTCGGCGTCGAGCTTGAGCGCGCGGCCGACGATCAGCGGCACCGCAATGGCGCCGGCGTACATCACCAGCACGTGCTGCAGGCCGAGCGCGGTGACGCGCCCGAGCGGCAGTTTTTCGTCGACCGGGTGCACGCCGGGCGGCGCACCGGATGGGGCCGCGTCGTCGGCGGCGCTGCCGCGCGCGGTGCCGGCCGCGGTGTTGGCGGTGTTCATGGAGCTCTCCTCGCTTGGTGGGCTGGTCAGGCAGGTCGTCGAAAACGGCGCAGCGATCCGCCTGTGGTCGCTGCACGGGCAGGAAATGGGGTGGACCAGGCAGCCGCTGCGCCCGTCCGGTGCTTCAGTTCACCGGCGCGCCGGATTCGTACCAGCGCCGGATGAGCGCGCGCTCGGTATCGGTGATCTGCGTGGCGTTGTTCAGCGGCATCAGCTTGAGCACGCTGGCCTGCTGGTACACCGCCTGGGCGTGCGCCTTCAGATCCTGGGGCGTGTCGAGCCGCACGTTCTTTTGCTGCACGCCGGCGCTGTGGCAGACCACGCAGCGCTGGTCGAGCACCTCGCGCACCTGGGCGTAGCCGGCCGGCTGGGCCGCAGCGGCCTTGGCCGCGGCCTGCGCCTCGGCGCTCGGCGGCTTGGGCGCCAGCCACACGGCCATGGCCACCAGCACCAGCGTGCCGACCACCGCGTGCTCCCACGGCGTGCGCCGGTGTTCGACGTGCGCCTTGTGGCGCGCGACGAAGCTGTGGCGGATCAGCGCGCCGGCCAGCATCAGCAGCACCAGCACCAGCCAGTTGTTCGGGCCCTGGTACAGCCAGCCGTAGTGGTTGGACAGCATGGCCACGATCACCGGCAGCGTGAAGTAGGTGTTGTGCACGCTGCGCTGCTTGCCGCGCTTGCCGTGGATCGCGTCCGGCGTGCGCCCGGCGCGCAGGTCGGCGACCACCGTGCGCTGCCCCGGGATGATCCAGAAGAACACGTTGGCGCTCATCGTCGTGGCCAGCATCGCGCCGACCAGCAGGAAGGCCGCACGCCCGGCGAACAGCCGGCAGGCCAGCCACGAGGCGAAGACGACGAAGACGAAGACGAGCACGCCGACGATCAGGTCGCCGTTGTTCTTCTGGCCGAAGGCGCGGCAGATCAGGTCGTAGATGAGCCAGAACGCGGCCAGGAAGCCCAGCGAGGCGCCGATCGCCGCGGCGGGCGACCAGTCGTAGACGCTCTTGTCGATGAGGAAGCTGCCGGCGTTGAACAGGTACAGCACCGTGAACAGCGCAAAGCCGGTCAGCCAGGTGGTGTAGCTCTCCCAGTAGCTCCAGTGCAGGTTCTCGGGCAGCGGCTTCCAGCGCGGCGCCACCATGTACTTGTTGGAGTGGTAGAAGCCGCCGCCGTGCACGGCCCACATCTCGCCGTCCACGCCCTTGTCCTTGAGTTCCTTCTCCTGCGGCTTGCTCAGGCTGTTGTCGAGCAGCACGAAGTAGAAGGACGAGCCGATCCAGGCGATGGCGGTGATGACGTGGGTCCAGCGCAGCAGCAGGTTGACCCAGTCGAGCACATAGGCATCCATATCGATGACTCCTGTGGGCTCACCACTGCGGGCGCTGTGAGCCTACTGACATGGGTCGCGCACAAGGCCTTTGCGAGAAACCGGCCGGCCTGCGCCGCTGCGACGTGTACGCGCAATTGTATACACTTCGCCTTCACGCTCGCATCCGGGTTAACCCGAAACGGCGGGCGCCGCGCGCTGCTGCATCAGTTGCGCGGCCACCGCGACGGCGATGACCTCGGGCTCCTTGCCGACGACGCCGGCCACGCCGATCGGGCAGGTGACGGCGGCCAGCTCCTGCGGCGCGAAGCCGCGCGCTTCGAGCCGGTGCCTGAAGGCGGCCCATTTGCTCTTGCTGCCGATCAGCCCGATGAACGGCAGGTCGGCGCGCTCGCGGCAGCGCTTCAGGCAGGCGGCGACGATGTCCAGGTCCTCGGCGTGACTGAAGCTCATGATCAGCACGTGCGAGCCGGGCTCGAGCGCAGCCACGGCGCCGTGCACCGGCTCGGAATGCTCGGCGTGGGCATTGGCCGGCAGTGCGGCCGGGAAGATCTGGTCGCGGCTGTCGATCCATTGCGTGCGCACCGGCAGCGTGCCGAGCAGTTCGACGATCGCGCGGCCGACATGGCCGCCGCCGAACAGCGCCACCGGCATCTGCCGCGCGAGCACGGCCGACCATTCGGCGCGCAGCCGCTCGCGGTCGGCGGCGGCGACCGGCTCGAATGCGAGCCACACGACGCCGCCGCAGCATTGGCCGAGCGCGGGCCCGAGCGCGAAGCGCCGGCGCCGCTCGAGCGCCGCGCCGCCGAGCAGCGCGCGCGCATGGGCGATGGCCTCGAACTCCAGGTGTCCGCCGCCGATGGTGCCGACCGTGGCGTCGGCAAAAGCGGCCATCCAGGCGCCGGGCGCGCGCGGCCCCGAGCCGCGCACCTCGTCGACGCGGATCAGCACCCCCGCTGCGCCGGCCAGCCGGTGCAGCAGTTCATCGACCTGGCCGCGCAGCGTCACCCGCGCCCGCCCCGCCGCCCGAGCGGCGCTGCAGGCCCCGCGGGGGGCAGGTGCTGCCGGGACGACGAACTCATGCCTGCAGGCCTTTGGAGCTGGCTTTGGAGCTGCCTTTGGAGCGTGGAGCTGCGGCGGCGCCGCACACGCCTCCCGCCGCGCGGGCGCAAAACGTGCCGCACCTCAACTGCCGCGGTAGGTGCCGTAGCTCCACGGCGTGGCCAGCAGCGGCACGTGATAGTGCAGCGCGGCATCGGCAATGCCGAAGTCCAGCGGCACCGCGTCGAGGAACGGCGGCTCGGGCAGCGCGACGCCGCGCCCGCGGAAATACGCCGCCACCTGGAACACGAGCCGGTAGCGCCCCGGCTGCAGCGCCTCGCCTTCGAGCAGCGGCGCGTCGGCGCGGCCGTCGTGGTTGAGGCGGATCTCCTTCAGCGGCGCCGCGGCGGCGCCGTCGAGCCGGTAAAGCGCGACGGCCATGCCCGCGGCGGGGCCGCCGTTCATGGTGTCGAGTACGTGGGTGGTCAGTTTGCCCATGTTTGTCCTGGTCGGGCCCCGCGGGGGCGAAAGAGGCTTGCGTTGCAGAACAAAGTGTATACACTTACGGATACAACGCAAGCCCCTGAACGCACTCCCCGCACGCGATGCCGCGCCCCGCCACCCCTGCCGCCCCCGCTGCCGCCCGCCGCAAGGCGCGCGCCGGCGCGGCCGATGCCGGCGCCGGCGCCGCGGGGCCGACGCAGCGCATCGTCGAGTCGATCACCACCGCGATCGTCGAGCGCCGGCTGATGCCCGGCACCAAGCTCGCCGAGCAGCAGATCGCCGACATCTTCGGCGTGTCGCGCACTCTCGTGCGCCAGGCGCTGAACCAGCTGAAGAGCGACCGGCTGGTGACGCTGGAGCCGGCGCGCGGCGCCTTCGTCGCCAAGCCCAGCGTGCAGGAGGCGCGCGAGGTGTTCGAGGTGCGCACGATGCTCGAGGCGGCGATGCTCAGGCAGCTGTGCGCGGCGATCAGCGACGCGCAGGTCGCCGAGCTGCGCCAGCACCTGAAGGCCGAGGCCGCGGCCGTGGCGCGCACCGACGTCTCCGGCCGCACGCGGCTGCTGGCTGACTTCCACGTGCTGCTGGCGCGCATGCTCGGCAACCAGGTGCTGGCGCAGATGCTCGAGGACCTGCTGACGCGCAGCTCGCTGATCGCGCTGATGTACCAGTCCTCGCATTCGGCCGAGCATTCGCAGGCCGAGCATGTGGCCATCGTCGACGCGCTGGAAAAGCGCGACGTGCGTGCCGCGGTGCGGCTGCTCGAATCGCACCTGGGCAACGTCGAACGCAACCTGCGGCTGAGCCCGCGCGCCGCCGACCTGGCGGCTGCGCTGCAGCCGGCCTGAACCCCAACCGAAGCTGCCGATGCCCTCCTTCGACACCCCCGCAGCTTATCCGCGCGACCTGGCCGGCTACGGCCGGCGGCCGCCGCATCCGCACTGGCCCGGCGACGCCCGCGTGGCGCTGCAGTTCGTGCTGAACTACGAAGAAGGCGGCGAGAACTCGGTGCTGCACGGCGACGCCGGCAGCGAGCAGTTCCTGTCGGAGATGTTCAACCCGGCCGCCTACCCGGCGCGCCACCTGAGCATGGAGGGCATCTACGAATACGGCGCGCGCGTCGGGGTGTGGCGCATCCTGCGCGAGTTCGAGCGCCGCGGCCTGCCGCTGACGGTGTTCGGCGTCGGCATGGCGCTGCAGCGCTGCCCCGAGGTGGCGGCGGCCTGCGTCGAACTGGGCCACGAGATCGCCTGCCATGGCTGGCGCTGGATCCACTACCAGTCGCTGGACGAAGCCGTCGAGCGCGAGCACATGCGCCTCGGCATGCAGGCGATCGAGCGGCTCACCGGCAAGCGGCCGCTGGGCTGGTACACCGGCCGCGACAGCCCGAACACGCGCCGGCTGGTGGCCGACTTCGGCGGCTTCGCCTACGACAGCGACTACTACGGCGACGACCTGCCGTTCTGGCTGCAGGTGCGCAAGAGCGACGGCTCGCTCGCGCCGCATCTGGTCGTGCCGTACACGCTGGACTGCAACGACATGCGCTTCGCGCTGCCGCAGGGCTACAGCCACGGCGATGAGTTCTTCGAGTACCTGCGCGACGCCTTCGACGCGCACTGGGCCGAAGGCGCACGCGACCCGGCCGACGGCGGCGGCGGGCCGTCGCTGATGAGCATCGGCATGCATTGCCGGCTGCTCGGCCGCCCGGGGCGCATCGGCGCGCTGCAGCGCTTCCTCGACCACGTGCAGCGCCACGAGCGCGTGTGGGTCTGCAAGCGCATCGACATTGCGCGCCACTGGCGGGCCGCGCACCCCTTCGACCCCGCCACCGCCTTTGTCTGGGAATGACATGCCACTGACGTTGCAACAACTGAACGCCGCCGCGCAAGCCGAATTCACCGCGCTGCTCGACGGCAGCTACGAACATTCACCGTGGATCGCCGAGGCGGCGTGGCCGAAGCGCCCCTTCGCCAGCCTGGCCGCGCTGAAGCTCGCGCTGGTGCAGGTGCTGCGCGAGGCCGGCACCGAGGCGCAGCTGAAGCTGATCCGCGCGCACCCCGAACTGGCCGGCAAGGCGATGGTCGCCAAGACGCTGACGGCCGAGTCGACGCACGAACAGGGCAAGGCCGGGCTCACCGACTGCACGCCCGAGGAATTGGCGAAGATCCAGCAGCTGAACGCCGACTACAACGCCAAGTTCGGCTTCCCCTTCATCCTGGCGGTGCGCGGGCCGCGCGGCTCGGGCCTCACCAAGGCCGAGATCATCGCCACCTTCGAGCGCCGGCTGGACAACCACCCCGACTACGAGCGCGCCGAGTGCCTGCGCCACATCCACCGCATCGCCGAGATCCGGCTGAACGACAAGTTCGGCTTCCAGCCCGAGCTGGGCAACCTGGTGTGGGACTGGGCCGAGCGGCTGGCGACGAACAGCGACCCCGGCTATGCCGAGCGCGGCGAGCTGACCGTCACCTACCTGACCGACGCGCACCGCGCCTGCGCGCAGCGGCTGGCGCACTGGATGCGCGCCGACTGCGGCTTCGACGAGGTGGAGATCGATGCCGTCGGCAACGTGGTCGGCGTCTATCACGGCAGCGATCGCAACGCCAAGCGGCTGCTGACCGGCTCGCACTACGACACGGTGCGCAACGGCGGCAAGTACGACGGACGGCTGGGCATCTTCGTGCCGATGGCCTGCGTGCGCGAGCTGCACCGCGCCGGCAGGCGGCTGCCCTTCGACTTCGAGGTGGTTGGCTTCGCCGAGGAAGAAGGCCAGCGCTACAAGGCGGTGTTCCTGGGCTCGGGCGCGCTGACCGGGCATTTCGATCCCGCCTGGCTGGAGCAGAAGGACGCCGGCGGCATCACGATGCGCGAGGCGATGCAGCACGCCGGACTGTGCATCGCCGACATCCCCAAGCTGCAGCGCGACCCGGGCAAGTACCAGGGCTTCGTCGAGGTGCACATCGAGCAGGGCCCGGTGCTGAACGAGATCGACCTGCCGCTGGGCATCGTCACCTCGATCAACGGCAACGCGCGCTTCGTCGGCGAGATCGTCGGCATGGCCAGCCATGCCGGCACCACGCCGATGGACCGGCGCCGCGACGCCGCCACGGCCACGGCCGAGCTGGCGCTTTATCTGGAAAAGCGCGGCGGCAGCGTGAGCGACCTGGTGGCGACGATGGGCATGCTGGAAGTGCCCAACGGCTCGATCAACGTCGTGCCCGGGCGCTGCCGTTTCAGCCTGGACATCCGCGCCACCACCAACGAAGTGCGCGATGCCTGCATCGCCGACGTGCGCGCGGAGCTGGCGCGCATCTGCGAGCGGCGCGGCCTGCACTTCAAGCTGGAGGAGACGGTCCGCGCCGCAGCCGCGCCCAGCGCGCCGGCCTGGCAGCAGCGCTGGGAACGTGCGGTCGATTCGCTCGGCCTGCCGCTGTTCCGCATGCCCAGCGGCGCCGGCCACGACGCCATGAAGCTGCACGAAGTGATGCCGCAGGCGATGCTGTTCCAGCGCGGGCTCAACGCCGGCATCAGCCACAACCCGCTGGAAAGCATCACCAACGACGACACCGAGCTGTGCGTACGCGCCTTCCAGCACCTGCTCGAACAACTCGCCACGGAAACGCCATGACCGACGCCTACCAGCAGCTCGACGCCTGGATCGACGCCCACTTCGACCAGGAAGTGAAGTTCCTGCAGGAATTGGTGCGCGTGCCCACCGACACGCCGCCCGGCAACAACGCGCCGCATGCCGAGCGCACGGCCGAACTGCTGCGCGGCTTCGGCTACGAGGCCGAAAAACATCCCGTGCCGGCGCAGCAGGTGAAGGACTACGGCCTGCAGTCGATCACCAACCTGATCGTGCGCCGCCGCTACGGCGACGGGCCCGTCATCGCGCTCAACGCCCACGGCGACGTGGTCCCGCCCGGCGAAGGCTGGACCCACGACCCCTACGGCGGCGACGTCGAAGACGGCAAGCTCTACGGCCGCGCCGCGGCGGTCAGCAAGAGCGATTTCGCGACCTACACCTTCGCCGTGCGCGCGCTGGAAGCGCTGGGCGCAACGCTTGAATCAGGAGGGCAGCCGCCGGTGCGGCTGCGTGGCGGCGTCGAACTGCATTTCACCTACGACGAGGAATTCGGCGGCGAACTCGGCCCCGGCTGGCTGCTTCGGCAGGGGCTGACCAAGCCCGACTTGCTGCTCGCCGCCGGCTTCAGCTGGCAGGTGGTCACCGCGCACAACGGCTGCCTGCAGATGGAGGTGACGGTGCACGGCCGACAAGCGCACGCGGCCATTCCCCACACCGGCGTCGACGCGCTGCAAGGCGCGGTGACGATCCTGAACGCGCTGTATGCGCAGAACAAGCTGTACCAGCAGCTCAGGTCGAAGGTGCCGGGCATCGAGCATCCGTACCTGAACGTCGGCCGCATCGAAGGCGGCACCAACACCAACGTCGTGCCCGGCAAGGTGGTGCTGAAGCTGGACCGGCGCATGATCCCCGAGGAAAACCCGGCCGCGGTCGAGGCGGCGATCCGCCAGGTCATCACCGATGCGGCCGCGGGTTGCCCCGGCATCACGGTGGAGATCAAGCGGCTGCTGCTGGCGAACGCGATGCAGCCGCTGCCCGGCAACCAGCCGCTGGTCGATGCGCTGCAAAGGCATGGGCAGGCCGTGTTCGGCGAGCCCATTCCCACCAGCGGCACGCCGCTGTACACCGACGTGCGGCTGTACGTCGAACGCGGCATTCCGGCGGCGATCTACGGCGCCGGCCCGCGCACCGTGCTGGAAAGCAACGCCAAGCGCGCCGACGAGCACCTGGCGCTCGACGACCTGCGCGGCGCCACCAAGGTCGTGGCGCGCACGCTCCTGGACTTGTTGCGCACCGCATGAGTGCTTGACCCGATTTCCCGGGTGCGCATGCCGCGCACAGAATTTGCAGATCCTCCGAGTTCACGGCGCCGCAGGCGCCGGCTCCTCCTCACCACCTTTGGAGTCACGATGCAAGTTCTGTCCCTGACCCGCCGCCGCAGCCTCGCCGCGCTGGCTGCCGCGATCACCACCCTGGCACTGCCGCAGGCCCGTGCGCAGGAAACGCCGATCAAGTTCCAGCTCGACTGGCGCTTCGAGGGGCCGGCCGCGCTTTTCCTGCTGCCCGTGGCCAAGGGCTACTTCAAGGCCGAGGGGCTGAACGTCGCCATCGACGCCGGCAACGGCTCGGGCGGCACGGTCACGCGCGTCGCCTCGGGCAGCTACGACATGGGCTTCGCCGACCTGGCGGCGCTGATGGAGTTCCACGCCAACAACCCCACCGCCCCCAACAAGCCGGTGGCGGTGATGATGGTCTACAACAACACGCCGGCCGCGGTGCTGGCGCTGAAGAAGAGCGGCATCAAGACCCCCGCCGACCTGAACGGCAAGAAGCTGGGCGCGCCGGTGTTCGACGCCGGGCGCAAGGCCTTCCCGATCTTCGCCAAGGCCAACCACGTGAGCAGCATCGCCTGGACCTCGATGGATCCGCCGCTGCGCGAGACGATGCTGGTGCGCGGCGACATCGACGCCATCACCGGCTTCTCGTTCACGTCGATCCTCAACCTCGAGGCACGCGGCGTGAAGACCGAGGACATCGTCGTACTGCCCTACCCGCAGTACGGCGTCAAGCTCTACGGCAACGTGATCATTGCCGGCGAGGAGTTCCTGAAGAAGAACCCCGCGGCGGTGCAGCGCTTCCTCAAGGCCTTCAGCAAGGGCGTCAAGGACGTGGTCGCCGACCCCAAGGCCAGCATCGCCACCGTCAAGGCGCGCGACGGCATCATCAACGAGGCGCTGGAACTGCGCCGCCTGCAGCTGTGCCTGGACGCCACCGTGCTGACGCCGGACGCCCGCGCCGAAGGCTTCGGCAACGCGCTCGCGCCGCGCCTGAGGCTGATGGCCAGCCAGGTGTCCGACGCCTTCGGCACCAAGGAGCGCGTCGACCCGACGGCGGTGTGGAACGGCACGCTGCTGCCCAGCGACGCCGAGCGCAACATCTTCGCGGTGGCCAAGCAATAACCGCCGCGGCGCGCGGCAGCGGTCTTCAGCGCAGGTCCCAGGCCATCTGGAACATCACGCCCGCGGTACCCAGCGCGATGGCCTGCATCGAGAACTGGCGCGTGAACTGCCAGCCCAGGCTGACGGTCGCGCCCGGCGAGAAGCCGTTGTGGTTGAAGGGCACCTTGTGCTCGTAGGGATCCTTGTAGCCGTACAGAAGGCCCGCGGTCCATTGGAAGAACAGCTGGTCCCAGCGGCTGAAGCCGATGACCTTCTCGCCCACGTACAGGTAGCCGCTGGGCTGGCCGAAGGAGTTGCTGAAGTAGACCCCGCCCCACACCCAGCCGTCGCTGCGCTGGCGCTCCAGCCCGACCATGTAGACGTACTCGTGATTGCCTTCTTCGTCCTTGCGGTAGTGCAGCGTGTAGGGCGAACCCATCAGGCGCCAGTAGTCGGCGGCCGGGTCGGCGGTGTCGGGCTTGTCCGGCTTGTCCGGCTTGTCCGGCTTGTCCGCCTTGTCCACCTTGTCCGCCTTGTCCGTCTCATCGGCCTGGTCCGTCTTGTCGGGGGTGCCGGCCGGGCCGAGCTGGTGCACCGCATCGGGCGTCGACTGGGCGGTGGCCGCCACGGGCAGGCCGCCCAGGGCCAGCGGAAACAACAGGGCCGGGACCGGCGTGGGGATGAAACGCATGCAGCTGCAGGTAGACGAATGCCGCGGTGGCCGCGGCGGGCGGCGCATTATCCCAGCCTCGTTCCGAACCCTCCTCGAGAAGGCCGAAGCGCCGCACCGGCATCGGCTCGAAGACACCGATGACGCACTTCGTCGATTTCCAGAATGTCTGGCTGGCCTACAACCCGCAGCTGCTGGCCCAGGGCCACTTCGCGGTCGAGGACATCACGCTGCAGATGGACCGGGGCGAGTTCATCGCCATCGTCGGCCCCTCCGGCTGCGGCAAGAGCACCTTCATGAAGCTGACCACCGGCCTGAACATGCCGAGCCGGGGCACGATCCGCATCGACGGCCAGCCGGTGACCGGGCCGCTGAAGATCAGCGGCATGGCCTTCCAGGCGCCCAGCCTGCTGCCGTGGCGCACGACGCTGGACAACGTGCTGCTGCCGCTGGAGATCGTCGAGCCCTACCGCTCCAGCTTCCGCGCCCGCCGCGGCGAATACGCCGACAAGGCGCGCCGGCTGCTGGCCAGCGTGGGCCTGGCCGGCTACGAGGACCAGTTCCCGTGGCAGCTGTCCGGCGGCATGCAGCAGCGCGCCAGCATCTGCCGCGCGCTGGTGCACGAGCCGAAGATGCTGCTGCTGGACGAGCCCTTCGGCGCGCTCGACGCCTTCACGCGCGAGGAGCTGTGGTGCGCGATGCGCGACCTGCAGGCGGCGCAGAAGTTCAACGTCATCCTGGTCACGCACGACCTGCGCGAAAGCGTGTTCCTGGCCGACACCGTGTACGTGATGAGCAAGGGCCCGGGGCGCATCATCGTCAAGCGTGAAATCGACCTGCCGCGTCCGCGCGACCTGGAAATCACCTACACGCCCGCGTTCACCGGCATCGTGCACGAGCTGCGCGGCCACATCGGCGCGCAGCGTCCCAAAGCCGGCCGGCCGGCGCCGCTCGGCGGAGGGCTGCCCCGATGAACCGCCCGGCATGGCACCGCTGGTCGCCGCTGCTGCTGCTGCTGCTGACGCTGGCGCTGTGGCAGGCGATCTGCAGCCTGTTCAATGTCAGCGAGTTCATCTTCCCGAGTCCGGCGCGCATCGCCGAGCAGACCTGGGAGCACCGCGCGGCGATCGCCGGCCATGCCTGGCGCACCTTCTGGGTGACGATGGTCGGCTTTGGGCTGGCCATCGTCGTCGGCGTGCTGCTCGGCTTCCTGATGGGCAGCTCGCGCCTGGCCTACGACGCGATGTACCCGCTGATGACCGCGTTCAACGCGCTGCCCAAGGCGGCCTTCATCCCGATCCTGGTGGTGTGGTTCGGCATCGGCGCCGGGCCGGCGATCCTGACCGCCTTCCTGATCAGCTTCTTCCCGATCATGGTCAACATCGCCACCGGGCTGGCGACGCTGGAGCCGGAGCTGGAGGACGTGCTGCGCGTGCTCGGCGCGAAGCGCTGGGACGTGCTGATGAAGGTCGGCCTGCCGCGCTCGATGCCCTATTTCTACGGCAGCCTGAAGGTGGCCATCACGCTGGCCTTCGTCGG
Source organism: Rubrivivax sp. (assembly GCA_036724445.1). Taxonomy (GTDB): domain Bacteria; phylum Pseudomonadota; class Gammaproteobacteria; order Burkholderiales; family Burkholderiaceae_C; genus Rubrivivax. Next base: position 10,815 of record DAIMFR010000007.1, on the reverse strand, counting down.
CACCACGGTGTCGGAGATGACCGCGGCCAACGAAGGCATCGGCTACCTGCTGATCAGCGCCGGCAGCTCGATGCAGATGGGGCTGGCCTTCAGCGGGCTGCTGGTCGTCGGCATCATGGCCATGGCCATGTACGAGCTGTTCTCGGTGATCGAGAAGCGCACCACCGCCTGGGCGCACCGCGGCAGCCAGGGGCATTGAAGGCGCATCGAGGGCGCAGCGACCATGAACACCGAGCCGACTGCGCAGCCGCTGCTGTGCCGCCTCCGGCGCGCCAACGAGGTGGCGCGCGCGGCCATGGCCACCGGCCGCCACCCCTTCGGCGCGCTTCTGGCGCTGACCGGCAACCATGCCGAGAACCCGACGCTGAACCTGCCCTGCCGCGAGGTGTTCGCGCGCGCTCAGAAGGCGGTGCGGGTGTGGGGGCCGGTGCCCGAGGCCGGGCAGGAGATCGCCGAGTTGCACCGCGGCTTCCGGCGCGCGCGTTGACGCGCCGCTGGCGCCGGCACCCATGCCCTGGCACGCCAAGCTGCAGCTGCACTACACGCGCGACGGCGCGCGCAGCGTCGCGCTCGACCGCCACGAAGGCCCGCTGCGCGTGCTGCAGCGGCTGTACCCCGAAGGCCCGGGCATCTGCCACCACGTGCTGGTGCATCCGCCGGGCGGCATCGTCGGCGGCGACGTGCTCGAGCTGCAGGCGCGGCTGGAGCGCGACTGCCACGCGCTGATCACCACGCCCGGCGCGACGCGCTTCTACCGCAGCGCCGGCGAGACATCGATCCAGAGCGTGCGCGCCACGCTGGCCGAAGGCGCGCGGCTCGAATGGCTGCCGCTGGAAACCATCGCCTACAGCGCCTGCCGCGCGCACAACCGCTCGAGCTTCGAACTCGCCGCGGGCGCCGAGATGATCGGCTGGGACCTGCTGGCGCTGGGGCTGCCGGCCGCCGGACGCGACTTCGAGCACGGGCGCTTCATGCAGCATCTGGAACTGCCCGGCGCCTGGCTGGAACGCAGCTGCATCGACGCCTCGGACCAGCGGCTGCTGGCCTCACCGCTGGGCTGGGGCGGGCGGCGCGTGCTGGCCACGCTGTGGTTCGCCGCCGGCACGGCGCTGCAGCCGGCGCGGCGCGAGGCGCTGCTCGATGCGGCACGCGAGGCCATCGCCGCGGACGCCGGGCTGTCGGCCGACGCCGGCACCACCGCGCCGCACGAACGCGTGGTGGTGCTGCGCGCACTGGCCGGGCGCGTCGAACCGGCGATGCGGCTGCTGCAGCAGGTGCGGGCCGCATGGCGCGGCATCGGCTGGGCTCTGGCCGCGGCGCCGCCGCGCGTCTGGCGCAGTTGAGCCGGGCGCCCTGTTCGGCGAAGCTGCAGGGCCGACTGCGCTGCGCACGCGCCGGCAGGCCGGGCGCGCATGGATGCGCTGCAGGCCATCACCTTGCCGGCGATGCCGCGCGCGGCGGGCTCGACGAAGAAGGGCGCCGGCGCGCTCTTCACTTTGTCGAACAGCAGCGTCAGCAGCAGCGGCGTGCGCAAGCTCAGCCGACCCGATCGACCACATCCACCGGCCTGGTGAAGTACGAGGCCCCTCCATGGCGCAACCAGGAACCGGCGAGCCCCCAGCACGCCACGCCGCCCGCGCGGGTCAAAGCGCAGGTGTGGCCGTCACCGGCGCTGATGGCGCTGACGCCGCCGCTCAGGCCGATGACTTCCGTCGGCACGAAGTAGCCCGAGCTCGTGCCGTTGCCCAGCTGGCCTGTCGTATTTCTCCCCCAGCACTTGACGCCTCCCCCAGTGGTCACGGCACAGGTATGACCCAAGCCCGCGCCGATGGCGGCCACGCCGCTGCCGAGCCCGACAACGTCTGTCGGAGTGGCGCTGTCGGCCGCGCCGCCATTGCCCAGTTCGCCCGAAGAGTTCGAGCCCCAGCACTTCACCCCGCCCGCGCCAGTAAGCGCGCAACTGTGGTAGGCACCCCCGGCAATGGCAATGACGCCACTGCGCAGGCCGATGACGTCTGCCGGCATTGCGCTGCGGGTTCTGCTGCCGTTGCCCAACTGGCCGTACCCATTCCATCCCCAGCACTTGACGCCCCCTGCGTGCGTCAGGGTGCAGGTGTATCCGCGTCCGGTGCTTATGGCTGCAGCGCTGCCCCCGAGGCCGATGACCATGACAGGCGAAGAGCTGTCGGTCGTGCTGCCGTCGCCCAACTGGCCATCCGCGTTGGACCCCCAGCACTCGACGCCGCCTGCGCTGGTCATCGCGCAGGAGTGGCTCCAGCCCGCCACGGCGGCATCGACACCGCTGCTCAGGCCGGCCACGCTTGCCGGGGTGGAACTGTTGGCCTTCGCCGCATCGCCCAACTGTCCATAGAAGTTGTTCCCCCAGCACACGGCGGCGCCCGAGTTGGTTGTGGCGCAGGTGTGGCTTCCACCCGCGCTGACGGCCTTGACGCCGCTGCTCAGGCCGCTCACGCCTGCGGGCGCGAAGCTGTCAGCCGTCGTGCCGTTGCCCAACTGCCCATCACGGTTGCCGCCCCAGCACTCGAGGCCGGTCATGCTGGTAATGGCGCATGCATGGCGCCCGCCCGCGCTGACGGCGCTGACGCTGTGCGTGAGGCCGGCAACACCCGCTGGAACGGCATAGTTGATATCGACGCCATTGCCCAACGCGCCGTGAACGCCGTATCCCCAGCATTTTGCGGTGCCCTCGCGCGTCAGAGCGCAGGTGTGTATGCCGCCTGCACTGATGGCGCCCATACCGTGGCTCAGACCGGCGACGTTCGTAGGGATGGCGGTATCCGAAGTGGTTCCATTGCCCAACTCGCCGAACAGGTTCTGCCCCCAGCACTTGATGCCACCCGCGCTGGTCAACGCGCAGATGTGGAACTCGCCGGAGCTGATGGCGCTGACGCCGCTGCTCAGGCCGCTGATGCCGACAGGCGTCAAGCTCGAGGCCCAGCCGGATTGATCAAGGAATTGTCCCCAGCACTTGACGCTTCCTGCCCGGGTCAAAGCGCAGGTGTTGACCAAGCCGGCGCTGACGGCGCTGATGCCGCTGCTCAGGCCGATGACGTCGCGGGGCGTGGAACTGTTGTCCGTCGTGCCGATGCCCAGAGTTCCACCTCCGTTCCTCCCCCAGCACTTGACGCCTCCCGCATTGGTCACGGCGCAGGTATGCAGCGAGCCTGCACTGATGGCGGCCACGCCGCTGCCGAGTCCGACAACGTCTGTCGGAACGACGCTGTCGGTCGTGCTGCCATTGCCCAGTTGGCCCTCGGAGTTCTGTCCCCAGCACTTGACGCCGCCCGTGCCCGTAATCGCGCAGCTGTGATAGGCGCCCGCGCTGATGGCGGTGGCGCCGCTGTTCAGCCCGCTGACGTCGGCTGGAACAACGCTGTCGTTCCTGGAGCCGCTCCCCAAGCGGCCGTCCCAGTTGAACCCCCAGCATTTGACGCCGCCCGCGCTCGTCAGCGCACAGGTATGGGCCATGCCTGCACTGATGGCGATCGCGCCGGTGCCTAGACCTACGACATCCGTCGGGTTGGCGCTGTCGGATGTGGTCCCGGTGCCCAAGGCGCCGTGGCGGTTGTAGCCCCAGCACTTGACACCACCGGCGCTGGTCAGCGCGCAGCTGTGCTCGTAGCCGCTGCTGATTGCGGCAAGACCCGTGCTGAGCGGGGCTGACCCGGCGCCGGATTCATCGTCGTCATCGCTGCAAGCCGTCAGCAATGCGCCCGACGCGATGAAGGCCAAGCCCAGCACTCTCGAGACGACTTGCCGCGGCAGGCGGTATCGATTCATTGGCAGCGCCTCCCGATTGTGGTCCTCGGCTGGTCATCATGCATCGAAAGAGGAGCCGGCGCCAGGGGAGCAGGGAAACAGACAACGGCGTCGCCGGCAAGGCGACAGCCGGCGCGGCCCGCAGCCGAGCGCTCGCGACGCTCATGCGCACCTCGCGCACGACCACCGCGACGTCTTTGCTGACGGCACGCCCGCGCCACGCGGCGAGGCCGCCCCACGCCGCAGCCGGCAGCGCGAGCGCGACGAGAACCCGGCCACCCAGGCCGGTCGTGGCGCAGCGCGGCCCGGGTGCAGTGCGCAAGGCATCGCCGATTCCGGCGCGAGGCGGCGCTGCCGCCAGACGGCCGTTCGGCCGATGCCGTGCAAACCTGCAGATCGAGCGCAGGCTCGATGTGCCAGTCTTCCGTGATCCGGGGCCTTGCCCCCGGATCATGAAAGTCAGCGCTTCTTCTTCGTCCCGACGGAGACCACGCTCAACTCCGCATCGATCACGCCGGGCTTGAGCATGCCGAGCCGCTGCGCGGCAGCCAGCGAGACGTCACCGACGCGATCGGCCTGGGTCGGACCGCGGTCGTTGACGCGCAGCACCACGCTCTTGTGGTTGGCCAGGTTCGTCACCTTGACGTGCGTGCCGAACGGCAGCGTCTTGTGCGCCATGGTCAGCGCATTCGGGTTGTAGGGCTCGCCGCTGGCGGTGCGGCGGCCGCTGAACTTGCGTCCGTACCAGGCCAGCCGGCCTGTTTCGGCCGCCGCGGCCTGGGTTTCGGCCGGCTTGGCCTCGACGCTGGCCGCTGCCGGCGCCGAAGCAGCCGGTACCGAAGCAGCCGGCGCGGAGGCCTGGGCAAGAACCCAGGGTGCACTGAACGAGATCAATGCGGCAAGCGCCGTGCCGCGCAGGATGGGATGGCTCATATCTCTCCTCTTGGTTGCTGTCGCACCATGCGGGGCGGTGCGGCGCGAGCATACTTCCCTGCGCACGGGTCGGCGCTCGACCCACGGCCCCACCCCCCCAACTCGCGGTACCGTCGCTGCCGTCGCCGTACGCAGCAGGCAGACCGCCCCGTGTGAACGGCGGGCAACTGGGCAGCGTCTCGACAGCCCCGGCCGCAAGACCTGCTGCCGCGCCAGCATCCCTCCCGCAGCACGCCGACAATCGCATCATGCCCACGCCCATCCAGCCCAGCCTGTTCGACGACACCCCTGCTCCCGCTGCCGCGCCGGCGGCCGGCAGTGCGATGCTGAAGGTGCCCGGCGCCGCCGCGTCGCTGTCCAAGGCGCAGAAGGAGTTCAACCGCCTGAGCGAAGGCCTGACGCGGCTGCGCGGCCAACTGCTGGCGTGGCAGACGGCGGCCGATGCGCTGCAGCGGCGCCGGCTGTCCGAGATGGCGCCCGTGCACCGCAAGCTGCTGGCCTTGCAGCGCGAGACCGCGCTGTGGATCGATGTCCACCTGCAGCAGCCGCCGGCCGGCGAGAAGCCGGCGAAGAAGGCACGCGCCAAACTGGTCAGCCTGCTGCGCCTGCTGGCGCGCGAGGTGCTGGAGGCCGGCCCCGACGCCGAGATCGAGGCCGCGCACGACCGCCACAGCGCGCAGAGCCACCGCGAGATGCAGCGCGGCGACGCCGACATGGCGGCCGCGATCCTGGGCCAGGCCTTCGGCGACGAGCGTTTGTTCGAAGGTGACGCCGATTCGATCGACGAGCTGATGGCGCGCACCGCGCAGCGCCTGCGCGAGCAGCAGGCCGCACAGGCCGATGAAGCCGATGAAGCCGCCGAGCCGCCGCCCGGCCGGCGCCCGAGCCGCGCGGAGCAGGCGCGGCAGCGCGATGCCAAGGCGCTGAAGGAGGCCAGCCAGTCGGTGCGCGAGGTCTACCGCCGCCTGGCCAGCGACCTGCACCCCGACCGGGCGAGCGACGCCGCCGAACGCGAGCGCAAGACCGCGCTGATGGCGCGCGTCAACCAGGCCTACGCCGCCAACGACCTGCTGGCGCTGCTGGCGATGCAGCTGGAGCTGGAACACATCGACGCCGAGCACCTGGCCGGGCTGCCCGACCAGCGGCTGCGCCACTACAACCGCGTGCTGAAGGAGCAGCAGCAGGCGCTGGAAGCCGAGCTGGCCGAGCTGCAGATGCCGGTGGCGCTGAGCCGGCAGGCGCCGCCGGGACTGCTGAGCTGGCCGCCGAAGCTGCTGACGCTGGTCTTCGACGACGAACTGCAGGCGCTGCGCGCCGCGCTGCGCTCGCTGGGCGAGGATGCCCAGCTGCTGCGCGACCCGCGCACGCGCGCGCAGTTCCTGCGCAGCGTGGCGATCGACGACTCCGACGACGCACTCGACCCGCTGGAAGCGATGATGTTCGAGGCTGCCTTCGACGAGCTGGCCGCCGTCATGGCGCCGCCGCGCGGCCGCGGGCGGCGGCGGCGCTGATCCCGAGCTCGGGGCCGGCCTCGAGGGATCTGCCGGCCCGCCCCCGTGCTCGACGCCCTGATCGGCTGCCTCCGCGTGACCAGCGAGAGGCTCAGTGCGGCTCGCGCGCCTGGTCCAGCAGCCGCCCGAGCAGATCCATCGGCAGCGGGAAGACGACGGTCGAGGCGCGGTCGCCGGCCACCTGCGTCATCGTCTGCAGGTAGCGCAGCTGCATGGCCTCGGGCTGCTGCGCCAGCATGCGCGCGGCCTCCAGCAGCGCGGCCGAGGCCTGCTTCTCGCCTTCGGCATGGATCACCTTGGCGCGGCGCTCGCGTTCGGCCTCGGCCTGGCGCGCGATGGCGCGCACCATCGATTCGTTCAGGTCGATGTGCTTGATCTCGACGTTGGTGACCTTGATGCCCCAGGCGTCGGTCTGCGCGTCCAGGATCTGCTGGATGTCCAGGTTCAGCCGCTCGCGCTCGGCCAGCATCTCGTCCAGCTCATGCTTGCCGAGCACGACGCGCAGCGTGGTCTGCGCCAGCTGGCTGGTGGCCATCAGGTAGTTCTCGACCTGGATGATGGCCTTCTGCGGGTCGACGACGCGGAAGAAGACCACCGCGTTGACCTTGACCGAGACGTTGTCGCGCGAGATCACGTCCTGCGGCTCCACGTCCATCGTGACCACGCGCAGGTCCACGCGCACCATCTGCTGGATGCCGGGAATCACCAGCACCAGGCCCGGGCCCTTGACCTTCCAGAAGCGGCCGAGCTGGAAGACGACGCCGCGCTGGTATTCGCGCAGGATGCGCAGCGAGGCGGCCGCCAGCGCCAGCAGCACCACCACCAAGGGCACGAGCATGCTGCCCAGGCCGAAGTCGAAAAAGCTCATGATGACTCTCCTCGGGACGGTGGCTCGGATGCGGGGCGCACTTCCAGCGTCAGGCCCTGCAGCGCGATGACGCGCACGCGCTGCCCCGGACGAAGCGGCTGATCGCAGCGCACGCGCCAACGCTCGCCGTGCACCTCGGCCCACTCGCCGTCGCCCAAGGCCAGCACGGTGCCGCGCGCACCGATCAGCTGCTCGCGGCCACTGACCACCGGCCGGCGCCGCGCGCGCAGCGCCATGCCCCCGGCCAGCAGCACCACGGCGGCCGAGCTGGCCGCCAGGCCCAGGATCAGCGGCAGCGGCACGCCGAAACCAGGGATGTCGCGGTCGAAGAGCAGCAGACCGCCGGCGACGAAGGCCACGGCGCCGCCGACGCCGAGCACGCCGAAGCTGGGCGTCAGCAGTTCGGCGCCGATCAGCACCAGGCCCAACAGCATCAGCGCCAACCCGGCATAGTTGACCGGCAGCAGCTGCAGCGCGAACAGCGCCAGCAGCAGGCAGATCGCGCCGACCGTGCCGGCCACGCCGAAGCCCGGCGACGAGAACTCGAAGATCAGCCCGTAGATGCCGATCATCATCAGGATCAGCGCGAAGCTCGGGTTGGCGATCACCGCCAGCAGGCGCTGGCGCCAGTCGGGCAACACGATCTCCACCGTCGCGCCGCGCGTGGCCAGCGTGCGTTCGGCGCCGTGCACGCTGACGCGGCGGCCGTCGAGCTGGCGCAGCAGGTCGTCGCGGTCCACGGCGACGAGGTCGATCACCTGCTGCTGCAGCGCCTCGGCAGCCGTCAGGCTCACGGCTTCGCGCACCGCGCGCTCGGCCCAGGCGGCGTTGCGCCCGCGCTGCTGCGCCAGGCCGCGGATGAAGGCCGCGGCGTCGTGCACCTGCTTGGCCGTCATCGCGTCGGCCGGTGCCGGCGGCGCCGTGCCGCGCGGGTCCTGCGCCCCGCTGGCCGGCGGCTCGGCCGGCGGCGGCCGGCGTTCGCTGCCCGGCATGCCGATGGCCACCGGCGTGGCCGCGCCCAGCGTCGTCGCCGGCGCCATCGCGGCGACGTGCGCCGCATACAGGATGTAGGTGCCGGCGCTGGCGGCACGCGCGCCTTCGGGGCTGACATACACCACCACCGGCACGCGCGAGGCCAGCATGGTCTGGATGATGTCGCGCATCGCCGTATCCAGCCCGCCGGGGGTATCCAGTTCGATGATCAGCAGCGCAGCGCCGTCGTCGGCGGCCCGGGCGATGCCGCGCTTCAGGTAGTCGGCGCTGGCCGGGCCGATGGCATCGCGCAACTGCAGCACCCGCACCGGCGCCGCGGCCACGCTCCACGACAGCAGGGCCAGCAGCAGCGCGGCCAGACCCAGGCGCACGTGGTAGGCAAGGAGGCGATGCATCGGTCAAGTCCCAGGGTGCCCAGGGTGCACGCGATCGTTGCCGCAGGCAGCGGTTCACGCCGCATGCCGCACCGATGGCCCGAGCCTACGCCGCATCGGCCGATCGCGCCACTGCGCCCCGGCTGGCGCCCCGTCTGGCGTGGGGTCTGCATGCCTGGTTGTGGGCGTCTTCCCGCCCGTGCTGCCGCTCAGACGTCCAGATCTTCGCGGACGGCGCGCGCCGGCGCGGGCGCGGGCGCGGGCGCATCACCCGACTCGGTCCACTCGCTGGGCACGTGGGCGGGCGTGGTGGACGACGGAATGGCGCGATGCGCGTTGGACTGTTCGGGCACCAGCCGTGTCAGCGGCGTGGGATGGGGCGCGCGCCGCTGGGTCAGCGCCTCGGCGATCTGCACCGCCGACGCCGGGCGGCCGGCGACGGTCGGGCGCATGGCGGCCAGCGCGGGCAACTCGCCGGCTGCCGGCATGTGCGGGGCAAAGTGGTGCGCATCGGCCAGCGGCCAGTACAGGCGGTAGACGTTGTGCTGTTGCGCCAGGTCGTCCAGCAGGGCGCCGGGCCGGATGGTGGGCATGATGGCCGACAGCAGGCGGATGCGCTCGCTGTCGATGCGCCGCACGATGTGGTGGGTACTGAGCTGGTCGGGATGCATCAGCCCGGCGGCCTGCAGCAGTTCCTTCAGCGCATGCAGGGTATTGGCGTGGTATTGCGCCACGCGCGGCGCCTTGTCGCCGACCGCCAGCGCGCGCTCGCGCCGGGGGTCCTGCGTGGTGATGCCCGTGGGGCACAGGCCGGTGTGGCACACCTGCGCCTGGATGCAGCCCAGCGCCATCATGAAGCCGCGGCCCGAGTTGCACCAGTCGGCGCCCAGCGCGAACATGCGCGCCAGGTCGAAGGAGTTGATGACCTTGCCCGCCGCGCCGATCTTGACGCGCTCGCGCAGGCCGGCGCCGATCAGGGTGTTGTGCACCAGGTGCAGGCCCTCCTGTACCGGCGCGCCCATGTGGTCCGCGAATTCGATGGGCGCGGCGCCGGTGCCGCCCTCGGCGCCGTCGACGACGATGAAGTCGGGCGTGATGCCGGTCTCCAGCATGGCCTTGACGATGCCGAACCACTCCCAGATGTGGCCGATGCACAGTTTGAAGCCGGTGGGCTTGCCGCCCGACAGCTCGCGCAGGCGGCCGACGAACTGCAGCAGCTCCACCGGGGTGGAGAACGCGCTGTGCGAGGACGGCGACACGCAGTCCACGCCGACCGGAACGCCGCGCGCCGCCGCGATCTCGGGCGTGACCTTGGCGCCCGGCAGCACGCCGCCATGGCCGGGCTTGGCGCCCTGGCTGAGCTTGATCTCGACCATCTTGACCTGCGGCTCGCGCGCCTGCCTGGCAAAACGCTCGGGGTTGAAGCTGCCGTCGGCGTTGCGGCAGCCGAAGTAGCCCGAGCCGATCTCCCAGATCAGGTCGCCCCCGTGCTCGAGGTGGTAGCGGCTGATGCCGCCTTCGCCCGTGTCGTGGGCAAAGACGCCGATGCGCGCGCCCTGGTTCAGCGCCAGGATGGCGTTGGCCGACAGCGCGCCGAAGCTCATGGCCGAGATGTTGAAGACGCTGGCGTTGTACGGCTGCGTGCAGGGCATGGCGCCCGCGGCCGGCGCATCGGGGTTGCCGCCGATCCAGATGCGGAAGTCGTGCGAGCCGATCTTGGTGGTCTGCAGCGAGTGGTTGATCCATTCGTAGCCCTTGGCGCCCACGTCCAGCTTGGTGCCGAAGGGCCGCACGTCCGGCTCGCCCTTGGCGCGCTGGTAGACCACGTTGCGCTGCGCGCGCGTGAACGGCTCGCCGGCATCGAGGTCGCCCTCGACGAAGTACTGGCGAATCTCGGGACGGATGAATTCGAGCAGGAAGCGCAGGTGCCCGAGGATGGGGTAGTTGCGCAGGATGGCGTGGCGCGTCTGCGTGTAGTCGCGCCAGCCCAGCAGCGTGAGCGCGCCGAACAACGCCAACGGCGCCAGCCAGCCGCGCCCCCAGGCGGCGAGCCCGCCCAGGCTGAGCAGCAGGCCCAGCGCGCACAGCGCCCAGGTGGTGTAGCGGATGCTGCGGAACAAAGGCATGGGCTGGGACATGGGCAAGGCTCCGGTGGGATGCGGCCTCGCGTGCCGCCGGCCGCGGGGCATCTTATCGAAGGGCGTGCCGCTGCCGGCAGCAGCGGGCCGGCAAGCGGGCCACACGCGCTGAAGGTTCGTCCGCGCCGCCTGACCAGACGCCCTCGCCCTTCCCCGGCACCGCTCAAATCGCCATGCGCTGGCGCACCCCATCGGCCTGCATGTCCTTGCCGCGCCCG
>DAIMFR010000006.1:17186-122603 GCA_036724445.1 Rubrivivax sp. | reverse complement strand
CCTCCGCGCTGATCGCGCTGCGGTGTGAGCGCTTTGGGGCGGCCATGCGCGCTCACGCCAGCGCCAGCGAATCGGCCCAGATGTTGTCGGCCCAGCCGAGCGCAATGCGCGCCTCGATCTGGTTGCGCGCCGCCGACACGCCGCCCGAGCCCGGCACGGCCTTGAAGGTCTTGTCGGCCGCGTCGTACTGGTGCACCGACGCCACGTGCATGGCCTCGCGCTCGCCGACGAAGCTGTAGCAGGTGTTCGTGACCACCGGCGCGGCGTTCACCGGCTCGCCCTTGAGCAGCTGGATGATCGCCGCCGCCGCCACCTTGGCATGCTGGTTGGCCATGTGGCCCGACTTGGGCATCAGCGGCGCCGAGAAGGTGGCGTCGCCGAGCACGTGGATGCCCGGCACCGCGGTCGACTCCATCGTCAGCCAGTTGACCCCGGCCCAACGCGCATTCATGTTCAGCAGCCCGGCGGAACGCGCCAGGTCGCCGGCGCGCTGCGGCGGAATCGCGTTGATCACGTCGGCCTTGACGTCGTCGAACTCGGTCTTGGCGACGCCGCCCGAAAGCTCCTTCAGCTCGGCGTTGGGCTTGTATTCGATGATGCCGCGGTACAGCTCGCTGAAGGCCTTCTCGAACAGGCCCTTCTTCGAGGTGATCTCCGGATTGCCGTCGTAGACCAGCAGCTTGGACTTCGGCTTGGCCGTCTTCAGGTAGCTGGCGACGACGCAGGCGCGCTCGTACGGCCCCGGCGGGCAGCGGTACGGCGCCTTCGGAATGAACATCGCGAACACGCCGCCGTCGCGCATGCCCTCGATCGCGCGGCGCAGCGCCACGGTCTGCGGCCCGGCCTTCCAGGCGTGGTAGACGCGTCCGCCGTCGAGCGCGGCCTGCAGGCCGCCGACCTGGTCGGTCATGAAGTCGACGCCGGGCGATAGGATCAGCCGGTCGTAGGCGAAGGTCCTGCCGTCGGCCAGGCGCACGCTGCGCGCGGCCGCATCGACGGCGACGGCCTCGCCCTGCACCAGCTTGACGCCGGCCGCCTTCAGCCCGTCGTAGCCCCTGGTGATGTCGGCCATCGTCTTGTAGCCGCCGAGCACCAGGTTGCTGATCGGGCACGATACGAACTCGGTCTGGCGCTCGATCAGCGTGACGTCGACGTTGGCGCCCCACAGCTTCAGGTAGCGCGCGGCGGTGGCGCCGCCGTAGCCGCCGCCGACGACGACGACGCGGCCGATCGGCGGCCCGCCCGCGGACATGCCGGCGCAGCCGGCAAGCGCGCCGGCGGCCAGCGCCGCGCCGGCGCCCAGCAGTTGACGGCGGCTGGGTTGGAACTGCAGATGTTGCTTCACGGCCGCCCCCTCACTTCTTCGCCGGCTGCGCCGCGAAGAACGCGGCCATCGCCCTGATCTGATCGTCGGTATAGCCCTTGGCGAGCTGGCCCATGATCGTCGACGGTTGCGCGCCGCTCTTGTAGTCGGCCAGCGCGGCGACGATCTTCTCGGCCGACACGCCGGCCAGCGGCTTCATGTCGCCGCGTGCATGGCCGTTGGTGCCGTGGCAGTTGGCGCAGGTGGCCGCGAGGTTGCGGCCGGCGTTCGCATCCTGGCCGAAGGCCGTGGTGGCCGTGGTGGCCGTGGTGGCCGTACCCAGCACCAGGGCGGGCACGGCGAGAAGGCGGGTCAATCGGTGCACGGTGCCTCCCTGAGTCATGGCGGTAGTTTTCATTGTCGAGGGGTCTTTTCCCGGCGGGGAACCCAGGAAACCCCTCATGGCTCGCGCTCCGTTGGACTACCCCATCCGGGCACTTGACGGCGGCCCCGCGCAGCGGTTCCAGTGGCGGGTTGGCCCACCCGCGAAGCGGCATCGCTGCATGCCTGCAGCGATGCTTTTCATCGACCGGCTGCTGCGCGGCACAGGATGCGCCCGAGCTCGGGTCGGTGGCGAACCACGACTTCATCGCGAACGGCGAACGCGAGCTTCGCCGTCACGACCGCCGCGCGCCGCATCGAGACGCTCGACACGCTGCTGGCCTACGATCCGCGGGTGGTCTGACGATGGAACGGGAGGGGTCATGACGGTCAGCAGGCGAACCGCCGCCGCCGCGGTGCTGACGGCCGGCGCGGCCGCCCGCGCGGCGGTGCAACCCGGCGGCCGCGTGCAGTGGCCCACCGTGAAGCTGCTCGATGGCCGCAGCTGGTCCGCCGCCGAGGCGCAGGGCAAGGCCGTGGTCGTCGTCTTCTGGTCGATCAGCTGTGCGTTCTGCCGCCGCCACAACCCGCACGTCGAGAAGCTGCGCGCGGCCGCCGTCGGCAAGCCGCTGGTCGTGCTGACCGTGTCGCGCGACGCCGATGCCGCTGCCGTGGCCCGGCACCTGCGCGAGCAAGGGCTGAACTTCGCGGTGACGCTCGACTACGCGCCGATGGCCGAGGCGCTGTCCGCGCGCCGCGTGACGCCGCTGACCGTGACCGTGGGCCGCGACGGCCGGGTGCGGCAGGTCATCGCCGGCGAGATGTTCGAGGAAGACGTGCTCGAGCTGCTGCAGCTCGCCGGCTGACCGGCGAACCGGGCCTGGCGCATCGCGGGCGAGCGAGGCCCGCACCCCGCAGCGATGCGGCCGGCTCGCCGCAGCGGCAGCCGAGCCCTCGACGGCGGCAGCCGCATCAAGGCATGGATGGCGGCGCGACGGCGAGGGCGCTGCTGGCGGCGAATCTGCGCCGCCAGGCCCAGACGAGACTAGACGTTGACATCCCCTCGGCGTCTCTGCATGCTGCAAGCTGCCCGGCCGCCTCGACAGTGGCCTGCAAACTCGAGTCCGACTGGAGACATCGACCATGACTGCAAGCAATGACCACCTGCTCTGGATGTACGAGAAGATGATCGAGATCCGCGAATTCGAGGAGACCATGGCCAAGGTCTATCTGGAAGGCAAGCTGCCGCCCCACATCCAGAAGGGACTGGCCTTCGACATCGGCGGGGGACCGGTGCCGGGCGAGATGCATCTGGCCGCCGGGCAGGAGCCGGTGGCGGTCGGCGTGTGCGCCCATCTGCGCAGCGAAGACACCGTGGTCGGCACGCACCGCCCCCACCACTTCGCCATCGCCAAGGGGGTGCCTATCCAGTCGATGGCGGCCGAAATGTTCGGCAAGGAAACCGGGCTGAGCCGCGGCAAGGGCGGCCACATGCACCTGTTCGACACGGTCCACAAGTTCAGCTGCAGCGGCATCGTCGGCGCCAGCCTGCCGCCCGCATGCGGCGCCGCGCTGGCGGCCAAGAAGCGCGGCAAGGACTGGGTGGCCGTTGCCTTCTTCGGCGAAGGTGCGGCCAACCAGGGCTCGTTCCACGAAGCGCTGAACCTGGCGGCGCTGTGGAAGCTGCCGGTGCTGTTCGTCTGCGAGGACAACAAGTACGGCATATCGGTGGAGAAGTCCGAAGCGACCTCGGTGCCGTGGAATGCCGACCGCGCCGCGTCCTACGGCATCCCGGGCGTGCTGGTCCAGGACAACGACCCGATCGCGGTCCACGAAGCGGCCGGCGAGGCGATCGCCCGTGCGCGGCGCGGCGAAGGACCGGCGCTGCTCGAGGTCAAGACCGACCGCTACCTTGGCCACTTCCAGGGCGACGCCGAGGCCTACCGTCCCAAGGGAGAGGTCGAGGAGTTGCGCAAGAACGACCCGATCCCCAGGCTGGGCGCACACCTGCGCCGCACCGGCGTGCTCGGCGACGCATCTGACCGGAAGCTGCGCGCCGAGGCCGGCGCGCGCGTCGCGCAGGCTTTTGAATTCGCCCGCAACAGCCCCTATCCGAAGCCCGAGGACGCCCTGCTGCACGTCTTTGCCTGAGCCGATGCCGCACGAACCGGAGACCCAGCATGAGCACCCAGACCACCCGCAAGCTGACGATGGCCGAGGCGATCAGCGAAGCGATCGCCCAGCAGATGGAGCGCGATCCGGACGTCTTCCTGATGGGCGAGGACGTAGCCAAGTACGGCGGCATCTTCGGCGCGACCGGCGGCCTGCTGGCCAGGTTCGGCAAGGAGCGCGTGATGGACACGCCGATCTCCGAGACGGCGTTCATCGGCACTGCCATCGGCGCCGCGGCCGAAGGCATGCGTCCGATCGCGGAGCTGATGTTCGTCGACTTCTTCGGCGTGTGCATGGACATGATCTACAACCACATGGCCAAGAACACCTACATGTCGGGCGGCAAGGTCCGGCTTCCGGTGGTGCTGATGACGGCCGCCGGCGGCGGCTACAACGACGCCGCGCAGCACTCGCAGTGCCTGTGGTCGACGTTCGCGCACATGCCCGGCATCAAGGTCGTCGTCCCGTCCAATGCCTACGACGCCAAGGGCCTGATGACGCAAGCCATCCGCGACGACAACCCGGTGCTGTTCATGTTCCACAAGGGCATCATGGGCCTGCCGTGGATGTCCTACTTCGCCGGCAGCACGACCGAGGTGCCGCAGGAGCCCTACGCGCTGCCGTTCGGGCAGGCGCGCATCGTGCGCGAAGGCGGCGGCCTGACGATCGTCACGCTCAGCCAGATGGTGCACAAGTCGGTGAT
The DNA here is from genome assembly GCA_036724445.1 of Rubrivivax sp. GTDB lineage: Bacteria > Pseudomonadota > Gammaproteobacteria > Burkholderiales > Burkholderiaceae_C > Rubrivivax. Next base: position 118,044 of record DAIMFR010000006.1, on the reverse strand, counting down.
GGCCGCTGACAAGCTCGCCGAAAACGGCATCCACGCCGAGGTGCTCGACCTGCGCACGCTGGTGCCGCTGGACCGCGCGGCGGTGCTGGACTCGGTGCGCAAGACCGGGCGCCTGCTGGTTGCCGACGAGGATTACCTGAGCTTCGGCCTCACCGGCGAGATCGCCGCACTGGTCGCCGAGAATCTCGACAGCATCAGGCTCAGGGCGCCGGTGCGGCGCCTGGCGGTACCGGATGTTCCGATCCCGTACAGCCGCCCGCTCGAACAGTTCGTGATTCCGCAGGTGGATTCCATCGTCAACGCCGCCCAGGCCCTGATGGCGGCCAGGCAGCCGCAAGGGGTTGCCTTATGAGCGCGCCGGGCCGCTCCCAAGTGCTCATCCCGGAGCGCGCAGCGCGGAGGGTACCCCAGTGAGCGTGCAGATCATGCTGCCCGCGGCGGCGTGGGCTGGCGTCGATCCCGGCACCGAGGCGCTGGTCGACAAATGGCATGTCGCCGAGGGCGAGCGCGTCAGCGCCGGACAACTGCTGGTCAGCGTGGTCCTCGTCAAGACCAGTCATGAGGTGTCCGCCCCCGCGGCCGGCGTGCTCGAGAAGATCCTGGTCGAAGCCGAAAGCACTTTCGGTCCGGACCAGGCACTGGGCCTGATGGCGAGCTGATCCATGTCCGGCGCGCCGAGCGTCGCCTGGCTCGAGCAGCAGTGGAACGAGCGGCAGCTGAGGGCGTCGCCGCGACGCGCGGCCTGGCGGCTGTGGCTCTACGATGCGCCGGCGGTGGTGCTGGGTTGCTCGCAGCCGCGGCTGGCCGCGGGAGCGCGCGGCGATCTGCAACTGCTGCTGCGCCGCTCGGGCGGTGGTGCCGTGCTGGCCGGGCCGTGGATGCTCGGACTGTCGGTAGCGCTGCCGAGCGGTCACGCGCTGGTTTCCGCCAGCGCCGTAGAGAGCTACCGCTGGCTCGGCGAGTTGCTCGGGCAGTGGCTGCGCGACAGCGGCATCCGGCGTGCCCGTGCAGTGCCCGCGGGGGCCGCGCCCGTCCGCCCCGCGGCGCCCGAGCTCGACTGGGCCTGCTTCGCGAGTCTGTCGCCGTGGGAAATCGCCGCCGGGGAGGGCAAGATCGCGGGCCTGGCGCAGGTGCGGCGCCGCGAGCTCATCCTGCTCGTCGCCGGAATCCTGCTGGCGCCGCCCGACTGGCTGCTGCTCACCTCGAGCCTGGCCAAGCCGCCGCAGCATGCCGCGGCGCTGACAGAGCGCAGCACGTCGTGGGCGCAGCAGTCGGGGGCGAACCCCGACCGCGAGGCCGTTGCCGGCGCGCTCGGCCGGCAACTGGCCGAACGGCTGGGCGGGCTGCGCGGCTGAGCGGGCCAGCCGCAGCTCAGGCCCCGGTCCAGGGGCCGGGCTCGTCGAACAGCAGGCCCTGGCGCGCCGCGTGCTCGAGGATGCGCTCGACATCGACGCTGCGCGGCCCCTGCAGCTCGAGCCCGACGCGCAGCCGCTGGCGCGAATCGAACTCGAGCTCGCGCTCGCCGTCGATGGCGATCGTGCCGCTCGCACCCTCGACGGCCGTCCATCGCCCGGGCACGAGGCAGCGGATCGAGGCGATCGACACCGGCTGCAGCACGCCTGGCAGCAGCGGCGCCCGCAGCACGCGCCCGGGGCCGAGGCGCAGGTGCAGGCCGAACGGATCGTCGCGCGACACCGGGTATGCGAGCCCGGCGATCGCCGACAGGCCGATCTGCTGCGGCTCGGCAAAACTGACGTAGACATCGCTGAGCTTGTCGGCCGAGCCGACGGCGCGCGCGCCCCGCGCCGGTTCGCTCGAGACGCAGACATCGACCAGCGCGATCTCGTCCACGCCCTCACCGGCGACGCGCAGGCGCTTGTTGGATCGCAGACCGATCTCCTCGGTTACACGGCCTGTGGCGAACAACCCGGCGGCCAGGCCCACCAGGGTCGCCTCGCGCAACTTCGGGAAGGCGTTGTTGGTGCCGGTCGACAGGGCGGCCAGCGGCACGCCGCCGCAATGCGCCGCGACCGCGCGGTGCGTGCCGTCGCCGCCGAGCACGGCAATCAGCCTCACGCCGCGGCTGGCCAGCGCCGCAGCCGCGTGCTCGCTGTCGCGCGCATCGTCATGCACGCGCATGTCGAGCACGCGCACTTCGGGCATGGACCGATGCCGGCGCGCGTGGTCCGCCGCCTCACGAACGCGGGCGGCGATTCCTGCCGAATCCGGGGGCATCCACGCCAGGCCGATGCCGAGACTGCCCATGGCCGACAGCAGCCGCAGCACGACGTGGATCTTCTCCGACATGGGAAACACCGACGCCCAGCCGAGCAGGCGGCGCACATCGCGACCGGAAGCGCAGTTGACGATGACGCCGACGGAAGGCGCAGCCCCGTCGTGCCGGATCCGGGTGTGTCGATGCGTCATGCCCCCCCTCGATAGGAATCGGTGCCCATGCCGCGGCAGTGATCACGCTCGCGCATGGAAAGCGTGGGCCGATTATCCAAGCCGGCAATGGCCTGCTGTTGGCGCTGGTGTGAACGCCGGCCATGGGCGGCCGCGCCCGCAGCAAGCGTTTCTCAGCCCGGCGCCGGCGCCTCGCCCGCCAGCACCGCGCGCAGGATGTCGATGAAGGCGGTGGTGCGCCGGGGCAGCAGGCGGCGGCCGGCGGTGACGCACCAGATCACGGTGGGCGGCAGATACCAGCCCGGCAGCACGCGCACCAGTGCGCCACGTGCCACCGGCGCGTCGGCAAAGCGCTCCGAGAGGCCGACGATGCCCAGTCCCTGCACCGCCAGCGCCTGCTGCAGGCCCAGCGAATTGGCGGCCAGCGTGCGCGGCGGCAGGCCTTCCCAATGCTCGGCGCCACACGTCAGCCGCCAGGGCTGGGCCTCGCCGCCGCTGCCGACCAGCGCGAGCGCGGTGTGCGCGAGCAGCTCGGCCGGCGCGGCGGGCGTACCGTGGCGGTGCAGCCAGTCGGGGCTGGCAAACAGGCCGCCCGGCAGCGTGACGATGCGCCGCGCAACCAGGGTCGCGTCGTTGGACAACTGCACGGCGGCACGCACGGCCAGGTCGTAGCGGTCGGCCAGCAGGTCGACACGGCGCGCCGACAGGTCGAGTTGCAGCCGCACGCCCGGGAACCGGCGCGTGTATTCGCTGGCCACCTGCACCAGCGACAACTCCTGGAACTCCGGCGGCAGCGACACGCGCAGCGTCCCCTGCGGCACGGCCTGGCGGTGCTGCGCCAGTGCCAGCGCGGCCTCGGCTTCATCCTGCAGGCGCTGCGCGTGCTCGAGCATGTGCGCGCCCAGATCGGTCAGCGCGAGGCGCCGGGTACTGCGCTGCAGCAGGCGCTCGCCCAGGCGGGATTCGAGCTCGGCCAGCCGGCGCGACAGCGTCGCCTTGGGCAGGCCGGTGTGGTCGGCCGCGCGGGTGAAGCTGCCTGCCGCGACGATGTGGGCAAACAGGATCAGGTCGTCAGCGGGAAGCTCGATGCCGCTCATCCGCCCGATTGTCTCGTTATCGAGACATTGATATCCGAACCAGTCGATTTATCTGCAGATCCTCATTCAATAAACTCTTGGTGTCCGCGCACCAAGGTGCGCCCGAAGCTCAACCCCACCCGAAGGAGGAAGACACCATGACCGTCAAGCTTGCCGTCCTGTACTACTCGACCTACGGCACCAACCACCGGATGGCCGAGATCGCCGCCGAAGCCGCCCGTGCCGCCGGCGCCGAGGTGCGCCTGCTCAAGGCGCCGGAGACTGCGCCCGAGGCCGTCGTCGCCGGCCAGGACGCCTGGCTGGCGCAGGCCGAGCGCACGGCGCACGTGCCCGAGGCCACCGCGGCCGACATGGAATGGGCCAACGCCTATCTGATCTCGGCGCCGACGCGCTTCGGCGTGATGGCCAGCCAGATGCGCGCCTTCTTTGACACCCTGGGCGGCGTGTGGGCCAAGGGCGGGCTGGCCAACAAGGCGGTATCGGCCATGAGCTCGGCGCAGAACACCCACGGCGGACAGGAGACGACGCTGCTGTCGTTCTACGCCACGGCGATGCACTGGGGCGCGATCGTGGTGGCGCCCGGCTTCACCGACCCGTCGATCTTCAAGTCCGGCGGCAACCCCTATGGCTTCAGCCACACGCAGGGCACCGAGTTCAGCGAGGATGCCAAAGCCGCCATCGCACACCAGGCGCGCCGCCTGGTTCAAGTGGCGGCCAAGCTGGCCTGATCGGGGAACGCGGCGGCTGTGGCCGGGTGGACGAGCCGCCGCTCGAAGCCGATGGCTGCACGCAGGCCATCGCCGAGACGCAGCCCCTGAGCCGAAGACCTCGAACGGTCCAGGGCGTGCGGCGCCTGTCCGTGCGTCCTGGAATCGCGCGCGGATACGCGGCGGCAGCTGCCGCCGAACACTCGGGTGACATGCCTGCACTGCCCTGTGAGGCCCGAGCAGGATGGGTCGGGCTGTCTGCGGAACCTGGCGCAGGAGGGCGTTTCACTGCTGCATCAATCAGTTAGCATGCATTTGTTGATCGTTCGCGGCCGCTCCTGGACGCCTCGCATCGATCGCCACCGCTCACAGAGTCCCTGGCCAGCCCGATGACACCGTCCCTGCGCCTTGCGGCGCGTCGCGCTGCGCCGATCCTGGCGGTCGCCGGGCTCGCCGCCTGCGCCGCGCCGACCGTGATGAACGCACAGTGGGTCGACCCCAAAGTCGCCGGCAAGCCGCCGATGCGCTCGATCCTGGTGCTGGGCATCACCAAGGATCCGAGCAACCGCCGCGTCTTCGAGGACCGCATGGCCGCGCAGCTCGTGGCGCGCGGCATCAAGGCCGTGCCCTCGTACGACTTCGCGCCCGACGCCGGCGCCATGGAGCAGGTGCGGCTGGAGCAGGTGGTCAAGGAGTCCGGCGTGGCCGGCGTGCTGCTGACGCGCGTGGTCAACGTCAGCGAGCAGGTGCACGTGACGCCGGCCATGGTCATGGGTCCGCCGATGGGCTACGGCTTCGGCGGCTTCTACGGCTACTACGGCGGCATGTGGGCCGCCAGCATGTACACGCCGCCCACCGTCTACACGACAAAGCACGTGGCCGCCGACACGCGCCTGTTCGAGACCGCGCACTTCAGCGTGGTCTGGTCGGCATCGACCACCACCACCCCCAGCGGCGGCAGCGTCGCCTCGCTGTTCGACCAGTTCAGCCGGTTGATCGCCGGCGCGCTGGTCAAGGACGGTTTGATCTGATTCGCATGTCGCCTCGGGCCGCCGACCGCAGCAGGCGCTGGGCGCAGGCGCTGGTGGCGGCTGCGCTGGCGCTGCTGCTGGCGGCCTGCGGCAGCGTGCCGCGGCCGGGCGGGCCGGCGGCCGGCGATGCGCAGCGCGACGGTCCGCCGGCGAATCCGCCGCCGGACCTGATCACGCGGCCCGACCCCGAACCGCGCGTCGAGCCGATCCGCAGCGGCGGGCCGAACAAGCCCTACGAGGTGCTGGGCCAGCGCTACACGCCGCTGGCCGCCGACGCCGCGATGGCCGAGAGCGGCCTGGCGTCTTGGTACGGCCGCAAGTTCCACGGCCGGCCCACGGCCAGCGGCGAGCCCTACGACATGTATGCGTCGAGCGCTGCGCACCGCACGATGCCGATCCCGAGCTATGCGCTGGTGCGCAACCCGGCCAACGGACGCGAGGTCGTGGTGCGCATCAACGACCGCGGCCCCTTTTATCGCGAGCGCGTCATCGACCTGAGCTACACGGCGGCGCTGAAGCTGGACGTGCTGCGCGGCGTGGCCCCGGTCGAGGTGCGCCGGCTGACGCACGACGACATCCGCAGCGGCCGCTGGCGCGGCGAGACGGCGCTGGCGCGCGCCGAGGTGCCGCAGGAGGCAGCGCCTGCTGCACCGGCACCGGCTCCGTTGCCGATGCCGTTGCCGGCATCGCCGCCAGCGCCGGCTCCCGCGTCCGAATCCGCTCCCGTCCCGACGATCAGCGACGAACCCGCCGCCACCCCTGCCGCCACTGCCGCCGCCGGCTACTGGGTGCAGCTGGGCGCGTTCCGCCAGCGCCAGGGCGCGCACGAATTGCGCGAACTGCTGGCGCGCGAACTGGGCTGGCTCGAACCCTGGCTGGCGATCTTCGACGAGCGCAGCCTGTTCCGCGTGCAGGCCGGACCCTTCGCGACGCGCAGCGAGGCCCAGGGCACGGCCGAGCGCATCCGCGCCGCTGCGCCGGTGCAGCCGATGCTGCTGCAGCGGCGCTGACGAAGAAGCCGCGGCGCAACACTCTTGAAGCTAGGTGTGCCGCACCCCGGCGCGAGCGCCTACAGTGGCCGGCAGACTGCGCCTTCGCGCGGCATGCAAGAGGAGAGGGCATGGCAACCAAGACCTCCGCCGCGGCCAAGCCGCGCGGCCTGGCCCTGAACATCGGGCTGAACAGCGTTAACCCCAAGCACTACGGCGGCTGGACCGGCGACCTGGCGGCCTGCGAGTTCGATGCCAAGGACATGGCGGCACTGGCCGCGGGTCGCGGCATCAAGGCCACGCAACTGCTGACCAAGGACGCCACGCGCGCCAAGCTGCTGTCGGCGCTGCGCGCGGCGGCCAAGACGCTGGTCAAGGGCGACATCTTCATGCTCACCTACTCCGGCCACGGCGGCCAGGTGCCCGACGTCTCCGGCGACGAGGCCGACAAGCTCGACGAAACCTGGTGCCTGTACGACGCGCAGCTGATCGACGACGAGCTGTACCTGGAGCTGGGCCGCTTCGCCGCCGGCGTACGCATCCTGGTGCTGTCCGACAGCTGCCACAGCGGCACCGTGGTGCGCGCTGCGCCGCCCGGCATCGCGGCGCAGCCGCCGGATATGCGCTCGAAGATGATGCCGCCGTCGGTGGCCATGCGCACCTACGAGGCGCACAAGGACTTCTACGACAAGCTGCAGCAGCAGGTCGTCCAGGCCGAAGGCGAGGCCCGCGCCGAGCCCGACGAGGTGCTGGCCGCGCTGACGGTGAGCCCGCGGCTGACGAAGATCGCCGGGCGCTTCAAGGCGCGCGCGATCCTCATCTCCGGCTGCCAGGACAACCAGAGCAGCTACGACGGCCAGCACAACGGCGCCTTCACCGCGCGGCTGCTCACGGTATGGAACCGCGGCAATTTCGACGGCAACTACGCCAGCTTCCACGCGCACATCAAGGCCGGCATGCCGGCGATCCAGACGCCGAACCTGTTCACGATGGGTCCGGTGGCGGGCTTCCTGAAGCAAAAGCCCTTCAGCGTCTGACTCCTGAGCACCCCCAGGAAATGACTTCGTCATTCCCGCCCCCAGGGGTCAAGAACAGTGGCAAAGCCACATTTCCTCGAGAGGAGAAGGCATGGCCGAGCTGATCACGATCAAGCTGAAGGGGCGCGCCGATGCGCCGGTGCTGCCCGCGCTGCTGGGCGGCGCCAGCCGCGCCGCCGACAGCGTGGGCGACGAGTTCCTGCCGCGCGGCTACCTGCGCGCCACCGCAAGCTTCGACGTCGGTGCCGCGGCGCGCAGCATCGAAGGCGCGGCGCCGCTGCAGCACGAGGCGCAGGCCGACGAGGTGGTGGTGCTGGAGCTGGCCGACGGCAGCACGCTGATCACCAGCGCGCTGAGGCTGCGCGACTCGCTGGCGCGCAGCCGGCCCGACTGGCTGGAGGCCGACGGCGCCATCGCCTTCGAGAAGCTGCGCGGCGAAGGCGCCGCCGCGCAGCGCGGCTTCGGCGACGCGCTGGGCGGGCTGGTCAGCAAGGTCTTCACGCTGGCCGCCGGCGAGACGCACGACAGGATCATCGGCGCCGCGCTCGATTGGCTGAAGGACAAGGGGCTGGCCGCCGCCGAACTCGGCGTCAGCCGCCTCGGCACCCAGGCGCTGATGTGGGCCATCGAGAGCCGGCTGATGAAGGAGCCGGGGCAGCTGTACCGCTGGGTCGGCGCCAGCGGCCAGGCCGCCGACCTGCAGGCGCTCACGCGCGAAGAGCTCGAATCCGAGGCGGCCGAACAGAAGCCCATGCTGGTGTTCGTGCACGGTACCGGCTCCAGTTCGCTCGGCAGCTTCGGCGAGTTGCGCGTCGGCGACCGCGAGCTGTGGACCAGCCTCGAAGCGCACTTCGGCGACAACATCTTCGCCTTCGAGCACCACACGCTGTCGGCCAGCCCGATCGACAACGCCTTGCAGCTGGCGCGCGCGCTGCCCAAGGGCGCACGGCTGAACCTGGTGTCGCACTCGCGCGGCGGCCTGGTCGCCGACCTGCTGTGCCTGCGCGAGTTCGAAGCGCAGATCGACGCCTACGGCCGGCTGCGCAACATGCCCGGCAGCGGCGGCGCCGACCCCGACAGCCCCGAGGGCAAGAGGCTGGCCAAGGAGCTGGACGCGGCCTACGCCGAGCAGCAGGCGCGGCTGCGCGACCTGGCGGCGGAGTTGCGCGACAAGCAGTTCGTCGTGCAGCGCTACGTGCGCACGGCCAGCCCGGCCAACGGCACCAAATTGGCCAGCGGCAACTTCGACGTCTTCCTGTCCGGCCTGCTGACGCTGATCGGCCAGATGCCGTTCTTCTTCGGCAGCCCGTTCTATGCGGCCTTCAAGCGCGTGGTCATCGAGATCGCCAAGAACCGCAGCAACCCGCATCGGGTGCCGGGCATCGAGGCCATGCTGCCCGATTCGCCGCTGGCGCGGCTGCTGCGCGACGCGCCGGTGCAGCCCGAGCTGAGCATGGCGCTGATCGCCGGCGACATCCAGGGCGGCCCGCTGCTGCAGCGCCTGGGCGTGCTGCTCACCGACTTCCTGCTGTTCGAGCGCGACGACAACGACCTGGTCGTCAACACCACCGCCATGCTGGCCGGCATCGCGCCGCGTGCCGCTGCGCGCGTGCTCTTCGACCGCGGCGCGGATGTCTCGCACTTCCGCTACTTCGTCAACATCGGCACGCGCTCGGCGCTGCGCGACTGGGTGGTGCGCGATGATCCCGCCACCATCGACGCCTTCCAGCCGCTGCCCGGCCCGGCCGACTATGCCGCCGCGCTGCAGGCCGCGGCGCGCGACGCGCTGGCCGCCGACCGCCCGGTGGTGGTGGTGCTGCCCGGCGTGATGGGCTCGCACCTGCAGGTCGACCGCAAGGACCGCGTCTGGTTCGACGTACCGGATATCGCGCTCGGCGGGCTGAGCAAGATCGCCTGGGGAAAGGCCGGCGTCGAGGCCGAGGACCTGTTCGGCATGATCTACGGCGAGCTGTGCCGGACGCTGGCCACCAGCCACCGCGTCGAGCGCTTCGCCTACGACTGGCGCCAGCCGCTGGACGTGCTGGGCGAGCGGCTCGGCGAATTCCTGGACCGGCTGATGCAGCAGACCCGGCAGCCGGTGCGGCTGCTCGCGCACAGCATGGGCGGGCTGGTGGTGCGCGCCTGCATCTGCAGGCGCCGGCCGGTGATGGACGCGCTGATGGCGCGCGAAGGCGCGCAACTGCTGATGCTGGGCACCCCGCACCAGGGCGCGCATTCGATGGTCGAGAACCTGCTCGGCAAGGGCGACACCTTGCGCAAGCTGGTGCGCCTGGACCTGGTGCATTCGATGCAGCAGGTGCTGGACATCGTCGCCGGCTTCCGCGGCGCGCTGCAGCTGCTGCCGCGGCCCGGCTTCAAGGACACGTTCCAGGGCGACGGCAACGGCGGCGGCTTCTACGACTACCAGAAGGCGCAGACCTGGATCGACTTCGCGCCCAAGGTGAAGGATTTCTGGTTCGGCAACGGCCAGGTTGCGAAGCCGCAGCAGGCGGTGCTCGACGCGGCCTCGTGGCTGTGGGCGCAGGACGGCACGCAAACGCCGTCGCTGCCGGCCGAATACGAGGCCCGAAGCGTCTATGTCTTCGGCGTGGCGGCCAACACGCCGTGCGGCGTGCGCGAAGAAGGCGGCCGGCTGCGCATGGTCGGCACCGCCCTCGGCGACGGCACCGTCACCTGGGCCTCGGGCCGCATCGGCGGCATCGGCAAGTTCTTCTGGATGCCGGCCGAGCACGGCGACCTGCCCGCCACCAGCGAATACTTTGCGGCGCTGGTCGAGCTGCTGACCACCGGCAACACCAACCGGCTGGCGACGGCGCCGCCGAGCACGCGCGCCATCGAGGCGCCGCAGCCGCTCAGCTACGACGCCGGCCCGCCGAGCGCCGACGACGCCGAGACCCTGGCGCGCACGCTGCTCGGCGGCTCGGCGCGCAAGCGCCTGCCCAAGCCGCGCCAGCGGCGGCTCGAGGTGCGCGTGCAGGCCAAGGACCTGCGCTTCCTGGTGCAGCCGATCCTGGTCGGCCAGTACGAGCACGACCCGATCGCCGGCCCGCAACGCCTGATCGACCAGGAGCTGCTCGACGGCGAGTTGAGCCAGCGCTACGGCCTGGGGCTGTATGCCGGCCCGCTGGGCACCGCCACCGCGGTACTGCGCGTGCCCAACGCTGCCGAGCGCGCCCGCGGCAGCCTGCGCGGCGCCATCGTCACCGGGCTGGGCCCCTACGACGGCGGCCTGAACATGAGCAGCCTGACCGAGGCGGTGCGCGCCGGCACGCTGCGCTACCTGCTGCATCTGGCGGACGTGCTCGGCAAGGACGAGCGCGAGGTCTCGCTGGCCACGCTGCTGCTGGGCTACAACTCGTCGGCCAACTTCACCATCGAGGCCTCGATCGAGGCGCTGGTGCGCGGCGTGATGGAAGCCAATGCGCGCTTCTTCGAGACGACGCGGCTGAACATCCGCGTCGGCCGTCTGGACATCGTCGAGCTGTACATCGACACCGCGATCACCGCCGTCTATGCGCTGCGCCGCATCGAGGGCCGGCTCGCCGCGCTGGCCGAGCAGCTGCAGACCCGGCTCGCCTGCCAGCCGACGCTGGAGCGCGGCGAGGGCTGGCGCCAGCGGTTGTTCGACGCCGGTGCCGGCAGCTACTGGCCGCGGCTGATGGTCACGGGCGAGAAATGTCCGCCGCAGGCCGGCCCGGCCGCAGATGCAGCCGCCGCCCAGCCTGCGGATCTTGCAGCGGCCGCGGGCGCAGCGCCGCAGACCGTGCTGGCCGACAGCTTGAGGTTCCTCTACATCGGCCAGCGCGCGCGCGCCGAGTCGCAGCTGCAGCAGCGGCAGCCGGGCCTGATCGAGCGCCTGGTGCGCCAGCAGATCGACAGCACCGTGTGGAACGAGGACTTCGGCCGCATGCTGTTCCAGCTGATGGTGCCGCACGAGCTGAAGGATCTGGGGCGCAGCCTGCAGCAACTGGTGCTGGTGGTGGACGAGACCACCGCCAACCTGCCCTGGGAGCTGATGCTGGCCGACGACCCGCTGCGCGGCGACGGCGACAAGCGCCCGCTGGCGCTGCGCATGGCGGCGGTGCGCCAGCTGGCGTCGCCGCAGTACCGCCGCCAGGTGCGCCAGGCCATCGAGCGCACGGCGCTGGTCATCGGCAACCCGTCGACCAAGGGCTTCAAGGAAGCCTTCTCCAGGCCCGAGCTGCAATACGCCGGCGACCCGGCTGACTTGCCCGGCGCCAAGGCCGAGGCCGAGGCGGTGGCCAGGCTGCTGGCGGCCGCGGGCTGCCAGGTCAGCTCGCTGACGCACGCCGAGCCGGCGGCCCCGGTGCTGGCGGCGCTGTTCCATCGGCCGTGGCGCATGCTGCACGTCTCGGCGCACGGCATCTTCGGGCTGCGCCATGCCGACGGCCGCTGGCGCAGCGGCGTGCTGCTGTCCGACGGCCTGCTGATCACCGCCGCCGAGATCGGCTCGATGGAGGTGGTGCCCGAGCTCGTGTTCCTGAACTGCTGCCACCTGGGCACGGTGGATACCGGGCGCCAGGGCAACCGGCTGGCCGCGAGCATCGCGCGCGAGCTGATCGACATCGGTGTGCGCTGCGTGATCGTGGCCGGCTGGGCCGTCGACGACGCGGGTGCGCAGCGCTTCGGCGAAACCTTCTACAAGGAACTGCTGCTGCAAAGGCGCCCCTTCGGCGACGCCGTATTGCTGGCGCGCCGCGCCGTGTACGAGGCGCGGGCCAGCGACATCACCTGGGGCGCGTTCCAGGCCTATGGCGACCCGGCCTGGCGCGCCGAGCCGCGCGCCCAGGGTCCGGGTGCGGCCGAGGCAGACAAGCTCGTCTCGCCCGAGGAGCTGCTGGACGAACTGGCGCGCATCCGCGCCGAGCTGTCACGGCGCAGCGCGTTGATGAACGAGCGCGACCGGCGCGCCCAGGCCTCGGCACTGCAGGCGCTGCTGGACAAGCGCGCGCAGCCGGGCTGGCTGCATGCACCGGGGCTGCGGTCGGCGATCGGCGCGACCTGGTTCGACCTGGGCGAATTCGACCAGGCGCGCGCGGCGCTGCTCGCCGCCGTGCAGGCCGAAGACCGCGAAGGCACGGTGCCGATCCACGACATCGAGAAGCTGGCCAACGTCGAAGCGCGCCTGGGCGAGCGCCAGGCCACGGCCGGGGAGCCGGCGAAGAGCGGGCAGAAGTCCGCGGCGCAGGCTGCCGCGCCCAGCGGCGAGGCGCTGATCCGCGTGGCCATCGGCCGCCTGCAGACGCTGGACCAGCTGGTCGCCGCCGAGGGGGGCACGCTGCACAACCCCGAGCGCAGCGCCTTGCTGGGCAGCGCCTACAAGCGCCTGGCGTGCGTACAGGCGCGTGCCGTGCTGCTGGCCAGCGATGCTTCCACGCGCGCAACGGCAGCCGAGGCGATGCGCGAGGCACTGGCCCGGAGCATCCAGGCCTACGCCCGCGACGAGGGCTCGCCCGGATCCGGCCAGTTCGACAGTTATCTGGCGCTGAACCGCCTGGCGCTGTCGGCACTGCTGCCCGTGCCGGCGGGCAGCGCCACGGCGGACGCGGCGCGCGACATCGCACTGGCGCGGCAATGTGGGCAGGACGCGCAAGCGCGTTTTGCGCAGGACGGCGATCCGTGGCGCGCGGTGATGCAATCCGACAGTGCCATGGTCGAAGCCCTGCTCGATGGCAGCCTGGGCCGCGAGGGCGATGCCGGCCAGGCCGCACTGGACAAGCTGGTGGACAACTACGCGGCCACGCTGGCGAACCTGACGCTGCGGCCGGTACAACTGGACTCGGTGGTCACGCAGATGGAACTGTTGTCGCGCCTGGCCGACGCGCTGTGGCTGGGCGGCGGCGACGCGGCGCTGTACCGCATGGCCGGCCGGCTCATCGCGCTGGGCCAGCGCATCCGCCCCGGGCTGCCTGCGCGCAGCGATCGACCGGCTGCGCCAGCGAGCACAGCGTCCACTGGAACCGTGCAGGCGGCAAGCAAGCGCTCACCAGCCACAAAGGCCGCGGGGCGCAAGCGTGCCACGCGAACATGATGAGACCCTGCGCGCGCTTGCTGGGGCCATCCAGGCCGCATGCACTTCGGCCGAAACGAGCTCGAGGTCGGGCAGCGCCGCTGCTTTCATGATCCGGCGCCGATCGTGGCGGCCCGGGGGTTTGAGCCCGGCGGGCCGATCGCGGCGTCGGAACGCCGCTGCTGCAACGGGCACGGCGGCCAGCCGACTGCGGTTCAGCGCGCCGGGTCGAAAGACGTACTACGGCCGGCCCGGCACGTCGAAGGCGAAGACCACCGACAGATCGAGCACCGGGCTGCTCAGCTCGCCGTTCGGCGCCTTGATCCAGCCGCCGCCCAGGCGCAGCGAGGCGGCCGGCGTCAGCTCCCAGCCGACATAGGCCATCGGCTTGAGCACCGCGCCGCTGCCGGTGTCGACGCCGCCGCCGCCGGCCGCGCCGGCCAGGAATTCGGCGCCGGCCAGCAGCCCCTGGCCGCTGCGCCACAGCCCGCCGATGCCGAACAGGCCGACGGTGAAGCCGCCGGCACCACCCTGGTAGGCGCTCTGCACCTGGCCGCTCAGGTACAGGTGCTGGCCGACGAAGCGCGAGTACTTGAAGCTCAGGCTCTGCAGGTCGCGCTCGCTGCCGTCCTTGCGCGCGGCGTCGAAGAACATCTCGGCGCCGGCCGACCATTCCTGGCGCACCGGCACCGGGGCCACGCCCGGCAGCGGGTCCAGCGCCCAGCGCAGCGCCAGCGAGCCGAAGGGCGCCCCGAAATCGCCCTGCGGCGCCGCGGCCCAGCCGGCCTCGAGCCCGAGGCTGAAGTCGCGCGACAGCGGCACGCTGAAGTCCAGCGCCGCCTTGGCGAGCAGGCCGCCGCCGGTGGGCATGTCGCCGCCGCCGCCCATGCCCAGCGCGACGCGTCCGCCGATCCGCATGCCGCTGTCGCCGAGCGCGAAGTCGCTGCCCAGCGTGCCCAGGATCTCTGCATAACCGTCGGTCCCGCCGCTGGCCGCGCCGTTGGCCTCCAGCCCGATGTACAGCGACGGCCGCAGCTGGGTCTCGGCCCGCGCCCCGACATAGCCGATGTGCGAGGGCAGCGGCGCGCCGCTGCGGCCCAGGCTGTGGCCGCGCGGCGCGTACACGCCGGCCACGGCGAGCACGCGGTCGAAGCCGATGCCGCCGCGCTGGCCGCTCCAGGACGCCAGGCCGGACTGCCCTGCGGGCAGGTAGCCGAAGCTCATCGGTACGTCCAGGATCAAGCCGACCTGGTCGCTGTCGATGTCGCCGTTGGGGAAGTACACCTTGGACCAGGACACGCCGGCGCGCAGCGGGCCGAAGTCCCACAGCAGGTCGACGTGCGGGCGCAGCATCAGCCCGCCGCCCTGCGGCGCCGCGGCGCCGCCGCCGCCGCCGACGTACAGGCCGGCGACGACGTTCAGCGGGCCGTAGACGCGCGTGCACAGCGCCCCTTCGCCGCCGATGGTGAAGAAGCCGCCGCGCTGGCCGCTGGCCGCGCCATAGACCGCCGGGCCGAGGCACAGACCCTCGGTGGGCTGCACCAGGTAGCTCAGGCCGGCCAGGCCCATCTTCTCGCCGCCGGGCAGCTCGATCGTCTCGTAGCCCAGGCGCGCGAAAGCCGGCTTGTCGCGCCAGCCGGAGTCGGTCTGGGCCGATGCGCCGCTCGCGGCGCCCAGCAGTACCGCGGTGATGGCCGTGACCGCGACGGCCCGGCGGCACCGGGCCTTTACGCGGCGCGGCGCGGCGCCGCGGGGGCCGGCAGCCGCCCCAGGTGTCGAAAGGAGTCTGGTGGCTTCGGTCATGGGTGGCAGCACAGTTGAGTCGGCATGACGAGTGTCGCAGACCGCGGCGACGGTCCGCGCTGAGGCATAGTGGAGCCCGCCGGCCGCATCTTGCCCGGCCCGCTCTCGCCGTTGCCGCCATGCGACTTGCCATCCTGACTGACCTGCACGCCAACCTCGCCGGGACGCGCAAGCAACTCATGCGCAGGACGGCGATCCGTGGCGCGCGGTGATGCAGTCCGACAGCGCCATGGCCGAGTCCCTGCCCGATGGCAGCCTGGGCCGCGAGGGCGGCGCCGGTCAGGCCGTACTGGACAAGCTGGCGGCCCGCGGCGCGGCCGCACCGGCGAACCTGAGGGCGCAGGCAGCCCCCGAGCGGCGCGCGGGGTAGTCCGGTGACGCCGCACGCCTTCGTCGCCATGCCCTTCGGCAGCAAGCCCGGCGCCGACGGCGGCCTGATCCACTTCAACCGCATCTACCAGGAGCTGCTGCTGCCGGCGCTGCAGGATGCCGGCTGCGAGGTCTTCCGCGCCGACGACGAGCAGCGTGCCGGCGACATCCGTACCGACATGTTCCAGGAGCTGCTGGTCGCCGACCTGGTGCTCGCCGACCTGACGCTGGACAACCCGAACGTCTGGTACGAGCTCGGCGTGCGCCACGCGCTGCGCGCGCGCGGCGTGCTGCTGGTGCAGGGGCCGCGCGCCAGCCAGCCCTTCGACATCTACACCGACCGCAAGCTGAACTACCGCTTGAAGGACGGTGCGCCCGACCCGGCCTGCGTCGCCGCCGACCGCGCCGCGCTGGCGGCGATGGCGCGCGCCACGCTGGCCGCGTCGAGCCGGCGCAAGCTCAGCCCGGTGTACGTGCTGCTCGACCATCTGCGCGAACCCGAATGGCGCAGCCTGCTGCTCGCGCAGCGCAGCGAATTCAGCCAGGGCTACGAGGACTGGCGCAGCCGCATGGAAGTGGCGCGGCAGAAGAACCTGGCCGGCGACATCCTGGTGCTGGCCGACGAGACGCCGACCCGGGCACTGTGGCTGGAAGCCAGGCGCCTGGCCGGCAACTGCCTGCTGAAGCTGCAGCATTTCGAGCTGGCGCTGGAGCAGTTCGATGCGGCGCTGGCGCTCGAACCCGACGACAAGCCGAGCCTGGAAAAGCGTGCGGTCTGCCTGGGCCGGCTCGGCCGTCACGAGCAGGCACGCGAGACGGTGCGCGTGCTCACCGAGGCGCACCCCGCCGACGCCGAGGTCTGGGCGTTGTCGGGGCGGGTGGAGAAGTCGCACTGGATCTCGCGCTGGCGCGACGCCGGCCTCGCGCCCGAACAGATGCGCGAGGCGGCGGCGGCCGAGCTGGCGAGCCTGGAAGAGGCGATCGCGCCGTACCACCGCGCCTTCATCGCCGACCCGTCGCACCACTATTCGGGCATCAACTCGCTGACGCTGCACCAGCTGCTGCGCCACCTGGGCGGCGAGCCCGATGCCACCGTGCTCGACAACCTCGCCGGCGGCGTGCTGTGGGCCTCCTTGAGCGCGCAGCGGCGCGAGCCGCGCGACTACTGGGCACGCGCGAGTTTTGCCGAACTGTGCCTGCTGCTGAACCCGCTGGCCGCGGTGCAGCGCGAATACCGCGGCGCGGTCGCCGCGGCGCAGCGCGACCGCTTCGCGCTGGAATCGACGCGCGAGACGCTGACGCTGCTGCGCGACCTGCAGTTCCGCCCCGACGAGACGGCGGCGGCGCTGCAGGTCGTGGAGCGCGAGATCGCTCGCCTGGCCGCGCCGTTCCAGCCGCGCCAGGTGCTGCTGTTCTCGGGCCACATGGTCGACGCGCCCGGGCGCGCGGCGCCGCGCCTGCCGGCAGCCAAGCTGCCGCAGGCCACGCAGGCCTTGTGTCGAGTGCTGGACGGCTTGGGCGCCGGCGACGGCGACCTGCTGCTGACGCAAGGCGCAGCCGGCGGCGACCTGATCTTCGCCGAAGCCTGCCGCGAACGCGGCGTGCGCGTGCAGCTGCTGCTGCCGCTGGACGAACCCGAGTTCATCGAGCGCTCGGTGCTGCCGTCGCAGGACGGCGAAGACTGGCGACAGCGCTACTTCGAGCTGAAGGCCGCGCTGCAGCAGGCGCCGCGTGTGATGCCGGACGAACTCGGCCCGCTACCGAAGGACGCCAACGCCTTCGAGCGCTGCAACCTGTGGCTGCTGCACACCGCGTTGGCCTGGGGGCCGGAGAAGGTGCGCTTCGTCTGCCTGTGGGACGGCGGCGGCGGCGACGGCCCCGGCGGCACCGCCCACATGTACCACGAGGTCAAGCGCCGCACCGGGCGCGTCAGCTGGGTCGATACGCGCAAGCTGTAGTGTGCGGCGCCGATGCCGCGGCTGGTGCCGGTGATCAGCAGACTGCGGTTCATCGTCTTCCTCCCCGCGGGCACCGCGACTTCAAGGAGTTTGCCGAATTGCCCAAGGCACACGGCGTTGAGTACCTGGTCGCCGGCCGCTGCGCACCGGCCGCATCCGCGCGGCACCGCCGGTGTCCAAGCAGGTGCAGATGCTGCGGGGTGGCGCCCGGCACGCCGGCTAGTGCAGTGTTTCACGCTGTGCGGCACTTAAGAAAACCGATGGATTTGTCGTCCTGGCTAGGCGCAAACCGCAGTGATACCCGTAGGTATCACGAGGATTTGCAACGACGCCAGGGCGACAAAGACGCGGTTTTATGTGCTGCATAGCGTGAAACACTGCACTAGCGCGATGGCCTGGTCGAAGCCCGCCAAGCGCCCGCCGTGTTTCACCGCCAGCGCCAGCAGGTACAGGCGGGTGATCTGGTTGTGCCCCTGGACGCGCCGAAAACTGGCGAGCGTCGCCGAACAGCGCGAGCTGGATGCCGAGGATCGAGATCGCGAAGCCGATGTTGTTGGCCAGCGTCAACACGCTGTCCACCGCCCGTGGCGGCGCGTTGGCCGCGGTCAGCGCCGAGAACTGCGGCGAATCGCCGGCCACGCTGATGCCCCACAGCAGCAGCCAGGCGCCGAAGACCAGATCGCCGGCGTGCAGCAGCCACGGCGCGAGCAGACAGCACAGGCCGCTCGCCCCCAGCTGCCAGGCGGCGGCGCGCGCGCTGTCCACGCGCCGCGCCCACAGGCCGCCGCCGATGCGGCCCGGCGCGCCGACGGCGAGCACGGCGAAGGCCGCCCACGACCGCGCCGCGCCGGCCAGCCTAGTGCAGTGTTCCATGCTGTGCGGCACTTAAGAAAACCGATGAATTTGTCGTCCTGGCTAGGCGCAAACCGCAGTGATACCCGTAGGTATCACGAGGATTTGCAACGACGCCAGGGCGGCAAAGACGCGGTTTTATGTGCTGCATAGCGTGGAACACTGCACTAGCCGCCAGGATCGCCGGCACCCGCACCCGCATCGTGCACAGCTCCCGCATAGGGCCGAAACAGCCGAGCACGCAGGCGCGCACCTGGCGGCCGGTCCAGATGCTGGCCAGCGCGCGCCATTGCAACCCGCTGCCGTGGCCCGGCGGCCGCAGCCGTTGCGGCAGAGCCGGATACAGCACGATGCCGGCCATCTGCGCCAGCACCAGCACCGGCAGCACCCGCGCCGGCGCGGGTGCTGGTGCGGGTGCGGGTGCGGGTGCGGGAGGCAGCGGTCGCGGCGCGGCGGCGGCGCTCAAGCTCGATCCGGCCGCCGCGCCAGCCAGTCGCCGATGCCGGCCTCGTAGGCGGCGGCGGCATTCAGCACCGCCAGATCGCCGAGCGGCGGGCCGATCAGCTGCAGGCCCATCGGCAACCCCTGCGCGCCGAAACCCGCCGG
The DNA here is from genome assembly GCA_036724445.1 of Rubrivivax sp. Lineage (GTDB taxonomy): Bacteria > Pseudomonadota > Gammaproteobacteria > Burkholderiales > Burkholderiaceae_C > Rubrivivax. The sequence goes on along the minus strand of DAIMFR010000006.1, from coordinate 99,137 downwards.
CACGCTGATCGCCGGCAGCCCGGCCAGCGTGGCGTAGATCACCACTTCCATCCAGCGGTGGTAGGTATCCATCGTGCGCCCGGCGATCTCGCGCGGCCAGGTCCACTCGGCCGGGAAGGGCCAGACCTGCGCGCTGGGCAGCGCCAGCAGGTCGAAGCGCTCGAACAGGCTCAGCATGTGGCGGTAGAAGCGCGTGCGGTTGGCGCTGGCCGCGTACACCTGCGGCCCGCTCAGGTGCTGGCCCTGGTCGTATTCCCACTGCGCTTCGGGTTTGAGCCGGGCGTACTGCTTCGGGTCGGCGCCGAGCGGGCCGAGCGTGCCGGCGACCAGGAAGCGGCGCCAGGTGAGCCAGGTCTGCCAGACCTCGTCGCAGGAATAGCCCAGCGCCAGCGGCTCGACCACCGCGCCCGCGGCCTCGAAGCGGCGCAGCGCCGCTTCGCACAACGCCAGGATGCCGGGCTCGAAGGCCAGATGACCGCCCAGGTCCGCCAGCCAGCCGATGCGCAGCCCGCGCGCCTCGGGTCGCAGCGGCTGCGCGAAGGCGCTGCCGTCCTGCGCGATCGACAGCGGCTGGCGTGCGTCGTAGCCCGCTTGCACCGACAGCAGCATGGCCACGTCGCGCACCGTGCGGCCCATCGGGCCCTCGGTGCCGAGCAGTGCGACGTAGCCGTCGCCGGCATGCGGGTTGTAGGGCACGCGGCCCTGGCTCGGGCGCAGGCCGAAGACGTTGTTCCACGCGGCCGGGTTGCGCAGCGAGCCCATCATGTCGCTGCCGTCGGCCACCGGCTGCAGCTGCAGCGCCAGCGACACCGCCGCGCCGCCGCTGGAGCCGCCGGCGCTGCGCGTGATGTCCCAGGGGTTCAGCGTCGTGCCGAAGACCGGGTTGTAGGTGTGCGAGCCGAGGCCGAATTCGGGCACGTTGCTCTTGCCGATGACGATGCCGCCGGCCGCCTTCATGCGCGCCACCATCAGCGAATCGTGCGCCGCGATCTGCCCGGCCAGCAGCGGCGAGCCCAGGCTCAAGCGCAGCCCGGCCACCGGCGACAGCTCCTTGATGGCCATCGGGAAGCCGTGCATCCAGCCCATGCTGTGGCCGCGCGCGAGCATGGCGTCTCGCTCGTCGGCCAGGGCCAGCAGCGGCTCGTGCGGCAGCAGGCCGACCAAGGCGTTGACCTGCGGGTTCAGCGCCTCGATGCGCGCCAGGGTGGCCTGCATCAGCTCGCGCGCCGACAGCTCGCGGCGGTGGATTGCCGTGCTCAGGCTGCAGGCGTCGAGGCGGGTGATGGCGTCGTCGGGCATCGCGTCCGTGGCAGCGTCGCAGGGATGAGCAGCCTAGCAGAGCGGAACAGGGCTAGTGCAGCGTTCCACGCTATGCAGCACATAAAGCCGCGTCTTTGCCGCCCTGGCGTCGTTGCAAATCCTCGTGATACCTACGGGTATCACTGCGGTTTGCGCCTAGCCAGGACGACAAATCCATCGGTTTTCTTAAGTGCCGCACAGCGTGGAACACTGCACTAGATTCCTTGACCGATCCGATTTTTGTGTGATTGAGTCAAGTTCTTCTACGCAGCGATGTGGGCTTGGTCGCACCACGAATTGACGGCGGCTTCGGCGGCATGGAACTGCCGCAGGGCTTGCGGTGAACTGGCGGGGGCGGCGGAAACCTGAGGAGCCATCGCGGGGCGCAGGATGCGCGAGTACACGCGGGTGTAGAACAGCGCCGTGCGCAGCCCTTCGTCGGTCAGTCGATAGCGATGGGTCTTGGGCAGTCGCGCTATCAGGCCGTGCAGGCGCAGGCGTCGCAACTCGTAGCTCATGCGCCCCGGCGAGATGTCGTGCGGGCGCTTGCCGAGCAAGACGGCGAAATGCTGGCGCAGGTCTTTGTTCGTGAACCCGCGCGCGGCGAACACGAACATCAGCACCGCATTGAGAATGGCCTGGGCATTGGCGTCGCCGAAGCGCAGTGCGCTGGCGCGCTGGTCATCGACATTGCGGGGTCTTTGCAAGCGCTGGAAGGCGTCGTCGCCGAGCGCGCAGTCGTGGCTGATCTGCTCGATCTCGAGCAGCCGCCGGTTGGCGGCAAAGCCGATGCGGCGCAACTCCGCGAGGTTCTTCAACAGCCGCCCTACGCCGAAGTCGCGCGTGTCGTTGATGGTGGTCTCGGTGCGCAAGGCCTGGCCCTCCTTGTGGTACTGCTTGATGCGTGAACGCCTGTAGTCCACATGCAGCGAAGGCGTGACGCCCTCGGCAATCACCCGGGTACGGAACCGCCCCGGGGTGCGCCGGTTCGCCCGGCGATCGAAGATGAGTTGCACTTGGCCGGGCCGCCCGATGTCCAGGTTCTCTCGAATGACCTGCTCGAAGAAGATGCGCCCGGCCAGCGGCCGATCGAGCACCTGCGTCAGCGCGAACTCGGCCTGCAGGATCGACACGCCGTAGCGGTAGCCGGCTCGGCGGTCACGCCGATCGAACGGGTGGGGCAGTCGCGCCAGCCATTTGCGCAGCAGCCGCTCGATCTTCTTGTCGTCCAGCCCGTCGCAGATGCGCTGCAGCGCCTTCGGGTCGGCGCAAGACAGCACACCGTTGTCCAGCGCCTCGAACTCGATGCCGCGTTTGGCAAGCTGACGCTTGGCGTACTCGTTGCCGTTGATGCACAGCTTGGCGTTGTAGGGGAAGTACGAACAGAACTTCACGAACAAGGGACCGAAGTCGCAGTCGACGCAGTAGAAATAGTAGTGGTTGACCATCGCCGTGCCGTCCACCACCCAGGGGTAGGTCGCGCCGGTGGTGGCGTTGCGCCGACGTTGGGTGCGCACGACGCGGGCCTTCTCCTGCGCCCGTCCGACATACAGCACGCCTTCTTCGGCGTCGAAATGCCGCAGATACTCTTGCGTGACGTCGTCCTTGCGCTGGTGCTTGCCGAAGCTGACCATCTCCACCCCCTGTTCGGCCGCGAAGCGATCGATGTCCGCCACGAACGCCTCGGTCTTGGGCGCCACCCCGGCGGTCGACGCAAAGCGCTGACCCAGATGGCCGCGCAGATACCACACGACCCCACCAATGCGCTGCAACTGCGGCACGTAGACGTTGAGGTACATCCGGTCGATGCACTCGCTCTCGAGCACGACATGCTCGCGCAGCACTTCGCTCACGCTGTGTGGTACTTTCATGCCCGGCTCCGGTCGTCCACGGGGTCTTCGGATCCCATTGAGCTTCGAGCTCGTACATCTCTGGGCCTGGCCCAGCCGGCTCGACCGGGGCCACCTTACACCGCAGCACTCACCCCCGTCGCCAGCGCACCCGTATCACTCGTCGGTCTGAGGCGGAGCCTCGTTAGAGTTCGACGCCACCGCTGGCACAGGGCTTCAGGCAGTTTCCATGATCAACAAGATTGCCCCCTCGATCGCCGAAGCGCTGCAGGGCACGCCGGACGGCGCCACGGTGCTGATCGGCGGCTTCGGCACCGCCGGCATCCCGAACGAGCTGATCGACGGGCTGATCGGGCAGGGTGCGCGCGAGCTGACGGTGGTCAACAACAACGCCGGCAACGGCGACAGCGGTCTGGCTGCGCTGCTGAAGACCGGGCGCGTGCGCAAGATCATCTGCAGCTTTCCGCGCCAGGCCGATTCGCAGGTGTTCGACGCGCTGTACCGCAGCGGGCGCATCGAGCTGGAACTGGTGCCGCAGGGCAACCTGGCCGAGCGGCTGCGCGCGGCCGGCGCGGGCATCGGCGCCTTCTTCACGCCCACCGGCTACGGCACCGAGCTGGCACGCCGCGCCGACGGCTCGCCGAAGGAAACGCGCGTCATCGACGGCCGGGCCTACGTGCTGGAATACCCGATCCACGGCGACCTGGCATTGATCAAGGCCGAGCGCGGCGACCGCTGGGGCAACCTGACCTACCGCATGGCGGCGCGCAACTTCGGGCCGGTGATGGCCACGGCGGCGCGCCGCACCGTGGCCTCGGTGCACGAGATCGTCGAGCTTGGCCAGCTCGACCCCGAGAGCGTGGTCACGCCCGGCATCCACGTCAGCCGCATCGTGCGCATCGCACGCCAGGCGACGCAGGCCGGCGGCTTCAAGGCCGCCTGAGAAACCACGCACGGAGCCGACGGTGAACTCTGCTTCTTCCTACCGACGCCGCAGCAAGGATGAACTGGCGCGCCGCGTGGCACAGGACATCTTCGACGGCGCCTGCGTCAACCTGGGCATCGGCATGCCCACGCTGGTGGCCAACCACATCCCGGGCGGGCGCGAAGTGGTGCTGCACAGCGAGAACGGCATCCTCGGCATGGGCCCGGCGCCGGCCGCCGGCGACGAAGACTACGACCTGATCAACGCCGGCAAGCAGCCCGTCACGCTGCGTGCGGGCGGTGCCTTCTTCCACCATGCCGACAGCTTCGCGATGATGCGCGGCGGCCACCTCGACATCTGCGTGCTCGGCGCGTTCCAGGTCTCGGCCAGCGGGGACCTGGCCAACTGGAGCACCGGTGAAAGCGGCGCCATTCCGGCCGTCGGCGGCGCGATGGACCTGGCGGTGGGCGCGAAGAACACCTGGGTCATGATGGATCTGCTGACCAAGCAGGGCCGGAGCAAGCTGGTGCAGACCTGCAGCTGCCCGCTGACGGCGGTGGGCTGCGTCAAGCGCGTCTACACCGACCTGGCCACGCTGGCCTGCAGCGCGCAAGGGCTGCAGCTGGTCGACCTCGTCGAGGGTCTGACGCATGCCGAACTGGAGCGCCTGATCGGCCTGCCGCTGCGCGCCGCGTCCGCGACGCCCTGAAGGCTGGGCGGCGCCGTCCGCGCTGCTAGTACAGTCGGGACCGACAGGCGCCTGATCGCCGAAGGAGACACCCGATGCCAAGCCCAAGCCCGAACGGCAGCGCTTCCGGCGCTGCCGCCGATGCCATCGCCGCCATCCGCACGCTCGCCTTCGTCGGGCCGGCGGCGGCGGGCAAGACCAGCCTCGGCGAAGCACTGCTGCACCGCGCCGGCGCGATCGCCGCACCGGGCTCGCTGGAGCGCGGCAGCACCGTCAGCGACTTCGACCCGCTGGAGCGGCGCGTGCAGCATTCGCTGAACGCGGCCGTGATGCACCTGCAGCACGAGGGCACGCGCGTGCACTTCATCGACACGCCCGGCATGCCCGACCTGGTCGGCCAGTCGCTGCCGCCGCTGGAGGCGGTGGAGACCGCGGCCATCGTCATCAGCGCCGTCACCGGCGTCGAGCCGATGGCCGTGCGCATGATGGAGTACGCGCTTGCGCGCCAGCTGGACCGGCTGATCATCGTCAACAAGATCGACGCCCCCGGCGTCAACCTGCCCGCGCTGCTGGCGCAGATCCAGGACGCCTTCGGCAAGGAGTGCCTGCCGCTGAACCTGCCCGACGCAGGCGGCACGAAGGTGGTCGACTGCTTCTACAACCGCGACGGGCATTCGGACTTCGGCTCGGTCGACGCCGCGCACCGCGCGCTGGTCGAGCAGGTGGTCGAGGTCGATGCCGGCTTCGTCGACCGCTACCTCAACGACGGCGACATCGACGCCAGCGAGCTGCACGCGCCGCTGGAGCAGGCGCTGCGCGAAGGGCACCTGATCCCGGTGTGCTTCGTCTCCGCGAAGAGCGGCGCCGGCGTGGCTGAACTGCTGGACGTGATCGTCAAGCTGCTTCCGAACCCGAGCGAGGGCAATGCGCCGGACTTCCTGAACGGCGAGGGCGCCGGTGCGCAACTGATGCATGCCGACCCCGACCCGGCCAAGCACGTGCTGGCGCACGTGTTCAAGGTGACGGCCGATCCCTTCGTCGGCAAGCTCGGCATCTTCCGCGTGCACCAGGGCACGGTGTCGCAAGGCAGCCAGCTCTACGTCGGCCACGGCCGCAAGCCCTTCAAGGTGGCGCACCTGTTCATGCTGCAGGGCAAGGAGCACGTCGAGGTGCCGCGCGCGCTGCCCGGCGACATCGTCGCCGTGGCCAAGATCGACGAACTGCACTTCGACGCCGTGCTGCACGACGCCGCCGAGGACGAGCACATCCACTTGAAGCCGCTGGACTTCCCGGTGCCGGTGCACGGCCTGGCCATCAGCCCGAAGCGCCATGGCGACGAGCAGCGCATGTGGGAGATCCTGAACAAGCTGGTGGCCGAGGATCCGTGCCTGAAGGTCGAGCACCTGGCCGCGACCAACGAGACCGTGCTCTACGGCCTGGGCGAACTGCACCTGCGCATGCTGCTCGAGCGGCTGCGCGAGGTCTACAAGTTCGAGGTCGAGACGCGCCCGCCGCGCATCGCCTACCGCGAGAGCGTCACCGCCAATGCCGAGGGACATCACCGCCACAAGAAGCAGAGCGGCGGCGCCGGCCAGTTCGGCGAGGTGTTCCTGCGCATCGAGCCGCTGCCGCGCGGCGGCGGCTTCGAGTTCGTCGACCAGGTCAAGGGCGGCACGATTCCCGGGCAGTTCATGCCGGCGGTGGAAAAGGGCGTGCGCGAGGTGCTGCAAAGCGGCGCGATCGCCGGCTATCCGGTGGTCGATGTCAAGGTCATCGTCTACGACGGCAAGCACCACAGCGTCGACAGCAAGGAGATCGCCTTCGTCACCGCCGGCCGCAAGGCCTTCGTCGAGGCGATCCGCGCGGCGCGGCCGATCGTGCTCGAGCCGATCGTCGACATCGAGATCAGCGCGCCCGACGCGGCGATGGGCGACATCACCGGCGACCTGTCGGCCAAGCGCGGCCAGGTCAACGGCACCGCCAACGGCGCGGCTTCGACGATGCTTGTGCGCGGCCAGGTGCCGATGTCCGAACTCAGCGGCTACCAGTCGCGGCTGAACGCCATGACCAGCGGCCAGGGCCGCTACACGATCGAGCTGTCGCACTACGAGGCGGTGCCGCCGGCGGTGCAGCAGCAGCTGGTCGCGTCGCACCAGGTGCACGACGAGGAGTGAAGCCGCCACCGCGGACACGCACCGCATGGACCCCCCGCCGAGCCTGACCTATCTGCTCGGCGCGGTGATCGTGCCGCCGAGCTCGCTGATCCTGCTCGGGCTGCTCGGCCTGGGGCTGCGCCGCCGCTGGCCCGCGCTGGGCGCGGCGCTCACGGGTTGCAGCCTGCTCGCGCTGCTGCTGCTGAGCCTGCCGCTGACCGGCGCCGTACTGATGAGCCGGCTGGAGCCGCCGCCGCTGCGCGATACCGCGGCCATCGCGCAGGCCCAGGCCCGGGCGATCGTCATCCTGGGCGGCGGCATCGCGCAAGGCGCGCCCGAATGGGGCGGCGACACCGTCAACGGGTTCACGCTGCCGCGCGTGCGCTACGGCGCCTGGCTTGCGCGGCGCACGCAGCTGCCGGTATTGATCACCGGCGCCGCGCCGCGCCGGGGCCACGCCGGCGAAGCGGCGCTGATGCGCGGGTTGCTCGAAAACGAGTTCGGCGTCGCCGTGCGCTGGTTCGACGACCGCGCGCGCACCACGGCCGGCAATGCGCGCGAGGCCGCGGCGCTGCTGCAGGCCGCCGGCGTGCATCGCATCGTGCTCGTCACCAGCGCCTTCCACATGCCGCGAGCGCAGCGTGTCTTCGAGCGTGCCGGGCTGCAGGTGCTGGCCGCGCCCACCGCCTACTTCGGCTGGAATGACGAGCCCTTCGCCTGGACCGACCTGGTGCCCAGCGGCGACGCGCTGCGCATCTCGTACATCGCGCTGCGCGAAATGGCTGCCGGGCTGATGTACCGGGTCGTCGACCGCCAGTGATGCGCGTCAGTGAGTGCGTCAGTGAGCGTGTCAGTGGCGCGTGCCGGTGACGCGCGCCGGTCAGCCGACCGCCAGCGCCTGCTTGCGCTGCGGCGGCGGGAACAGCGCGTCGATCTGCGCGCGCACTGTCGCATCCAGCGTCAGCGACGCCGCCTCGAAGTTCTCGCGCAAGCGCGCCGGGTCGGTGGACTTCGGGATCACCATCACGCCCGGCTCGGCCAGCAGCCGCGCCAGCGCCAACTGCGACGGCGTCGCGCCGACGCTCGCCGCCAGACGCTTCAGCCCGGCGTGCCGGGCCAGCGCACCCTGGTCGATCGGCGAATAGGCCATCAGCGGCAGCTGCCGCGCCTGCTGCCAGGGCAGCAGGTCGTATTCGACGCCGCGCCGGCTCAGCGAGTACCAGACCTGGTTCGCCGCGCAGTGCGCGCCCTGAGGCAGTGTCGTCAATTCCTGCAGGTCATCCAGGTCGAAATTGCTCACGCCCCAGCGGCGGATCAGCCCGCGCTGGCGCAGCCGCTCGAAACCCTCGATGGTCTGGGCCAGCGGCGTCGAGCCGCGCCAGTGCAGCAGGTACAGGTCCAGACGGTCGAGCTGCAGCCGCTTCAGGCTGCGTTCGCAGGCGGCGGCCACGCCCGGCGCGCTGGCGTGGTGCGGATAGACCTTGGAGATCACGCACAACTCGTCGCGGCGCAGCGGGCCGCGCAGCGCCGTGGCCAGCGCCTGCCCGAGCAGCGTCTCGGCGCCGCCGTCGCCGTACATCTCGGCGGTGTCGAAGGCGCGGTAGCCGATGTCCAGCGCCGCGCGCAGCGCGGCCAGCTCCGCGGCGTGCGCGGCCCGGCTCTCGCCCATGCGCCAGGTGCCCAGGCCGAGCTTCGGCAGATCTGCAGGGTTGGGGCTTGACATGGGTCACATCTTAGAAGCCGCGCCGACCCGCGCGAAGGCTGGAGACTCTCGGTGCAGCCCACCTCCTCAAGCGGCTGCGGCCGGCGGCCGATAAGCGTGCAAACGCCCTGCGCCCGCCGATGGACCCCAGCCGCCCCGCACCGCCCCGCCTGAGCGAAGCGCTGCCGGACCTGGCCGCCTGGAGCGCGCACTTCCTGGCCGCGCCGCTGCCGGTGCTGGACGACACCGCGCTGCGGCTGGAGGAATTGCGTGCCGTCGAGGACGAGGACGCGGACGCGGTCGACGCGCACCTGATTGCCGACGCGGTGGCGCACGACCCGCTGATGACGCTGAAGCTGCTGGCCCACGTGGCCGGCGTGCGCAGCGCGCGCAGCAGCGGCGACCCGCAGACCGCGACCTCGGCGCTGGTGCTGCTGGGCATCGGGCCCTTCTTCCGCGCCTTCGGTGCACAGCCGACGGTGGCGGTGCAGCTGGCCGGCGAGCCCGAGGCGTGGCGCGGCTTCGAGGCGGTGCTGAAGCGCGCGCACCGCGCAGCCGCCTTCGCGCTGGGTTTCGCCGTACACCGCATGGACCCGGACGCGGCGGTCCTGCACCTGGCGGCGCTGCTGCACGACTTCGCCGAGCTGCTGCTGTGGCTGCACGCGCCGGCCCTGGCGCTGCGCATCGCGCGCGCCCAGCGTGCCGACGCCGGGCTGCGTTCGGCGGCGGCGCAGCGCCGCGTACTGAACATCGAGCTGGCCGAGCTGCAGCAGGCGCTGCTGCGCGCCTGGCGGCTGCCGCAGATGCTGGTGCGCATCGAGGACGACCGCCATGCCGACACGCCGCAGGTGAAGAACGTGCTGCTGGCGGTGCGCGTCGCGCGCCACAGCGCGCTCGGCTGGGACAACCCGGCCCTCGACGACGACGTGCGCGACATCGCTGCGCTGCTGAACCTGGGCGAAACGCCGGCGCGCACGCTGCTGCGCCAGATCGACGGCGCCTGACTCCCGGCCGTGGCGCGGCCCCCGATAATGGCCGGCTTCAAAACCGACCGGAGGATAGGGGTACCCATGGACATACAGAACATCCAGACCTTTCTCAGCACCACCGCCCTGGAGATCGGCATCAAGGTCCTGGCGGCCATCGCCTTCTGGATCGTCGGCCGCTGGCTGATCAACATGGTGGTCAGCCTGATGCAGCGGGCCATGAGCCGCAACCACGTCGACCCGACGCTGACCAAGTACCTGGGTTCGATCGTCGCGGTGATGCTGAGCATCGCCTTGGTGCTGGGCATCCTCGGCTACTTCGGCATCCAGACCACCAGCTTCGCCGCCTTGATCGCCGGTGCCGGCGTGGCCATCGGCGTGGCCTGGAGCGGCATGCTCGGCAACTTCGCGGCCGGCGCGTTCATGCTGGTGCTGCGGCCCTTCAAGGTGGGCGACTTCGTCACCGTCGGCGGCGTCACCGGCACCATCAAGGAGTTGGGCCTGTTCGCGACCACGCTGGTCACGCCGGACAACGTGGTCACGCTGATCGGCAACGGCAAGGTCTTCGGCGACCCGATCCAGAACTACTCGCACAACCCGGTGCGCCGCGTCGAGCGCACCGCGCAGCTGGCCGGCGGCGTCGACGCGCTGGATGCGCTCGAGCGCTTCCGCAAGGCGGTGGCGGCGATCCCCAACGTCGCGCAGAGCCCCGCGCCCGAAGTCAACGTGTTCGACTTCAACCTCGTCGGCCCGGTGATCTCGGTGCGGCCGTATTGCCACACCGACCACTACTGGCAGGTGTATTTCGACACCAACGAAGCGATCCTGCGCGTGGCCAAGGAAGCCGGCTGGCCGGCGCCGACGCCGGCGCAGATCAACAAGCTGATCCAGCTGCCCGCGAACTGAGCTGCGGGCCGCGCGCCGGCTCGGCCAGCCGCTGCAGCACCGTGGCCAGCACGGCAGGATGCTGCAGCATGTGCACGTGCGCATGCGCGCGCAGGTGGCGGTTGTCGGCGCCGGGCAGCGTGGCCGTCGACGCCGGAAAGACGATGTTGTCGCAGTGGCCCCAGAAGCAGGTGAAGCGGCGGTAGCGCGTGGCCGGCTCGGCGGCGGCCAGCGCCTGCAGCCAGCGGCTGTCGCGGCGCATCTGCCGCGTGTTCGGCGCGAAGCCGAAGCGGCCCAGCCAGGTGCCGTGGTGCGGCGTGCCGATCGTGACCACGCCGTGCACGCGTGATTCGCCGTCGAAGTCGCGCATCCAGGCGCGCACGGCCAGCCCGCCCATGCTGTGCGCCACCAGCAGCGGCGGCTGTCCGGTGGCGTGCGTCAGCCGCTGCACCGCGGCCTCGATCGACGCCGGATAGCGGTCGATGGCGCCGAACACCGGCTCCAGGTTGACGGCGATGCAGGGCACGCCCAGCGCGCGCAGCCGCGGCCACCACGGGTTCCAGATGCCGCGGTTGCAGACGAAGCCGTGCACCAGCACCAGCCCGCGCCGCCCGGCGGCGCCGGCCGGCAGGTGGTCGGGATAGCGGCGCCAGCGCCAGGGGATCGCCCAGCCGAAGACGCGCACCGCGCCGGCCACCTCGGCACCCCAGGCGCGCAGCATCTCGGGCAGACGCGGCACCGGCGCCGGGTCGCCGCGGCTGAGCAGGCGCGCCAGCACGAACTCGGCCGCCATCAGCGGCAGGTGCAGCAGCGCCAGCAGCAGCAGGCCGACGCCCAGCCACGCCGCCAGCCCCCACCACAGCCAGCCGGCCAGCACCAGCAGCAGCGACACGGCCAGCGCCAGCGTCAGCGTCTGCAGCACGCGCGCCATCGTCATGGCCGGATTGTCCGGCGCGCGGCGCCACGGGCTCTGGAGTCCCGCCTCTACGGGGCAGGCCGCGGCTCTTGTTAGGCTTGCGGGCCATGAACCCCCGTGCCGAAGCCATTCTCGATCTGCTGCGGCAGGTCGACGAGCAGCGCACGCTGCGCGCCGCCGACCACGCGCTGGCGGCGCGCGTGCTGGCCGTCAAGCACTACCAGCACGAGCGCTTCCAGCACACCTACGCCGACCTGCTGGCGGCGCCGCGTTATGCCAAGGCGACCCGCTTTTTTCTGGAAGAGCTGTACGGCCCCGATGACTTCACGCGCCGCGACGCGCAGTTCAAGCGCGTGATTCCGGCGCTGGTGCGGCTGTTTCCCGCGGAGGTGGTGCTGACCGTCGAAACGCTGGGCCAGCTGCACGCGCTGTCCGAAGTGTTCGACACGGCGATGGCCCGCGTGGTGCCGCCGGGGCCGGTGGATCTGCCCGCCTACGTCGCGGCCTGGCAGCAGGTCGGCCACCCGGCCGAGCGCGAGCGGCAGATCGTGCTGATGCGCCGTGTCGCCGACGCGCTGGACGTCTACACGCGCAATCCGCTGCTGCGCCACAGCTTGCGGCTGATGCGCGGCCCGGCACGGCTGGCCGGGCTGGGCGAGCTGCAGGGCTTTCTGGAGAGCGGCTTCGACACCTTCGGCGCGATGCACGGCGCGAAGGATTTCCTGGACACCGTGGCGGCACGCGAACGCGCGCTGGCGGCCTGGCTGTTCAGCCCCGGCGCGTCGGACGAGGCCGCGGCCTCGGGACGGGCCTATCCCGAGGTCTAGGCCCGCGCGGCCCGGCGCCTTGGCAGCGCGGCAGCCTGCTCGCCCAGATCCCAGAACAGCCCGGTCATCAGCTGCAGCGCCTGCCGCGCCACCGGCGCCAGCAGGTGCTCGTCCGGCGCGTGCTGCGAACAGCCCGGGCAGCCGTGCGGGATCCATACCGTCGGCAGGCCCAGGCCGTCAGCGAACACGTCGTTGGGCAGCGAGCCGCCGAGGTTCGGCAGCAGCACCGGTTTCGATCCGGTCGTCGTCTCGATCGACTGCAGCGCGACGCGCACGCAGGCGTTGTCGGGGTCCAGCCGCGTCGCCTGCATGACCACCGGCTCGCTCACCTCGACGGCGCCATCACCTCGAGCCTGCAGATGCGTGTGCACAAGCTCGCGCAGCCGCGCGACGTCGGTGCCGACGACGAAGCGCAGCTGCAGCGTGGCCTGCGCATGCGCGGGGATCGCGTTGACCGGGAAGTAGTCCGGGTTGCCGGTGCGCATCGCCAGCACTTCCAGCGCGTTCCAGCCCAGCACGCGTTCGATCGGCCTCAGACCCGGCTCGCCCCAGTCGGCATCGACCGCCGGGTCGTCCGGCCCGCCGCCGGGTTCGAGCCCGGCCAACGCGGCACGCACGTTGGCGGGGATCGGCGGCGGCCGCAGCCCGGGCACGCGGATGACGCCCTGGCCGTCGACCAGGCTGGCGATGGCCGCGGCCAGCACCGTGCCGGGGTTGCGCAGCAGCCTGCCCCAGTTGCCCGAATGGTGGGCGCCGTCGCGCAGCTTCAGGTGCAGCTCGAAGTTGGCGACGCCGCGCGTGCCCAGGAACAGCGTCGGCGCTTCGGCGCGCAGCCGCGGGCCGTCGGAGGCGATCAGCGCGCCGGCGGCCAGCCGCTCGCGCTGCTGCGCGCAGAACTCGGCCAAGCCGGGCGAGCCGGTTTCCTCGCCGGTCTCGAACAGCCAGGTGGCGTTGAAGCCGAGCCGGCCGCCGCGCGCCGCCAGCGTCGCAGCCAGCGCCGCCAGGTTGATGCTGTGCTGGCCCTTGTTGTCGGCGGTGCCGCGGCCGTAGAGCCTGTCGCCGCCGACGGCCAGCGTCCATGGACCCCGGCCGCGTGTCCACGACGCGCCTGGCCGCGCGCCACGCCGCCATGGCCGTACATCAGCACCGCGGGCAGCGCCGCATCCTCGTGACGCGCGGCGATCAGGAAGGGGCCGCAACCGGTACCTTGCCGCGGGTTGTCGAACACCCGGCAGGCGAAGCCCAGTGCGGCCAGCGTGCTGCTCGGTTCGTCGGCCAGATAGGCGTGCAGCGCGTCGGCCTGTGCCGGGTCCTGGCTCTCGCTGCGGATCGCCACGCGCCGCGCCAACTCGCGCGAAGCTGCCGTCGTCGAAATGCGCCGCCGCGGCGGCCAGCGCCCTGTCACGACTCACGGCTCACGGCTCACTCGGACTTGCCCAGCAGCGTGAAGTGCTCGACCACCGGCGGCGCGGCGAAGAACGGGCCGACGATGGCGCGCCATTCGGCGAACAGCGGGCCGCCGCGGAAGGCCACCGTGTGGTCCTCCAGCGTGGCCCAGAAGATCTGCAGCAGGTAGCGCTCGGGGCTTTCGATCCCCTTGTTGAGCTTCCAGCCCTGGAAGCCCTGCGCGCGGCTGATCACGGTCTTCAGGCCGTGCTCGATGGCCTGGTCGAATTCGGCCTGGCGGCCGGGCTGGATACGGATGTCGGCGACTTCCAGGATCATGCGGTTTCTCCTCAAATGCCCAGGTAGCGCTGCAGCACCTCCGGCTGCGCGCGCAGCTGGTCGCTGCCGCCCTGCCAGACCACGCGGCCTTTTTCCAGCACCACGTGCCGGTCGGCCAGGTTCAGCAGCGGGCCGATGTGCTTGTCGATGACGATCATCGACAGGCCGGTGTTGCGCAGCCGGCCCAGGCAGGACCAGATCTCGGCGCGGATCAGCGGCGCCAGGCCTTCGGTGGCCTCGTCCAGGATCAACAGCTTCGGGTTGGTCATCAGCGCGCGGCCGATGGCCAGCATCTGCTGCTCGCCGCCCGATAGGTTGGAGCCGAGGTTGCGCTCGCGCTCGCGCAGACGCGGGAACATCGCATAGACGGCGTCCAGCGTCCACGGCTGCGCCTTGGCGTGGCGGTTGCCGGCGGTGGCCACCAGGTTCTCGCGCACGCTCAAGCTCGGGAAGATCTGCCGCCCCTCGGGCACCAGGCCCAGGCCGCAGCGCGCGGCGCGCCAGCTGGCCTGGCCGCTGATCGGCCGGCCTTCCATGCGCACCTGGCCGGCGCGCGGCCGCAGCAGGCCCATGATCGACTTGACCGTGGTGGTCTTGCCCATGCCGTTGCGGCCGATCAGCGTGATGCATTCGCCCGGCTGCACCGTCAGCGACACGCCGAACAGCACCTGGCTGCTGCCGTAGGCGGTCTCGATGGCGTCGAGTTCCAGCAGGCTGGTCATCAGTGCTCTTCCTCGCCAAGGTAGGCCTCGCGCACCTCGGGGTGGTTGCGGATCTGCCCGGGTGTGCCGCTGGCGATCGGCCGGCCGTAGACCAGCACGCTGACGGTATCGGCCAGCGCGAACACCGCGTCCATGTCGTGCTCCACCAGCAGGATCGTGTGCCCGCCCTTCAGCTTGCGCAGCAGCGCGACCACGGCCTCGGATTCGGTCGGGCTCATGCCGGCCATCGGCTCGTCCAGCAGCAGGCATTTGGCGCCGGTGGCCAGCACCATCGCGATCTCCAGCTGGCGGCGCTCGCCGTGCGCCAGCACCGCCACCGGCGTGTGCGCGCGCTCGCTCAAGCCGGCCTGCTCCAGCGCGGCCAGCGCCGGCCGGGTGAGTTCGGACTCGCTGGCTGCCGGGCGCCAGAAGCGGAAGCTGTGGCCGGCATGCGCCTGCACCGCCAGCGCGGCGTTCTGCAGCACCGTGAAGTCGTTGAACACGGAGGTGATCTGGAACGAGCGCCCCAGCCCGGCCATCGCGCGCCGGTGCGGCGGCTCGTGCGTCAGCTCCTGGCCGTCGAAGACGATGCGGCCTTCGTCGGGAAGGATCTGACCGCTGAGCTGGTTGATCAGCGTGGTCTTGCCGGCGCCGTTGGGCCCGATCACCGCATGGATCTCGCCGCGGGCGAGCGCCAGGTCCAGGTGGTCGGTGGCCAGCAGACCGCCGAAGCGCTTGACCAAGCCGGTGACCTCTAAGGCAGCCATGAACGCTCCCCGGCGCCAACAAATGCACCGCCGCGGCCCGGCACGGCCTTCGAGCGACCGCCGCGGATCCGGCTCTGCAGGTCCGCTGGCGGTGCCCCCTCGCAGGGGGCGCGCGAAGCGCGTAGGGGGTGGTTCATTTTTTTGCCAGCAGCCAACCGTAGATGCCCTGCTTCAGTACGAGCACCACCAGCACGATGAAGATGCCGATCAGCGCCAGCCAGTGCTGGTTCAGGATCGTGTCCAGCCACGGCCAACCCACTTTCAGCGAGGACAGCGCCTCTTCCAGCAGCAGCAGCGCGGCGGCGCCGGCGATCGGGCCGACCAGCGTGCCCAGGCCGCCGAGCACCGTCATCACGATCAGCTCGCCCGACACCGTCCAGGCCATGTACGAGGGCGCGACGAAGCGCGTCAGGTTGGCCATCAGCATGCCGGCCAGCACGCACACCAGCGCGGAAACGACATAGGCCGTGAGCTTGTAGCGCAGCGTAGGAAAACCCATCGCGGCCATGCGGCGCTCGTTGCTGCGGCAGCCGCGCAGCACCATGCCGAAGCGCGCATGCACCAGCCGCCAGAAGCCGAACAGCACCAGCAACACCAGCGCGTAGGCCAGGTAGTACAAGACGGTGGAGTTGTTCAGGTCCAGCGGCCCGAGCAGGCTGCGGCCCTTCAGCTGCATGCCGTCGTCGCCGCCGTATTCGCGCAGGCTCACTGCCAGGAAGTACAGCATCTGCGCGAAGGCCAGCGTGATCATGATGAAGGCCATGCCGCTGGTGCGCAGGCAGATCGCGCCGACCGCCAGCGCGACGACGGCGCCGACGAGCAGCGCGGCCCCCAGCTGCACGAAGCCGCTGTCGATGCCGTGAAAGGACAGGATGCCCACCACATAGGCACCGATGCCGATGTACATCGCATGGCCGAAGCTGACCATCGCGCCGAAGCCGAGCACCAGGTTCAGCCCCATCGCCGCCAGCGCGAAGATCAGGATGCGGGTGAACAGCGTGATCCAGAAGGGCTGGCCCAGCCAGGCGGCGAGCAGCGGCACCAGCGCCAGGCCGGCCAGCAGCAGCACGGCGAAGACGTGCGCAGGGAGGTCTTGCTTGTTGCTCATGCCATTGAAGTGCGGCACGTGCCGAGGCCGCCTGCAGCTGTCGAGCGGCCGCCGCGGATCCGGCTCTGCCGGGCCGCCAGCGGCGCCCCCTCGAAGGGGCGCGCGAAGCGCGTAGGGGGCGGACCAGTATCAGCCATGCTTCACCGGGAACAGGCCCTGGGGCTTGAGTGCCAGCACCGCGGCCATCAGCAGGTAGATCAGCATCGACGCGATCGCCGGGCCCACCGCCTGCGCCACCGCGCGGTCGAACATCTCGCGCAGCAGCGTGGGCAGGAAGGCGCGGCCGATGGTGTCGACGATGCCGACGATCAGCGCGCCGTAGAAGGCGCCGCGGATCGAGCCGATGCCGCCGGTGACGATGACCACCAGCGTCAGGATCAGCACCGGCTCGCCCATGCCCGACTGCACCGAGACGATCGGCCCGGCCATCAGCCCGGCCAGCCCGGCGAGCGCCGCGCCCAGGCCGAAGACCAGCGTGTTCAGCCCGCGGATGTTGACGCCCAGCGCCGACACCATGTCCGGATTGCTGGCGCCGGCGCGGATCAGCATGCCCACGCGCGTGCGGTTGATCAGCGCGTACAGGCCGATGCCTACGGCCAGCCCGACGGCGATGATCGCGAAGCGGTAGGCCGGGTAGGGCAGGCCGAACAGGTTGACCGTGCCCGACAGCCAGGCCGGCACGTTCATGTACACCGACGAGGGCCCCCAGACGTAGCGCACCACCTCGTTGAAGAACAGGATCAGGCCGAAGGTGGCCAGCACCTGGTCCAGGTGGTCGCGCTGGTACAGGTTGGCCAGCACCAGCCGCTCGATCAGCAGTCCGAGCAGCAGCGTGCCGGGCACGGCTACCAGCGCGGCGGCCAGGAAGGAGTTGTCGAAGGCGTTGAAGGCCGCGGCCGCGAAGTACGCGCCCATCATGTACAGCGAGCCGTGCGCCAGGTTGACCACGTTCATGATGCCGAACACCAGCGTCAGCCCGGCCGACAGCAGGAACAGCAGCACGCCGAGCTGCAGCCCGTTGAGCAGCTGGGTGAAGAACAGGCCGGTGGTCATGCGGCCCTCACCCCGGCCCTCTCCCGCCAGCGGGAGAGGGTGAGACTAGAGCCCCCTCTCCCGCTGGCGGGAGAGGGTTGGGGTGAGGGTGGTGGTGCCCTCACATCTTGCATTGAGAGGCGTACGCGTCGCCGTGGTTCTTCAGCGGCGTGGCAATGGTCTTCAGGCTGACGCGGCCCTTGGCGTCCTTGGCCACCTCGAAGATGTGCTGGTCCTGGATCGGGAAGTGGTTGTTGTTGAACTTGAAGTCGCCGCGCACCGACTTGAAGTCCGCCGCCATCAGCGCCGCGCCGAAGGCCTTCTTGTCGGCGACGTTGCCCTTGACCTTGGCGATGGCCGAGTCGAGCAGCAGCGCCGCGTCGTAGCTCTGCGCCGCGTACTGGCTGGGGATGCGGTTGAACTTCTTCTCGAACTCGTCGACGAACTGCTTGTTCGCCGGGTTGTTCAAGTCCGGGCCCCAGAATGTGCCGCTGATCACGCCGAGCGCGGTTTCCTTCTGCGCCGGCAGCGTCGAGCCGTCGGTGGTGCTGGTCGACAGCAGCGGGATCTTGCCCAGCAGCCCGGCCTGCTGGTACTGGCGCACGAAGTTCACGCCCAGCCCGCCGGGGTAGAAGACGTAGACCGCGTCCGGGTTCTTGGCCGCCACCTGCGCCAGTTCGGCGCTGAAGTCGGGCTGGTTCAGCGGCGTGTAGATCTCGTCGATCATCTCGCCCTTGTAGAAGCGCTTGAAGCCGGCGATGAAGTCCTTGCCGGCCTGGTAGTTGGGCGCCATGCCGATGACGCGCTTGTAGCCCTTGTCGGTGGCGTACTTGCCGACGACCTCGGCCTGGTTGTCGTTCTGCCAGCTGACGATGTACTGGTACGGGCTGCATTGCGCGCCGGCGATCGGCGCCGGGCCGGCGTTGCTGCCGATCAGGAACACGCCCTTCTCGGTGATGGGCTTTTGCACCGCCATCATGATGTTGGAGAAGGTGACGCCGGTGATGATCGGCACGTTCTCCTTCTCGATCAGCTTCTGCACGATCTGCGTGGCCACGTCCGGCTTGAGCTGGCTGTCCTCGCGCAGCACCTGCACCGGCACGCCGCCGAGCTTGCCGCCGTTGCGCTCGACCACCATCATGAAGGCGTCGTACTGGTCCTGGCCCAGCGCGCCCTGCGGGCCCGACAGCTCGGCGATGAAGCCGATCTTCAGCGGCGCCTGGGCCTGGGCGAGGGCGGCGGCGCCGCTGAGGGCGATCGCGGCCAGAAGGCGGGTCTTGGGTCCGGTCATGTCGGGCAACCTCGGGCTGGGGAGGGGCGGAAAATCAGTTTAGTTCTAAACTATTTGGCGGGTGCTGGGGGAAGCCCGAAGAAGGCTTCGGCGTTGCCCCGCAGGATGCGGCCGCGCGCGGCCTCGTCCAGGAACGGCGCTTCGCGCACCAGGCTGCCGATGCGCTGCTCGCCCAGCGGGAACGGGCTGTCGGAGCCGAGCATCACGCGCTCGGTGCCCATCACCTCGGTCAGCAGCCGCAGCGCGCCGGTATCGAACACCGCGCTGTCGACGTGGAAGCGGCGCGCGTAGTGCGAAGGCGGATGCGGGCAGTCCTTGCGGATGATGTCGCGGTGCTTCCAGGCGTTGTCGGCGCGCCCCAGCAGCCAGGCGAAGCTGCCGCCGCCGTGGGCGAAGCAGATCTTCAGCGTGTCCGGGATGCGCTCCAGCGCGCCCGACAGGATCAGCGACAGCATGCCCAGCTGCGTCTCGGCCGGCATGGCCACCAGCCAGGGCAGCATCCATTGCTTCATGCGGCCTTCTTTGGGCCCACCCATCATGTCCCAGGGGTGCACCAGCAGCGGGATGCGGTTCCGGGCGCAATGGATCAGGAACTGCACCAGCCCTTCGTCGTCCAGGTCGCGCTCGGCCACGTGGTTGCCGATCTGCACGCCGATGCAGCCGGCGGCCATCGCGCGCTCCGCCTCGCGGCAGGCCAGCCCGGTGTCCTGCAGCGGCACCTGCGCCAGCGCCTTCAACCGCTGGGGCGCGTGTGCGCAGTAGGCGAGCACGTGCCCGTTCATCCGTGCCGCCCAGTCGGCGGTCTTCGCCGCCGGCCAGGCATAGCCGAACATCACCGGCGTCGCGCACACCACCTGCAGCGCAATGCCCTGCGCGTCGAGTTCGGCCACGCGGCGCGCCGGATCCCACAGCGTCGCGTTCACCGGTCGGAAGCGCTTGTCGCCGAGCATGATGTGGCCGCGTTCGCCGCCGGGCTCGACCTCCAGCCACGGCGCGCGCTCGGCGTCCACCGCGAAAGCCTCCTCGCGCGCGATGCGCGGCAGGCAGTGGGCGTGCATGTCGATCATCGTGCGTCCGCGCCGATCAGGCCCGAGGCTGCCAGCGCGGCATGCCAGGCCTGGTGGTCGCGCCCCGGGTGGACCTTGCCGCACTGCGTGCAGCGGCGCTCGTCCTCCTTCGATTCGTAGAAGCGTTGGTAGGTCGCCGGCAGGTCGGCGACGATGTCGGCCAACTGCAGCTCGATGCGCCGAACCAGCCCGCCGCAATGCGCGCAATGCCACTGGAAGGCGTCGCTCAGCCCTTGCGGCCGCTGGCGCTCGATGACCAGGCAGCGGCTGTCGCCTTCAGGCCGCTGCGGCGAGTGCAGCAGGTGCGGCTGCATCAGGAAGATGTCGCCTTCCTTCAGCGGCACGCGCTCACAGCGGCCGCGGTCCCAGATCAGCAACTCGGCGTTGCCCTTGAACTGCCAGAAGAACTCCTCCAACGGGTCGTCGTGGAAGTCGCTGCGCGCGTTGGGCCCGCCGACCACCGTGACCATGAAGTCGGCATCGGCCCAGATCTGCCGGTTGCCCACCGGCGGTTTCAGCAGATGCGCGTGGTCGTCCAGCCAGCGCTGGAAGTTGAAGGGCTGGCCGTAGCGCAAGTTGCTCATGCGGCCCCCAAGGCGCCTGCGGCGCCGGCCCATCGGCTTGCAGGCCGATGGGCGTTCGCCAGCCACTCACGAGCGCGCAGGCGCTCGCTCGGCGCGGGCTCACCCCCCCGAGGGGGCGCGAGCCGTCTTGGGGCGGCCCAGCGACGGCTCATGGCTTGTAGGCCACGCACTTGATCTCGACCAGCAGCTGCGGATGCGGCAGCTGGTGCACCGCCACCGTGGTGCGCGCCGGCCCGCCGGGGCCGAAGAACTCGGCATAGACCTCGTTGTAGCCGGCGAAGTCGTTCATGTTGACGAGGAAGCTCGATACCTCGACCACGTCTTCGAGCCCGGCGCCGGCCGCGGCCAGGATGTCGCGGATGTTGTTCAGCACCGCGCGCGTCTGCTCGCGGATGTCCAGGCGCATCGTGCCCATGGGGTCGACCTCAGCGCCGGCGATCGTGTTGTCCGGCCGCCGGCTGCTGATGCCGGCGGTGAACAGCAACGGCCCCGCGCGCCGGACGTGCGAATAGTTGCCGCGCGGCGCTGCCCTGCCGGGCAGCACGCCTTCGGTCGAAGCGCTCACTGGACGACCCTGCTCACTGCGTGCTCCGGGATGAGCACTTGGGAGCGGCCCGGCGTGCTCATGCGTCGGCGTTCCTGAACTCGGCGATGTCGGGCTTCGAGCCCCACATGCAGAACGACGACGGCAGCGGCGGGAACTGGCGCGGCCGGTAGCCGGCCTCGTCTTCCGGCGCGATCAGGCGCACGCCGGTCGAATATTCGAAGACCATGCCGTCCGGGCCTTCGAAGTACAGGAACACCGCGCCCGAGGTCGGATGCCGCCCCGGGCCGAAGACGATCTTCACGCCCTGCTCGCGCAGCTGGTAGTACGCGCGCATCACGTCGTCGATGCCCGCCACCTGGTGGTTGACGTGCTGCACGCCCGAGCGCGTGGTCGGGAACAGCGCGATCTTGTGGTGCACCGGGTCGATGCGCAGCAGCGCCGCGTCGCCGATGCGGTCGCTGACGCGCGCGCCGAGCATGCCGCACCAGAAGGCTTCGTCGCGCGCTGCGTCGGTGCTGCACAGGCCGACATGGCTGAAGCCGGTGATGCCCGCGTCGCGCGACGGGAAGTAGCGCCGCCCGCTGTGCTGCGGGCGCACGACCAGCTCGATGCGGTTGCCGGTCGGGTCCTGGAAGCCGACGAAGTCATGCACGCGGCGCTGCTCGCGTGCGCCGGCGCTGCCGGGCTGCACCGCGAAGCCGCGGTCGGACAGCGCGGATGCGGCGGCGTCCAGCCGCGATGCATCGCGCAGCTCGAAACCCACCGTGTGGTCTTGCGGGTCGCCTTCGAAGTACACCAGCGTGTGGTCGCGGTCGTCGCTGCGGTAGCAGCGCGCGCCGGCCTCGGCGTGCGCCAGTTCCAGGCCGACGACTTCGCGTGCGAAGCGGTCGGCACCGGTCAGGTCGCGCGTGCCCAGGCGCACGTAGCGGATGTCGAGCAGGTCGATCAAGGGGCGCTCCTCGTCGGCGGGTGGCTGAAAGCAACAGGCGGCGGCAATATAACCGTGCACCCCGCGGGCGTCGATCGGGGAAGCTACTCCCAGCCGAAGTGCGCGCGCACGGCGCGTGCGGTGTGGTTGACCGGCGCCACCGGCGCCTGCGGAAACTGCAGCAGCTTCGGCGAGCGCACGCCGCCGCCGTTCTGCCCGAGCACGGCGATCGCGCGCAGCCGCCAGCCGGCCGCCTCGAACGCCGCGACATAGGCCGCCGCGTCGGGATAACGCTCGGCATGGTCGGGGTTGGCGCTGGGCGACAGGCAGCACAGCACCGCGCTGCAGCGCATGCGCATCGTCTCGGCGATGAAATCCTCGGGCCCCGACCTGGTGTCCTGCAAGGTGCCGACACGCGCGTACAGGCGCAGCGCCGGCTTGCCGTCCAGCGGCTGGATGTCGCGCACGCTGCGGTTGAAGCAGCCGCTCAGGCAGCGCACCAGCGAAGCCTTGCGCGTGTTCGGGTTGCCGATGACGAGGTAGGCGTCCATGCGATCGGTGGGCCGGACCAATCCCCATGGTCGGCTCAGGGCCGCAGCGTACCAAGCCGCCGCCCGGGATCAAGGTCGCGGCCCATGCCGGGCGGCTGACCAAGAGCGCCTGGATGGCCGCGTTGATTTTCGGGAGGACGGCGATGATTGCGAAGTGCGTTCGTGCGGCCGGTATCGCCATCGCCCTGCTCGGCGCCTGCGGGCTCGCCGCCGCGCAGTGGGTGTTCCTGACGCGTCAGGCGATCGGCCGCTGGCGGCGCCGGTGCGTCCTACGACGTGGCCGCGGTGATCGTCGACGTGCCGGCGCCCAAGATTTTCGACACCGTGAAGAGCCTGCTGGCTCGACGTGTGCAAGGAACTCGGCGTCAGCTTCCAGCTCGCCGGATCCTGAATCACTTGCCTTCGCGCCAACCTATGCCCCAGCAGCGGCGGCAGACCATACGCACTCGCGTTCAACGTCGGGCGCCGAGAGACGGCTCATGGCGCTACCCGAAGATTGACGCCAGCACCACGAGTAACGCCACCGACCCATTGCCGACGAAGCTGCTGCCGATCAGGCAAGCCACAAAGCGGTCTTCGATAGCGCGCTGGCCGCGACGCCGAGCAACCCGCCGAGTGAAAGCTGGACACCGTGGCCGTTCGGCTCGGCGGCGAAGATCGAGCTGCCCAGATCGTCCTTGCAGTTGACCGTGGACGGCAGGTCCAGCTCCCGACGCGTAGCCTGGGTGGTTCGCAGCTCGCCACCCAGCGCGCGCTCGATGATCGCCTTCTTCAGCGCCATCAATCGCGGTGTTGACCTGCTGCGCCTTCATCGGACCTTCGGCCACGATCTGGTCCAGCACATCCTTCGGGATCTTTGGCAACGCCGACGACTCAAGCAGACCACCGGTTGAACGCGACGAACTACTTCGACGCGCTCTGCAGTGGGCGGTTGCGCCACGAACCTTCCATTCAGCGCCAAGTGTTTCAACCGCGGGACATGTCGCAGATTGGGCCAATCATTGGCCCAGTGCACCTCTCGCACACTTTCAGAAAGACTTGCACGGACCCAGGGCTGTGTGCCCCGAAAGCTGTCTCTTGCGCGCGGCGTGCGGACCCGCGTGAGTGCCGGCAATTCGACATGGCCCGATGTTTGCGTTGCAAGCTTCGACAAGCCCTTCGACATCCGCTCGCAGCGGGGTCGGACCGCCACGCCCGACCAGAGGACAACGCATGCCCGCCACCACCAAGCTCAGCTACGCCACCCCCTGGGTCGAGGTCAACTCGACCGCCAAGGACTGGCAGGCCATCGGGCCTGAACGTCTGCTGCGCATGCACTACCACCTGAACGTCGTGCGCGCGTTCGAGGAGGCCGTGCTCGAGGCAGCCAAACTGGGCCTGGTGAATGGCCCCGCGCACACCAGCCTCGGACAGGAGGCCGGTGCGGTGGGCAGCATGGCCTGGCTCGACAGCCCGGACCTGATCACCGGCGCGCACCGCGGACACCACCAGTTCATCGCCAAGGGACTGCGGCTGCTGGACCAGGCCGATCACGATCCGCGCCGCGCCCCGGTGCCGGTGACAGTGCAGGAGTTCCTGTATCGCACCCTGGCCGAGATCCTTGGCCTGACGCCGGGCTTCTGCAAGGGACGCGGCGGCTCCATGCACCTGCGCTGGGACGAGGCGGGTGCCATGGGCACCAACGCCATCGTCGGCGGCGGCGTACCGATCGCCAACGGCCTGGCCTGGGCCAAGCAGCGCGAAGGCAAGGGCCGCGTGGCGATGACCTTCTTCGGCGACGGCAGCAGCCACATCGGCTCGGTGCTCGAGTCGTTCAACCTGGCCGGGCTGTGGAAGCTGCCGATTTGCTTCTTCATCGAGAACAACGGTTACGCCGTCTCGACCACGGTCGCCGAACAGACCGCGGAGACGCGCCTGTCCTCGCGTGGGGGAGCGTTCGGCATTCCCGCCTGGCGGGTCGATGGCATGGACCTGGCCGCGGTCCATGCGGCCTCGAAGCTGGCCGTCGAGCACATGCGTGCCGGCAAAGGTCCGACCCTGATCGAGGCGATGGTCTATCGCTACACCCATCATGGCGGGCCGGTCCCCGGCAGCGCGTTTGGCTATCGTTCCAAGGAGGAAGAGGCGCAGTGGCGCAGCCGCGATCCGGTCGAGCGCTGCGCGCGCGAGATGATCGAGCGCGGCTGGCTGACACCCGACGACGACCAGGCGCTGCGCGCCCATTGCGCGGCGGCGATGAAAGGCGTCTTTGAGCGCCTGACCGAAGCCGACCCTCGAGACAGCGGCAAGCGGCGCATCCTGCCTGCGCTGTGGCCGGATACGGCCTTCCGTGACCAAGGCCTGCGCGGTGACCTGTCGGAGTTCGCGGGCGCCCGCTTCGAGGAGGCCGAGACCGCCACCGGCAAGCTGGGCGACATGAAGTTCATCGACGCCGTGTGGCAGGTGATGGGGCGCCGCATGGAAACGGACGAGCGCATCTTCTGCCTCGGCGAGGACATCCATCGCATGAACGGCGGCGCCAACGGGGCGACCCGCGGCTTGAGCGCGCGCTTTCCCGATCGCATCATCGGCACCCCGATCGCCGAAAACGGCTTCACCGGCCTGGCCGGCGGCGTGGCGCTGGAGGGCAGTTACCGGCCCGTGGTCGAACTGATGTACGCGGACTTCGCGCTGGTGGCCGCCGACCAGTTGTTCAACCAGATCGGCAAGTCGCGCCACATGTTCGGCGGCGATTCGAAGATGCCGCTGGTGCTGCGCACCAAGTGCGCCGCCGGCACCGGCTACGGGTCGCAGCACTCGATGGACCCGGCCGGCCTGTTCTCGCAGTGGCCGGGCTGGCGCATCGTCGCGCCGTCCACCCCGTTCGACTACGTCGGCCTGATGAACAGCGCGCTGCGTTGCGAGGACCCGGTGCTGGTGATCGAGCACGTCGATCTGTACGGCAGCACCGGCACCGGCCCGCTGGAAGACCTGGACTACTGCATTCCGCTGGGCAAGGCCAAGGTGCTGCGCGAAGGCCGCGCGTTCACGGTGTTGACCTACCTGTCGATGACGCAGCTGGCGCTGAAGGCGGCCGACGAGCTGGGGCTGGACGCCGAGATCATCGACCTGCGGTCGCTCGACCGCGGCGGCATCGACTGGCCGTTGATCGAGGCCAGCGTGCGCAAAACCCACAACGTCGTGGTGCTCGAGCAGGGAACGCTGACCGTCTCCTACGGCGCCATGCTGGCCGACGAGATCCAGCGCCGCTGCTTCGACGACCTGGACCAGCCGGTGCAGCGCATCCACGGCGGTGAGTCGTCACCGTCCGTCAGCAAGGTGCTCGAGCGGGCCTCGCACGTCGGCCTGGAGGAAGTCCGCGAAGGCTTCGGGCAGCTGATGGCGGCGATGGGCCGGCCCCTCTGATGCCACCGAGCCGACGCGCGAAGAGAGGAACCCATGGCCACTGAGATCACCATGCCGGCACTGTCCCCGTCGATGACCGAGGGCAACCTGGCCCGATGGCTCAAGCAGGAAGGCGACACCGTCGAAGCCGGCGAGGTGTTGCTGGAAATCGAGACCGACAAGGCGCTGGTCGAGTTCGAGGCGCCTGCAGCCGGCACCCTGGCCGGCATCCGGGTGCCGGCGGGCAGCCAGAACGTGAAGGTCGGCGCAACACTGGCATGGCTGCTGCAGGCCGGCGAAGCCGCGCCGGCTGGGGCGGCCGGCGCTGGCGCGGCGCCGGCAGCGTTCGCCGCTACCGCGGCCACCGCCGCGCCTGCCGCCTCCACGGCTGCCGCCGGAACGCCTGGCCATGCAGCAGCGCCCGGCCCGGCCGTCGGCGAACGCATCGCCAGCAGTCCGCTGGCCCGCCGCTTGGCACGGCAGCACGGCCTGTCGCTCGCCGCCATCCGCGGCAGCGGACCCCGGGGCCGCATCGTTCAGGTCGATATCGAAGCGGCCTTGAGTGTTGCCGGGGCCGGCCCGGCTCGAGCGGCCGGCCAGATCGCAGCCATCGCCCCGCCGACGGCCATCACGCCCGCGGCCACTGTGCTGGCGCCGGACGCCGGGCAGGCCCGCGGTTACGAAGACACCCCGCACACCAACATGCGGCGCGCTATCGCGCGGCGCCTGAGCGAGTCGAAGCAGCAGGCGCCGCACTTCTACCTGACGATCGACTGCCAGATCGACGCGCTGCTGGCCTTGCGCGCCCAGGTCAATGCCGCGCAAGAGGAGTCCAAGGTATCGGTCAACGACCTGATCGTGCGCGCGGTGGCCGTGGCCCTGAAGCGCGTACCCGCGGCGAATGCGTCGTGGACCGACAACGCCATCCGGCGCTGGAAGGACGTCGACCTCAGCATCGCGGTGGCCACACCGGCCGGGCTGATCACGCCGGTGCTGCGGCAGGCCGACACCAAGAGCCTGGGCGCGCTGTCCGCCGAGTTGCGCGAGCTGGCCGGACGCGCCCGCGAGGGTCGGCTCAAGCCCGCCGAGTACGAGGGCGGCGGCTTCAGCATCTCCAATCTGGGCATGTTCGGTGTGCGCGAGTTCGCGGCCATCCTGAACCCGCCCCAGGCCTGCATCCTGGCGGTCGGCGCGGGCGAGCCGCGACCGGTGGTGCACGACGGGGCGCTGGCCATCGCGACCGTGATGACCTGCACGCTGTCGGTCGATCACCGGGTGGTCGACGGCGCGGTCGGTGCCGAGTTCCTCGCGGCGTTCAAGGGCCTGATCGAGCAACCCCTGGCGATGCTGGTGTGACCGGGGACACAGCATGACGAAATCCTTCGACCTGATCGTCGTCGGCGGCGGCCCGGGCGGTTACGTGGCGGCGATCCGTGCCGCGCAGCTGGGCATGAGGACCGCGCTCGTCGAGCGCGAGCACCTGGGCGGCATCTGCCTGAACTGGGGCTGCATCCCGACCAAGGCGCTGCTGCGCAGCGCCGAGGTCTACACGCAGATGCAGCATGCCTCGGCCTACGGACTGGCGGCCGACGGCGTGCGCTTCGACCTGGCACAGGTCGTCGCGAGATCGCGCGCCGTCGCTGAACAGCTGTCATCCGGCGTACGCCACCTGCTGCGCAAGAACCGGGTCGATGTCATCGAGGGCCATGGCCGGCTGACGGGCGGCGGTGGCCTTCAGGTCGAGGCGCGCGACGGCGCGCTGACACAGCTGCAGTCCGCGCACATCGTGCTGGCCACCGGCGCCCGGGCGCGCGCGGTGGCGCCGATCGAGCCCGACGGCCGGCTGGTCTGGAGCTACAAGGAGGCGCTGGTGCCGCCGGCGATGCCGAAGTCGCTGCTGGTGGTGGGCTCGGGGGCGATCGGCATCGAGTTCGCCAGCTTCTACCGCTCGCTCGGCGCCGAAGTCACGGTGATCGAGATGCTCGACCGGGTGCTGCCGGCGGAAGACGAGGAGATCTCGGAACTCGCCCGCAAGACCTTCACCCGGCGCGGCCTGCAGATCATCACCGGCGCTACCGTCAGCGGGCTGGCCAAGGGGGAGGACGAGGTCACCGTCACCTTCGAGGTGGGCGGCCAGCCCTCGACGCTGCGCGTCGATCGCGTGCTGAGCGCGGTCGGCATCGTCGGCAACGTCGAAGGGCTGGGGCTCGAGCAGGCCGGGGTGCGGGTCGAGAAGTCCCACATCGTCACCGACGAGTGGTGCCGCACCTCGCAGCCCGGCGTCTACGCCATCGGCGACGTCGCCGGGGCGCCCTGGCTCGCGCACAAGGCCAGCCACGAGGGCGTGCTGTGCGTCGAGAAGATCGCCGGCGCCGGCCATCCGCAGCCCCTCGATGCGCGCCGCATCCCGGGCTGCACCTACAGCCAGCCCCAGGTGGCCAGCGTCGGGCTGAGCGAACGCCAGGCCCGCGAGAGCGGACGCGAACTGCGGATCGGGCGCTTCCCCTTCCACGCCAATGGCAAGGCGATCGCGCTGGGCGAGCCCGAGGGCCTGGTCAAGACCATCTTCGACGCCGGCACCGGCCAGCTGCTGGGCGCGCACCTGATCGGCGCCGAGGTGACCGAACTGATCCAGGGCTACGTGCTGGGGATGACGCTGGAGACGACGGAGGTCGAGTTCTCGCACACCGTGTTCGCCCACCCGACGCTGTCCGAGACCCTGCACGAGTCGGTGCTGGCGGCCTTCGGCGGCGCGATCCATGTCTGAGGAAGCAGGCATGAGCCCCAGCCCCGGAGCCCTGTCGGACCTGCGCATCCTCGACCTGAGCCAGATGCTGGCCGGCCCGATCTGCACCCAGATGCTGGCCGACCACGGCGCCCAGGTGATCAAGGTCGAATCGCTGGCCGGCGACGGCATCCGCTCGTCCGGACCGTTCCGGGCCGACGACGCAAAGCGCGCCTTCGGCGGCTATTTCCAGAGCGTCAACCGCAACAAGTCGTCGATCGCGCTGGACCTCAAGCAGGAAGAGGCCAAGGCCATCTTCCTTCGCATGGTCGAAGAGGCCGACGTCGTGGTCGAGAACTTCCGCGCCGGGGTGATGGAGCGGCTGGGCCTGGGCTACGAGACGCTGCGCGCCCTCAAGCCCGCGCTGGTGTATGCCACCGTGCGCGGCTTCGGCGATCCGCGCAGCGGCGCCAGCCCCTATGCCCACTGGCCGGCCTACGACGTGGTCGCGCAGGCCATGGGCGGCATCATGAGCATCACCGGCGAGCCCGGCGGCGCGCCCACCAAGATCGGCCCCGGCGTGGGCGACATCGTGCCCGGCCTGATGCTGGGCCTGGGCATCCTGGCGGCGGTGCATCATGCGCGGCGCACCGGCGAGGGCCAGTTCGTCGACATCGCGATGGTCGACGGGATGCTCGCCCTGTGCGAGCGCACCGTCTACCAGCAGTCGTACGAGGGACGCACGCCCGGGCCCGAGGGCAACCGCCACCCCCTGCTGTGCCCGTTCGGGCTGTTCCCGGCCAGCGACGGCTGGGTGGCCGTCGGCTGCCCCGACGAGAAGCTCTGGGGGGAGCTGGCCCGCATCATCGGCCGGGCCGAGATGGCCGACGATCCGCGTTACGCAACCAACCCGGCGCGGGTCGCTCACGCCGACGAGGTGATCGCCGCGGTCGAGGCGTACACCGCGCCCCGCAGCAAGGCCCAGCTGGCCGAGTCGCTCGGCGGCCGGGTCCCGTTCGGCCCGGTGTGCAACGCGCGCGACATCTTCGACGACCCCCACTACCGGGTGCGCGAGATGATCGTCGAGGTCGAGCACCCCGGCTGCGCCGAGCCGGTGCAGATCGCCGGCGTGCCGATCAAGATGAGTGCCACCCCCGGCGCCGTGCGGCGCCGCGCCCCGCTGCTGGGCGAGCACACCGACCAGATCCTGCTCGACATGGGGCTCTCCCGGGCACGGATCGAAGCGCTGCGTGCCGCGCGCGCCATCGCCTGACACCTCGACCCCGAAGGAAGACCTATGCAGACGTTGACCGAGGAACGCAGACTCATCAAGGAGTCGGCGCGCGAGTTCACGATGAAGCGGGTGCTGCCGCTGGCCAACAATCTGGACCCGGAGAAGGGCGCGATCCCGCGCGAACTGGTCGAGGAGATGGCCAAGCTCGGCTACTTCGGCATCCTCGTCCCCGAGGAATACGGCGGTCTCGGCCTCGGCGCCTTCGAGTACTGCCTGGTCGCCGAGGAGCTGTCGCGCGGCTGGATGAGCGTCGGCAGCCTGATCGCGCGCGGCAACGGCCTGCTGCGCACGATGGACGCGCTGACGCCGCAGCGCAAGGCCGAACTGCTGCCGCGCATGGCGCAAGGCGAGTTCCTGGGCGCCTTCTCGCTGTCGGAGCCGAACGCCGGCTCGGATGTCGCCAACATCACCTGCCGCGCCGTGCAGGTGGGCGACGAGTGGGAGATCACCGGCGCCAAGTACTGGTGCACCTACGCCGACCAGGCCGACTTCCTGGTCGTCTTCGCCCGCACCGATCCGAAGGTGGACCCCAGGGCGCGCCACCGCGGACTGACTGCGTTCCTGATCGAGAAGCCGCGCGGCAGCCTGCCCGAAGGCGTGCAGGGCAGCGTGATCCCGAAGATCGGCTACCACGGCTGGACCACCTGGGAACTGGCCTTCGACCGCTGCCGGGTGCCGGCGTCGGCCGTGCTGGGCGAAGTGGGCAAGGGCTTCTACCTCGCGTCTTGGGGGCTGGAGACCGCACGTGCCCACACGGCGGCGCGCTCGATCGGGTTGGCGCAGGGCGCGCTCGAGGACGCCCTGCGCTACGCGCAGGAGCGCCAGCAGTTCGGGCACCCGATCGGCCACTTCCAGGCGATCCGCTTCAAACTGGCCGAGATGGCGACCGAGGTCGAAGCCGCGCGCAGCCTGATGTACGCGGTGTGCCAGAAGATCGACCAGGGCGTGCGCTGCGACACCGAGGCGGCGATGGTCAAGCTGTTCGCCAGCGAGATGTCCGAGCGGGTCACCAGCGAGGGGCTGCAGATCCATGGCGGCGCGGGCTACACGACCCACTTCGCCGCCGAGCGCTACTGGCGCGATGCGCGGCTGACCAAGATCTTCGAGGGCACTTCGGAAATCCAGAAGCGGATCATCTCCGACGCCCTGCTCGGCAAGATCGGCAAGTGAGCGCGGCGCGATGAACAAGAGCCGCAGCGGCAACTTCTTCGAGGACTTCCGCCTCGGACAGCGCATCGAGCACGCGACGCCGCGCACCCTGACCGCCGCCGACCAGAGCCTGTACATCGCGCTCACCGGCAGCCGCGCCTGCCTGCACAGCGCAGATACGGTGGCGCGCGCCGCCGGATTCGAGCGCCGCCCGCTCGAGGACCTGCTGGTGTTCAACACCGCATTCGGCAAGACCGTGCCCGATGTTTCGCTCAACGCGGTGGCGAATCTCGGCTATGCCGACCTGCGCTTCGTCGAGCCGGTGTACGACGGCGACACCCTGAACGTCGCCAGCGAGGTGATCGGGCTGAAGGAAAACTCCAGCCGCAAGACCGGCGTCGTGTACGTGCGCTCGATCGCGCGCAACCAGCACCAGCGCGAGGTGCTGAGCTGGATCCGCTGGGTGATGCTGCACAAGCGCGACCCGCTGGCGCCTGTCGGGGACGCGGTGGTGCCCGGGCTGCCGGCCCGGGTCGAACCCGCCGCGCTGTCGATCGCGCACTTCGCACCCGCCATCGGCAGCGTTGCCGCCGCCACCGGCGTGAGCGACCTGTGGGAGGACTACGCCGTCGGCGAGCGCATCGATCATGGCAGCGCGATGACCGTCAATGACAGCGACCACAGCACGGCCACCCGGCTGTACCAGAACACCGCGAAGGGCCATTTCGATGGCCACTCAATGGCTTCCAGCGCGATGGGCCGCAGGCTGGTCTATGGCGGCCACGTGATGTCGATCTGCAAGGCGCTGGCCTACGACGGGCTGGAGAACTCGCTGGGTCTGCTGGCCATCAACGGCGGCAGCCATGTCGCGCCGGTCTTCGCCGGAGACACCCTCTGCTGCGCGACCACGGTGCTGGACAAGTTCGATCTGCCGGGCGCCCCGGTCGGCGCGCTGCGGCTGCGCCTGATCGGCGCCAAGAACATCGGCAGCGCCGCGGCGATCCATTTCCCGGCCGAAGGTCGGCCTGCGCCAGAGGCGGTGCTCGACCTCGACTGCACCGTCGCCATGCCCAAACGTCAACCCCGGCAAAGCACATGAACCAGCCTGTCCACCCCCAAGACGCCTTGTTCGGCGGCGAGAAGCGCTTCCCCGCCCTGTCGGCCTGCGAGCACTTCGCCGGCAGCGAGAAGCTGATCGCCAAGGCGATGCAGTTGCAGGTCGAGCGCGGACCGATCTTCGACATCACCTGCGACTGCGAAGACGGCGCCCGCGCCGGCGAGGAAGAGGCGCACGCCGCCATGGTGGCGCGCCTGATCGCCTCGCCCGCCAACCGCTTCGGCAAGCTGGGCGTGCGCATCCACGACCCCGCGCATCCGGCCTGGCGGCGCGATGTCGAGATCGTGGTCGGCGGCGCCGCCGAGCGGCTGGCTTACGTGACGATCCCGAAGGCCACCACGGCGGCGCAGGTGCGGGAGGTGATCGGCCATGTGCAGCAGGTCGCGCGTGCCGCCGGCCGCACGCGGCCGCTGCCGGTGCACGTGCTGGTCGAGACCCACGGCGCGCTGCGCCAGGTGTTCGCCATCGCCGAATTGCCGCACATCGAGGTGCTGGACTTCGGGCTGATGGACTTCATCAGCGGCCACCACGGCGCGATCGCGGCCTCGGCGATGCGCAGCCCGGGCCAGTTCGAGCACCAGCTGGTCGTGCGCGCCAAGGCCGAAATGGTCGCCGCCGCGCTGGCCCACGGCATCGTGCCGGCGCACAACGTCTGCATGAACCTGAAGGATGCGGCAGTGATCGGCGGCGACGCACGGCGCGCCCGCGAGCAGTTCGGATTCCAACGCATGTGGAGCATCTACCCCGATCAGATCGCGCCGATCGTCGAGGCCATGCAACCCGGGATGCAGGAGGTGGCCGATGCCGGCGACATCCTGATCGCCGCCCAGGAGGCGAGCTGGGGCCCGATCCAGTTCAAGGGCGAACTGCAGGACCGCGCCACCTACCGTTATTTCTGGAGCCTGCTCGAGAAGGCCCATGCCACCGGCATGGCGCTGCCGGAGCCGGTGCGCCAGCGCTTCTTTGCCTGACCGGAGGCCGGCCATGAAGACCTATCAGCACTTCATCGACGGGCAGTATGTCGAGCCGGCGGGCGGCCGCTGGATCGACACCATCGATCCCTATCAGGGCCAGGCCTGGGCCCGCATCCCGCAGGGCGGTGCCGAGGACGTGGACCGGGCGGTGGCCGCTGCCAACCGGGCCATGCGCGAGGGCCCCTGGTCCACCATGACCGCCACCGAGCGCGGCAAGCTGATGCTGCGGCTGGCCGAGCTGGTGGTGCAGAACGCCGACCGGCTGGCGGAGATCGAAGTCCGCGACAACGGCAAGCTGCTGGCCGAGATGCGCCCGCAGGTGCTGTACCACGCCGAGTGGTGGCGCTACTTCGGCGGGCTGGCCGACAAGATCGAAGGCCGGATCATGCCGATCGACAAGCCGCAGATGTTCGCCTACACCCGTCAGGAACCGGTCGGCGTGGTGGGCGCGCTGACGGCCTGGAACTCGCCGCTGCTGTTCGTGGCCTGGAAGTGCGCGGCGGCGGTCGCCGCCGGCTGCGCGGTGGTCGTCAAACCGTCCGAATTCGCCTCCGCATCCACGCTCGAGTACGCGGACCTGACGCGCCAGGCGGGTTTTCCGGACGGCGTGTTCAACGTAATCTCGGGCTACGGCCACGAGGCCGGCGCGGCGATGGTCGATCACCCCGGCATCGCCAAGATCACCTTCACCGGCTCGGACGCCACCGGCAAGCAGATCTACGCCCAGGCGGCCAGAACGATGAAGCGGGTTTCGCTGGAGCTGGGCGGCAAGTCGCCCAACATCGTGTTCGCCGATGCCGACCTGGGCCAAGCGGCGGCCGGCGTCATCTCCGGCATCTTCGCCGCCACCGGCCAGACCTGCATCGCCGGTTCGCGCCTGCTGGTGCAGAACTCGATCAAGGACGAATTCACCCGGCGCGTCGCCGAGCTCGGCGCCTCGGCGCGCAAGGGCAACCCGATGCTGCCGACGACGAACATCGGCCCGGTCACCACGCCGGCGCAGTACCGCAAGGTGCTGGACTACATCGAGATCGCCAAGGCCGAGGGCGCGCGCTGCATCCTGGGTGGCGGGCCGGCCACCGGGCTGGAGCTGACCGGCGGCCAGTTCGTCGAGCCGACCATCTTCGTCGACGTCGAGCCCGGCATGCGGATCGCCCGCGAGGAGGTGTTCGGCCCGGTACTGTCCGTGATCGGTTTCGAGGACGAGGCCGATGCCGTGCGCATCGCCAACGACACGATCTATGGGCTGGCGGCCGGCGTCTGGACCGGCGACATCGGCCGCGCGCTGCGCCTGTCGCAGGCGCTGAAGGCCGGCACCGTCTGGGTCAACACCTACCGCGCGGTCAGCTACATGATGCCGTTCGGCGGCATCAAGCACTCGGGCATCGGCCGCGAGAGCGGCATCGCCGCGATCGACGAGTACCTGGAGACCAAGAGCACCTGGATCTCGTACGCCACCGGCGCGCCGGCCAACCCCTTCGTGCTGCGCTGACCCAGTGCGGCGGGCCTCAGGCGCTCCAATCAGCGCGCGACAGGCCGCGCTCGCTCATGCGGCGGTAGATCGTGCTGCGTGAGATGCCGAGCCGGCGCGAGACCAGCGCCACGTTGCCGTCGTTCTCGCGCATGGCGGTGAGGATCAGGTCCCGCTCGGAGTCGCGCAGCGGCTGCGCCGGCAGCGGCGGTGCGCCCAGCGACTGGGCCCGGGCGCGCGAGGCGCTGGCCGCGTTCAGGCCCTTCATGCGGTAGGCCAGGTGCGGCGGCTCGAGCACGTCGCCGGTGCACACGATCGCGGCCATCTCCAGCACGTTCTCCAGCTCGCGCACGTTGCCGACCCAGGGGTAGCGCAGCAGCAGCTCGGTCGCCTCGCGCGACAGGCTCAGGCCAGGCTTGCCGAGCTTGGATGCGATGCCCAGCAGCACCGCCTCGGCGATCAGCACGATGTCGTCGCCGCGCTCGCGCAGCGGTGGCAGGTTGACCTCGACCACGCTCAGGCGGAAGTACAGGTCCATGCGGAAGGCGTGTTCCCGGCTCTTCTCGTACAGATCCTCGTTGGTGGCCGCGATCACCCGCACGTCCACGCGCACCGGCTTGCTGTCGCCCAGCCGGGTCACCGTGCCCTCCTGCAGCGTGCGCAGCAGCTTGGACTGCAGGTCCAGCGGCATGGTGTTGATCTCGTCCAGGAACAGGGTGCCGCCGTCGGCCAGTTCGAACTTGCCCACGTGGCCGCCCTTGCGCGAGCCGGTGAAGGCGCCGCCCTTGTAGCCGAACAGCTCCGACTCGATCAGCTCGCGCGGGATGGCGCCGCAGTTCAGGGCGACGAACGGCCCGTCCTTGCGCGGCGAGGCGTTATGGATCGACTGCGCGAACAGCTCCTTGCCGGTGCCGGTCTCGCCGGTGATCAGGATCCGCGTGGTCTGCTTGGCGGCCATGCGGCCCAACTCGATCTGCTGGCGGATCAAGGGCGAGCGGCCGACGATGTCCTCGAAGCGGAAGGTGGCGCGGAAGCCGGTGATGTCGCGCACGTCGTTCAGGTGGTCCTTGCGCGCGCGCAGCATCAGGATCGCGCCCTCGGTGCCGGCCTCGGAGCGCATGAAGTACGGCGTGACGATCAGGCTCACGGGCGCCTGGGCATCGCCCGCGCTGACTTCGAGCGGGCCGCTGTCATTGCGCTCGACCAGCACCGAGGCCAATTCGGGGTTGCCGGGAAACAGCTTGAGCACGCTCTTGCCAACCGCCGCGTCGGGACGAATGCCCAGCAGCTTGCCCGCCATCGGGTTGACGTTGGCCACCAGCCCCGAGGCATCGATGGTGACGATGCCTTCGGTGATGCTGTTCAGCACCGAGGCCAGCAAGGCCTGCGAGCGCACGCCCAGCTGCCGGGCCTCGCGTTCGCACAGCCGGTCATGGATCGCCTCGGCAACCGAGATCACCATACCCAGCGACAGGCTGTGCGCCTTGGACAGCAGCACCGTAATCGTCACGGCGCCGAGCAACTCGTCGTCGGGCCCGAACACCGGCGCCGATGCGCACATCCAGCGGTGGTGACCAACCTTGTAATGCTCGGCGCCGGTGAGCTGGATCGGCTTGCGCTCGCTCAGCGACAGGCAGATCGCGTTGGTGCCGACGGCGGCTTCGGAGCGGATGCAGCCGGGCTTGTAGTTGTTGCCGCGGCCCAGCTCGACGATCTCCTCGTCGCCGAAAACCTCCAGCACGACGGCGTTGCGGTCGGTCAGCGACAGGATGAAGTCCCCGCTGCGGGCCGCGTCGCTCAGGCTCTGCATGAAGGGCAGCGCTGTCGCGGCGAGGATTTGGTTGTCGGCCATCACCTGCTGCAGTTCGCGCGCGTCCAGCCTCACCGGCAGCTTGGGTGCGTACGGGTCCAGGCCCGAGTCGCGGCAGCGCTTCCAGGAGGCCGCGACATCGTGGCGGATAACCTCCAGGTCGACTTGGCCGGTTTCAACGAAGCGATGCCAGGCCGCCGTGATCTTGTCCTGCAGGGCGAGCGCTTCCACGGTGACTGGCGGGCCGTCCGGGGTGGGCTCAAGCGGGCGCGTTGCCGCTGGCACGGCGCTTGCGCATAAGGCGTCTGGAGCGCCGCCCATCGCGGCGGGAGTGAGCCAGGAGGAAATCATGTCGAACAGCGTCAGCAACAGGTCTGCCCCAGCGGTCGCAAGATCCGCGCCGAGCCCCTCCAACGGAATACCCGGCCTGCGCGGCACCGATCACATCGGCTTCACCGTGCCGGACATGGACCAGGCGATCGACTTCTTCGTCAACGTCATCGGCTGCGAGCCCTTCTTCGAGCTCGGACCGCTGCAATCCGACGGCGACTGGATGAAGGTTCACCTGAACGTGCATCCGGCCGCCATCGCGCGGCGAGTGAAGTTCATGCGCTGCGGCTTCGGTTCGAACTTCGAGATCTTCGAGTACAGCGCGCCCGGTCAGAACCGGGTGCAGCCCCTCAACAGCGACATCGGCGGCCACCACCTGGCCTTCTACGTCGATGACATCCACGCCGCGATCGCCTGGCTGCGGTCCAGGGGCATCGAAGTGCTGGGCGAGCCGACGGTGCGCACCAGCGGGCCGAACGGCGGGCAGACCTGGGTGTACTTCCTGGCACCCTGGGGCATGCAGTTCGAACTGGTGAGTTTCCCGAACGGCAAGGACTACGAGCGCGACACCGACCGCCGGCTCTGGCAGACCACCAGACCCGCCGAATGAGCGGGACGGTGCCCTCGCTCGCATGGTCGAATTCAACATTGGCTTGTGCGACATGTCGCTTGATGAAACACCCGCAGGGCATGATAGTGCGACGTGGCAGCTTCGCCAAGGCCTTGCCAAGGGCATGGATGAGCTCCTCGACCCCGCCGCGAACTGGGTTCTCACACGAAATCTCAGGGTTTACCTGAGGACCGCCTGAACTGGCCCGGAAAGTGCGAACAGTGGCACCGCGAACCAGAGTTGCCGCGGCAACTGGCTTCATCAACCGGAGACGAGACATGACGCAACAGGCAGCACCGGGGTGCTCGGTGATCATCGGGGGCACGTCCGGATCGGGGCTCGATCTGGCCCAGGCCCTGGCGCGGCGCGGCGAGCAGGTGCTGATCACCGGCCGCGATCTCGAGCGCACGCAGGGCGTGGCGCGCGAGATCGGCGAACGCGTGCAGGGATTGGCGCTGGACCTGACCCGGCCGGACGAGATCGCCGCCAGGCTCGCCGGAATCGGCCCGGTGCGGCGGC
This sequence comes from Rubrivivax sp., assembly GCA_036724445.1. Classification (GTDB taxonomy): domain Bacteria; phylum Pseudomonadota; class Gammaproteobacteria; order Burkholderiales; family Burkholderiaceae_C; genus Rubrivivax. The sequence continues at coordinate 61,222 of DAIMFR010000006.1, read as the reverse complement.
TGGTGCTGGCGGCGATCGAGCGCGACTCGAACACCGTGCGCAAGTTCGACATTGCGCGCGCTCAGCACTTGGTGACGCTCAAGCTGGTCGGCTATGTCGAAGTCGTGCATGTGCTGGCCGAGCGCCTCACATCCGATGCCTCGATCCTGATGTTCGGCGGAATGTCTCGGGACAAGCCCTATCCGGGCTCGACCACGGTGACGACCGTCAATGGCGGCGTCACGTCGCTGGTGCGTACGCTGATGACCGAACTGGCGCCGGTGCGGGTCAATGCCATCCATCCGGGAGTGATCGTCGACAGTCCGGCCTGGGCCGGCAATGCATCGATGCTCGACCCGATGCTGGCCGCCACGCCGACGCACCGCCTGACCATGATGGAGGACGTCACGCATGCGTGCCTGTTCCTGCTCGACAACCGCGCCGTGAACGGCGTCAACCTACCGGTCGATGGCGGTTACTGATCGGCCGAACCCCTGCAACCCATCCCATCCTGAAGCGAGAGACAGATGAAGAAGCGTGAAGTCGAATTCCCCAGCGCCAACCCCAAGGAGATGATCCGGGCCGACCTGTTCATGCCCGACGGCAAGGGTCCGTGGCCGACGGTCATCATGGGCGGCGGCTGGTGCTACGTGAAGGAACTGATCATGCCCGAGTACGCGGACTTCTTCGTCCGCCAGGGCATGGCGGCGCTGGTGTTCGACTACCGCTGCCTGGGCCTGAGCGACGGCCTGCCGCGCCAGCACCTGGATCCATGGATGCAGATCGCCGACTACCGCTCGGCGATCGACGCGGTGAGCTTCCTCGACCAGTTCAAGGACGAGGTCGATGCCAGCCGGCTGGGCATCTGGGGCATCTCGTACGGCGGCGGCCACGTGCTGGCGGTGGGCGCACTCGACGACCGCGTCAAGTGCATCGTCTCGCAGGTGCCGGCGATCGACGGCATGTCGATCGCCAAGCGCGGCCACGGCACCACCGGCTATCGCGACCTGATGGCGCGCTTCGCCGAGAACCGCAAGACCCGCTACCTGACCGGCGTGGACGGCACGATCCCGCATTCGGGCGACCCCAAGAAGGAGCTGGTGATGCTGCCGCATCCGGAGACCAAGGAGGTCTTCATGCAGATCAAGGCCACCACCGCGCCGCGCCACGAGCACTGGAGCACCATCGCCTCCGGCGAGATGTTCCTGGGCTACGACATCCGCCCCTACCTGCCGCGCATCGTCGACACGCCGACGCTGATGGTGGTCGCCGAGGGCGACGACATCACGCTGTGGGACGAGGAGATCCTGGCGTTCAACCAGATCGCGACCACCAAGAAGAAGCTGTTCGTGCAGGGCGCCACCACCCACATGACGCTGTACAGCGACATGTCCAAGGTGGCCATCGCCGGCACCGAGGCGGCGAACTGGTGCCGCCAGTGGCTGGTGGAGCACTGAGCCGGCGATCCACCCGCGTCCAACCTTCCCCCGATACCACAGGAGACCTGAGATGAGCATCGTTTCGCAACACTACCTGCCGGGCCGCCGGCGCGCCGTGGCCGCCGCGGCGATCGGCGTGCTGGCCCTGACTGGAGCGGCCGGCGTGGCCCAGGCCCAGTCCAAACCCGAGCCCTACCGCGTCGGCGCGCTGCTGTCGGTCACCGGCGGCCTCGCCGTGGCCGGCCAGCCCGAGCGCGAGGGCGTGCTGCTGGCGCAGAAGGTGATCAACGCGCGCGGCGGCGTCAACGGCCGGCAGTTGGAGATCCTGCTGGAAGACGACGGCTCCAATCCCGACTCCGCGGTCTCGAAGGCCAACGCGCTGCTGCACAGTCAGAAGGTGATCGCCATCATCGGCCCCTCGGCCATCGCGCAGACGGTGGCCATCGGCGGCACGACGCAGTCGATGAAGGTGCCGATGCTGGCCTTCACCGGCCTGGGCCCGCCGGTCGAGCGCGAGCGCACCTGCGTGATGCACATGACGCCGGCGCAGGAACTGAACGCGCGCGCCATGCTGTCCTATGCGCGCGACAACGGGTACAAGCGGGTGGGCGTGCTGCACGACTCGGGCTACGGCCAGGTGATCTGGAACAGCATGAAGACGCTGGGCGGCGAGTACGGCATCGACTTCGCGCAGGTCGAGAAGTACGAGCTGGCCACCAACGACGCCACCACCCAGGCGGCCAAGGTGAAGGCCGCCAACCCCGACGCGGTCCTGGTCCTGGGCACGTCGCCGGCTCCGTTCCGCAACATCCGCCAGCTGAAGATGACGCAGCCGGTGATCGCCACCCACGCCTCGTCCACCTACGAGAACGTCAAGGCGATGGGCGAAGGGGCCGACAACATCATTCACGCCGAGTTCCTGGTGGCCGAAGACCCCCTGCCGCAGCAGAAGGAGTTCGTCGAGGCCTTCCAGAAGGAATACGGCAAGCTGCCGAAGAACTTCGCCGCGGCGGGCTGGGATTCGGTGATGGTGCTGGCCGCGGCCCTGAAGGACGCCGGCCCCAACCCCAGCGGCGACAAGCTCTGCGCGGCCGTGCGCCGGGTGCACGAGGGTGCGATGACGCGCTACGACTTCACCCAGCCCGACATGGGCGGCTTCACCCTGGCCGGCTACACCTACTCCAAGCTGACTGGCGGGCGCTACCCCCGCCTCGACTACAAGGCCGGCGCTCCCAAGTAAGGCCGCCTGGCACGACGCCACCCACTGAACACGAGCCATGTCGATCGGACTCCTTCAGCAGGCGGTGCTCTCGGGGATCACCAACGGCTTCGTCTATGCCCTGATCGGCATCGGCCTGGCCGTGATCTTCAAGGGCAGCCGCATCATCAACGCGATGCAGGGCGAGTTCGCGGTGGTCGGCGCGCTGGTCACCGTGTTCGCCATGCAGGCGGCGCGGATGCCCTATCCGCTGGCGATCGCGGGCGGCGTGGCGGCGGGCGCGCTCTGCGGCGTGCTCATCGACCTGCTGTTCGTGCGCCCGATGACGCGCCGCGGCGCCAGCGAGGAAAGCTTCCTGCTGCTGACCATCGGCCTGGCGTTCACCATGTCGGCGGGCGCGCTGTACTTCGGCGGCCGAGATTCGCAAATGCTGCCGGGCTTCGGCGGCCAGGGCGTGCTCGAGGTCCTGCAGGCCACCCTGCCGGTGCACGCAGCCTGGCTGATGCTGGCGGCCACCGCCGTGGTGGTCGCGCTGCGGCTGTTCTACACGCGCACCTTGCTCGGCTTGGCGATGTCGGCTGCAGCGAGCGACCCGGACGGCGCCACCAGCACCGGCATCGACGTCGGGCGCATGCGCATGCTCACCTTCGTGCTCGGCGGCGGTATCGGGGCCATTGCCGGGGTGCTGGTCACACCCTTGATCTCGATGAACTACCAGATGGGCATCGGTCTGACCCTCAAGGGCTTTGCCGCGGCGATCCTCGGTGGCCTGACCAACCCGCTCGGAGCGCTGTTTGGCGGCCTGGCGCTTGGCCTGCTCGAATCGCTGGCGGTCGTCGGTTTCCCGTCGGGCTATCGCGATGTGGTCGCCCTGTCGCTGCTGGTAGTGATCATGATCGTGATGCCCAACGGCTTGCTCGGCCGCGCCGGGCGCAGCGGAGGATGAGGTCATGGTGACCGGAAGGACCGGGTGGACTGTCGCCCTCGCGCTGGTGCTGGTGTGGGCCCTGACGCCGCTGGCGCTGTCGCGCCACCACCTGGACCTGCTGAACTTTGCCGCCATCCTCGGCATCGGCGGCCTGGGCGTCGGCCTGCTGCTCGGCCAATGCGGCATCGTCAACCTGGGGCAGGCGGCCTTTTTCGGCTGCGGAGCCTATGCCTCGGCCTACTGCACGACTGCGCTGGGCTGGCCCGCCCCTGCGGGCATGGCGACCGGCGCCCTGATCAGCGCTGTGCTGGCGGCCGTGATCGGCTGGCCGATCCTTCGCCTGAGCGGTTTCTTCCTGGCTCTGGCCACGCTGGCCGTGGGCAGCATCGCCGGGGTGCTGTTCTTCGAGTGGGACTGGCTGACCGGCGGGACGCTGGGTATCGGCGGCATCCCCAAGCTGTCGCTGGCCGGCTGGGCGCTGGATACGCCGGAGCGCTACTACTACTTCGTCTGGCCGGTGCTGGCGCTGGCGCTGTGGCTGGCGATGAACCTGGTAGCCGGGCGGCCCGGTCTGGCCATGCGCGCGATGCGCGATGCCGCTGCGGCCGCCGAAGTGATGGCGATCGACATGCACCGGCTGAAGACGCAGATGTTCGTGCTGTGCGCGGTACTGGGCTCGCTGGCCGGATCGCTCTACGCCCACTACGTCTCCTTTGTCAGCGTGCAGAGCTTCACCGTCGAGCGATCAATCTTCTTCCTGCTGGTGCCGGTGATTGCCGGCGCCCACTCGGTGCCGGGCATCGTGGTCGGCGCGCTGTTCGTTGCCCTGGCGCCGGAACTGCTCAGCGGCCTCGGCGACTTCCATCAGGTGTTGTTCGGTCTGCTGTTGGTGGCCGTGGTCACGCTGATGCCGGGTGGGCTGGTGGGCATGGTCGGCCTGCTGCGCCGCGCGGGACGGCCGCGATGAGCGCGACCCACTCGGTCGACCGGACCGCCTCGCCCGCGCTGCCCGGGCGCGCCGCTGCAGGCCATGATCAGACTACAACCGGGACCGCGGCGACGCTCCAACTCCAGGGGCTGGCGCACAGCTTCGGCGGTCTGAAGGTGCTGCAACAGGTCAACATCGACGTGCCCGCCGGGCGGCTGGTCGGCCTGATCGGGCCGAACGGCAGCGGCAAGACCACCTGCTTCAACATCGCCTCCGGCTTCCTGCGCCAGAAGGCCGGGCGTGTGCTGCTGGACGGCGCCGACATCTCGGCAGCGAGCGTGCAGGAGCGCAGCCGCGCCGGGCTGGTGCGCACCTTCCAGGCGCCCAAGGTTTTCGAGCACATGACGGTGCTCGAAAACCTGATGGTCGGGGCGCACAAATCGACCCGTACCGGTGTGCTGGCGGCCATGCTCGGCACCCGGGGCTCGCGCGCGGAACTGGCTGCCACGCGCGCCGATGCCGAGCGCTGCGCGCAACGCTTCGGGCTCGAGGCCTTGCTGACGACGCGGGCCGGGCTGCTGCCCGCAGGACAGCGCCGTATCGTCGAACTGGCGCGGGCCTGCATCGGCCGGCCGCGCGCGCTGCTGCTGGACGAACCCTCGTCGGGATTGAACAGCGAGGAGATCGAGGTCCTGCGCCGCTGGATCGTCGAACTCAACCGCGACGGCTTGACGGTGTTCCTGGTCTCGCACGACATGGGCCTGATGACCGTGTGCGACGTGGTCCACGTGCTGTATTACGGCGAAATCATCGCCTCCGGCAGCCTGGCCGAGGTGCAGGCCGACCCGCGCGTGCGCGAGGCCTACCTGGGGGTTTAGATGGCCGCGCGTTGCACTGTCGGATGGATCGGTGTCGGCGCCATGGGGTTGCCGATCTGCCGGCGGCTGCTGAACGCCGGCTGCGATGTGGTGGTCCACGATCGTCTGCCCGAGCGGGTCGCGCAGGCGGTGTCGGCAGGCGCCAGCGGCGCGGAGTCGATCCGGCAGTTGGCGCAGCGCTGCGAGCTGGTGTTCTCCATGGTCTATGACGACCAGGCTTTCGAGGCCGTCGTGACCGGGTCGGATGGCGTGCTGGCCGGCATCCGTCCAGGCAGCCTGTACGTCGACATGAGCACGGTGTCGCCCGGGACTTCGAAGGAGATGGCCGCGCTGCTTGCCCGGCAGGACGTGCGTTACCTGCGCGCCCCGGTATCGGGTTCGGTCGGGCTGGCCGAAGCGGGCGAGATCACGGTGCTGGCTTCCGGGGACCCTGCGGACCTGAAGGCCTGCCTGCCGATCCTGCAGATGTTCTCGCGCACGCAGACCTACGAGGGTCCCGGCGAGGCGGCACGCATCGTCAAGCTGGTCATCAACGCGATGGTGGTCGGATCGACGGTGCTGATCGGCGAGGCGCTTGCACTTGGTGAATCGGCGGGGCTGCCGCGCGACAAGCTGGTGGACGCGATCAACGCCAGCATCGCCGGGTCGCGCCACTTCGCCGCGCGCGCCGAGGGACTCAAGTTTCGCCGCTACGGCAAGGCAGGCCCCCTGCACCTGGTGGCCAAGGACATGGAGCTGGCCCTGAGGCTGCACGGCGGCGCCGACCTGGGCCTTCCGCTGCTGCGTTATGCGAGATCTCGGGTCGGCTCCCTCATCGAGCAAGGCATGGGCGACCTCGAAGTCACGGTGCTGGCCGAACCTTCGAAGCAAGGAGGTTGAAGACATGCTGCGAGTGCAAGGATTGAAGGCGGGCTACGGTGCCGTGCCGGTGCTGCACGGCATCGACCTGCAGGTCGACGCCGGCGAAGCGGTGGCGGTGGTGGGTGCCAACGGCGCCGGCAAGACGGCGCTGGTACGCGCCCTGGCTGGCCTGATGAAGGTCAGCGCCGGCCGGGTCGAAAAGGGCGGCGTGGACATCACCGCGGTGCCGGGCCACCGGCGGCTCGAATACGGCATCGCCGTCGTTACCGAGAACCGCAACCTGTTTCCGGACCTGACCATCAGGGAAACGCTGCGGCTGGCCGAACACTCCGGGCGCCGCGCACCGCGCCAGCGGGACCGCTTCTCGCTGGCCGAGGTGTGCGAGTTGTTTCCGATACTGACCGAACGCGGCCAGAGCGCCGTTGGGCTGCTCTCCGGCGGCCAGCAGCAGATGGTGGCGATCGCGCGCGCACTGCTGCTGCAGCCCGACCTGCTGATCATGGACGAACTCACCACCGGGCTGGCGCCGGTGATCGTGCGCGAGATCCTTGCAGTGCTGGACAAGCTGCGAGCGCGCGGCATGAGCATCGTGCTGGTCGAGCAAAGCATCGCGATCGCGTCCGAGATGACCGAGCGGGCCTACGTGCTGTCGGTCGGGCGGGTGATCCACGAAGTGCCGCACGGTGGCTGGCCGGCGGTGATGGCCGACAAGACCTTGATCAAGGCCTATCTGCATGGATGACCAAGCCGCCATCCTCGATGCCGACGCCCGGCGCTATCGCGCGATGCGCGACGGCGACCTGGATCGCCTGGCCGCGCTGCTGGCGGAAGATCTGGCCTACACCCATTCGTCGGGCGTTTGCGACGACAAGGGCCAGTACCTGGCTTCCATGGCCAGCGGGCGTTTCCGCTACCTGCAGACCGCGACCGAGGAAGTCGAGGTTCGCATCTACGGCGCAGCCGCGGTGATGTTGGGCCGTGCGCGGTTCCACGCGATCGTCGACGGCGCCGAGCGTCGACTGGACAATCGTTTTCTCAGCGTCTGGACGCGTGCGGCCGAGGGCTGGCAGATGGCGGCCTGGTCGTCGTCGCCGATCCCGGCCGGACACTGAGCCGACGCGCCGCGAAGCAAGGCATTTCGGAGCAATCATGGCCAACATCGGATACGTGGGACTGGGCGGGCTGGGCAGCCAGATCGCCGCCTATCTCATGGAGAAGGGGCACCGCGTGACCGGCTACAACCGCACGCGCACCAAGGCCGAGCCGCTGATCGCGCTGGGCATGCAATGGGTTGACTCGCCGCGCGCGGTCAGCCAGGCAGCCGACTTCACGATCGTCCAGGTCAGCGATTCGGCGGCGCTGCGGGCGGTCGCCGATGGCCCGGACGGCTTGCTGGCTGGCCTGGGGCCGGGCAAGGTGCTGCTGGACATGGGCACCAACAGCCCGGCGGGCAGCCGCCTGCTGGCCGAGCAGGTGCGCGCCACCGGCGCTCGCATGGTTGATGCGCCGGTTTCCGGGACGGGAACGACCATGCGCCAAGGGCGCATGTCGATCATGGTCGGCGGCGATCCCGAGGTGTTCGAGCGCGTCAAGCCGATCCTGCTGGACATCGGGACCAAGGTGACCCATGTCGGCAGCAACGGTGTCGCGATGTCGATGAAGATCGCGGTCAACCTCAGCCTGGCGGTGCAGTTCCTGGCCTTTTCCGAAGCCGTGCTGCTGGCCGAGAAGAGCGGCATCGACAGGGCGACGGCGGTCGACGTGCTGTTGAACAGCGTCATTGCTTCTCCGAGTCTGCAGTACCGCGGTCCGTCCGTCCTGCGCGACCCGGACCAGAACCTGTTCTGGAGCGTCGGGATGATGCAGAAAGACATGGTGCTGGCCCTGGAGATGGGCCGCGCGCTCGACGTGCCATTGCCAACGACGTCGGCCACTCAGGAGTATCTGGTGGCGGCCTGCGGCCTGGGGATGTCAGAGCAGGACTGCTCCGTCATGTTCAAGGTGCTGGCGCGCCTGGCCGGTGTGGAGGCCTGACGGGAGTTCCCGGTTTTCTGGGCCGCTGCCTGTGTGGTCGTCGCCATTCCGGCTGACCGACGCCGGCCGGGCGGGTGATCCGCGGGCCGGCGTCCTTTCTTGCCAACCACTCCAGGGAGGAGTCATGAGCATCACCCGCGACGATTTCCGCATCAAGGCCAGCAACTTCGACCTGACCGAGAGCCACAACGTGGTTCGCATCCTGGCGGGCTTCATGATGCTGCCGCACGCGGCCAGCAAGTTCGTCGCCGGCGGTCTGAATCCCGGCACGGTTGGCTTTTTTGCCAAGGCCGGACTGCAGCCGGCAGAATTCATGGTCGGCTTGGCCGCGGTGTCGGAGATCGTCGGCGGCCTGTGTCTGCTGCTCGGACTGGCCACGCGCTGGGCCGCGTTGGGTGTGTCCGCGATCATGGCCCTGACCATCGTCGCCCTGCTCAATGTCGGTTCCTTCAAGTGGCTCTGGAATCTGGGCGGCATCGAGTACAACGTATTCTGGTGTCTGACGGCGTTGGCGGTAGCCGTCACCGAGTTCAAGCGGCACGCCGCGCGCGCAGCGCCATGAACCGTGATCACAGTGTCGCGGCCGACCATTGGCCACGATCCGGCGCGCTTCCTTCTGGTGACCAGCACGCGGTTGGCGACAGGGGCGTTTCGATGAGACGCTAGGAAGCTGCCCGCCACCACCGTCAGGTGATGGCCGGCAGCGCAAGCTCGGGTTGCGGCGGCGAACTGCAGCTTCGCGCCGCAAGCCGCTGCCGACTTCCATGTATCAGAACAGCGGCGGCGGCAACGCACTCGCCGGCGGCGCGGCCGGCGCGCTGCCGGTCAGCTGGTCGGCCTGCGCCACCCAGCCGCCGCCCATCGCCTTGTAGATGTTTACCGCCGATGCGAACAGCTGCGCGCGGATCGACGCCAGGTTCAGCTCGGCCGGGAACAGCGCCTGCTCGGCCTGCAGCACCGTAGAGTAGGGCGCGTAGCCGCCGTCGAACTGCATGCGCGCCAGCTCGCCGTACTGCTGCAGCGCGGCCACCAGCTTGGCCTGCGCGTCGAGCTGCTCGCGCAGCTTCTGGTTCGCGACCAGCGCGTTGTCGACATCGGCGAAGGCGTTGCGGATGGCCAGCTGATAGCTCAGCAGCGCGGCGGTCTGCGCGGCTTCGGCCTGCATCACCTGGCCGCTGACCGCGCCGAAAGTGAAGATCGGCCCGGCCAGCGTGCCCGCGTAGCTCCACACCCTGGCCGGGCCGCTGAACAGCCTGGACAGGTCGGCGCTGGCGTTGCCGAAGGCGCCGGTCAGCGAGATGGCCGGGAAGTACAGCGCCTTGGCCGCGCCGATCTGCGCGTTGGCGGCGATGAGCTGCTGTTCGGCCTGAGCCAGGTCGGGGCGGCGTTCCAGCAGCGTCGCGGGCACGCCTACCGGCACCAGCGGCAATTGCAGCTCGTACACCGACTTGCCGCGCACGATCGGCCCCGGGTCGCGGCCGATCAGCACGGCCAGCGAACTCTGCGTCTGCGCGATCTGCGATTCGATCAGCGGGATCTGCGCGGCCGCGGTCTCGAACTGCGACTGCGCCTGCGCCACGTTCATCTGCGACACCTGGCCGTACTGGAACTGCAGCGTGAACAGGTCCACCGATTCCTTGTAGGTGCCCAGCGTCTTCTTCGCCACCTGCAGTTGTGCGTCCAGCCCGCGCAGCTGCAGGTAGCCGGTGGCGACGTTGGCCACCAGCGTCAGGATCACGCCGCGCCGCGCTTCGCCGGTGGCCAGCACGTTGGCGAAAGCCGCCTCGGACTGGCGGCGGATGCGGCCCCACAGGTCGATCTCCCAGCTGGCCTGCAGCGCGGCCTGGTAGGCCGAGGAGGGGTTCGGGTAGTTCGGGATCTGCGCCGCGAAGGCCGGCTCGCGCGCGCGTTCGCGCTGTGCGCCCGCGCCGTAGCCGAGCGCCGGAAAGAGCTGCGAGCGCGTCTGCGTCAGCAGCGCCGCCGCCTGCTCGACGTTGGCCGCGGCGATCTGCACGTTGGTGTTGTGGCGCAGGGCCTCGTCGATCAACTGGTCGAGCACCGGGTCCTGGAACTCCTTCCACCACAGCGTATCGGCGGTGGCGGCGGCTTCCTTGGGTTCGTACTGGAAAGCGGCCGGCGCAGCGATCTCTGGGCGTTTGTAGTCCGGGCCCAGCGTGCAGGCGGCCAGGGCCGCGGCGGCAATCAGGGGCATGAAGCGGAGCGGGGCCACGCTCAGGCTTTCTTGGGCGGGGCCGCATCCGCCGCGCCGCCGCCCTCGGGCGGCTTCTTCGCCTTGGCCGCCCTGCGTTCGCCCAGCCGGTCGAAGATGTAGAAGAACAGCGGCACGTACAGCATGGCCAGCGTGGTCTCGCCGAGCATGCCGCCGATGATGCCGGTGCCGATGCTGTGGCGCGCGTTGGCGCCGGCCCCCACCGCGATGGCCAGCGGCAGGCAGCCGACCGCAAAGGCCAGCGAAGTCATGATGATCGGCCGCAGGCGCTGCTCGCCGGCCAGGCGCGTCGCGTCCATGATGCTGTGACCCTGCTTGCGGAAGTCCACCGCCGCGCTGACGCGCAGCACCGCGTTCTTCGCCCCCAGCCCGATCAGCACCAGCAGGCCGATCTGGAAATACACGTCGTTCTCCAGCCCGCGCATGTGGTTGACGGCCAGCGCGCCGAGCACGCCGAAGGGAATGGCGGTCATCACCGCGCCGGGCAGCGTCCAGCTCTCGTACTGCGCGGCCAGCACCAGGAAGACGATGATCAGCCCGAAGACGAAGGCCAGCGACGAGGTGCCGCCGGATTGTTTTTCCTCGAAGGCCAGTCCCGACCAGGCGAAGCTGTAGCTGGGCGGCAGCTCGCGCGCCAGCTCTTCCATCACCGCGATGGCCTGGCCCGAGCTGTAGCCGGCACCGGCGTTGCCGATGATCTTGGCCGCCGGGAAGCCGTTGAAGTGCGGCAGCAGGTCGGGCCCGGCCGTCCACTCGGTGCTGACCAGTGCCGACAGCGGCACCATCTTGCCCTGGTTGGAGCGCGTGTACAGCCTTGTTAAGTCGCCGGGCGTCTGGCGGAAGGGCGCGTCGGACTGCAGGACGACCCACCACACGCGGCTGTACTGGCTGAACTGGCTGGCGGTGAGCGAGCCGAACTGCGCCTGGATGGCGCTGTACACGTCCTGCACGGGAACTTGCAGCAGCATCGCCTTCTCGCGGTCGACGTCGGCGCGCAGCTGCTGGCTGTTGGCATTGAAGGTGGTGTTGACGCCGGCCAGCTCGGGCCGCTGCCGCGCCTTGGCCAGGAAGGCCTGCACCTGGTTGCCCAGTTCCACCGGCGAGCCGGCGGCGGTGTCCTGGATCCAGAACTCGAAGCCGCCGGTGCTGCCGATGCCGGGGATGGCCGGCGGCGCGATCGGGATGACCACCGCCTCCTGGATGTGCTTGGCCTGGTCGTAGAACGCGGTGAGGATGGCGCGCGCGTTCTGTGCCTTCGCAGTCTCGATATCGGCGTAGCGTTGCTTGAAGTCCTTGAAAGTGACGAAGATGGTCGCGGCATTGGTCTTGAAGCCGGCGTCCACCAGGCTGTAGCCGGTGACCATCGAGCGCGTGGCCACGCCGGGGATCTTGGCCAGGATGGCGTCGGCGCGTTCGGCCACCGCCAGCGTGCGCTCCAGGCTGGCGGCCTGCGGCATGATGATCGCCACCATCGCATAGCCCTGGTCTTCCTGCGGCACGAAGCTGCTGGGCAGGGTGTGGAACAGGTGCCAGATGGCGTAGAGGAACACGCCCAGCAGCACGAAGGCGATGACCATGCGCCGGATGACGAACTCCACCGCATGGCCGAAGCCGCGCGTCACGCTGTCGACCTGGCGGTTGAACCAGGCGAAGAAGCCGCGCGTCGGTGGCGGGGTGTGCTTCAGCAGCAGCGCGCACAGCGCCGGCGTGAGCGTCAGCGCGACGAAGCCGGAGATGATCACCGAGACCACGATGGTGATGGCGAACTGCTTGTACAGCTGCCCGGTGGTGCCGGGCAGGAAGGCCGCGGGCACGAACACCGAGGCCATCACCAGCACCACGGCGACCAGCGAGCTGCCGATCTCGCCCATCGAGCGGATCGTCGCCTCCTTGGGCGACAGGTGGTGCTGCACCATGTTGCGCTCGACGTTCTCGCACACCACGATGGCGTCGTCGACAACCATGCCTATGGCCAGGATCAGGCCGAACAGCGTCAGCAGGTTGATCGAGAAGCCCAAGGCGAGCATGCCGCTGAAGGTGGCGACCAGCGAGACGATGATGGCGATGGCGCAGATCAGCGTGGTGCGCAAGCTCTGCAGGAACAGGTAGACCACCAGCACCACCAGCACCAGCGCCTCGGCCAGCGTCTTGATCACCTCCTCGATCGACAGGCGCACGAAGTCGTTGGTGTCCAGCGCGATCGTCGTCTCCAGCCCCTCGGGCAGGCGCGCCTTCATCTCGTCCAGCGTCTTGCGCACCGCGTTCGACACCAGCAGCCCGTTGGCGCCGGGCTGCTGGTAGATGGCGATGAAGGTGGCCGGCTCGCGGTTCAGCTGGCTGTCGACGATGTACTGGCGCAGGCCGATCTCGGCGCGCGCCACGTCGCCCAGGCGCACGATGGCGCTGCCGTCGTTGGTGTTGCCGTTGGCGCGCAGGATGATGCGCTCGAACTGGCGCGGGTCGGCGAACTGCCCCTGCGTGACCACCGGGAAGGTCAGCTGCACGCTGCCCGGGCCGGGCTGCTGGCCGATCTGGCCGGCACCGAACAGCGCGTTCTGCTGGTTCACCGCGTTGGCGATGTCGCTGGTGGTGATGCCCAGCGAGGCCATGCGCTCCGGGTTCATCCAGATGCGCATCGCCTGGTCGGGCACGCCCATGATCTGCGCCTGGCCGGCGCCGGGCACGCGCTTGAGCGCATCCAGCACGTAGACGTTGGCGTAGTTGGCGACGTAATCGGCGCTGTAGCGCCCGGCCTGGGCCGTCACCGCCACCAGCATCATGATCGACGAGCTCTTCTTCTGCACCGACACGCCCTGCTGCTGCACCGCCTCGGGCAAGGCGGGCAGCGCCAGGTTGACGCGGTTCTGCACCTGCACCTGGGCGATGTCGGGGTCGGTGTCGAGCGCGAAGTACACCGTCAGCACCAGCTGGCCGTTGGCCGAGCTGGTGCTGCTCATGTAGAGCATGTGGTCCACGCCGTTGATCTGCGCCTCGATCGGCGAGGCCACGCTGTCGGCCAGCGTCTTCGCGTCCGCGCCCGGGTAGGTGGCCTGTACCGTCACCTGCACCGGCGTGATGGCCGGGTACTGCTGCACCGGCAGCGCCGTCATCGCCACCAGCCCGGCCAGGCACAGCAGCAGCGCGACCACGGCCGCGAAGATCGGCCGCTCGATGAAGAAGCGCGAGAACATGCGCCGGCGGGTCTAGCGGGCGGCGCTGGCCGGGGCCGACGCCGCGGCGGCCGTGGCCTGGCCGTCGGCCTGCACGACGATCACCGCCGCGCCGGGCGTCAGGCGCTGCGCGCCGTCGACCACCAGCCGGTCGCCGGCGGCCAGGCCTTCGTTGACGAACCAGCTGTCGCCGTGCCAGTCGCCCAGCGCCAGCGGGCGCTGCTCGGCCTTGCCTTCGTGGCCGACGACCCAGGCGAAGTGGCCTTTCGCGCCCTGCTGCACCGCGCGCTGCGGCACCAGCATGGCGTTCGGCCGCACGGCGCCCTGCAGCCGTGCGCGCACGTACTGGTTGGGACGCAGCACGCCCTTGGGGTTGTCGACGCTGGCGCGGATCAGGAAGGTGCCGGTCTGCGCGTTGTAGTTCGGGTCGGCGAAGGTGATCTTGCCGGTGAACGGAAAGATGCTGTCGTCCGGCTGCACGATCTGCACCGTCATCTTCATGTCGCCGGGCAGCCTGAGCCGGCCGTCGCGGATGTCGTTCTGGATGCGCAGGAACTCGTTTTCCGACAGGCTGAAGTTGACCCACATCGGGCTCAGCACCGACACCGTGGTCAGCTGCGCGTTCTGCGGGCTGAGGTAAGTGCCGTCGGCCACCGCGGCGTAGCTGCTGACGCCGGTGACCGGCGAGCTGATGACGGTGTAGCTCAGGTCCAGCTGCGCCGAGGTGACCTGCGCCTTCGACTGCTCGACCGCCGCCGCCGACTGTTCGTACTGCCCGGTGGCGTCGTCCAGGTCCTTCTGCGACAGCGCGGTCTTCGCCGCCAGCGGCTTGACGCGCTCGAGGTTCGCCTTGGCCACGGTCATGGCCGCCTGGTTGCGCTGCAGCGCGGCCTTGGCGGCGTCGAGCTGCGCCTGGAAGGGCTTCGGGTCCATGCGGAACAGCACCTGCCCGGCCTTGACCACCGCGCCTTCGGTGTAGACGCGCTTGTCGAGCCAGCCCGAGACGCGCGCCTGGATGTTCACCGCCTGCGAGCTCTGCGTCTGCGCGACGTATTCGCGCGAAATGTCGATGTCGCGCGGTTGCACGGTGACGATGCTCACCTCCAGCGGCGGCGGCGCCAGCTTCGGCGGCTCCTTGCCGCAGGCGGCGAGCAGCGCCAGGCCGGCAAGGGCAGCCAGAAGGGCAGCCAGCAATGGGGCGCGGCTTCTCGTTCCATGCATGACGGCGGTGCCGGGGCCGGCGTGATGACGGGTGCCGGCGATTCTGCCGCAGGTGTTGCGAAACGAGCCGGCGGCGCACCGGCAGGGCACGGGCGCGTCGCGGCCGCCACCTACAATCGCGCTCGATCTGACGGCGACAAGCCCCCGCTGCCGATGCCCAAGCCCAAGGACGCCTCGCTGACCTACCTGCGCTTCCTCAACCTGGTGAGCGCGGTGCGCAGCCTGCCCGCCTTCCCGGCGCTCGACGCGGTGGAGGAGCGCGTGCTGAACGCGCTGGCGGCGGTCTGGGCGGTAGGCGCGCGCGTCACGGTGCTGGAGGCCGTGCGGCTGGCGCCCGACGTGTCCGCGTCAACGGTGCACCGGCGGCTGAAGGGGCTGCAGCGCAAGGGGCTGATCGCGCTGCGCGACGACGCCAGCGACAGCCGGGTGCGCATCATCGAGCCCACCGCGCTGGCCACCGAGTGGTTCAGCCGGCTCGGCCAGTGCCTGAGCGTGGCGGCGCGCGAAGCCTGAACCACAGGATGTGGCGCCGCTCGGCGATCGACGTCGCGGCGGTGCCGGCGGTGGCGCTGCTCTGGGTCGGCCTGTTCCACCTGAACGGCTGGATGTTCGCTGCCTTCGAGGAAAGCCGGGTGGCCAACTGGATCTTCCTGCCCGCGGCGCTGCGCCTGCTCGCCGTGCTGCTGCTGGGCTGGCGCGGCGTGCTGGGCCTGTGGCTGGGCACGCTGGCCACCAACGCCGACGTCTTCGGCGATGTCGGGTCGAGGGAATCGCTGGGCGTGGCCACGGTGTCGGCGCTGGCGCCGTGGCTGGCCGTGGCCATGACGCGTGGCCGGCTCGATCTGCGAGCCGACCTGTCGGGCCTGGGCGCCGCCGATCTGGTGCTGCTGGCAATCGTCAGCGCGATCTGCAGCGCGCTGCTTCACAGCGCCTACCTGTTGTGGCACGGCTTCGACCTGGCCGCGGTCGGCAGCCCGGTCACGATGTTCGTCGGCAACGTCGTCGGCACCTTCCTGGTGCTGTACCTGTTCAAGCTCGTGATCGCCGTGCTGTCGCGGGCGCGCTGAGCAGGAAGTCACGCGCTGGCGCCCATTGCGCGCCGTTCTGACGCCGACGGCGCGAACGCGTGCTGCGCTGCGCCAAACGTCACAGCAGGCCGGGCGGCGGCTGTCGATACTGATGTCAGTTTGACAAGCATCCGAGGTCGCGGCCAGACCTGAGCGCCGCCGCTCGGCTGCCTTCCACGTACGTGGAGAACGTGCGCCACGCCGGCGCGACTCATCCCGAGGACTCGATGAAGAAACTGAAGAACGCTGTTGCCAGGCCGGTGATCCGCCGCCGCCATGCCGTCCACGGTCTTGCCATGGCCGCCGCACTCGCCGTGGTCGGCTGTGGCGGCGGGGGCAGCGAAGGCTCGGGCGAGACGTCCGGGGCGGCGCCGCCGGTCGCGGAGAAGCCGGCAGTGCTCAGCGGCGTCGTCGCCACGGGTGCGCCGCTGGCCGGTGCCACGCTGAAGGTCGTGGATTCGGCTGGGGTCGAGGTGTGCAGCACCGTGGTTGGCGTTCAGGGTGACTACGACTGCAGCCTCGCCGCTGGGGCGAAAGGGCCGCTCGCGCTCACCGCCAGCACTGCCGAGCAGACGCTGTACAGCGTTGCGCCAACGGCCGATGGAGGAACCGCGAATGTCACGCCGCTGACCACGCTGATCGTCTCGCGCCTGTCGCCGTCCGGCAATCCGGCCCACTTCGCCGAGCAGCTGCGCCACGCGCCCGATTTGGCGGCACCGGAGAAGCTCGACACGCTCGTGGCAGAGCTGCAGACGCTGCTGGCGCCGCTGCAGAAGGCCGCCGGGGACAAGGGCGTGAATCCGTTGTCCGGCACCTTCGCCGCCGACGGTACCGGCCACGACCGGCTGCTGGACGCGCTGCAGGTCAGCATCCGGCCCGAGGAGAAGGTGGCCAACATCGAACTCACGATGAAGGTCAAGCCGGGCAGCGATGGTGCGGCGCCGGTGGCGGCGGCGTTCCAGAGCGGCGACAAGGAACTCCCGCCGCCGCCCGCGCAGGAACTGCAACTGGCGGACAGCGGCATTGCGGGGCTGGTCGCGGACTTCCTGGATCGCTTGCGCGCGTGTTATGCGCTGCCGCTGGACCAACGCATCCGCGGGGTGGCCGCGGGCGCCGCTGCCGCGACGGGCGATGCCGCTTCGGTGCAAGCCGAAGCATGCAGGACCCTGTTCGCGGGCGACGATCCGGCGACGTTCCTGGACAACGGGTTGGCGGTCGGCAGCGGCGCGGCCTTCTCAGGGATGTACCGCCAGACGGCTACCGGCGCGACCTTCGACCTGGGCAACTTCGAATACCTGCGCGCCAACGGCGACGTGTACATCACCTTCCGCAGTCTGACTACGGCCGGCGCCGCCGGCTACTCGGCGCTGACGCTGCGCAAGCAGGACGGCAAGCTGAAGGCCGTCGGCAACCAGTACCGCTATGACGCCAGGGTTTCGCCGATCGTGCAGCACTACGAGTTTCCGCTGCAGCGGGCCTTCACCTATCGTTCCACCGGCTACAACATAGAAATTGCCAACAAGGTCGATGCCGACGGCCAGATGCTCTTCAGGGGCGCGGTGGTCACGGCACCGGACGGCCGGAAGTTGCGCTACCGCCCACTTGCCGGCCGTGCGTCGATGGTGATCGTTCGCGATGACGCTACGGATTCGACGACCAACGTGGAGCAACTCGCGGCCGAGTTCGTTGATCCACGAACGCCCGGCAATCCGGCGGCCAAGGATCCGACCCGGGTGTTCGCCGCCGTCCAACTGAGCGACGAGCAACTCCGCGCCAGTCCCGATCAGGGCGCGTGGACGATCGAATGGGAGCATGTCGACTCAGGCACAGCGAACGTGATCCAGAGTTTCCGCACGATTTCGCGCGCCCCGACGCTGGGTGAGGTGCGCCAGATGGCGTTGCCGCAGTTCACGCGCGCATTCCAGGATGAACTGCTCGCCAGGGCTGACGTAAAGGCCTATTCCGGAATCAAGTTCGGCAGCGTGAGCGCGAGCGAGCCCAACGAAGTGAGGGTCGGGACCGCTTCCGGTGGCGACGGTTGGTCCGTGCCGGACGGCGCGATGGCCCCCACGTGGGTCGGTGCATTCGGAAGGTGGGCGGGGGGTGCTCAATTCAACGACGGCATGAACGTCGGTGCCGGACAGCGCCATGTCGTTGTGCAGTGCACGAAACAGTCGATGGCTGACACCCATTGCGACGAGACCACCGGGATCCGGCAGTACGTCGAGGGGAGCCGGCTGTACACCTTCAATCTCTGGGGCCGGACGATCCGTCAGGTCGAGCAGTCATCGATGCTCGGGATTTGGAAGGTATCCGAATAGCCGTGCAAGCCCGTGCGCCGCAATCCTCGCAAGCCCAGTTGTGTCGCGTCAAGCCGGTGCAGCGGCCCCGATCGAGAGCGCGGCGCAGTTCGGCTTCGCGGTCGACTGCCTGAACCACCGCCACACCTGGCCTTGCACCGCCGAGGAAAGCGACCGGCAACGTCGTCATCGAACGCGGCAGAAGGCCTACGCCGGCCGCTCAGGCCCCTGCCAATTGCGGCAGGTCTTCATGGACGCAATGTATCGCAATTGCGCGACAGATTCCCGCGAGGGGCGGCTGGGCTCATGGCGCCCACGTCGCCGCCCGCCGCCCGCCGCCTCAAACCCGCTCGATCACCAGCGCGATGCCCTGCCCGACGCCGATGCACATCGTGCACAGGCCGTAGCGCCCGCCGATGGTTTCCAACTGGTTCAGCGCGGTGGTGGCCAGCCGCGCGCCGCTGGCGCCCAGCGGGTGGCCGAGCGCGATCGCGCCGCCGTTCGGGTTGACGCGCGCATCGTCGTCGGCGATGCCCAGATCACGCAGCACCGCCAGGCCCTGCGCGGCGAAGGCCTCGTTCAGCTCGATCACGTCCATCTGCTTCAACGACAGACCCGTCAGTTCCAGCACCTTGCGCACAGCCGGCGCCGGGCCGAAGCCCATGATGCGCGGCGCCACGCCGGCCGTGGCCATGCCGAGCACGCGCGCCCTTGGCTTCAGGCCATGGCGCGCGGCCGCGCCTTCGCTGGCCAGCAGCAGCGCGCAGGCGCCGTCGTTGACGCCGCTGGCGTTGCCGGCGGTGACCGTGCCTTCGGGCTTGACCACGCCCTTCAGCTTGGCCAGCGCCTCCATCGAGGTTTCGCGCGGATGTTCGTCCTTGCTCACGCTGATCGGGTCACCCTTCTTCTGCGCGATCGTCACTGAGCAGATCTCGCGCTCGAAGAAGCCGCTCTTCTGCCCGGCCACCGCCTTCAGCTGGCTGGCCAACGCCATGCGGTCCTGCGCCGCGCGCTCGATCTTGAACTGCTCGGCCACGTTCTCGGCCGTCTCGGGCATCGAGTCGACGCCGTACTGCGCCTTCATCAGCTTGTTGACGAAGCGCCAGCCGATGGTCGTGTCGTAGACGGCGTTGGTGCGGCTGAAGGCGGTCTCGGCCTTGGGGCTGACGAAGGGCGCGCGGCTCATGCTTTCCACGCCGCCGGCGATCATCAGCTCGGCCTCGCCGCAGCGGATCGCGCGTGCCGCGCTGCCCAGCGCGTCCAGCCCCGAGCCGCACAGGCGATTGATGGTCGCGCCCGGCACCTCGATCGGCAGCCCGGCCAGCAGCGCGGCCATGCGCGCGACGTTGCGGTTGTCCTCGCCGGCCTGGTTGGCGCAGCCGTAGAGCACGTCGCCGATGGCCTGCCAGTCGACCTTGGCGTTGCGCTGCATCAGCGCGCGGATCGGCACCGCGCCCAGGTCGTCGGTGCGCACCGAGGACAGCGCGCCGCCGTAGCGGCCGAAGGGCGTGCGGATGGCGTCGCAGATGAAAGCATGTGGCATGGCAGGACTCCTGGAAAGACGGGCCGGGCGGGTGCGGCGCAGTGTAGGCTGACGCTGCGTCAGCGCTTGCCGCTGATGTAGTGCTCGAGCTGGTCGATGACGAACTGCTGGTCGGAGATGATGTCCTTGACCAGGTCGCCGATCGACACCAGCCCGACCAGCTCGTCCGCGTCCAGCACCGGCAGGTGGCGCGTGCGGTTCTCGGTCATCAGCGCCATGCATTCGCTGCTGCTGTGCTGGCGGCGCACGTACATCACCGGGCTGGACATGATGTCGCCCACCGGAGTGGTCTGCGCCGGGGCGCCGCTGGGCACCAGCTTGCGCACGAAGTCGCGCTCGCTGACGATGCCGACGATGCGGCCCGCGGCGACGACCACCAGCGCGCCGACGTTCTTCTGCGCCATCGCCTGGGCGGCTTCGGCGGCCGTGGCCTCGGGAGCGATGGTGTGCACCGCGGCTTCGGCCTTGGACTTCAGGATCTGGGTCACGCTGCTCATGGTGGGTGTCTCCCGCGGCGCCAAGGGGTGGCTCTATGCGACGAACAACAGCGCCGGATGTTCGAGGCTGCGGCGCAGGCTTTGCACGAAGGCGGCGGCCAGCGCGCCGTCGACGATGCGGTGGTCGAAGGACGAGGACAGGTTCATCAGCGGCCGGCCGACGACCCGGCCGCCGCGCAGCACCGGCCGCTCGACGATGCGGTTGACGCCGACGATGGCCACTTCGGGCGGGTTGATCACCGGCGTCGAGACGATGCCGCCCAGCGGCCCCAGGCTGGTCAGCGTCAGCGTGGAGCCGGCGAGTTCGTCGCGCACCAGCGTGCCGGCGCGCGCACCCTGCGCCAGCCGCGCCACTTCGGCGGCGGCGGACCACAGGTCATGCGTCTGCGCGTCGCGCAGCACCGGCACCATCAGCCCGGCGTCGGTCTGCGTGGCGATGCCCAGGTGCACGGCGTCGAAGCAGCGCAGCACGCCGGCTTCGTCGTCGAAGCGCGCGTTGACTTGCGCGAATTCGCGCACCGCGAGCACGATCGCGCGCACCAGGAAGGGCAGCAGCGTCAGGTGCGCGCGCGTGCCGCGCCACTGCTGGTTGAGTTGCGCGCGCAGCGACTCGAGCTCGCCGACATCGACTTCCTCGACGTAGCTGAAGTGCGGGATGCGGCGCTTGGACTCCTGCATCTTCTGCGCGATGCGGCGGCGCAGGCCGATGATCTTGATTTCGTGCACCGCGCCCGGCGTGGCGGAGGCCGGCGGCGCGACGGCCGCGGTGCCGCGCGCGGCGGCCGTGCTGAGGTCGGCCTGCGTGATGCGGCCGGCCGTGCCGCTGCCGGTGACGCGCGCCAGGTCGATGCCCAGCTCCCAGGCCCGCGCGCGCACCGCGGGCGAGGCGATCGGGCGCATCGGTGCGGCGGCGGTTGCGGCGGCGGGGGTCGCCGCCGGGGCGGCTGCCGGTGCGGCGGCCGGCACAGGCGCTGGCGCTGGCGCCGGAGCCGGAGCCGGAGCCGGAGCCGGGCGCGAGGCGGTGCCCGGCGGCGCTTCGGCCGGCGCCGCTGCGCCTTCGCCGGCCACGCCGATGCGCAGCAGCTCGGCGCCCACCGCCAGCATCTGGCCGACCTCGCCGCCCAGCGCCAGCACCGTGCCGGCCCACGGCGAGGGAATCTCGACCGTGGCCTTGTCGGTCATCACCTCGGCCAGCGGCTGGTCCTCGGCGACCAGGTCGCCGGGCTGCACATGCCAGGCCACCAGCTCGACTTCGGCGATGCCTTCGCCTATATCGGGCACCTTGATGACATGCGCATTCATGGCGGGCACCTTCAGGCTTCGGTGACGCGGCGCAGCGCCGCGGCGACCCGCTTCGGGCCGGGGAAGTAGGCCCATTCGAGCGCGTGCGGGTAGGGCGTGTCCCAGCCGGTGACGCGTTCGATCGGCGCTTCGAGCTGGTAGAAGCAATGCTCCTGCACCAGCGCCGCCAGTTCGGCGCCGAAGCCGCTGGTGCGCGTGGCCTCGTGCACGATCACGCAGCGGCCGGTCTTGCGCACCGACGCCACCAGCACGTCCAGGTCCAGCGGCCACAGGCAACGCAGGTCGATGATCTCGGCGTCGATGCCGGCCTCGCGCGCCGCGGCCTCGCAGACGTGGACCATCGTGCCGTAGGCCAGCAGCGTCGCCGCGCTGCCGGGGCGGACCACCGCCGCCGAGCTCAGCGGCAGCGTGTAGTGTCCCTCGGGCACCTCGCTCGACGGCCGCGCCGACCACGGCACGAGCGGCCGGTCGTGGTGGCCGTCGAAGGGCCCGTTGTACAGCCGCTTGGGCTCGAGGAAGATGACTGGGTCGTCGCACTCGATGGCCGCGATCAGCAGCCCCTTGGCGTCGTAGGGGTTGCTCGGCATCACCGTGCGCAACCCGCAGACGTGGGTGAACAGCGCCTCGGGGCTCTGGCTGTGCGTCTGGCCGCCGTAGATGCCGCCGCCGCAAGGCATGCGGATGGTGATCGGCGCCGTGAAGTCGCCCGCCGAGCGGTAGCGCAGCCGCGCCGCCTCGGAGACGATCTGGTCCGAGGCCGGATAGAAGTAGTCGGCGAACTGCACCTCGACCACCGGCCGCAGCCCGTAGGCGGCCATGCCGATGGCCGTGCCGACGATGCCGCCTTCGGAGATCGGCGCATCGAACACGCGCGTGCGCCCGTGCTTGGCCTGCAGGCCCTCGGTGCAGCGGAACACGCCGCCGAAGTAGCCGACGTCCTGGCCGTAGACGATGACGCTCGGGTCGCGTTCGAGCATCACGTCCATCGCCGAGCGCAGCGCCTGGATCATGGTCATCGTGGCCATCGGCTTCAGCTCCTCGGGACGGCGGCGGCCTGCGCGGCGGCCTCCTGCAACTGCTGCTGCAGGTGCGCCGGCATGTGCTGGTAGACGTCCTCGAACATCGTCGCCAGCGGCGGAATGTGGCCGTCGAGCAGCGTGCCGTGGCTTTCGGCCTGCTTCAGCGCGGCGGCCACCTGGGCCTGCAGCTCCTGCTGCGCCGCGTCGTGCTGCGCTTCGCTCCACGCGCCGAGCGTGATCAGGTGCTGCTTCAGCCGCGCGATCGGGTCGCCGAGCGGGAACTGCTGCCAGTCGTCAGCCGGCCGGTAGCGCGACGGGTCGTCCGAGGTCGAATGCGCGCCCGCGCGGTAGCTGACCCATTCGATCAGCGTCGGCCCGAGGTTGCTGCGCGCGCGCTCGGCGGCCCAGCGCGAGGCGGCGTAGACGGCGAGGAAGTCGTTGCCGTCGACGCGCAGCGAGGCGATGCCGCAGCCGACGCCGCGCTGCGCGAAGGTGGTGGCCTCGCCGCCGGCGATGGCCTGGAAGGTGGAGATCGCCCACTGGTTGTTGACCACGTTCAGCACCACCGGCGCGCGGTAGACGTGGGCGAAGGTCAGCGCGGTGTGGAAGTCGGCCTCGGCCGTGGCGCCGTCGCCGATCCAGGCCGAGGCGATCTTCGTGTCGCCCTGGATCGCCGAGGCCATGGCCCAGCCCACGGCCTGGATGAACTGCGTCGCCAGGTTGCCTGACACGGTGAAGAAGCCGGCGCGCTTGTACGAGTACAGCACCGGCAGCTGGCGGCCCTTCATCGGGTCGCGCTCATTCGACATCGCCTGGCACATCATCTCGACCATGTCGATGTCGTCGCGCGCCAGCAACAGGCCCTGCTGGCGGTAGGTCGGGAAGCACATGTCGCCGGGCTGCAGCGCCAGCGCGTGCGCGGTGGCGATGGCTTCTTCGCCCAGGCACTGGATGTAGAACGAGATCTTCTTCTGGCGCTGCGCGATCAGCATGCGCGCGTCGTAGGCGCGCGTCTTCAGCATCGCGCGCAGCCCGCGCTCGAGCTGCGCGGCGTCGAGCGCCGACGCCCACGGGCCGACCGCATGGCCCGCGTCGTCGAGCACGCGCACCAGCGCGCCGGCCAGGTCGGCGGTATCGGCCGGCGCCACGTCGACCGGCGGCTTGCGCACCGCGCCGGCCGCCGACAGCCGCAGGTAGGAGAAGTCGGTGTGCTGGCCCGGGCGCGCGCTCGGCTCGGGTACATGCAGGCGCAGCGGGTTCGTGTTCATGCGTGGCCTTCGTGCGTGCGATTCGCCTGCCGGCCGGCGGCGGGCAGCGTGTCGATCAGCGCGCGCATCTGCTGCCAGTGCGTGCCTTCCCAGAAGACGCGCGCGCAGCCGGCGCAGCGGCTGAAGCGCTGATGGCGCTCGCGCACCCGCGGCGGCAGCAGCGGCGCGATGTCCGCCTTGTCCACCGCCTGCAGCAGGCCGTTGCAGCTCAGGCAGCGCGTGAAGGGCCGCGCCGAGCGCGCCAGGTCGAGCCGCTCGAAGAGCTCGCGCAGCTGCCGCTCGCTGCGCAGCGCGCGCACACAGCAGCCATGGTCGATGCTGCGCCGCTTCAGCAGATCGCGGTCGCGCGACAGCACGATGCGCTGCTGGCTGCGCGCCAGGCGCTCGATCTCGGCGTCGTCGAAATGGTTGTCGTACAGCGTGTCGAAGCCGGTCATGCGCAGCAGGCGCGCGAGGCCGCCGAGGTGGGCGTCGGCGATGAAACGCGTCTCGCGCAGCGGCCACTGGCGCACGCGCAGCAAGGGCGTGATGTCGAAGGCTTCGAACTTCGGGTAGACGGCGACGCGGTCGCCGTCGGCCAGCGCGTGCCCGAAGCCCACCGACTCGCCGTTGACCAGCACCAGCTCGACTTCGGTGTGCGGCACGCCCAGCGCTTCGATCATGTGCTTGGCGCTGGCGGCGCGGGCGCAGCGCGCGCCGAACTCATGCCCGCGCCGCGCGGGAGCGAGAAAGTCGTTCAGCTCCTCGTAGAAGCGGAAGGTCGCGGCCACCATGGCGGCTGCTCTCACGCAAGTGGTCCGCTCAATGGGCGGGCGCGGCACAGAACTGCCCGTGCCGCGCGCTCGACATCAGCGCGTGGAACTGCGCGTGCGACAGGCACAGCAGGCGCTCGTGGTCGCCGCCTTCGATGTAGACCCGCGCGCTGCTTTCGAGCTGGTCGTCGACCACCGTTTCGACGTCCCAGGCCATGCCCAGCGCGGGCACCGCACCCAGCTCGCAGTCGCCGAACAATTCGGCGATGCGCGGCTCGTCGGCGAGCCGCAGATGCTCGCGGCCAAGCATCTGCGACAGCGCGCCGAGCCTGACTCTGCGGTCCGCCGGCACCACCGCCATGACGCAGCCGGCATCGTCTTCGACGATTACCGACTTGGCCAGTTCGTGCGCCGCGACGCGGGCGCTGCGAGCGCTCTGCGCGCTGGTATGGCTGTGCCGGTGCGCGCACACTTCGTAGGGCACGCCGCGCTGCTCGAGATAGATGGAAAGTCGTGAGGGAATGGACATGGTGGCCTCCATACACGATCCGGCCCGCGGTGGCTGGAGACGGCCGTGACCGCCACCGGGCCTGTCGACAGTGTGCTCCTGCGCGCGCCGCCGCACCAGCCCGCGTTGGCGCTCGACGGGGAATTCGGCGAGAGGTGCGAACTCATGCGCTGCGGCGTAGCATGAGTTGGTCTGCCGGTGGCTTCCATGACCGAATCGGACTTCGATACGCTGCGCCAGCGCATGATCGGCGACATCGTCGCCCACACGGTGCTGCTCACCGGGCGGCTGGGCAAGGCGGCGCTCGGCCGGCGCACGCTCGAGGCGATGGACAAGGTGCCGCGCCATGCCTTCGTGCGCCATGAGCTGCAGCCCTTCGCCTATGCCGACACGCCGCTGCCCAACGCCTACGGCACGACCGTCTCGCAGCCCTTCATCGTCGCGCTGATGACCGACCTGCTCGACCTGCAGCCCAGCGATGTCGTGCTCGAGATCGGCAGCGGCTCGGGCTACCAGACCGCCGTGCTCGCCGAACTGGCGCTGCACGTGTACAGCGTCGAGCTGATCGGCGAGCTGGCGCACGAGGCGCGCCGCCGCCTGCACCGGCTCGGTGTCGCCAATGTGGACATCCGCACCGGCGACGGCCGCGCCGGCTGGCACGAACACGCGCCCTTCGACAAGATCATCGTCACCGCGGCGCCCGAGCTGGTGCCGCCGTCGTTGATCTACCAGCTCGAGCGCGGCGGCAGGATGGTCATCCCCGCCGGCCTGGACGACGCCCAGCAACTGCTGCTGCTCGAAAAGGGCAGCGACGACACGGTCTCGACGCGCGAGATCCTGCCGGTGCGCTTCTCGCGGCTCGGGCCTGGCGAAGAAGGCTGAACCCTCGGTCGCCACGGCTCAGAACACCAGCGTACGCCAGCGCAGGTCCAGCGCGCGCACCATGAACTGCACCGCGCCGCCACGGCCGCTGCATTCGGCGATCAAGGGCGTATCGGCCAGCCCGTGCGCGGCCAGCGCGTCGCTGCAGGCAAACAAGCGCGCGCCGTGCCCGGCCGCGTCCTGCATGTGGGACAGGATGGTCTTGTCCACCCGCGGGCTGGCACGCAGCGCGGCGGCGACACCGGGCACCAGCAGTTGCACGCTGGCGGCGGTGAAATAGATCTCCACCGGCGCGTCCATGGCGGCGGCGGCGGCGGCGTGGAAGAAAGGCGTGGCCAGGCGCTCGGGCGCGCTGGGATCGGCGGCCCACAGCAGGATGGCCACGCCGTCGGCGCTGTGGGGCGCGAAGCTCATGGCGTGCCGTCGTTGGGCGTGGGCGTGGGCGTGGGTGCGGCGGCCGGCGTGGTCGCGGGCACCAGTTCCAGCCGGTGCAGCCAGGCGTGATGCGCCATGGCGGGGGCGACAGCGTCGCCGGTCAGCAGCGCCGTCTGGTCGGCGGCGAAGCCGCTGAGCTGCAGCCGCGCGATCCAGCCGGCGCCGTAGGGGTCGCGGTGCACGAGTTCGGGCTGCTCTTCCAGCGCCTCGTTGACGGCCACGACGCTGCCGCTGACCGGTGATTTGACCGCCACCACGGCCTTGGACAGCTCCACCACCGCGACGGTGCCGCCTTGCGCCAGTGTGGTGCCCACGCGCTTGGCGCGGCACATGTAGACCTCGCCCGACAGCTGGATGCCCAGCTGCGTGATGCCGACGGTGGCCGTGCCGTCGCCGTGCAGCCGCGCCCACACCTGGTGCGCCATCAGGTAGTGCAGATCGCCGGGGTGGGCCAGGGGCGGGATGCTCACCGGACTGCCTGCAGGTGTTGGCGGAAGGAAATGGGAGTCGAACCCACCCGGCAGCGCGTGGCGCCACCCACCGGGTTTGAAGCCCGGCCCACCCACCAGGATGGCTTTCCTTCCCTGAGATTCATGCCGCCCGCTCCCCGGTGAAGAGCAGCGAGTCGCCGCGCAGCTTGTGCACATCGCCGACGCGCCGCGTCAGGCCGATGCGGTCGAAGTGCTCCAGGATCTGGATCGCCCGCTTGCGGCCCAGACCGGTGGCGTCGCGGAATTGTGCCGCCAGCACGTCGCCGCCGTGCATGGCGCCGACTTCGCGGGCGATGCCGGCCAGGCGCGCCATCGTCGCTGCCGGGTAATACAGGTCCTTCACGGTCTGGTGCAGTTCGCCGCGGCGCGCCAGCCGCGCCAGCGTGACGCGCACCAGCGCCTCGCTCTCGCCGGCGTCCCGCGCCAGGTCGCGCGCCCAGGCGCCTTCGAAGCCGGCCGCCGCCAGCGCCGGGGCGAGCTTCTGCGCGACGCGCGCGTCCTGGGCCGTCAGCTGCACCTCGTGGGCGGGCAGGTGCGCCACCGCGCCGCGCAGCATGATCTGGCCGCTGGCCGCCAGGCGCGCGAGCAGCGCCTGCCACAGCGACACGCTCAGGCGCGGCGCGGCCAAGCGCCGCAGGCGCGCCGTGTCGGGGCCCAGTTCGTCCGGCTGTTGGCCGTGAAAGGCCTGCAGCGCAGCCAGCACCGCGGCCTCGAAGGCGGCGGCTTGCGCCGCGCCCAGCGCTTGTCCGGCCTGCGCCAGCGTGCCCTCGGGCAGCGCCTGCGCCGGCAGGCCGGACAGGCCTTGCGCGCTGGCGTAGCGGGCCAGATCGACGCCGCAGGGCGCCACGCCGAGCAGCGCGGCCAGGCGCTCGGCGCTGCTCGGCAGCGTCAGCGCCTGCAGCTGCGACAGGCGTTGCGGCGTGCGGCGGTAGCGTGTCGGCGCGAACGGGTCGAGCACCGTGCCGCCCGCCAGCGTGCGGCTGGCCGCGGCGTCGCGCAGCAGCACGCGCTCGCCATGCCAGGCGGCCACCGGCGCCTGCAGCAGCAGCTGCGCGAAGGCGGTGCCGCCGGGCGCCAGCGTGTCGGCATCCAGCAGCGTGACGCTGGCCGCGACCTGCGCCGCGCCGAAGTGCGCGAGCACGCGCGCGCCGGAGCGCAACGCCTTGGGCTCGCCGTGCCACAGGCTCAGGCGCACATCCAGCCGCTGGGTCTGCAGCGCGACCGCCGGGTCGCACAGCCACTGGCCGCGCGCGGCCTGGTCCTTGGCGATATTGGGCAGTGCCACGGCGCAGCGCTGCCCGGCGTGCGCGCTGCCGACCGCGCGGTTCTGGGCGTGCAGGCTGCGCGCGCGGGTGGGAAGGGCCTGGGTACTGGCGGTGGGCAGCAGCGCCAGCTCGTCGCCGGCGCGTACCTGCCCCGCGTGCACGGTGCCGGTGACCACCGTGCCGGCGCCCGGCAGGGTGAAGCTGCGGTCGATCGCCAGGCGGAAGCACTTCATTGCATCGAATGGGCTTGCAGCGCCTGTCTCTGCGCGCGCGGCTTCCAGAAGCAGCGCTTTCAGCGCCTCGATGCCGTCGCCCGTGTGCGCCGACACGGCCACGATCGGCGCGCCCGCCAGCGGCGTGGGCGCCAGCAGCGCGGCGGCCTCGGCGCGCACGGCGGCCACGCGGTCGGCATGCGCGCGGTCGGTCTTGGTGACGGCGACCACGCCGCGCGTGATGCCCAGCAGGCTCAGCACCGCCAGGTGTTCCAGCGTCTGCGGCATCGGGCCGTCGTCGGCCGCCACCAGCAGCAGTGCCATGTCGATGCCGCTGGCGCCCGCCACCATGGTGTGCACCAGCCGCTCATGCCCCGGCACGTCGATGAAGCCGATGCGTTCGGCCGTCGGCCGCCGGGCCGCCCCGAGGCCGTTCCCCCTTGGGGGGACGACGCCGCAGGCGCCGAGGGCGCCATCAGCCCCTGGTAGATCCAGGAAGGCGTAGCCCAGCTCGATGCTGATGCCGCGCTGCTTTTCCTCGGGCAAGCGGTCGGTGTCGACGCCGGTGAGCGCGCGCACCAGCGTGCTCTTGCCGTGGTCGATATGGCCTGCGGTGCCGACGATCATGGGTGAGAGCAGGTCTTCATAAGGACAACAGCGGCATCTGATCCGTCAGGGCGGCGGCGTCTTCCAGGCAGCGGCAGTCCAGCAGCAGGCGGTCGTCGGCGATGCGGCCGATCACCGGCACGGGCAATTGGCGAAGGGCGCCGGCCAGCGCGTCGAGTGCGCGCCCGCTGCGTTTGGCGTCGACGGGTGCAATCGCCAAGCCGGCCGACGGCAGGCGTTCGACCGGCAGCGAGCCGGAGCCGATCTGCCCCTGCAGGGCCACCAGCGTCACGCCGTAGCGCGGCGCCAGCGCCGCAGTGAGCAGCGGCAGCACGCGCCGGGCGGTGGCCTGGATGTCGGCCAGCGGCCGGGTCAACAGGCGCAGCGTGGGCAGCGTTTGCGCCAGGTGCTCGGGCTGCAGGTAGAGCCTTAGCGTGGCTTCCAGCGCGGCCAGCGGCAGCTTGCTCATGCGCAGTGCGCGCTTCATCGGGAAGCTGCAGATGCGGCCGATCAGCGCCTTGTCGCCGACGATCAGCCCGGCCTGCGGGCCGCCCAGCAGCTTGTCGCCGCTGAAGCTGACCAGGTCGCAGCCGGCAGCCAGCATCTGCTGCGGGGTCGGCTCGCGCGGCAGGCCGTACGCGGCCATGTCGATCAGCGCGCCCGCGCCCAGGTCGGTGGCCACGGGCAGGCCGCGTGCGTGCGCGATGCCGGCCAGCGTGGCTTCGTCGACCGCGCGGGTGAAGCCCTGCACCGTGTAGTTGCTGGTGTGCACCTTCATCAGCAGCGCGGTGCGCTCGGTGATGGCGCGCTCGTAGTCGGCCGGGTGGGTGCGGTTGGTGGTGCCGACCTCGACCAGCCTGGCGCCCGCACTTTCCATCACCTCGGGCATGCGGAAGGCGCCGCCGATCTCGACCAGTTCGCCGCGCGAGACGATGACCTCCTTGCCTCGCGCCAGTGCGGCCAGCGTCAGCAGCACGGCGGCGGCGTTGTTGTTGACCACGGTCGCCGCTGCGGCGCCGGTCAGCTCGCACAGCAGGCCTTCGACGAGGCTGTCGCGGTCGCCGCGGCTGCCGCTGTCCAGGTCGTATTCCAGGTTGTTGGGGCCCCGCATCACGGCCTGCACATGGGCCAGCGCGCTGGGCGCCAGCAGCGCGCGCCCCAGGTTGGTGTGGATCACCGTGCCGGTCAGGTTGAGCACCGGCTTCATGCGCGGGGCCAGGCGCGCGGCCAGGCGCTGCTGCAGCGAGCGCGCCAGTGCGTCGTGGCCCACGGCGGCGGCGTCCAGCGTGCCCGCCAGCGCCTGCGCGCGCAGCTCGCCCAGCAGCGCGCGCGCCGTGCCGGCGGCCACGGTGTGGCCGTGCGCGGCCACCAGACCCGCCACGGCGGGCAGGCGCAGCAGCTTGTCCAGCGCCGGCAGTTGCTGCGGCAGCGCAGGCGGGGCGGCGGTGTTCGGGGCGGTGTTCGGGGCCTGCGAACCGTGAACCACGGATTCCGGGGGCCGGGCCATCAGCCTGGCCCTCGACCGGGTGGCGGCGCGCCGTCGTCGTCGCTCAGCTGTCCGTCGTCGCCGAACAGCAGCAGCAGGTTGCTGCCGTGGCGTACGTAACCCGCGTCGGAGACCAGCAGATCCAGCGTCAGCGTGGCCAGGTCATCGGCCACGGGGTCGACCTGCACGTCCTGCGTCATGTGCACGATCTTCAGATAGTGCATGCAGTGCTCGCAGGTTTCGGCCTGCACCGCTTGCCGCTTGCCGTTCGCCGGCGCAGCGCCGGCGGCCGCGGCTTCGAGCGAGCGAAAGCGCACGCCGCCGGTGCTGCGGCAATGCGTGCACTTGACGCGCACCATGTGCCACTCGGCGTTGCACAGGCTGCAGTGCAGGTAGCGGTAGCCTTCGGCGCCGCCGCCGACGCGGGTGATGCTGGCCACGGGCAGGCTGGCGCAGCAGGGGCAGCGGCCTTCGTCCTGCGTGCCGCTGAACGAACCGGGCCGCGCCGCCTGCACGGCCGCCACCAGCCGGGTGAAGTAGAGCTGCGCTCCGGCGGCGATCAACGGCGCCAGCGCCATGTCCAGGCCGAGCGACACCCCCGCCAGCAGGCGATCGGCCTGCTGCTCCAACGCGGCGTCGTCCAGCACCAGCGCGGCCGTCATGGCGGGGCGGGCCGGGTTGTCGGTGCTCAGGCGATCGAGCGCGTGCCGCAGCAGTGCGCGCCACTCGCTGCGCCAGACCGGATCGCGCGGCCAGCGCGCGGCGTCGAGCAAGGCCTGGCCTTGCTGCGCAGCCGCGTCGGCCTGCGCGGCGCCGGGCAGGACCAGCTCGGGATAGCCGGCCAGCCGCGCGTGCTGCGCCTCGGCCAGCGCCGCCATCAGCAGCAGGTAGTCGCGCATCGGATGGCCGGCCGCCAGTTCGCGCAGACGCAGCGCGCGCTCGGCGAACTCATCCGCCTGGGGCAGCAGCAGGCGGGGCAGATCGGCACCGGCGTTCAGCGCAATCTCTTCAGGGGTACGCAGGCGATGGATGACGGACATGGTGAACTGAATACGGCTCTCGGAGCTGGCCGATCACTGCACCTTGTCGCGATACCACAGCGCGTGATGGCGCTTGGCCCAGCCGGCGGACACCGTGCCCTGCGTCATGGCACGCAGCGTGCCCTTGACCCAGATCGCGGCGTAGATGTGCGCCACGGCCGTGAGCGACATGACGAAGGCCGCCAGCGCGTGCAGCACGACGGCCACGCGCTGCACCGGGATCGGCACGCTGGCCGCGAACCAAGCCTGCCAGAACAGCACGCCGGTGGCCAGCAGCACCAGCAGGCACAGCGTCATCGACCAGAACACCAGCTTCTGGCCGGCGTTGTACTTGGCCACGGGCGGCATCTGCGACTCGTCGCCCTCCAGCACCAGCTTGGGCGCGGCCTTGAGCCACTCGGTATCGGCGCGGCGCCACAGGTTGGTGCCGACGAACATCAGGAACATCAGCAGGAACAGCACGAACACAGCGATGCCGAAGTACGGGTGCACGATGCGCGTCCACTGCGGGCCGCCGAAGAGCTGGGTCAGGAAGAACAGATTCGGATGGAACAGCGCCAACCCGGAGAAGCCGGCCAGGCCGAACAGGACCACCACCAGCCAGTGCGTGATGCGTTGGTTGTCGGTGTAGCGCTGCAGGTAGAGCTTTTTCATCGCGCTTCTCCTTCATGCGACGCCCCGTGCTCCGGCACGCGGCTGCCATCCAACTGGATGACGTTGGGCTCGCCGTCGGGCACGTAGTCTTCGTCGTCCTCGGGCACTTCCAGCGGACCCTGCTTCATGTGGTGGAAGAAGCCGGCCAGCGCGGCACCGACCATGGCGGCCAGCGCGAGCGGCTTGGCCAGGCCTTTCCACAGCGCGACCGTCGGGCTGATGGCCGGGTCCTTGGGCAGCTTGGCGTACAGCTCGGGCTGGTCGCCGTGCTGCAGCACGTAGACCACGTGGGTGCCGCCCACGCCCGGCGGGTCGTAGACGGCCGCCTGCGCGTAGCCGCGCGTCTGCAGCTCAGCCACGCGGCCGCCGCCGTAGGCCAGCATGTCCTCCTTGCTGCCGAAGCGGATCGCGCCCGTCGGGCAGGCCTTGGCGCAGGCGGGTTCCTGGCTGACGGCCACGCGGTCGGCGCACAGCGAGCACTTGTAGGCCTTGTTGTCTTTTTCGCTGATGCGCGGCACGTCGAAGGGGCAGCCCTTGACGCAGTAGCCGCAGCCGATGCAGTGCTCGCTGATGAAGTCGACGATGCCGTTCGCGTACTTGACGATGGCACCCGGCGCCGGGCAGGCCTTCAGGCAGCCCGGGTCCTCGCAGTGCATGCAGCCGTCCTTGCGGATCAGCCATTCCAGCCGGCCGGGGGTCACCTCGACCTCGGAGAACTTCATCACCGTCCAGGACTGGGGCGTGAGGTCGGTCGGGTTGTCGTAGGTGCCGTGGCAGCTGCCGACCTCGTCGCGCAGGTCGTTCCACTCCATGCACGCCACCTGGCAGGCCTTGCAGCCGATGCAGCTCGACACGTCGATCAGCTTGGCGACTTCGGGAATGCGCCGGCGCGCGTCGGGGCTCGGCGTGGTGGTGGCCGAACGCTTGGCGATGTCGAGCGATTGAAGAGATGACATGCGGCGTGCTCCTCAAGCCTTCTCGATGGTGACCGTAAACGACTTGAATTCGGGCGTCTGGCTGTTGGCATCGCCCACGAAGGGGGTCAGCGTGTTCACCAGGTAGCCCTGCTTGGTCTGGCCGACGAAACCCCAGTGGTTGGGCAAGCCCACGGTGTGCACCTTGGTGCCGCCGCAGTCCAGCACCGGGATGCGCTTGGTGACCACCGCCACGGCCTTGATGTGGCCGCGGTTGGAAGACACCTTGACCCGGCCGCCGTGGGTGATGCCCTTCTCCTTGGCCAGCTCCTCGCTGATCTCGACGAACTGCTCGGGCTGCATGATCGCGTTCAGCTTTGAGTTCTTGGTCCAGTAGTGGAAGTGCTCGGTCAGCCGGTAGCTGGTCGCGGCGTACGGGAAGTCCTTGGGCGTGCCGAAGGCTTCCATGTCGCCTTTGAAGACGCGCGCGGCCGGGTTCGACTTGGCGCGCGGGTCGCTGTACATGCGGTTGGCCTCGAGCGGCGTCTCGAAGGGCTCGTAGTGCGTGGGCAAGGGGCCCTCGGCCATGCCGGTGGGCGCGAACAGCCGCGCCACGCCCTCGCCGGTCATGATGAACGGACGCACCGCGTCGGGCGCCATGGGGTTGGCCGCCAGTCCGATGTCGGGCACGTCGGAGCCGCCCCAGGACTTGCCGTTCCAGCCGACCAGCGGCTTGTCGGCGCGCCAGGGCTTGCCGCTGACGGGGTTGACCGATGCGGCGTTGTAGAGGACGCGCCGGTTGGCCGGCCAGGCCCAGGCCCAGTTCAGCGTCTGGCCGATGTGCCACGGGTCGCTGTTGTCGCGCCGCGCCATCTGGTTGCCGGCCTGCGTCCAGGCGCCGCACCAGATCCAGCAGCCGCTGGTGGTGCTGCCGTCGTCGCGCAACTGGCCGAAGCCGCTGAGCTGCTCGCCCGCCTTGACCAGCACCTTGCTCGGATCCTTCGGGTCGGTCAGATCGACCAGCGCCTTGCCGTTGTACTCCTTGGCCAGCTCGTCGGGGCCCGGCATGTGCGGCACCTTGTAGGGCCAGCTCAGGTTGACGATCGGGTCGGGGAAGGCGCCGCCGTCCTTGCGGTACAGCGCCCGCAGGCGCACGAACAGCTCGGCCATGATGTCGATGTCGGTCTTGGCCTCGCCGGGCGGCGGCGCGGCTTTCCAGTGCCACTGCAGCCAGCGGCCCGAGTTGGTGATCGAGCCTTCGTCCTCGGCGAAGCAGGTGGACGGCAGACGGAACACCGTGGTCTGGATCTCTTCCGGCTTGACGTCGTTGAACTCGCCATGGTTCTTCCAGAACTCCGAGGTTTCGGTGTTCAGCGGATCCATCGTGACCAGGAACTTCAGCTTGGACAGGCCGGCGATGATCTTCTTCTTGTTGGGGAACGAGCCGACCGGGTTGAAGCCCTGGCAGATGTAGCCGTTGATCCTGCCCTGGTTCATCATCTCGAACGCGCGCAGGATGTCGTAGAGCATGTCCCACTTGGGCAGGTAGTGGAAAGCCCAGTCGTTGTCGGCCGTGGCCGCGTCGCCCCACCAGGCCTTTTGCGCGCTGACGAAGAACTTGGGATAGTTCTGCCAGTAGCTGGTCTGGTTGGGCCGCAGCGGCTGGGTGGCGCGCGATTCCAGGTAGGGCCCGAGTTCCTGCTCGCCATCGCGCGCCAGCGTCATGTAGCCGGTGTGGGTGTTGGACAGCAGGCCCAGGTCCGTCAGGCCCTGGATGTTGCTGTGGCCGCGCAGCGCGTTCATGCCGCCGCCGGGCACGCCGATGTTGCCCAGCAGCAGTTGCACCAGCGCGCCGCAGCGCAGCATCTGCGAGCCGGTGCTGTGCTGCGTCCAGCCCAGCGCATACATGATCGTCATGGTGCGCTCGGGCGTGGCCGTGCTGGCGATGTATTCGCAGACCTTGAGGAAGTCTTCCGCCTTGGTGCCGCAGACCTTGTTCACCATCTCGGGCGTGTAGCTGGCGTAGTGCTTCTTCATGACCTGGAGCACGCAGCGCGGGTGCTCCATGGTCATGTCGACCTTGGCGAAGCCGTGCTCGTCCTTTTCATAGGCCCAGCTGGCCGGGTCGTAGCTGCGCTTGGCCTCGTCGTAGCCGCTGAAGATGCCGTCGCTGAACTGGTACGCCTCGCCCAGGATGAACGGGGCGTTGGTGTAGTGGCGCACGTACTCGGTCTGGATCTTGTTGTTGCTGAGCAGGTAGTTGATCACCCCGCCCAGGAAGGCGATGTCCGATCCGGCGCGCACCGGCGCATAGAAGTCGCTCATGGCGGCCGAGCGCGTGAAGCGCGGGTCCACCACCACCAGCTGGGCCTTGTTGTTGTTGCGGGCCTCGATCGCCCACTTGAAACCCACCGGGTGCGCTTCGGCAGCGTTGCCCCCCATCACCAGAATCAGGTCGGCGTTCTTGATGTCCTCCCAGTGGTTGGTCATCGCGCCTCGGCCAAACGTCGGAGCCAGACCGGCTACCGTCGGGCCGTGTCAAACACGTGCCTGGTTGTCGAAGACCAGTATCCCCATGCTGCGCATCACCTTGTGGGTGATGTAGCCGGCCTCGTTGGACGAGGCCGACGCGGCCAGCATGCCGGTAGTGAGCCAGCGGTTGACGGTTTGCCCGGCCGCGTTCTGCGCCTGGAAGTTGGCGTCGCGGTCGGCCTTCAGCAGGCCCGCGATGCGGTTCATCGCCTCGTCCCAGCTGATGCGCTTCCACTCCTTGCTGCCCGGCTCGCGCACTTCGGGGTACTTCAGCCGCTCGGGGCTGTGCACGTAGTCCAGCAGGCCCGCGCCCTTGGGGCACAGGCTGCCGCGGCTGACCGGATGGTCCGGGTCGCCCTCGATGTGGATCACGTCGGCCAGCGCGTTCTTGGCGCCGTCGCCCAGGCTGTACATCAGCAGGCCGCAGCCCACCGAGCAGTAGGTGCAGTTGTTGCGGGTCTCGGTCGCCGCCGCCAGCTTGTACTGGCGCGTCTGCGCCAGGGCGGCCGTGGGCGAGAAGCCCAGCGCGACCAGGCTCGAGGCCGCCAGCCCCGCGCCGCTGACGCGGAAGAACTGCCGTCGGTTCATGTCCATCTTGGTTGTCTCCTGATGACGCGATGCGCGATGCCCAATCCCCATGGGTAAGCGCGGGGTCGAATTCAGTCTACAGGGATCGCGCATCAAGCGCAGGCAACTCGGCCTGCCGCGCGCGCACCCGTTGCCAGCGCCAGGCGGCTTCGGGCAGCAGCCACTGCAGGCCGAAGCGCGCGGCGCGCTGCGTGTCGTCGCACCAGGGGTCGCCGGCCTTGACTTGCGCTGCCGCGGCACGCTTCAGCCAGGCCCAGGCCAGCAGCGTGAAGCCGATGCCGCGCAGGTAGTCGTCGGCCACGCGCAGCGGCCATTCGGCATCTTCCGCGCGACCCTGCAACAGCGCGGTGGTGGCGGCGCGCGCGGCGCCGGTCTGCGCGCGCAGCGCTGCGGCAAAGTCGGCCAGCGCCGGCGTCGTGCCCTCGGCGTCGGCCTCCAGCCGCGCCAGCAGCGACTCCAGCTTGGTGCCGTCGTCGTCCAACACCTTGCGCTGCAGCAGGTCGATCGCCTGGATCTCGTTGGTGCCCTCGTAGATCATGGCGATGCGGCTGTCGCGCACGCTCTGCTCGATGCCGTAGTCGTGCACGAAGCCGTAGCCGCCCCAGACCTGCAGCGCCTCGTCGGCGCCGCGGTGGCCGTGTTCGGTAAACAGCGCCTTGGCCACCGGCGTCAGCAGGCCGAGCCAGCCTTCGGCCTGCGTGCGCCGCGCCGCATCGGGGTGGTGATGCGCTTCGTCGAGCAGCATCGCCGCCCAGTAGGCGATGACGCGCTGCCCTTCAGCCAGCGCGCGCAGGCTCCACAGCGTGCGCCGCACCGCCGGGTGTTCGGCAATCGGTTTGCCGCGGCCCTGCACGCGCTCGCGCGCATAGGCATGGGCGTTCTGCTGCGCGGCTTCCAGGTGCCCGAGGCCCTGCATGGCCACGTGCAGCCGCGCCGAATTCATCATCACGAACATCGCCGCCAGCCCGCGGTGCGGCTGGCCGATCAGCCAGCCGGTCGCGCCCTCGAAGCTCATCGCGCAGGTGGCGCTGCCCTTGATGCCCATCTTCTTCTCGATGCCGGTGCAGCGGATGGCGTTGCGCGAGCCGTCGGGCAGGAACTTCGGCGCCAGGAACAGCGAGATGCCCTTGGTGCCCGGCGGCGCTTCGTGTCCAGGTTCGTGCAGCCGCGCCAGCACCAGGTGCACGATGTTGCCGCTCATGTCCTGCTCGCCGCCGGAGATGAAGATCTTGCTGCCGCTGAGCCGGTACGAGCCGTCGGGCTGCGGCTCGGCCTTGCTGCGCAGCAGGCCCAGGTCGCTGCCGGCCTGCGGCTCGGTCAGGTTCATCGTCGCCAGCCACTCGCCGCTGGCGATCTTCGCCAGGTAGCGGCTCTTCAGTTCGGCGCTGCCGTGCGCGCGCAGGCATTCGTAGGCGCCGTGCAGCAGGCCCGGGTACATGGTCCAGCCGTGGTTGGCGGCGGCGATCATTTCGTTCAGCGCCGCATCCAGCAGCGCCGGCAGGCCCTGGCCGCCGTCGTCCGGATGGCACGACAGCGCCGGCCAGCCGCCGGCGACATAAGCCGCATAGGCCTCGGGATAGCCGGCGGGCGTGCTCACGGCGCCGTCGCGCCAGCTGCAGCCCTGCAGGTCGGCCGCGGCGTTGATCGGCGCCAGCACCTCGGATGCGAACTTGCCGGCTTCTTCGAGCACCGCGCGCGCGGTGTCGGCGTCGATCTCGGCGAAGCCGGGCATCGCCGCCCAGCCGGCGGGGGCCTGCAGCACGTCTTCGATCACGAAGCGCATGTCGCGCAGCGGCGGGGTGTAGCTGAACATCGTGGGTCTCCGGCGCGCCGCGGTCGGGGCGCCACGGAACTGTAGCGGGCCGCGCGCTGCGGGCCGTTGCCACGGATTCGCCGCATCGCGGCCCTCGGACGCGTTGCAAGCGTGCTGAGCACCGCGCTTCTGGTTCGATCTCGAGACCTTCCCGCTGACCGGCTCGGGCAAGATCCAGAAGTTCAATCTGCGCGAGCGCTGGCGGCCGGGGAGT
Source organism: Rubrivivax sp. (assembly GCA_036724445.1). GTDB lineage: Bacteria > Pseudomonadota > Gammaproteobacteria > Burkholderiales > Burkholderiaceae_C > Rubrivivax. The sequence goes on along the minus strand of DAIMFR010000006.1, from coordinate 22,947 downwards.
TCCAGGAGATCCGAACTTCGCTGTCGGCGCGTTGGCGACGGTCAGCGGTGGTTCTGTGAAGGGAACACTGATCGATGAGCGACAGTCGCCGGCGCCCGAGCGGCGCCGGCGACCTGAAAGCTCAGGCGCCCGATCGACGTGCGGCCCTGCGGGTGGCGAACAGGCCGAGCATGCCCAGACCCACCAAGGCGAGCGAAGCAGGCTCCGGCACTTGTTGAGCCGTGTTCGGAAGGTTGGCGAAGGCAGTGTGGCTCGTGCCAGTCGCGTCGAGACGCATGGCATGCAGCAGTCCGCCGGTGGCATCCAGGAACGAGACGTTATAGATGTCGCGTTCGGAGCAGCAGTCGGTGCGCCCCCAGATCTGGATCGACAGGAGTTCTTCGACCGAAGCGAGGGTGATCGTCAGCGTGTCGTTTGTCAGCGGGCTGCCCTCATGGAAGATCTGACCGAGGCTATAGCTGCCTGCGGTGATGCCGTCGATGGCCTTGGCAGGGGTGGATGCCGCATCCCAGGTATCCGGAGCAGTGGCGGTGGCGCCATTGCTGGCCAGCGCGACATTCGTGGACGACATGTCCAGCGCGGCGACTTCGGCGACCTGCAGCCACTGGCCGATGGCGTTTTGAACGGTGATGGTCTTGACGCCTACCAAGCCGGCCTGCGCGCTGACGCTTACACCGGCGGTCAAGAAGAGCGTGGCAACAACTTGTTTGAGGTTCATTTGTCGATCACTCCAGTACGCAACTCATGGGCAACAGCAATTCCCGCGCCAGGTACGGCTCGAGAAGAATTGTTCCTTCAATTCATAGAGTTAGCACGCCTGTCGCTGGGCACGCTGCTGCACTTTGGTATTGAATGTAAAGACTTCCGACGCCTGTTGCACTCTGCGCCGCGTTCGGGCTCGCACACACCGGCTGCGAGGACGCAGACCTTTCGCCGCGCTTCGCAGGCAGTCCCCCACGGTCGCCTTCGCGATGACCCGGCTGCTATTTCGTATCCACGTCGTATCCACGATGACCGGCGTTGCCGCCGGCAGCGGCATGCCTCGGCGCTGCATCTCGGCGCGCACCAGGTCGGGCCGGTCGCTGACGATGCCGTCGACGCCCAGGTCCATCACGCGCGCGATCTGCGCCGGATCGTTGACCGTCCAAGCGAGCACCGTCAGGCTCAGCGCCTTGGCTTCCTTGACCTTGGCGGCGTCCAGGTCGCCGTGGAAGCTCGACCAGATGCGTCCGCCGGCGGCGCGGATCATCTTCGGCACCGAGCCGTGATCGGCATAGGCGATGCCCGCGGTCCACGGCGAGGCCCCCGGCTTGCCGGCGCCGATGGTGTCGAAGTTCGGGCGTTGGATCGACAGGTAGACGGTGCCGATCTCGGGCGCGATCTTCTGCACCGCCTGCAGCGCGCGCCAGTCGAAGGACAGGATCGTCGTGCGCTTGTCCAGCCCGGCGGCGCGCACCGCGTCGACCAGCGCACGCGCGAAGGGTTCTGGCGCGGCCGTCTCGTCGGGTGCGGTCGGCGTGAGCTTGAGCTCCAACGCCAGCCGCAGCTGCTCGTTGCCGGACCTCTTGACCAGCGCGAACAGCTCGTCCAGTTTCGGCAGCCGCGCGCCGTCGCTGGGCTGCTGCGCCGGGTACGCTTCAGCGTAACGCGTGCCGGGCTTGAGTCGGCCGACGTCGTAGCGCTGCAGTTCGGCGAAGTCGGTATGCCGGATCACCGGCCCGCGCGCGCTCAGGAACCGGCCGTCGGGCCCGCGCGTGATGTCGGGGTTCAGGGCCGGGTCGTGCGAGATCAGCAGCACGCCGTCGCGGCTGAGGGCGATGTCGGTTTCCAGCGTCGTCACGCCGATGCCCAGCGCCAGCGCGAAGCCGGCGAGCGTGTTCTCCGGCGCCAGGCCGCGCGCGCCGCGGTGGCCCTGCAGGTCGAAGGCGTGTGCGTTCAGCGCCAGGCACAGCAGCGCCAGCGCGAACCGGGCCTTCAACGCAGCTCCGGAAAGTCTTCTTCGCGGAACTCCTGCGCCGAACGTTCGCCTCGCGCATGGCGTTCGTCCTCGGCCTGGCGCAGCTGCACGCGGCGGATCTTGCCGGAGATGGTCTTCGGCAGCTCGGTGAACTCGATGCGGCGCACGCGCTTGAACGGGCTCAGATTGCCGCGCAGGAAGCGCAGGATGTCCAGCGCAGTCTCGCGCGTGGCCGGCTGCCCCGGCTTGAGCACGACATAGGCCTTGGGCACCGCAAGCTTGATCGGGTCGGGGCTGGGCACCACCGCGGCTTCGGCCACGGCCGGGTGCTCGAGCAGCGCGCTTTCCAGTTCGAAGGGGCTGATGCGGTAGTCGCTGGCCTTGAACACATCGTCGGCGCGGCCCACGTACCACAGGTAGCCGTCGGCATCGCGCCGCGCGACGTCGCTGGTGCGGTAGTAGGCGCCGCCCAGCGCGGCGCGGGTCTTCTCTTCCTCGCCGGCATAACCGGCCATGAGTCCGACGGGCCGCCCCGAGGACGAATCGCGCAGGTCGGAGCCCGGCGCATTGGCTGGGCTGCCGGTCGGCGCCGGCTTCAGCACCACCGCCAGCTCGCCCTCGTCGCACTCGCGGTCGTCGGCGTCGAGCAGCACCATGCGGTAGCCGGGCATCGGCTGGCCCATCGAGCCGGCGCGCACTTCCAGCCCCGGCGGATTGCCGACCATGCAGGTGCTCTCGGTCTGGCCGTAGCCGTCGCGCAGCGTCAGACCCCAGGCGGCGCGCACGCGTTCGATGACCTCTGGGTTCAGCGGCTCGCCGGCGCCGATGACCTCGCTCAAGCGCACTTTCCACCGGGCCAGGTCTTCGAGGATCAGCACGCGCCACACGGTCGGCGGCGCGCACAGCGACGTGACGCCGCAGCGCACCAGCGTGTCGAGCGTGAACTTCGCGTCGAAGCGCGCCTGGTTGAGCACGAAGATCGTCGCGCCCGCATTCCACGGCGCGTAGAAGCTGCTCCACGCATGCTTGCCCCAGCCGGGCGAGCTGATGTTCAGGTGGATGTCGCCCGGCTTCAGCCCCAGCCAGTACATGGTCGTCAGGTGGCCGACCGGGTAGCTGGCCTGCGTGTGCAGCACCATCTTCGGCTTGGCGGTGGTGCCGCTGGTGAAGTACAGCAGCAGCGGGTCGTCGGCGCGCGTGGCGCCGTCGGGCACGAATTCGGCCGCGGCGGCATCGGCCTCGGCATAGTCGGTCCAGCCGGCGAGCGGCGCGCCGCCGACCTGCGTGCGCGTGTAGTCGCCCGCCACCTCGGCGAAGTGCGCCGCGCCGGCCGCGTCGGCGATCACGTGGCGCATGCGGCCGCGCTGCACGCGGTCGCGCAGGTCGTCGGCGGACAGCAGCGTGGTCGCCGGGCTGACCACCGCGCCGAGCTTGATCGCCGCCAGCGTGATCTCCCACAACGGCGGCACGTTGCCGAGCATCAGCAGCACGCGGTCGCCGCGCTTCACGCCGCGCGCGCGCAGCCAGTTGGCGATGCGGTTCGAACGTTCGGCCATCTGCAGGTAGCTGAGACGCGTTTCGCTGCCGTCCTCGTTGACCACCCACAGCGCGGTGGCGGCGTTGTCGCGCGCCAACACGTCGAACCAGTCGAGGGCCCAGTTGAAGTGCTGCAGCTGCGGCCAGCGGAAGCCGGCCTGCGCCGCGTCGTGGCGCCCGCGCTGCGCCAGCAGGAAGTCGCGCGCCTCGCGAAAGGCCTGGGTCGGCGATGGGCTCATGGGTTGGTCTCCTGTTCAGCAGCGCCGCCGATGGCGCCCGTGCGTGCAATTGTGTAGGCTTTGGGCCTGATCGGAACGTGGAGGGTGGGCGATGAAACCGGTATCCCAGCTGCTCGAGGGGCGCGAAGGCACGTTGTGGCACGCGCGGCCCGACGACACGGTGTTCGAGGCGCTGAAGCTGCTGGCCGAATACGAAGCCGGCGCCCTGATGGTCATGGACCAGGGCCGGCTGGTCGGCGTGCTGTCCGAGCGCGACTACACGCGCAAGGTGGCGCTGCAGGGACGCAGTTCGAAGGAGACGCGCGTCAAGGACATCATGACGCGCGAAGTGCTGTACGTGTCTCCGAGCACCGGCACGCGCAAGTGCATGGCCTTGATGAGCGAGAAGAAGATCCGCCACCTGCCGGTGCTCGACGGCAATACCGTGGTCGGCATGATCTCGGTCCGCGACATCCTCGACGACATCATCGCCGACCACGAGGAAACGATCGCCCAGCTCGAGAACTACATCCGTTCGTAGCCGACGCGGCGCATCAGCCCCGCCGCAGCGCCAGTCCGCAGCGGCGCAGGGCCGCCTCCTCTGCCGGCCCCCTGGCAGCGTAGGCCGCCGCCGTCGGCCGGGGCGTCGCCGGCGGCTGAAGGGTCGGCCGGCGCACGACGTGCCGTCGCGGCGCCGCCGCGGCGCGGCAGAATCGGCAGGCACGCCACGCCGCCGATGAGCCTTCCCCTGCCGCCCCGCATGCCGCGCGCCCAGGCGCCGGGCGACCCCGGCCGCGCATGAACGAGGCCGCCGCCGCCGAGGTGCTGCTGCTGCGCGCCTTCGAAACCCACGGCGGCGTGCCGTGGAGCGATGCCGATGCCGATGCCGTCAGCCGCAGCGCGCGGCAGGTGGTCGGCGAGGCCGCGCCGGCCGAGGCCTTCGTCGCGGCGCGCGCCCGTGCCGGGCTGCAGCGGCTGGCGCCGCGTGCGGCGCGGCTCGCGCACTGGCTGCGCCCCTGGGGCGGCGCCGCGGCGCTGGCGGCCGGCATCGGCGGCCTGGTCCTGGGCCTGGTGGTGGACCGCATCGGCGGCACGCAGTACATCAACCTGCTGGCGCCGCCGGTGTGGGCGGTGCTCGCCTGGAACCTCGCCGTCTACCTGGCCATGTGCTTCGGCGCGCTGCGCGCGCCCGCGGCGCCGGGCGCGCTGCGCCGTGCGCTGCTTGCCGCCGGGCGGCGCTGGCGCGGGCGCGCGCAGGCGGGCGCGGACGGTGGCCCGGACGGCAACGCCTGGCGGCACTTTGCCGTCGACTGGGCGGCGCTCAGCCTGCCGCTGCAGGCGGCGCGCCTCGCGGCGGCGCTGCACCTGGGTGCTGCGGCGTTGGCGCTGGGGCTGCTGGGCGGCATGTACCTGCGCGGCCTGGTGCTGGACTACCGCGTCGGCTGGCAAAGCACCTTCCTCGACGCTGCCGCGGTGCGCGCGCTGCTCGGCGCGCTGCTGGCGCCGGCCAGCGCGCTGTCCGGCATCGGCCTGCCCGACGTGGCCGGCATGCAGGCGCTGCGCGAGCCGCAGGCCGCCGCGGCCCAGGCCTCGGCGGCGCCGTGGATCCACCTGTATGCGCTGCAACTGCTGCTGCTGGTGGTGCTGCCGCGCCTGGCGTTGGCGTGTCGGGCCGGCTGGCGTGTGCACCGGCTGCAGCGGCGGTTTCCGCTGCCGCTGGACGGTGCCTACTTCCAGCGCCTGCTGCGCCGCCCACGCGACGCCGCGACCACGGTGCAGTTGTGGCCGCATGCGCGCAGCCCGGACGCGCGCGCGCTGGCGGCCTTGCAGCGGCTGGTGGCCGGCGCCTTCGGCGCCGGTGCGACGCTGCGGCTCGCGCCCGCGGATCACCACGCGAACGCGGTACGCGTGCTCTCCCCCGCCCCGCCGCGCGCGCGCTCGCACGCGCAGCGGCTCCGCGTCCGGCCGCCCGACGATCCTCTGCAGCCCACGGCTTCCGCCTGATCGCGAGTCTCCCGCCCGCGCGCGCCGCGCGTGTGCGGGCGTACCC
>DAIMFR010000006.1:0-17176 GCA_036724445.1 Rubrivivax sp. | reverse complement strand
GCGGCCGGCGCCCGGGGTGGCCTGGGGCGACGGGGACGAACCCGCCGCTGCGCAGCGGACCGGCGGTGCGGACGGCGTGCACGGCGTGCGCGGCGCGGACGCCAGCGACAGCGGCGGCCCGGCCGCGCTGCGCCTGGTGCTGTGCGACCTGGGCGCGACGCCCGAGCCCGAAAGCCAGGGGCGGCTGTTGCGCGCGCTGACGCCGCCGGGCGCGGCGCGGCCCTGGCTGCTGCTCGACGAGGCGGCGTTCGTGCGCCGCTTCGGCGCCAGTTCGCCGCGCGTCGAAGAACGCCGCCGCGCCTGGCGCGCGCTGGCCGACGCCGACGCCGGCGGCATCGTCTTCGCCGACCTGCAGGCCGACGACCTGCGCGCCGCGGCAGGTGCGCTGCGCGAGGCCTAGCCGATGGACGCGCCGCACAGCCTGCAGCTCAGCCTGGTGTCGCACACCAACGCCGGCAAGACCACGCTGGCGCGCACGCTGCTCGGCCGCGACGTGGGCGAGGTGCGCGACGCGCCGCACGTCACCGAATTTGCCGACGCTTACGAAATGCTGCGCACGCCGCAGGGCGAGACATTGCGCTTGTGGGACACGCCCGGCTTCGGCGACAGCGTGCGCCTGCTGCGCCGCATGCAGCAGTCGGGCAACCCGCTCGGCTGGTTCCTCAGCCAGGTCTGGGACCGCTGGCGCGACCGGCCCTTCTGGGCCAGCCAGCAGGCGCTGCGCCACGTGGCCGAAACCACCGACGTGGTGCTGTACCTGGTCAGCGCCGCCGAGGAGCCCGCCGCCGCGGCCTACGTGGCCAGCGAGATGGCGCTGCTGGAGTGGGTCGGCAAGCCGGTGGTGGTGCTGCTGAACCAGTTGGGCGCGCCGCGCGAGGCGGCGGCCGAACAAGCCGAGCTGCAGCGCTGGCGCGAGCATCTCGCGCCTTTCGCGCCGGTGGCGCAGGTGCTGCCGCTGGATGCCTTCGCGCGCTGCTGGGTGCAGGAGCGCGTGCTGCTGCGCGCCATCGAAGCCGTGCTGCAGGGCGAGCGCCGCGCCCTGATGCAGCGCCTCGAGGCCGCGTGGTGCCGGCAGCGGCTGGCGCAGTTCGGCGCCTCCGTCGAGGTGCTGGCCGCCAGCCTGGCGCGGCTGGCCGGTGCGCGCGAGGAACTGGCCGACACACCGGCGCTGCGCGCCGGGCTGCGCAAGCTGGGCGCGGCGCTGGGCCTGCGCGCCGACCAGAAGGATCCGGCCCTGCGCGCGCAGGCGGCGCTGGCGGCGCGGCTGGACGACGAGGTGCGCGACAGCACCACGCGGCTGCTGGAACTGCACGGCCTGACGGGGCAGGCGCAGGCCGAGATCCTCGAGCGCGTGGCCACGCACTACCAGCTGCGGCTGCGCATGGACGAGAGCAAGGCCGCGCTGATCGGCGGCGCGCTCACCGGCGCGCTGGTCGGGTTGAAGGCCGACATCGCCGCCGGCGGGCTGACGCTGGGCGGCGGGCTGCTGGCCGGCGGCCTGCTCGGCGCGCTCGGCGCCGCCGGGCTGGCGCGCGCCGTCAACCTGGTGCGCGGCAGCGACCGTTCCTGGCTGGCCTGGAACGCCGAGGCGCTGAACACGCTGCTCGAAGCCGCGCTGCTGCGCTATCTGGCGGTCGCGCACTTCGGCCGCGGCCGCGGCGAATGGGCGCGCGCGGAGACGCCGCCGCACTGGAAGCCGGCGGTCGAAGCGGCGCTCGCCGCGCACTCGCCGGCGTTGGCCGCGCTGTGGGACAGCCGCGACGCCCAGACCAGCGCCGACGACCTGGCGGCGCGGCTCGCCCCGCCGCTGCGCACGCTGGTCGAGCAGCTGCTGCGCATGCTGCTGGCGCAGCTCTATCCGCAGTCGCCGGCGCCCGACCCCATGCCGGCGCCGCTGCCCGAACCTCTGGACGCCCGCGCCGCCGGCGATTAAGGTGCCGCCATCGTGAAAGCGCCGATCGACTTCTACTTCGACTTCAGCTCGCCGTATTCGTACATCGCCTCCGAATGGATCGAGGCGCTGGCCGCGCGGTATGGGCGCACCGTGCGCTGGCACGCCATCCTGCTCGGCGCCACCTTCCAGGTGGCGCAGCTGAAGAGCCCGGTGTCCTATCCGCTGAAGCGCGACTACAGCCTGCGCGACTTCCGCCGCTCGGCGCGCTTCGAGGGCGTGCCCTACCTGCAGCCCGACGAGTTCCCGATCCCCACGCTGCAGGCGGCCAGGACGTTCTGGTGGCTCAACGACAGCCAGGGCGGGGCCCAGGCCGCGGCCTGGGCGCGCTCGGGGCTGCGCGCCTACTTCACGCGCGGGGTGCTGCTCAGCCGGCCCGAGGCGTTGAAGACCCTGGCCGCCGCCGGCGGCATCGACGCCGCGCTGGCCGAAACCGCCTGGAACGACGCACAATGGAAGACGCGGCTGAAGCGCGCCAACGACGAGGCCATCGCTGCCGGCGTGTTCGGTGCGCCGTTCTTCTTCGTCGACGGCGAGCCCTTCTGGGGCAACGACCGCAAGGCGCAGATCGAGCGCTGGCTGGCCAGCGGGCCGTTCTAGATCGAGGGGAAACAAGTTGAAGAAGACCGTGAAGTCGATGATCGACGAGGCCACCGCCGCGATCACCACCTACAGCATCGAGGAAGCGCGCGACCTGCACGGGAGGGAGGACGTGCAGTTCATCGACATCCGCGACGTGCGCGAGCTCGAGCGCGACGGCGTCATCCCGGGCGCGTTCCACGCGCCGCGCGGCATGCTCGAGTTCTGGGTCGACCCCGAGAGTCCGTATCACAAGCCGGTGTTCTCCGAAGGCAAGCGGCTGGTGCTGTTCTGCGCCGCCGGCTGGCGTTCGGCGCTGTCGACGAAGACGCTGCAGGACATGGGCCTGGAGCGCGTGGCGCACATCGACGGCGGCTTCGGCGCCTGGAAGGCCTCCGGCGCGCCGGTGGCCGAAAAGGCCAAGAAGTAGCCGCGGCGCGCGCTGCGCGCTGCGCTGTTCAGCGCCGCCGGCCGCCGGCCGCCACGCCGCGCAGGTAAAAGCGCAGCGTTTCGCTCTCGATCCACGGCCGGCCGCCGGCGTCGACCACGGCCAGCTGCAGCGTGTGCTCGCCGGTCTCGCCGGTGGCCGCCGAACGCCAGTCCTGCTCGCTGATGCGGATCGAGGTGCTGCGGAATGCCGTCGGCACCAGGTTGCCGTCGATCAGCACGCGCACGCGGTCCTCGGGCCGCAGCCGCGGCGACAGGTTGGCCGAGATGTCGAAGGCGCCGGTATTGCTGTGCACCATGTCCTGCGCGGCGGGCCGCACGATCACCAGCCGGCGATAGGCGGGCGCCGATGCGGCAGGCGCCGGGGGCTCCGGCTGCACCTGCGGCGGGCTGACGACGTTCGGCGGCGGCACCTGCACCGGCACGGCGCCGGGCGAGGGCCGGTCGGAGAACACCGTGCCGGCCTTGTCCTTCGATTCGTAGACCGTCTGCGCCAGCGTCACCGTGCCGTGGGCGGCCAGCAGGGCGGCGAGGATCCAGCAGGGTTTCATCGTGCAGCAAGACCGGCGTGGCGACAGTCGAGCATTGTCCGCGCGCGCCCGCCGCGCGGCCAGACCCCGGCGTGAATCCGGTCACGGCGCTCTGCCAGAATCAACGGGCCTTCCCACCCGACGCCATGGACCTGCCCCGCTGCCTGCGCATCCAGGCGCATGCCAATGCGCTGTCGACCCAGCGCCTCGGCGCCGCGCTGCCCGACGCGGCGCGGCCGGCGCCGCGCACCGGTTTCTTCTCGAGCCTGGCGCGCATCGACGCCTGGGGCGAACTGCCGCGTCTCGCCGGCATTCGCTCGCTGGGCTGGGACGAAGCCGGCGTCTACGGCGCCGCCGCATGAGTACCGTGGCACTGGACACCACGCAGCTCTTCGCCATCGCCGCGGCGCTGGGCTGGGCCAGCGGGCTGCGCCTGTATGCGGTGGTGTTCCTGACTGGGCTCGCCGGCTGGCTCGGCTGGGTCACGCTGCCGCAGGGCCTGCATCTGCTGCAGCAGCCGCTGATGCTCGGCGCCAGCGGCTTGATGCTGGCGGTGGAGTTTTTCGCCGACAAGGTGCCGGGGCTGGATTCGCTGTGGGACATGGTGCACACGGTGATCCGCATTCCCGCCGGTGCGCTGCTCGCGGCCGGCGTGTTCGGCGGCGACCAGGCGAGCTGGACGCTGATTGCCGCGCTGATGGGCGGCACGCTGGCCGCCACCAGCCATGCCGCCAAGGCGAGCACGCGCGCCGCGGTCAACACTTCGCCCGAGCCCTTCTCGAATCTCGGCCTGTCGCTGATCGACGATGCCGCGGTGCCGGCCATGCTGTGGCTGGCCTGGGCGCACCCGGGCTGGTTTTTCGTGGCGCTGGCGGCGGCCGTGGCGCTGATGCTGGCGCTGATCGTGCTGATGGCCAGGTTCGTGCGCCGGCTGCTGGCGCGACTGCGCGGCGGCGGCGCTTCGGCGCCGCGTTCGGTCTGAGGGATGAGCATGTCCGACAGTCCCGAGTCAGCTGCTCCCGACGCCGCGGCGCCGCGCCCTGAAGGCTTCGCGCGCGTCAGCGAGGCGTTGCGCCGGCTCGGCCATGCGAGCGCGCCGCGCTGGCTGGAAGTGGCGGCGCGCACCTCGCAGGAAGCTGCCGACGCGCTCGGCGTGGCGCTGGGCCAGATCGCCAAGAGCGTGGTCTTCCGCCGCCGCGCCGACGACGCGGCGGTGCTGGTCATCGCCTCGGGCGACCGGCGCGTCGACGAGCAGCGTCTGGCGGCGCTGGTCGGCGCGGTGGGCCGCGCCGATGCCGCTTTCGTCAAGTCGCGCACCGGCTTCGCCATAGGCGGCGTATCGCCGGTCGGGCTGCCGGGTGCGCCGACGCTGCTGCTCGACCGCGAGCTGCAGCGCTTCGGCGAGATCTGGGCCGCGGCCGGCCATCCGAACGGCGTGTTCCGCCTGACGCCGCTGCAGCTGCACCAGCTCACCGGCGCGCCCTGGGCCGACGTGGTCAGCGCATGAAGGCCGCGGTGCCGAGCCCGTGCATCAACGTCTGCCGCATGGATGCGGCCACCGGCTGGTGCGAGGGCTGCCAGCGCACGCTGGCCGAGATCGGCGCCTGGGGCGGGTTGGACGACACACAAAAGCGCGCCATCCGGCAGGCGCTGCCGGCGCGCCGCGCCGCCTGGGCGCGGCGGCATCCGCCGTCCGCGACCGTGACCGAGGACGAGCACGAATGAAAGCGCTGACCTTCTGGTTCGATCCGATCTCGCCCTACGCCTGCCTGGCCTTCGAGCATCTGCCGCAGGCGCTGGAGGGCTGCTCCTACGTGGTCGACTACCGGCCGGTGCTGTTCGCCGGGCTGCTCGGCCATTGGGGCCAGCTCGGTCCGGCCGAGATCGAACCCAAGCGCGCCTGGACCTTCCGCCAGGCCGCCTGGCACGCGCACCGGCTGGGCATCGAGCTGCAGGTGCCGGCGCAGCACCCGTTCAACCCGCTGGCGCTGCTGCGGCTGGGGCTGGCCAGCGCGCCGCCCGCCGGCCTGCCGAACCGGCGCGTGGTCGAGCTGCTGATGCGCCACGTCTGGCGCGGCGGCGCCGGCGTCAACGACGCCGCGCGGCTGCGCGCGCTGCACGACGCGGTGGCGCCGCTGCGCGATCCGGCCGGCGGCGCCGTCAAGGCCGAGCTGCGCGCGCACACCGAGGTGGCCATCGAGCGCGGCGTGTTCGGCGTGCCTGCGATCGAGTTCGACGGCCGGCTGTTCTGGGGCCTGGACGCGCTGCCGATGGTGCGCGCGGCGCTGCAGGGCGATCCCTGGTTCGACGGCCCGGCCTGGGACGCGGCCGCGCAGGCGCCGCCGGGTGTGGTGCGCGGCAGCGGTTGACGACCCGGGGAATCAGGGCCGGACCGCGGCGTCAGTCGTGCTTGCCGTGCCCCTTGGCCTTGCCGCGGCCGCGCGAGCGATCCTCGCCTTGATCATTGGCGTAGCCGCGGCGGTCGTAGCCCCGCTGGTCGTAGTAGCCCCGCTGGTCGTAGTAGCCGCGCCGCGGCGCGGCTGCGTTGTAGTGGTGCCGGTACCAGTCTTCCTGCACGAAGTACACCGGCTGGGCGCAGGCGCCGTAGTAGCCGCAGTGCTTGCTCCAGTGTTTGGCGTGGCCGGGCGGCACGTGCAGGTAGATCGGCTGGCGCTGCACCACCACCCGCGGCGGCGGCGCGATGATCACCGGCTGCGGGTAGACCAGCACCGGCGGCGCGTAGACGCTGCCGATGTCGATGCGGCCGTAGAAGCCGGGCTGATTGACGCCGATCGACACGCCGACATCGGTGCCGGCCAGAGCCGGCAGTGCGGGCAGCGCACCGCCCGCCAACGCCAGCCACAAACAGAGTTTTTTCATGAGAAAGCGGATGCGTGGGAAATGGTTCATTAACGCAGCGGTCTGTGCAGCGTGCACTTCGCAGCGGTGAACTTGGGTTGCAAGTCGTAAGCGGCTGCTACAGGTGCGTCTCGTCGACGAACAGTCCCTGCAGCCCCGGCTGCAGCCGGCTTCGCATGCAGCCGCCCAGTGACGAGCGCCGTGCGCTCGCACCCTGCGGCGGCGGCGGCGGGCTCAGCTCGGCCAGAGCGACGCCGATGCGCAGCGTCTGCAGCCGGCAGCGCGCGCAGCCCTGGTGCGCCCGCCTGTTCATCGAATGCGAGGCCGTTTGCATACGCGAAGAACACCTGGCCGCTGCCGGGCTGAGCTCGGCCCAGGCCGAGGCCTTCTTGAATGCGCAGGCGGGTTTCGTGCAGCCGGTGGCCGTGCGTTTCCTGTGGCGTCCACAGTTGCGCGACCCGGCTGACGAACTGGTGCTGGAAGCGGCGGTGAACGCCCGTGCCGACGCGCTGCTCAGCTTCAACCTGCGCCACTTCCAGGCCGCGGCGGGCCGCCTCGGGTTGCGTCTGTCGCGGCCCGGCAATTTTTTGCAAGGCGTCGAGAACGCCAGGAGAGTGAAACCATGAGCGAACTGCGCACCTATCCGCTGCGCCTTCCGCGCTCCATCCGCGCGAACCTGGAGCGCGCGACCAAACAGGAAGGGACGAGCAAGGGACGAGCATCAACCAGTTCGTCAGCATCGCGGTGGCCGAGAAACCGGCCATGCTGCAAGCCGAGGCGCGTTTCACCGAACGGCGCGAGCGCGCCGACACGGCAGCCTTCGACCGCCTGATGTCGCGCCCGGGCGGGCAGCCGCCGCAGGAGGGGGACCAGATTCCGAGTGCACCCGCCCGCCGCCGGCGTCCAGGAAGACCTGAGTCGTGTCGCGGATGGCGCATTCCCGTGAGGAAGCCGCCGCAAGCAAACGGATGCTCAACTCGGCGCCAGGTCGAGCAGGCCGGCGCGCAGCGGTTGCGTGGGCGGCTCGGGGGCGCCGGGGAAGACATCCGGTCGCATGCCGCGCAGGGAGCCCGGCTGCCGACGCCGCTCGCCGCCGCCCCGATGGCTTCGCGGCGCCGCGCGTAGTGCAGATCTCAGCCGGCCGCAGGCCCGAAGCGCCAGTTCGACACCGAAATGCCGCCGAAGAAGTCGTCCTGGTGATAGACGCGCAGCGCCGCATCGCCTTCCGCGGCGCCGACGGCCACCATCAGCGGCAGCAGGTGTTCCTCGCGCGGATGCGCCTGGCGCGCAGATGGCGCCTGCTGCCAGCGTTCCAGCGCGGCCGAACGCACGGCGCCGGTGCTCGCCAGGGACTCGTCCAGCCAGGCGTCGAAGGCGGCCGAGGGCTGCTTCGCGGCCGGGCCGAAGGCGCGCAGGTTGTGGTAGCTCAACCCGCTGCCGACGATCAACACGCCTTCGTTGCGCAGCGGTGCCAGCGCGCGGCCCAGCGCCAGATGCGCCTGCGGATCGAGCCCGCGCTTCAGCGAGAGCTGCACCGTCGGCATGTCGGCCTGCGGATAGATCACCGCCATCGGCGCGTACATGCCGTGGTCGAAGCCGCGTTCGGCGTCCTGCCGGGCGGCGATGCCGGCCGCCTGCAGCAAGTGCTGCACGCGCTGCGCCAGTGCGGGCGAACCGCTGGCCGGGTAGCGGATGCGGTAGGTGTGCTCGGGGAAGCCGCCGTAGTCGTAGATCATGCCCGGCGCCGGATGCGCCTGCACCGTGAACTCAGGCTCCTCCCAGTGCGCCGACACCATCAGCACGGCTTGCGGCCGCGCGCCGGTGTCCTGCGGCATGCGGCCCAGTGCGGCGGCCAGCTGGTCGTAGGCGCCCTGCCACTGGTCCTGCATCCAAGGCCACGGGCCGCCGCCGTGCGAGATGAAGTAGGTGGGAAATTGCATCTGCGCGCTCCCTTCAATATGCGACGCTGAAGCGCTGGCGCGAATGGGCCGGCCGCTCGAGCTCGTCGATCATCGCCACGGCATAGTCCTGTACCGAGATGCGGCTCTGGCCCTGGGCGTCGGTGAGCAACTGCTCGCCGCCGAGGCGGAAGTGCCCCGTGCGCTGCCCGGGCTCCAGCAGCGCGGCCGGTGCCAGGAACGACCAGTCGAGCGCCGGCTCGGCCTGCAAGGCGCGCAATGCTTCCGAGGTGGCACGCGAACCGGGCTTGATCCAATCCGGGAAGCCGGGCGTGTCGATCAACGCGACGCCGGGTGCCGCCTCGAGCCCGCCGGCGCCGCCGACCCACAGCACGCGCCGGATGTCCGCCTTCTTCACGGCGGCGAGGATCGCCCGCGTGCCGCGAATCTGCTGCTCGTACATGGCAGGGTTCACGGTGCCCGGCGTCCAGCCGGGGTTGAACGCGCTGATCACCGCTTCGTGGCCGGCCAGCGCCGCCGCCAGCGCATCGGCGTCGTTGACATCCGCCGCCACGCCGCTGAGGCCGGCGCGTTGCGGCAGCTTGGCGGGCTGACGCACGACCGCGGTCACCCGGTGGCCGCGGTCCAGCGCTTCGGCCAGCAGCGCCGAGCCGACGAAACCGGTGGCGCCGATCAATGCGATCTTCATGACGGGATCTCCCCAGAGTTGCCTCTCATTTGCGCGACCCGAGGCTGGCCGGGCCGGGGCCGAGCGCAGCGAGGATCAGCAAGCCGCCGATGACGGCGAGGTTCTTCGTGAACAGCAACTGCGTCACCGACGACCAGCGCAGTCTTGTAGGTGTCGAGCATGGCGATCACCTCCTTGCGTTACTTGACCATGCCGAAAGGATCCGGCACGACGTGCTGGTTGGCGTTGTTCCAGAAGTTCTGCAGCACGAACCCGTACTCGGGCAGATCGTGGATGAACGGTGCCGGCATGTCGTTGGCGGTGGGCAGCTTCCAGTCGGCCTGCAGCTCGCAGCCGAGCGCGAAGGTCGTCACGAGTTCGGCGCCGGCGTTGGCCATGCGGGACATCGCGCACTGCGCTTCGTAGACGTTCCACGCGCCGCAGGCGTCCACCACGGGGAACACCTTGCAGCCGTCCTGCAGCATCGACAGCGTAGGGAAGGTACAGCAGGTTCCGATCGTCACGCCCGAGATGATCACGTGCCTGCGCCCCGTGCGCTGGACCAGGCGATGAACAGCATGATGCTGTTCTGCGGCGTGGGCTTGTCGTATCCCTTGCGCCCGGCACGCAGCGCGTCGTCCAGGGCTGTCCGCGGCGCCAGCATGCTCGAACGGGTGTCGCTGACGATGTCGGCGGGCCGGTGGCTCATGACGGTGTCCATGGCAGAGGTCGATGCGGATCAGAGGTCCAGCGTGTTCGGATTCGGCCCCTCGACCGGCCCGATGAAGTTCTCGTAGATGCCGCGCAGGCGTTCGACCCGGGCCCGGTCGCGCATGAACTCGCGGAAGCCGTGCGGCGAGGTGTTCGCGTAATGCCGGACATGGCGGAAGCCGGCCGGCAGGGCGACATCTTCGCGTGCCGGCCACTGGAACACGTTCTCCTGCTGCGCTCGGGACAGCCAGAACGACAGATACAGGCGCGCGGCCCATGGGTTCGGTGCCGTCGAGACGATGGCCCCGGTCTGGTACCAGGACTGGAAGAAAGTGCGCTGCGGGATGCGGAAGCGCAGCGGATTGCCCGGCTGATCCACCAGGGTGTTGTAGGTCGTGAAGGAGACCTTCTTCTTGCCGTTGGCAATCAGATGCGCCGGCGTCTGCGTGCCGCGGACCCACTGCACGTCCTGCTCCAGCAAGGCATGCAGCCACTGCCAGCCGAACTGCGCCACCACCTGGTCGAACTGGTAGAGCACGGCATCGTCGTCATGGGGATAGGTCAGGACGATCTGCCCCTTCCATTTCGGGTCCAGGTAGTCCGGCGCCTCGATCGGTGCCTCGGCATCGCCGACGGCGCGCGAGTCGTAGACGTTCGAGAAGGCGAACACGAACAGCGGGACGAAGAAGCCGTCCGCATCGACGAAGGCCTGCGGCGTCTGTTCCAGGCCCGCGGGACGGCAGCGTTCGAGCACGCCGGCGGTCTTCCAGTGGTCGTAGTCGTGCAGCGACTGCAAGTGGATCACGTCGGGCACCTGGCCAGCGGTCAGCAGCCGGTGATCCAGGGTTGCGTCGTGGTATTTCGACAGTTCCACGACAGCCTCGATCGGCACGTCGGGGAAGCGCTTGCCGAAGGCAGACGTGTACATGCCCGCCTGGGACTTGGCGTCGCCTCCGGCCCACACCAGCAACGACTCCTTGCCTTTCACTGCCGCGCGATGCAGTTGATCGAGTTGCTGGTCTTCAAAATCAGTGCGCTGCGTGGTGCTCATGCCGATCTCTGCTGTTTCACGGTGCGGGACTCGCACCGCCTCAAACTCTAGGCACGAGCAGAAACTTCGGCAAGTAGGTACCCTCTGGTAACCACCTCGAAGGGAGCGAATGATGACCCCGACCCCCACCAAGCGTGCGCCGCCGCCGCGCGACTGCCCTCTTTCGCGCTACCTGCACATCGTGTCGGGTGCATGGGTGCCGAGGATCATCTGGTTCCTGCGCTTCGGCCCGCGGCGTTTCGGAGACCTGCGCCGCGATCTGGACGGCATCTCGCCGAAGGTGCTGACGGCCAAGCTGCGCGCCCTCGAGCAGGAGAGCCTCGTCGTGCGCCGGGTGATCGCTTCGTCCCCGCCGCAGGTGGAGTACTCGTTGAGCCGGCGCGGCCAGGCCTTCGATCCCGTGTTCCGTGCCATGGAGACGGTGGCGGCGACACTGGATCGCATGCAGGTGCGCCGAATGACGACGGGGGCTGAATAGACGCGGTCCGACGCGCAGACGCCGGGCCGCCCCCCGAAGTCACGCCCGGCTGCCGCCGTCGTCACGGACCCGCGCCGTCCAGCGGCGTCAGCCGCCGGCGCGTGCGCGGCGCTAGGCCTTCGCACTCGGCCCAGAAGGACAGGATCTCGACGCGGTGCAGGCCGATGTCGTGCAGCTGGCGGTCGTCCAGTGCCTGCAGCGCCGATTGCATGCGCGCCAGGCGGCGGCGCGCGCGAAGCCGTCGCGCAGTTGCTGCCACGCGCGCTGCAGGGTCGCCAGGGCGGCGGCGACGAAAGGGGCGTGGGCCACGGCAGCGGCGCGGCCGAAGCGGATCAGGGCGGCATTCATGATCGATGTCCTCGGGTGTCCTTCGGTTGGGGGTGGCACCGGCCCGCGCCGAGCGGGCCGGTGCCACGGCGGCGGCCGGTTCAGGCGGCCATCGGCAACGGCTCCGGCTGCATTGGCACCGCATAGCTCAGCGGCGCCAGCGCAGCTTCGATGCGCGCGATTTGGCGCCCATCCAGCAGGCCGAACAGGGTCTTCTGGAAGCGCGGTTCCATCGCCCCGGAGACGATGTACTGCCAGCGGTAGGCCTTCAGCACCGTGTCGTGGATCTGCTGCTGCTGCGCCGCGCTGTAGGGCGTGCCGGCGATGGCGCAGAAGTAGTCGACGTCGGCGCGGGCCTGGGCCTGCACCATGCCGTCGACCGCGCCGACCAGTTCGATCAGCTCGCCCACCGCGGCGTCGCGCTGTGCGTGGCTCAGCCGGGCGTCCTCGCGCAGCAGTTCCAGCTCGTCGAGCAGCGCGTGCTGCGACTCCTCGCGCCAGTGAGCCAGTGGAACAGGAACACGTCTTTCCACAGCTGGCAGATGTTCGCGTCGACTCGATGCGGCGGAGCATCACCTGGTGCTTCAATTCGTCCCCGGTCATGCGCAGGATCGCGTACATCGCCACCTGGTCGCCGAAGGCGCGGCCGTGGCTCGGCTGCAGCGCGAGCTGCCCGAAGTCGTGCTGCCCGGCCTGCGCCTGCCCGGCGAGGGCGGTCTGACGCTGGTGCGCCGGCTGCGCGAGCACCATCAGCCGGGCATCGTCATGGTCACCGCTGCCGGCGACGTCATCAACCGTGTCGCCGGCCTGGATCTCGGCGTCGGCGCCGGATGCGCCGCGCCAGCGCATCGGCCGCTGCGAGGTGGACCTGGACGTGCGCCGCAAGGTCGAGCCCGACCCGGCCGGCGAGCCGCGCTGCATCCGCACGGTGCGCAACGCCGGCTACATGTTCGTGCCCGACGCCTGATCCGGACGAGTCATTTCCACGCGAAACGCGGCTGCTCGAAGTGCGCCACGCGCGTGGCGCGGCCGTCGATGCACAGCTCGCGGAACTGGTACAGCACCGCGGCGGTGGGCGCGGCGATCCAGCTGTCGCCCACCGGCATGCGCAATACCGGATGCGCGCTGTCGGTGCGGTTCTCGAGCATCGGCGCGTCGGCGCGCAGGAATTCGCTCACCGGGATGCGGTGGATGCTCTGCACCTCGTGCGGGTTGGGCTGCAGCGTACGCGCCGCGCCGGCCCACACCAGCACCGGCGTGATCACGTAGCCGGAGCGGGTGACGAAGTCGTCGAGGCGGCCGAGCAGGCTGTCGGCGCCGAGCTGCAGGCCGATCTCTTCGTGCAGCTCGCGCAGCGCCGCCTGCTCGGGGGTTTCGCCGGCATCGATGCGTCCGCCGGGCAGCGCCCACTGGCCGGCGTGGCTGTTCAGCCCGCCGGCGCGCCGCGTCAGCAGCAGTGCCGCTTCGGTGCTCCAGCCCTTGGGCCGGCGGATGCCGGGCAGGTGCGCGCCGCGGCCTTCGTCGGCAATGGCCACCGCCACCGCCGCGGCGCGCAGCGTGCCGCGCTCGGCGGCGTGCACCTCGAAAGCCTGCAGGTGGTCGAGGATCAGCCGCCGCAGCGGCTCGTCACGCTGCATGGCGCGCGCCGGCGTTCACCACGTGTTGCGCAGCTCGCGCAGCTTGATGAACACCGTTTGCGGATCGGGCTGCTCGGGCAGCTCGGGAAAGCTCTCGCGCAGCCGCGCGATCAGGCTCGGGCTGCCCAGCCGGAAGAAGGTGTTGAAGCGCCTTTCGTCGGACAGCGTGGTGACGATCGACTGCTCCGGCTCGTGGCCTTGCACCTGCGGCAGCAGCGCCTGCGCGGCGACGTTGTCGGGCTCGCGCGCCAGCGTGAACTTCAGGTTGTTCTCGATGTAGTCGTGGCCCGGGTAGACCTGCGTGTGCTCGGGCAGCTTGGCCAGCTGTTCGACGAAGGTGGCGTACAGCGCCACCGGGTCGCCGCCGTTGTGGCAATTGCCGGCGCCGGCGTTGAACAAGGTGTCGCCGGAGAACAGCGCCGGCGTGTCGGTGTGCGAGCGCAGGCAGACATGGCACATCGTGTGCCCCGGCGTGTCCAGGCATTCGAGTTCCACCGTCCTGCCGACCTTGACGATGTCGCCGGCCTGCAGCCCGCGGTCGACGCCGCGGATCTTGCTGCCCGACTTGTGGTGCGCCAGCAGCTTGGCGCCGGTGGCTTCGATCACCGCCTCGTTGCCGCCGGTGTGGTCGTGGTGCTCGTGCGTGTTCAGCACCTGCGTGATCTGCCAGCCGCGCACCTTGGCGCGCTGCAGGCACTTCTCGTGATCCAGCGGGTCGATGGCCAGCGCCTCGCCGGTTTCGGGGCAGGCGATCAGGTAATTGAAGTTGCGGTAGGCGTTGCCGGTCCAGATGCGTTCGACGATCACTGCGGCCTCCTTCGGGGTTGCGGCCCATGCTAACGCGGCGGCAGGTAGCGGCGGTCCGACCAGGTGAGCAGCCATGCGGGCCGGTAGACGACGAAGATCGCCGTGAGCATGCCGGTGAGCACCGCGTCGCCCCAGGCGATCAGCCAGCGGCCGAGCAGCAGCGAGCCGGCGTCGGCGCCGCCGGGCAGCGGGTGCGCCGCCACCCACAACGCGCCGGTGGCGGCCATGGCCAGCAGCGTGGCGGCGAAGCCGCGCGCCAGGATGTAGACCATCGGATGCGCCGGCAGCCAGCGCCGCGTCGCCAGCCCGAAGCCCAGCGCCAGCGTGCCCGGCAGCACGCCGTTCCACCACGCCAGTTCGCCGGCGAGCAGCGCCCAGGCCAGCGGCTGGCCGGCGAGCGCCGGCTGCGCCAGCCACGCGGCGACCACGCCGACGAACATCCAGCTCCAGCAGGCCAGCGGCCAGCCGAACATCAGCACCGTCAGCGAGGCCATCGACAGCTGCACCGGCAGCCTGCCCGGCAGGTGTGCCGCCGTGCTCCACAACCAAGGCAGCAGCACCAGCGCCGCCAGCCACGGGTGGCGCAGGCTGGCGCTGCGCAGCGTCTGCCAGGGCTTGAACGGCACGGCCGCGGCGCCGGCAGCCAGCGTCGCCAGCAAGGTCAGCGCAGGCCACGGCGCCATGCCGCCCGGTGCCTTCAGCCGCGCCGCGCCGGCGGCAGTTCGGCCGCGGCCAGCGCCGGCGCCACCACCGCCAGCAGTTCTTCGCGCAGCCAGCGGTGCATCGCGTCGGTCTGATGGCGCTGGTGCCAGGCCATGAACATCGGGTTCGGCGGGCAGGGAAAGGGCGGCACCGCGGTGTCGAAACTGCGCAGCAGGCTGGCGCGCAGCAGCCCGGGCAGCGTGGCCACGAAGCTGCTGCCGCGCAGGAACGGCCCCACGCCGGAGAAGCCAGACACGGTGACCGCCACCTGCCGGCGCATGCCGCGCTCGTCGATGAAGCGGTCGATGTCGAGCCCGCCGCGCGCGGCGTGGTGCACCGACACGTGCTCGGCCGCCAGGTAGTCGTCCAGCGACTGCGGCGGCGCCCGCGACCTGGCGTCGTAATAGACCAGGTAGCGGTCGTCGAAGAGCCGGCGCTGCACCACGTCGGCCGCGTCCGGCGGGCGCGGCGTAATGGCCAGCAGGCAACTGCCGTCGCGCAGCATCTCGGCCGTGGGCACGCCCGACGGCACGATGCGCAGCGCCAGCCGCGGCGCGCGCACGCGCGCATGGTGCAGCAGCAGCGGCAGCAGCAGGTCGCGCTGCAACTCGTTGGCGGCAATGGTCACCGTGCCGGTGTAGGCGGCGGGGTCGAAGCTGCCGGCCTGCGCGAAGGCGCGCAGTTCGTCGAGCAGGCGCCTGGCCTGCACGGCCAGCGTCTCGGCGCGCGCCGTGGGCACGATGCCGCGGCCCGACTTGACGAACAGCGCATCGCCGGTGATGGCGCGCAGCCGCTCCAGCTGGTGGCTGACGGCCGACTGCGTCACGTCCAGCCGCAGCGCGGCGCGCGTCACCGAGCGCTCCTCGACCACCGCCAGCAGCGCCTGCAGCAGCCGGCCGTCGATGTCCGAATGATCGATTGCGCTCATGGGTGGCATCAGTATCGGCCCATTTATCCGCGCCGTGCGGCGCGCCACACTGCGCCACCGATTCACCACCCAGGAGGCCGCCGATGGCCGCGACCCGAGAGATCCCCGGCACCAAGCTCTTCGACGGCCGCATGGCGCGCAAGGGCTACGCGCTGAACAAGATGTGCTTTTCCTTCAACGAAGCCGCCAACCGCGAGGCCTTCCAGGCCGACGAAGATGCCTACTGCGCCCGGTACGGTCTCAACGCCGAACAGCGCGAGGCGATCCGCGCGCGCAACGTGCTGCAGCTGATCGCCGCCGGCGGCAACGTCTACTACCTGGCCAAGTTCGCCGGCATCTTCGGGCTGGACGTGCAGGACCTGGGCGCGCAGCAGACCGGCCTGACCAAGGACGAATTCAAGGCCAAGCTCGCGGCCGCGGGGAGGAACTGAACATGGCAACCCTCGTCGGTGGCATCACCACTTCGCACGTGCCGGCCATCGGCCGCGCCATCGACAAGGGGCTGCAGGACGATCCCTACTGGAAGCCGTTCTTCGACGGCTTCCCGCCGGTGCGCGATTGGCTGGGGAAAGTGCGGCCCAGCGTCGCGGTCGTCGTCTACAACGACCACGGCCTGAACTTCTTTCTCGACAAGATGCCCACCTTCGCGGTCGGCGCCGCGACCGAGTACCGCAACGCCGACGAGGGCTGGGGCATCCCGACGATGCCGCCGTTCCAGGGGGAAGTGGACCTGAGCTGGCACCTCGTGGAGTCGCTGGTGCAGGACGACTTCGACATCACCACCTGCCAGGAGATGCTGGTCGACCATGCGTTCACGCTGCCGATGGCGCTGCTGTGGCCGGGCCGCGAGGCGTGGCCGGTGAAGGTGGTGCCGGTGTGCATCAACACCGGCCTGTTCCCGCTGCCTTCGGCCAGGCGCTGCTATGCGCTGGGCCAGGCGATCGGCAAGGCGATCAAGAGCTGGAGCAGTGGCCAGCGCGTCGTGGTCGTCGGCACCGGCGGGCTGTCGCACCAGCTCGACGGCGAACGCGCCGGCTTCATCAACAAGGACTTCGACCTGAAGTTCATGGACAGCCTGGTCGACGACCCGGCCTGGGCGACGAAATACTCGATCACCGATCTGGTCGAGCTGACCGGCACGCAGGGCGTGGAACTGCTGATGTGGCTGGCGGCGCGCGGCGCGCTGGGCGACAAGGTGCGGCAGGTGCATCGGAACTATCACATTCCGATTTCGAATACGGCGGCGGGGACCTTGGCGTTGGAGTGTCGTTGATGCTGGCGGCAGGTGCCGCGGGTTGATGGAGGGTCGCTGCGGCGGCCCGTTCTTTTCTTAGCGCCGCGTCCAGTCGTTGAATCTTGACGACTTTGGTGGAGAGGGAAGGGGGTGTATCCGGTTGCGGTTTCGGAATTGCTTGTGAGAATGTGAGAGCAATCTGAACCAACCATGTGTAGACCTCTAACGGCCTCTAACGGGGTAGAGGTTAGAGCCCGCCGGGGGAGTCAGTCTCTACCCGCGTCAGCGGATTCGTTCAACCTATTTTCCTCAGTTAACCCGTTGGCATGGCGGCTGGTGGTGAGCCTCG
>DAIMFR010000005.1:0-124569 GCA_036724445.1 Rubrivivax sp. | reverse complement strand
CACCGCGGGAGGCTCAGCCGTGCGCGCGCCGCGGCGAGCTTTCACGGTAACGCTGCCAGTGCTCGCGCACGAGGCCTTCTACCGATGCGCCGCGCACCGCCAGGATGTCGAGCCAGAACAGCACCGCCCACAGCCCGTCCTTCTCGCGCACGTGGTCCGATCCCGTACCCGCGCTTTCTTCGCCGCACAGCGTGCACATCCCGGCGTCGAGCAGGTTGCCGAAGAACTTCCAGCCGGTGGGCGTCTCGTGGCAGGGGATGCCCAAGGCCTGCGCGACGCGGTCGACCGCGGCGCTGGTCGGCATCGAACGCGCCACGCCCTTCAGGCCCGCGGCGTAGCCGGGCGCGAGCGTGGCGTTGGCCGCCAGCACCGCCAGGCTGTCGCTGGGCGTGACGATGAAGCGCCGGCCGACGATCATGTTGCGGTCGCCGTCGCCGTCGCTGGCGGCGCCGAAGTCGGGCGCATCGGCACCGAACATGCGTGCGATCAGTTCGCCGGCATAGGTCGGGTTCGGATCCGGGTGGCCGCCGCCGAAGTCGGGCAAGGGCACGCCGTTGATCACGCTGCCCGCCGGGGCGCCGAGCTGGCCTTCGAGGATCGCGTGCGCGTACGGTCCGGTGACGGCATGCATGGCGTCGAAGCACAGGCGAAAGCCGGGCCGGGACAGCAATGCGCGGATGCGCTCGAAGTCGAACAGCCTTTGCATCAGCTGCGCATAGCCCTGCACCGGGTCGATGATCTCGACCTGCATCGTGCCCAGCGTCGTCGCGCCGAGGCGGCCGAGCTCGATGTCCGCGCTGTCGACGGTGAGAAAGCGGTCGATGGCCAGTGTGCGCCGGTAGATCGCGTCGGTGAGCTTCTCCGGCGCCGGCCCGCCGTTGCCGATGTTGTATTTGATGCCGAAGTCGCCGTCGGGCCCGCCCGGGTTGTGGCTGGCCGAGAGCACGATGCCGCCGAAGGCGCGGTGCCGGCGGATCACTTCGCTCAGGGCCGGCGTCGAGAGGATGCCGCCGCGCCCGACCAGCACGCGGCCGACGCCGTTGGCCGCGGCCAGACGCAGGATGGTCTGGATCGCGTGCTCGTTGAACCAGCGGCCGTCGCCGCCGAGCACCAGCGTGCTGCCGGCCAGGCCCTGCAGGCAGTCGAACACCGACTGCACGAAGTTCTCGAGGTAAGCCGGCTGCCGGAACAGCGCCACCTTCTTGCGCAGCCCGGAGGTACCGGGCTGCTGGCCTTCGATGGGCCGCGTCGGACGGGTGAAGATGTGCATGCGCAGCCTGACTGCGCGCGCTTCAGCTCAAGCGGCGATGGCCGCAGCCAGGCATTTGTTGCACTTGCCGAGGCCGGGCAGACGCGGATCGGGCTTGCCGTCGCCGGTCTTGAAGTTGGCCTGGCAGCGGCGGCAGACATACATCTTCGAACTCGACATCATCGGTTTCGCGCCGGGGCCGGTCGATGGCCGCGCCGCCGTGTACTCGGCCTGGGTCTGGCGCAGACGCTGTCCGGTTTCCGAAACTACAGGTGCAGATGAACGTTTGGTGGCCATGAGCTTGTATCCCGCAATTAATCGCCAATTTTAACGGAAGCTCGACGCCGATGGCCCCAGGGGGACATTCCCGATCACACCAGCCGCCGGTGGCGCAGCGCCGGCAGCTGGACGCGCACCGTGTTCAGCCGCGGCAGGTCCACCGATGCCAGCACCACGCCTTCGCCTTCGGCCTGCAGCGCCAGCACCTCGCCCCAGGCGTCGACGATCATGCTGTGGCCCCAGGTGCGGCGGCCGTTCTCATGCCGGCCGCCCTGCGCCGGCGCCAGCACCACGCACTGGTTCTCGACCGCGCGGGCGCGCAGCAGCAGCTCCCAATGCGCCTGGCCGGTGGTGTAGGTGAAGGCCGCGGGCACGCACAGCAGGTCGCACGGCGGCTGCATCAGCGCGCGGTACAGCTCGGGAAAGCGCAGGTCGTAGCACACGCTCAGGCCGACGCGCAGCGCGCCGGCCTGCAGCGCCACCGGCTGCGGCCCGGCCTCGATGACGCGCCCCTCGTCGTACTGCTCGCTGTCGGTGGCGAAGGCGAACAGATGCATCTTGTCGTAGCGCGCGGCCAGCGTGCCGTCGGGCGCGAACACCATCGAACTGTTGCGCACGCGGTCCGGCACCGAGGCGCGCAGCGGCAGCGTGCCGCCGACGATCCACAGCCGGTGTTCTTTGGCCTGCTGCGCCAGGAAGCGCTGGATCGGGCCGTCGCCCGGCACCTCGGCAATGGCCAGCTTGTCGGCGTCGCTGCGCGCCATCAGGCAGAAGTACTCGGGCAAGGCCACCAGCTCGGCGCCGGCGGACGCGGCGCGCGCGATCAGCGTCGCGGCGGCGTCGAGGTTGCGGTCCACGTCGGGCGTGGACACCATTTGCAGCGCGGCGATCTTCATCCTGCGGGTCTCCTGTCGGTGCTGTGGCCGCCGGCCGGCGGCGCAGGCGGCGGCGCCGGAGCCGGTGCGGGTGCCGGCGCCGAGCCCGGTTCGGCCGGCGCTTCGGTCTGGCGCGCGACGCGCGTCACCTGCGGCTCGGCCCACGAGCCGGTGATGTGCAGCTCGCTGGTGCCGGCGGCGATCAGCGGCTCGCGCAGCGCCCATTGCGCGAACAGCGCGCCCAGGCCGATGGCCGGGTTGATGGCCATCGTCGCCAGCGCCGCGCCGGCGGCGTCGAACTTGGGCACGACCAGCACGCGCAGATCCTGCGTCTCGTGCAGCAGATCGGCGCTGCCTTGCATCAGCACCGTGGCCTGCGCGCCCTGCATGCGCAGGTCCGAGGTATGGGCCACGCCGCGCGCGACGCGGACCTCGCCGTCGATGCTGTCGAAGGCGAAGCCCTGCTGGAACAGGTCGCGGAAGTCGAGCGAGAAGCGGCGCGGCAAGGACTGCAGGCTGAGCAC
Organism: Rubrivivax sp.; assembly: GCA_036724445.1. GTDB lineage: Bacteria > Pseudomonadota > Gammaproteobacteria > Burkholderiales > Burkholderiaceae_C > Rubrivivax. Next base: position 121,642 of record DAIMFR010000005.1, on the reverse strand, counting down.
GCCGAGCAGCCGCGTGCCGCCCGGGTTGGCGTGCAGGAACTGACCGGCGTCGACCTGCAGCCGCACCTGGCCTTCCAGGCTCGGGTAGTCCAGCGTCAGCGGCGAGCCGGCCCACGACAGCCGGCCCTGCAGCTCGCCCTTGCCGCCGCGCATGGCCTCGGCGGCACCCACGCGCTGCAGCAAGGCGCCGCTGTCGGCCAGCGCCAGGCGGAAATCCAGCGCCATGCGCCGCGCGCCGCTGGCCGCCCAGCGGCCGGTGGCGCGCAATTGCGCTTCGGGCACGTCCAGGTCGAGCTGGTCCAGCTGCCACTCGCGCTGCCCGGCGCGGCCGGGCAGCTGCCGGTTCACGGCCAGCACCTGCAGCCGGCCGAGCTTGAGCCCGCGCAGCTCGAACTCGTCGACGACGATGTCCAGCGCCGGCACGCTGGCCGGCGGCTGGCTCAGCAGGCCTTCGACCGCCGACACCTCCGACTGCGGCACGGCCAGGCGCTGCAGGCGCGCCGTCACGCGGCCGGCCTGCGCGCTGCCGCGCGGCGGCCGGTATTCGATGTCGCCGGCCATCTGGTCGGCGCTCAGCTGCGCCTTCCACCACGGCTCGGCCGGCGTGCCCTGGCTGCTCAGCGTGGCCGCCACCTGCGACAGGCGCCGCCCGCCGGAGCGCAGCTCGTCGGCGCGCAAGCGGATGATCTGCGGCAGGTAGCCGCCGGGCGCCGGCTCGGCGGGCGCGCCGCTGCGCTCGAGCAGCGCCTGCCAGGCGTCCAGGTCGACGCGGCCCAGGTTCAGCTGCGCCATCACGCCCGTATCGGGCAGCGGCGGCAGCTTGTCGAGCACGGCCACGCTGCCGCGCAGCACGCGCGGCTCGGCCGCGGACAGATCGCGCTGGAACTGCGCCTTCAGCAGCTCGCCGAGCTCGAGCTGCAGCTGGTCGCGGGGGTGCGCGTTCGGCGCCGCGGCATCGTCCGGCGGCGCCAGCTGCAGCCGCAGCGGCAGGGCCGCGCCGGCCTGCGGCTTGGCCAGCGGCGCCGGCAGGTCGATTTCCATGCCGACCAGGTTGCTCTGCAGCATCAAGTCGCGGCGGCCGTCGGCCACGGCCAGCGTGCCGCGCCACGCCGCCTGGCCGCGCAGCTGCTCGCCCAGGCGCGCCAGCGCCGGCTGCGGCAGCGCACGCAGCGCCTCGGCGCTGGCCGTGCCCTGGGCGTTGAAGCGCATCGCACCGTCGGCGGCGATGCTGCCTTCGACGCTGGTATCGCCGCCGAGCACGCGCGCGTTCAGCGTGCGCAACTGCAGCGCCTGCGGCGAGAAGTCGATGCTGCCGCGCGCGCCGAGCAGCGGCGGCAGCGCCGGGTCCAGCCGCAGGTCGTTGCCGGCCAGTCGCAGGCTGCCGCGCAGCGTCGGCGGCGCATCGCCGGCCAGCGGGATGCCTACAGCCAGCGTCAGCTCGCTGGGACCGGTGATGCTCAGCGGCTCCAGCGCCGCGGCGGCGGCCGGCCCGGGCGGCGCCAACCGGGCGAAGCGCAGCAGGTCGGCGGCCGGCCCGCGACCCTGGCCCTGCAGCGTCAACAGCGGCTGTGCCGCGCCCAAGTCGGCGATGCCGCCCTGCACGTCGCGCAGTTCGTAACCCCACAGCCGTCCCTGCAGCCGGCGCAGCTTCAGCGCCAGCCGGTCGAATTCGATCTCGCCGCTGGCCTGCTCTACCGCCGGCCACGGCGCGGGCAGGTAGGCATAACGCAGGTCGCGCAGCTGCAGCACGATGCGCATCTCGCCTTCGCGCTTGCCGTCGAACGGGAAGTCGGCCAGGTCGCCCTTGATGCTGAAGCGCGCCGACGAGATGCTGCCGCCCTGCACCGCGTCGCGCACGTGCTCGCGTGCCGCGGCATCGATGCCCAGCGGCAGATAGCGCGCGACGCTCGCGGCGCGCGCCCGATCGAGCTGCGCCGTCAGCTCGAGCCGCCCGGGAAAGCGCCCGCCGCTGCCTTCGCCGCTGTGCCAGGCGGCTTCGGCTTCGCCTCGCGCGTCGGCATTGGCGAAGTGCGCGTCCGACAGCTTCACTTCTATGGCCGGCGGCCGCCCCGCGGCGGCGCTCAGGCGCCACGACAGCGCGGCCTGCAGTTCGTCGAACGGAATCTGCGGCTGCTCGAACACGCCGGGCAGCGTCAGCGAGCCCTCGCGGATCTGCAGCCGCGCCTCGCCGCCGTGCTCGTTGGCCGACAGCTGCAGCCCGGCCCGATGCAGTCCGGGCCGCGCCGGCTGGCCGCGCGGCGCCTGGCCCGGCTGCAGCGTCAGCCCCGAAAGGCGCGCGTCGAGCTGCCAGCTGGCCGGCTGCGGCAGCAGCCCGGTCCAGCGCGCCTTCAGGCTGTCGACCGTGCCGCGCGGCGCCAGCGTGGCCAGCTGCGCGCGCAGCGGCTCGGCCAGCGGCAGGTGCTCGGCGATGCGCGTCAGCGTCTGCAGCTGCAGACGCTCGGCGGCGACCTCACCGCCGGTCACCGGCGTGCTCGTGGTCCAGGGCTCGTGCAGATCCTGCTGCTGGCGCCAGGCCAGCGTCAGGCCGCCGGCCGGCCAGGCGAGGCCGTCGTCGGTCAGGAACGCCAGATCGTGCGCGCGCAGCCGCAGCCCGGCGGCGTCGCGCTCGACCTCGACGCGGCCCTGCAGTTGCTGCAGCTGCAACTGCCGCAGCGACGGCGCCAGCCGCAGCGCGACGGCATGCAGCGCGAAGTCCAGCGTCGCCTGGCGCGGCATGCCGTCGGCGATGTCGACCCAGGCGCGCAGCGCGCCCTCGCCTTCGCCCAGTTCCAACGGCAGCTCCAGATGGCGGCGCAGCGCGGCGGCGTCGGCCTGCGGAAATTCGGCGAACAGCGTGCCGTGCCAGCGGCTCCAGTCGCCGGCCGGGGCCAGCAGCGGCTGGCTGAAGCGGCCGCGCAGCGAGAAGCGCTCGCCCCAGTCCGGCGGCGGCGTCGCATCCAGGCGCAGCGCATGGCGGCGCAGGCCGTTGCGCAGCACCAGCTCCAGCTGCGTCAGCGCCACCGGCGGCGCGCCGCTGCGCTCGTCGTCCCAATGCAGCTCGGCATTGCGCACGACGACTTCGCGCTGCTGCAGCAGCCAGTCGCGCGCGCGGGCCTCGTTGCGGCCATCGCCGGCCTGGTCCAGCGCGAAGCCGGCGACATGCCAGCGGCCGGCTGCGTCGCGCCGCACTTCGAGGCGCGCGCCGTCGATCAGCACCTGCTCGAAGCGCAGCGTCAGCGCCAGCAGCGACTGCGGCGCCAGGGCGGTGTGCACGCGCGCCAGATGCAGCGCCTCGCGCCCTTGCGGATCGAACAGCCGCAAGTCCTGCAGCTCGAAGGCCGGCACCCAGCCGCCCGACTGCACGCGGATCTCGCCGACCGTCAGCTTCAGCCCGATCGCCTCGCCGGCGAACTTCTCGATGCTCGGACGCCACTCGTCGATGTGCGGCAGAATCAGCCAGTGCAGCGTCAGCCACGCGGCGAGCAACACGCCCCACAGCAGCAACAACGCCGCCATGGCCACGCCGGCGGCCCGGCGCAACCATTGCCAGCGGCGCGGCAGGGCGGCTTCGGAGCCAGGAGGCAAGGGTGGGACCATTCGGCGTCAGAGCCTGTGAAGTATTCCGGCGCGGCCGAGCGAGTGGCCCAGGAGGCGCCAACCGAGGCGCAAAGCACAGCCGCAACTCGGGCTGCGGCGGGCGTTCGCAACGACGAGCGGCGTCTTCTGGAACGCGCGGGCGGGCGTGGCGTAATGCTTCACAGGCTCTCAGTGCAGTCACGCGCCGCACACGGTGCGGCGAGGCCCGGCGGCTCGCGCTGCGTTCGCTGGCGGCGGCGCGAACCAATCTAGCACAGCGCTGCATCGTCGCCGCATGGCCGAGGACTCGTCCCTGATCCCCGCGTCGTCCGCCGCGCGCTTGGATGCGCCGGCGCGGGCCGCGCACAGCCGCTTCGTGCAGCGCATCCGCCGCCGTTATGCGGCCGAGCTGGCGCTGCTGCCGCCCGGCGCGATCGACGCCGCCGCGGTGGCGGCGCTGGTGCAGGCGCTGCGCGACGGCGGCCGCGCGCTGCCCTCGGCACTGCGCGTGGCGCGCCAGCTGTGCCTCGAGCGTCTGGCCTGCCTGGACATCGAACAGGCGGCGCCTCTGGATCTCATCACCGGCGGCATGACGGCGCTGGCCGAGACCACGCTCGACCTGGCGCTGGCGCAGGCGCAGGCCGAGGCCGACGCGCGCCACGGCGCGCCGCGCGACGCGCAGGGACGGCGCATCGAGTTCTGGATCGTCGGCATGGGCAAGCTCGGCGCGCGCGAGCTGAACGTCTCGTCCGACATCGACCTGATCTACGTCTACGAGGACGAAGGCGAGACCGACGGGCTGCGGCCGTCGCCGGGCGGCTCCCGAGATGGCCTGACCCCCTCGGGAGACGGGGCGGCGGCAGACGCCGCTGGGGGCTCGATGATGCGCGTCAGCGCGCACGAATACTTCTCGTGGGTGGCCAAAAGGCTGTACGCGCTGATCGGCGACACCACCGAAGACGGCTTCGTGTTCCGCGTCGACCTGGCCCTGCGGCCGCATGGCAACTCCGGCCCGCCGGTGTGCAGCCTGCCGATGCTCGAGCACTACCTGCAGGTGCAGGGCCGCGAATGGGAGCGCTTCGCCTGGCTGAAGAGCCGCATCGTCGCGCCGCGCGCTGCCGTCGGCAGCCCCCGCGCGCTGGCATTGCGCGCGCTGGTCGCGCCCTTCGTCTACCGCCGCTATCTGGACTACGGCGTGTTCGAGGGCCTGCGCCAACTGCACCGCAAGATCCGCGACGAAGCGCAGCGCCGCGCCGCCGGCCGGCCCGAGCGCGCCAACGACGTCAAGCTGTCGCGCGGCGGCATCCGCGAGATCGAATTCATCGTGCAGCTGATGCTGGTGGTACGCGGCGGGCAGTCGCCGGAGCTGCGCACGCGCTCGACGCTGGCCGGCCTGCAGCGGCTGGCCGAACGCGGGTTGATGAAACCGCAGGCCGCCCAGCGGCTGGCCGATTGCTACGTCTTCCTGCGCCGCGTCGAACACCGCATCCAGTACCTGGACGACCAGCAGACGCACCTGCTGCCGGCAGCCGACGCCGACCTGGACTGGATCGCGCGCAGCCTGGGGCTGGCCTGCGGCGCCGAGGCCTGCGAGCTGCTCGACCGGCTGGGCCAGGTGCGCGAATTCGTGGCCACCGAGTTCGACGCGCTGCTGCACGACGGGCAGGCGCCGGCCCCCGGCAACGGCCGCAACGGCTGCGCCGGCTGCGGCGGCCCGCTGCCGGTGGACAGCGAACGGCTGCTGGAGCAACTGCCCGAAGCCGTCGCTCAGCGCATGCGCCAGTGGACGGCGCAGCCGCGCGTGGCGTCGCTGCGCGACGACAGCAAGCTGCGCCTGGGCCGGCTGGTCAAGCGCGCCGCCGAATGCGTGGCCGACGGCCGCTGCAGCGAGGCCGCCGTGCTGCGCTTCGTCGACTGGCTGGAACCGCTGCTGCGCCGCGAGAGCTATCTGGCGCTGCTGGTCGAACGGCCGGCGGTGCAGGAGCGGCTGCTGCGGCTGCTGGGCCTGGCGCGCTGGCCGATGCAGTACCTGATGCGCCACCCCGGCGTCATCGACGAACTGGCCGACGAGCGGCTGCGCCACGGCCGCTTCGACGCCGCCGTGTTCAGCGCCGACCTGCGCACGCGCCACGACGCGTGGGCGCGCACCGGCCAGGCCAACGAGGAATCGCTGCTCGACACCTTGCGCCACGCGCATCACGCCGAGCTGTTCCGCACGCTGGTGCGCGATGTCGAGCGCGAATTGACGGTCGAGCAGGTGGCCGACGACCTGTCGGCGCTGGCCGACGCGGTGGTCGATGCCACGCTGCGCTGGGCCTGGGCGCTGCTCAAGCAGCGGCACCGCGAGGCGCCGCACTTCGCCGTCATCGCCTACGGCAAGCTCGGCGGCAAGGAGCTGGGCTACGGCGGCGACCTCGACGTGGTCTTCCTCTACGACGACAGCGACGAGGACGACGTCTACCGCGCGCAGGAGGTCTACGCCGCCTTCGTGCGCAAGCTGATCACCTGGCTGACGCTGCGCACCGGGGCCGGCGAGCTGTTCGACATCGACACCGCGCTGCGCCCCAACGGCGGCTCGGGGCTGCTGGTGACCTCGATCGCCGCCTTCGAGCGCTACCAGCTCGGCCGCGGCAGCAACACCGCCTGGACCTGGGAGCATCAGGCGATCACGCGCGCGCGCTTCTGCGCCGGCGCCCCCGACCTGGCGGAGCGTTTCGAGCAGGTGCGCCGCGGTGTGCTCACCGCGCCGCGCGACGCCGCCGCGCTGCGCGGCGAGATCCGCGCGATGCGCGAGAAGGTGCGCGCCGCGCACCCGGTCAGGGCCGGCCGCTTCGACGTCAAGCACAGCCCCGGCGGCATGATGGACGTGGAGTTCGCGGTGCAGTTCCTGGTGCTGGCGCACGCCAGCGCGCAGCCGGCGCTGCTGGACAACGCCGGCAACATCGCGCTGCTGCAGCGTGCGCAAGCCGCCGGCCTGCTCGGGTCCGGCATCGGCCAGGCCGCCGCCGACGCCTACCGCGAGCTGCGCCGCGTGCAGCACCTGGCGCGGCTGGACGAGCAGCCGACGCAGTTCGAGCCGGCGCAGCTGGCGCCGCAGAGCGCGGCCGTGCTCGCGCTGTGGCACGCGGTCTTTGGCTGAAGCCGGCGTGCCGGCACCTGCCGGCCTGCGGCGGCCCGGCGTGCTGTGGCTGCTGCTGTGCGCCGCGCTCGGGCTCGGCGCACTGCTCGCCCGGCTCGCCGACAGCAGCCTGCTCGACTGGCAGCCTTCGCGCTGGCCGCAGGCCTGGCGCTGGTGGAGCGCGGCGCTGGTGCACTGGTCGCCGCTGCACCTGGGGCTGAACCTGCTGGCTGCTGCCCTGGTCGCGGCCTACGGCTGGGCGGCGCGCGTGCCGGCGGCCGTCGCGCTGGCCTGGCTGGCGAGCTGGCCGCTGACGCAACTGGCCCTGCTGGCCAAGCCGCAGCTGCTGCACTACGGCGGCTTGTCCGGCGTGCTGCACGGCGGCGTGGCCGCGGCCACGCTGTGGCTGGTACTGCGCGGCCAGGGCGCGCAGCGCTTCATCGGCTGGCTGATGCTCATCGGTCAGGCCTTGAAGCTGCTGCTCGAGCAGCCCTGGGGCGCGGCGCTGCACGCGCCCGCCGAAGTCGATGTGGCGGTGGCGCCGCTGGCGCACGCCAGCGGCACGATCGCTGCGGCGCTGTTGACGCTGCTCGCGCTGCGGCTGGCGCGCGGCGCGCCCGCGTAGACTCGCCGCTGCCACTCAACCCCCACGGAGACCCGCCTTGATCACGCTGTGCGGCTTTGCGCTTTCGAACTACTACAACAAGGTCAAGATGGTGCTGCTCGAAAAGGGCATCCCCTTCACCGAGGAGCGGGTGATGACCAAGTCCGCCGACGAAGCGGTGCTGGCCTGCACGCCGTTGGGCAAGGTGCCGTTCATCCGCACGCCGCAGGGCGCGCTGTGCGAGAGCCAGGTCATCGTCGACTACCTGGAGGCGATGTCGCCGGCCGTGCCGCTGACGCCGGCCGACCCGTGGCAGGCGGCCAAGGTGCGCGAGCTGGTGACCTTCATCGAGCTGCACCTGGAGCTGGTGGCGCGCGAGCTGTATGCGCAGGCCTTCTTCGGCGGCACGGTCAGCGACGAGACGCGCGAGCGCGTGCGCAAGCTGCTGACCAGGCACGCGGCCGGCTTCAAGCGGCTGGCGAAGTTCGCGCCCTATGTCGCCGGCGAGCAGTTCACGCAGGCCGACTGCTCGGCCTTCGTCAACCTGCCGCTGGTGGCGCTGGCCAGCAAGACGGTGCTCGGCGAGGACGTGCTCGCCGCAGCCGGCATCGACTGGAAGGGCTACAGCAAGCTGATCGGCGAGCGCCCGAGTGCGCAGCGCGTCGCCGCCGACCGCAAGGCCGATACCGAGCGTCAGGCCGCGGCCAAGGGCTGAAGCGGCGGCCGGGCCTCCGCCGCCGCCCTGGCGCACCGGCGTGCCAGCGCGCCCATGCCGCCTGTGGTCCACTCGATGCCATGGCCCACCCGCTGCCCCGTCTGAGCGACGCACGCTGCGAACTGACGCAGGCGATCGACATCGTCGACGCCGCCGGGGCCCGGCGCGCGCTGCAGATCCCCGCCGAGCGCCCGTTGACGCTGTACGTCGACCGGCGCGAGCTGGTCACGCTGATGACGCTGGGCCAGGCGCCCGAGCTGCTGGTGCTGGGCTACCTGCTGAACCAGGGCCTGATCCGCGGCGTGCGCGAAGTGGCCTCGGTCAGCGTCGACTGGGAGGTCGAGGCTGCCGCGGTGCACACGCATGCCGGCATCGACGGCATCGAGCAGCGCACGGCGCGGCGCATCGTCACCACCGGCTGCGGCCAGGGCACGGTGTTCGGCGAGCTGATCGGCGAGCTCGAGCGGCTGCAGCTGCCGGCGCCGGCCGAGTCGCAGGTCGCGCAGGGCACGCTGCTCGCGGTGGTCGAGGCGATGCGTCAGTACCCCGGCGTGTACCGCCGCGCCGGCTCGGTGCACGGCAGCGCGCTGTTCCACGGCACGCGGCTGCTGCAGCTGGTCGAGGACGTGGGCCGCCACAACGCGGTCGACACCCTGGCCGGCTGGATGGCGATGCACGGCGTGGCCGGTGCCGACAAGCTGCTGATGACCACCGGCCGCCTGACCAGCGAGATGGTGATGAAGGCCGCGCGCATCGGCGTGCCGCTGGTCGTGTCGCGCAACGGCGTCACCGCGATGGGCCTGGGTCTGGCGCAGCGCCTGGGCATGACGCTGCTGGGACGCGCCAACGGGCGGCGCTTCCTGTGTTATACCGGCGACGAACGCATCGTCTTCGACCCCGAGTTGCAGACCCTGGCTTGAGCAGCAGTTGTGGCGCGACGCGGATTCGGCCTACGGGTTGTCCCGGAAAATTGACTGCGGTCAATGGTGGAGCGCCAATGGCTGCAGACGATTCCGGGTTCTGCCGCGGACGCCCCGTCCGGCATGAGCCTGCACCCTCACCCATCCCGCCTGGATTTCCGCCTGGAGCCCGCATGATCAGCGTCGACAGCCGCCCCCGTCTCCCCTCCGCCGCGCGCGCACTGGCGCGCCTGTCGTGCGCTGCCGCCGCGCTGGCGCTGCTGGCGCCCGCGGCACAGGCCGCCTGGGAGCCGACCAAGCCGGTGGAGTTCGTCGTGCCGGCCGGCCCGGGCGGCGGTGCCGACCAGATGGCGCGGCTGATCCAGGGCATCATCGTCAAGCACAAGCTGATGAAGGAGTCGATGGTCGTCATCAACAAGTCCGGCGGCGCGGGCGCCGAGGGCTTCATGGCGGTCAAGGACGCCAAGGGCGACCCGAACAAGCTGATCATCACGCTGTCGAACCTGTTCACCACGCCGATGGCCACCGGCGTGCCCTTCAGCTGGAAGGACCTGACGCCGGTGTCGATGATGGCGCTGGACCAGTTCGTGCTGTGGGTCAACGCCGAGACGCCGTACAAGACGGCCAACGAGTACATCGCCGCCGTCAAGGCCGCCGGGCCGAGCAAGATGAAGATGGGCGGCACCGGCTCCAAGCAGGAAGACCAGATCATCACCGTCGGCCTGGAGAAGGCCACCGGCACCAAGTTCATCTACGTGCCCTTCAAGGGCGGCGGCGAGGTCGCGGTGCAGCTGGTGGGCAAGCACATCGACTCCACGGTCAACAACCCGATCGAGGCGGTGGCGCAATGGCGCGCCGGCAGCCTGCGCCCGCTGTGCGTGTTCGACGACACGCGCATGCCCTACAAGGAGAAGATCACCGCCACGCAGAGCTGGAACGACATCCCGACCTGCAAGGAAGCCGGCGTGCCCACCGACTACGTGATGCTGCGCGGCGTCTTCATGGCGCCCGGCGTCACGCCCGAGCAGCAGGCCTACTACGTCGACCTGATGAAGAAGGTGCGCGAGACGCCGGAGTGGAAGGAGTTCATGGAGAAGGGCGCCTTCAACCAGACCGCGCTGTCGGGCGCCGAGTACCTGAAGTGGGTCGCCGACGCCGAGGCGCTGCACCGCACGCTGATGACCGAAGCCGGCTTCATGGCCAAGCCCTGAGCACGGCCGCAACCTCGACCACCACCCGACTCCGACTCCGCGCGCGGGCCGCACCTGCGGCCGCGGCCGCGGCGCCGGAACGGCCGCGCGCAGCCGGCCGCCATCGCGTGCCTCGCCCTCTTGCTGCAAGAACACACCATGGCCCATGAATCGCCCAGCGACGGCGCCGCCGGCGCGCCGCTTGCCCGCAACTCGACCGTCGATGCCGTCGTTGCCGTGTGCATCGCCGCGCTCGGCGGCGTGGTCGTCTTCGAGGCGCGGCGCCTGGGCGCCGAATGGACCAGCGACGGCCCTGGCGCCGGCTACTTTCCGTTCTACATCGGCCTGATCCTGCTGATCTGCGGCATCGGCGTGCTGCTGCAGTCGCTGCGCGCGCGCCGCAGCGACACCGAGGTCTTCGTCGACTCGGTGCAGCTGAAGCGCGTGCTGTCGGTGCTGCTGCCGTCGGCGCTGTACGTCGGCGCGATCATGCTCATCGGCATCTACGTGGCCTCGGCGGTCTTCATCGCGCTGTTCATGATCGTGCTCGGCAAGTACCCGGTGCTGCGCAGCGTGGTCGTCGGCGTGGCCGTCAACGCGCTGTTCTTCGTCATGTTCGAGGTCTGGTTCAAGGTGCCGCTGTACAAGGGCGAGTGGCACCCGCTGTCCTTCCTCGGCTATTGAGGTACCGCGGCATGGAAGAACTCGGCGCGCTGATGCACGGCTTCGCGGTCGTGCTCACGCCGATGAACATCGGGCTGATGTTCGTCGGCATCGTGCTCGGCGTGCTCATCGGCGTGCTGCCCGGCCTGGGCGGCGCCAACGGCGTGGCCATCCTGCTGCCGCTGACCTTCACGATGTCGCCGACCTCGGCCATCGTCATGCTGTCGTGCATCTACTGGGGCGCGCTGTTCGGCGGCGCGATCACCTCGATCCTGTTCAACATTCCAGGCGAGCCGTGGTCGGTGGCCACCACCTTCGACGGCTATCCGCTGGCGCAGAAGGGCCGCGCCGGGCAGGCGCTGACGGCGGCCTTCACCTCGTCCTTCGTCGGCGCCTTCGTCGCCGTGGTGATGATCACCTTTCTCGCGCCGCTGGTGGCCAAGTTCGCGCTGAAGTTCGGCGCGCCGGAGTTCTTCGCCGTCTACCTGCTGACCTTCTGCAGCTTCGTCGGCATGGGCAAGGGCAATGCGTTCAAGATCCTGGCGGCGATGGCGCTGGGCTTCGCGCTGGCCGCGGTGGGCATGGATACCGTCACCGGCCAGTTGCGGCTGACCTTCGGCTCGACCGAGCTGATGCGCGGCTTCGACTTCCTGATCGCGGTGATCGGCCTGTTCGGCATCGGCGAGATCCTGCTGTCGATGGAAGAAGGGCTGGAGTTCTCGGGCAAGTCGGCGCGCATCAACCCGAAGGTGGTGTGGCAGACCTGGAAGGAGCTGCCGCGCTACTGGGTCACGTCGCTGCGCAGCTCGCTGGTCGGCATCTGGATGGGCATCACGCCGGGCGGCGCCACGCCGGCCTCGTTCATGAGCTACGGCCTGGCGAAGAAGATGAGCAAGGACGGCGCCAAGTTCGGCACCGGCCAGGTCGAGGGCGTGATCGCGCCGGAGACCGCGGCGCACGCTGCCGGCACCAGCGCGCTGCTGCCGATGCTGGCGCTGGGCATCCCCGGCTCGCCGACCGCGGCGGTGCTGCTGGGCGGGCTGCTGATCTGGGGCCTGCAGCCCGGACCGCTGCTGTTCGTCGAGCAGAAGGACTTCGTCTGGGGTCTGATCGCCAGCATGTACCTGGGCAACCTGGTCGGGCTGATCGTGGTGCTGACGACGGTGCCGCTGTTCGCGTCGATCCTGCGCATCCCGTTCTCGATCGTCGCGCCGGTGATCATCGTCATCTGCGCCATCGGCGCCTACACCGTGCACGGCGCGATGCTCGACATCTGGTTCATGCTGCTGTTCGGCGTGGTCGGCTACGTCTTCAAGAAGCTCGACTACCCGCTGGCGCCGATGGTGCTGGCGCTGGTGCTGGGCGACAAGGCCGAGGACTCGTTCCGCCAGGCGATGCTCATCTCGCAGGGCGACCTGGGCATCATGTGGGCGAATCCGCTGGTCGGCAGCATCACCACGCTGGCGCTGCTCATGCTGTGCTGGCCGCTGATCGCGAAGGCGCTGGCGCTGATGCGTTCGCCCGAGAGCAAGAGCGACGACACGGCGGCGCAGCAGCCGGTGGACCGAAGGAGGACGTGATGCCTGTCATCGCACTGACGCAGGGCATGGGCTCGCTGGCGCAGGACATCGCCGAGCAGCTGGCCGACGAGCTGCAGCTGGCGACGCTGCAGCACGAGGTGGCCGAACGCGTGGCCGGCAGGATGCACGTGTCGAAGAGCCTGATCGGCCGGCTGCGCTCGGGCAAGGCCGGGCTGATCGAGGGCCTGCGCGCCGACCGCCAGGCGATGGCCGTCTACAGCGCCGAAGAGGTGCTGGAGGCCGCGGCGCGCGGCAACGTCGTGATCCGCGGCTGGGGCGCGACGCAACTGCTGCGCCCGGTGCCGCACGTGCCCTGCATCCGCATCATGCGTCCGCTGGCGCAACGCGTGCAGTGGCTGATGCAGCAGCTCGACACCGACGACGCCGCCGCGGCCGAGGCCGAGATCCGCCGCAGCGACCATGCCAACGCCACGCGCATGCACCAGCAGTTCGGCGTCGACTGGGGCGACCCGGTGCTGTTCGACCTGGTGCTGAACACCGACCGGCTCGGCGTCGACACCTGCGTGCAGCAGATCAAGGCGCTGCTGGCGCGGCCCGAGTTCGCCGAGACCGAGGAATCGCGCGCGCTGCTGCAGGCGATGGCGCTGCACGCGCGCGTGCGCGCCGCGCTGCGCGCCGATGCCCGCACGCAGGAGGTGGACGTGAGCATCGAAGGCAGCGGCGCCGCGGTGCTGCTGCGCGGCATCGTGCTGCAGCCGCCGGAACGCGACGCGGCCGCGCTGGTGGCGGCCGCCGTGCCCGGCGTGGCCAGCGTCGACAACCAGCTGCGCGTGATGGCCAAGTCGCGGCTGTTCCCGTCGGCGAAGAACTGAGGCAGCAATGACGGAGCCACCGATGGCTCACCGGCCCCGGTGGGACTCAGATCTTGCCGCGCCGCTTGAGCCGGCTCAGCGTCTCGGCCGACAGGTTCAGGTAGGCCGCCAGCTGTTTCTTCGGGATGCGCTCGGCCAGGTCGGCGTGCTTGCGCATGAAGCGCTGCACGCGCCCTGTCGCGTCCAGCAGGTGCAGCGTGATGGTGTGCGCCATGATCTCGCTCATCAGGCGCATCACCTCGTGTTCGAACTCGGCCTTGAAGTGCGGGTGGCGGTCCATGAAGGCCACCCACTGCGGCATCGGCAGCTTGGCCACGCGCGCCTTGGTCACGCTGACGATCGCATACGGCGTCGGCGTGTTCAGCCGCCACGCGGCGTAGCTGGTCTCCACGCCGCGTTCGGACGCGAAGCGCAGGATCATCGACCGGGCGTCGGCGTTGGACACCACGCGCTCGAGGATGCCGTCGATGACGAAGTACTGCGCCATCTCGTGCACGCCCTGGTGCAGCAGGTAGCCGCCCTTGGCGACATCGACGATCTCCAGCCCCTGCTCGAGCTCGAGCTGCTCGTCGCGGCTCAAGGTCTTCAGCAGGTCGTTCTGCCGCAGCTGCAGGTGGATGATGTGGCGCTCGGGGTGCGCGATCAGCAGAGTCATGGTCGAGGGCGCTGGCGCGCGCCGCAGGCGCGCTTTTGGAAAGTTGACCGCGGTCAACCGGCCGGGGCGCGGCGGATTTCTACCATAGCCGCGCTGCAGCCGAAGCGGCGCCGGTGCCCAGGACCCGAACCTTTTCAGAACCCTACAGGAGCATCTTGATGAGCAAAGCGCTCGACGGCGTACGCATTCTCGACTTCACGCACGTGCAGTCGGGGCCCACCTGCACCCAGCTGTTGGCCTGGTTCGGCGCCGACGTGATCAAGCTGGAAAAGGCCGGCGAAGGCGATGCCACGCGCGGCCAGCTGCGCGACATCCCCGGCGTCGACAGCCTGTACTTCACGATGCTGAACCACAACAAGCGTTCGATCACCGTCAACACCAAGGACCCGAAGGGCAAGGAGATCGTCGAGCGGCTGATCAAGGACTGCGACGTGCTGGTCGAGAACTTCGCGCCCGGCGCGCTCGACCGCATGGGCTTCACCTGGGAGCGCGTGCAGCAGCTGAACCCGCGCATGATCATGGCCTCGGTCAAGGGCTTTGGCCCGGGGCCGTACGAGGACTGCAAGGTCTACGAAAACGTGGCGCAGTGCGCCGGCGGCGCCGCCTCGACCACCGGCTTCGACGACGGCCCGCCGCTGGTCACCGGCGCGCAGATCGGCGACTCGGGCACCGGGCTGCACCTCGCCTTGGGCATCGTCGCCGCGCTGTACCAGCGCAATGCCACCGGGCGCGGCCAGAAGGTGCTGGCGGCGATGCAGGACGGCGTGCTCAACCTGTGCCGCGTCAAGCTGCGCGACCAGCAGCGGCTGGAGCGCATGCACAAGCTCACCGAATACCCGCAGTACCCGGACGGCGAATTCGGCGACGCCGTGCCGCGCGCCGGCAATGCCTCCGGCGGCGGCCAGCCGGGCTGGATCCTGAAGTGCAAGGGCTGGGAGACCGACCCCAACGCCTACATCTACTTCATCACGCAGGCGCCGGTGTGGGGCGCGATCTGCAAGGTCATCGGCCAGGAAGACTGGATCACCGACGAGGCCTTCGCCACGCCGCAGGCGCGGCTGCCGCACCTGATGCGCATCTTCGAGCGCATCGAGAAGTGGACCATGAGCAAGACCAAGTTCGAGGCCATGGAGATCCTGAACAAGTACGACATTCCCTGCGGCCCGATCCTGTCGATGAAGGAGATCGCGTACGAGCCGGCGCTGCGCGCCACCGGTACCGTGGTCGAAGTCGACCATCCGGCGCGCGGCAAGTACCTGTCGGTGGGCAACCCGATCAAGCTGTCCGACAGCCCCACCGAGGTCAAGCGCTCGCCGCTGCTGGGCGAGCACACCGACGAGGTGATGGCCGAGTTGGGCTACGCGGCCGGCGAGATCGCCGCGCTGCGCGAAGCCAAGGTCATCTGAGCGCGCCGACCGGGATCGAACCGCAGCGGCACGCGCCATGAACCGCAGCGTCATCCCCATCGCCGCTGCCGGCGCTGCCGGCGCCGAAGGCCCGACGCGCCAGCGCCGCCGCGAAGCGCCCAAGGGCCGCCGCGTCGAGCCGCAGGCGCGCGAGGACCTGCGCCGGCTGCTCGGCACCGCCCCGCTGGCGCGCGAGCTGTTGATCGAATACCTGCACCGGCTGCAGGACCACTTCGGCCACCTGAGCGCGCGCCACCTGGCGGCGCTGGCCGACGAGATGCGTCTGGCGCAGACCGAGGTCTACGAGGTGGCGAGCTTCTATCACCACTTCGACATCGTCAAGGAAGGCGCGGCCGCGCCGCCGCGGCTGACGGTGCGCGTCTGCGACGGCCTGGCCTGCGAACTGGCCGGCGCGCAGCCGCTGCTGGCGCGGCTGCCGGCGCTGCTCGGCGCCGAGGTGCGCGTGCTCGCCGCGCCGTGCATCGGCCGCTGCGAGCAGGCGCCCGCCGCGGTGGTCGGCCAGTACCCGCTGGCGGCGGCCACGCCCGAAGCGGTGGCTGCTGCGGTGGCCGCCGGACGCACCACGCACCAACCAGCCGACTACATCGACCTGCAGGCCTACCAGGACGAAGGCGGCTACGCGCTGCTGCGCACCTGCATCGCCGGCGAGATCGAGGTCGACGAGGTGATCCAGGCGCTCGAGGACTCGGGCCTGCGCGGCCTGGGCGGCGCCGGCTTTCCGGCCGGGCGCAAATGGCGCATCGTGCGCGGCGAGCCGGCGCCGCGGCTGATGGCGGTGAACATCGACGAGGGCGAACCCGGCACCTTCAAGGACCGCGTCTACCTGGAGCGCGACCCGCACCGCTTCATCGAAGGCATGCTGATCGCCGCCTGGGCGGTGGGCATCGGCAGGATCTACGTCTACCTGCGCGACGAATACCACGGCTGCCGCGCGCTGCTCGAAGCCGAGCTGGCCAAGCTGCGCGCGAAGCCGCCGTACCCGGGCATGCCCGAAATCGAGCTGCGGCGCGGCGCCGGCGCCTACATCTGCGGCGAAGAGTCGGCGATGATCGAATCGATCGAAGGCAGGCGCGGCATGCCGCGGCTGCGCCCGCCCTACGTGGCGCAGGTCGGCCTGTTCGGCCGGCCGACGCTGGAGCACAACTTCGAGACGCTGTACTGGGTGCGCGACATCCTCGAACAGGGCGGCGCCTGGTTTACCGCGCACGGCCGCCACGGGCGCAAGGGTCTGCGTTCGTTCTCGGTCTCGGGCCGCGTCAGGTTCCCGGGCGTGAAGCTGGCGCCGGCCGGCATCACCGTGCGCGAGTTGATCGCCGAACATTGCGGCGGCATGACCGAGGGCCACCAGTTCCATGCCTACCTGCCCGGCGGAGCGTCGGGCGGCATCCTGCCGGCGTCGCTGGGCGACATCCCGCTGGACTTCGACACGCTGCAGCCCTACGGCTGCTTCATCGGCTCGGCGGCGGTGATCGTGCTGTCCGACCAGGACAGCGTGGTCGCTGCGGCGCGCAACCTGATGCGCTTCTTCCACCACGAGTCCTGCGGCCAGTGCACACCCTGCCGCAGCGGCACGGCCAAGGCCTCGGCGCTGATCGAGCAGCCGGTGTGGGACCTGCCGCTGCTGGCCGACCTGTCGCAGGTGATGCGCGACGCGTCGATCTGCGCGCTGGGGCAAGCAGCGCCCAACCCGGTCGACTGCGTGATCAAGTACTTCCCGGGCGAGTTGCCGTCATGACAGCCGGCGCAGGCGTCCGCTTCAGCCTCAACGGCCGCGAGGTGGCTGCGCTGCCCGGCGAGCCGATCCTCGAAATCGCGCGGCGCGAAGGCATCGAGATCCCGCACCTGTGCTGGAAGCCCGGCCTCGAGGCGGTGGGCAACTGCCGCGCCTGCATGGTCGAGATCGCCGGCGAGCGCACGCTGGCGCCGTCGTGCTGCCGCAGCGCCACGGCCGGCATGCAGGTCACGACCGACAGCGAGCGAGCGCGCAAGTCGCAGCGGCTGGTGCTCGAGCTGCTGCTGGCGGACATGCCTGAAGCCGTCTACACGCGCGACAACGAGCTCGATCGCTGGTCGGCGAAGCTGGGCCTGGGCCGGCCGCGCTTCGCGGCGCGGGAGCAGCCGGCGCAGGACCTGTCGCATCCGGCCATTGCCGTGCACCTGGACGCCTGCATCCAGTGCACGCGCTGCCTGCGCGCCTGCCGCGACGCGCAGGTCAACGACGTCATCGGCCTGGCCTGGCGCGGCGACCAGGCGAAGATCGTCTTCGACATGGACGACCCGATGGGCGCATCCACCTGCGTCGCCTGCGGCGAATGCGTGCAGGCCTGTCCCACCGGCGCCCTGATGCCGGCGCGCGACGCGGCGCTGGCCGTGCCCGACCGTTCGGTAGCCTCGGTGTGCCCCTTCTGCGGCGTCGGCTGTCAGCTCACCTACCACGTCAAGGACGAACGCATCCTCTACGTCGAAGGCCGCGACGGCCCGGCCAACCACGGCAGGCTTTGCGTCAAGGGCCGCTACGGCTTCGACTATGCGCACCATCCGCAGCGGCTGACCAAGCCGCTGATTCGCCGCAAGGACGCGCCACCCAAACTCGACATGACGCGCGGCGACTTCGTCATGGATCCGGATCACCTCATGGACGTGTTCCGCGAGGCGGCGTGGGACGAGGCGCTGGACTTTGCCGGCCGCGGCCTGAAAGCAATCCGCGAGCGCCACGGCGGCCGGGCGCTGGCCGGTTTCGGCTCGGCCAAGGGCAGCAACGAGGAGGCGTACCTGTTCCAGAAGCTGGTGCGCACGGGCTTCGGCAGCAACAACGTCGACCACTGCACGCGCCTGTGCCATGCCTCGTCGGTGGTGGCGCTGCTCGAAGGCATCGGCTCGGGCGCGGTCAGCAACCCGGTGATGGACGTCATGCAGGCCGAGGTGGTGGTGTTGATCGGCGCCAACCCGACGGTGAACCACCCGGTAGCCGCCAGCTTCATCAAGAACGCGGTCAAGCAGGGCAGCAAGCTGATCGTCATGGACCCGCGCCGCTCCGACCTGGCGCGGCACGCGCACCGCTTCCTGCAGTTCAAGCCGGACACCGACGTGGCGATGCTCAACGCGCTGATGCACGTCATCGTCACCGAGGACCTGGTCGACGAGGCTTTCATCGCCAGCCGCACCGTCGGCTTCGACGAGTTGCGCGCCAACGTTGCCGGCTACGCGCCCGAAGCGATGGCGCCGATCTGCGGCATCGACGCCGAGACGCTGCGTTACGTGGCGCGGCTGTACGCACGCTCCAGGGGTTCGATGATCCTGTGGGGCATGGGCGTCAGCCAGCACGTGCACGGCACCGACAACGCACGCTGTCTGATCGCGCTGGCGCTGATGACCGGGCAGATCGGCCGGCCGGGCACCGGGCTGCACCCCTTGCGCGGCCAGAACAACGTGCAGGGCGCGTCCGACGCCGGGCTGATCCCGATGATGCTGCCCGACTACCAGCACGTCAGCCAGCCCGAGGTGCGCGCCAAGTTCGAACAGGCCTGGCAGCTCGCCCCGGGCACGCTGGCGCCCGAAGT
The DNA here is from genome assembly GCA_036724445.1 of Rubrivivax sp. Classification (GTDB taxonomy): domain Bacteria; phylum Pseudomonadota; class Gammaproteobacteria; order Burkholderiales; family Burkholderiaceae_C; genus Rubrivivax. Next base: position 102,801 of record DAIMFR010000005.1, on the reverse strand, counting down.
CGGTCTGACCGTGGTCGAGGTCATGCATGCCATCAAGCAAGGCGTGGTCAAGGGCATGTACATCGAGGGCGAGAACCCGGCCATGTCCGACCCCGACGCCAACCACGCGCGCGAGGCGCTGGCGGCGCTGGAGCACCTGGTGGTGCAGGACATCTTCCTCACCGAAACCGCCTACCTGGCCGACGTCATCCTGCCCGCCAGCGCCTTCCCGGAGAAGACCGGCAGCTTCACCAACACCGACCGCATGGTGCAGATGGGCCGCCAGGCGGTGGCGCCGCCGGGCGACGCGCGTCAGGACCTGTGGATCATCCAGCAGATGGCGCAGCGCCTGGGCCTGCCGTGGCACTACGGCCATGCCGGCGAGGTGTTCGACGAGATGCGCCGCACCATGCCGAGCATCGGCGGCATCACCTGGGAGCGCCTCGAGCGCGAGCAGGCGGTGACCTACCCCTGCACGCAGGAGGGCGACCCGGGCCAGCCGGTGGTCTTCACCGAGCAGTTCCCGCGCGAAGGCGGCAAGGCGCGCTTCGTGCCGGCGGACATCATCCCGGCGGCCGAGCGCCCCGACGCCGAATTCCCGATGGTGCTGATCACCGGACGGCAGCTCGAACACTGGCACACCGGCAGCATGACGCGCCGCGCCGGCGTGCTCGACGCCATCGAACCCGACCCGACCGCGCACGTGCATCCGCTGGACCTGGCGGCCATGGGCGCGAAGCCGGGCGGCGTGCTCACGCTGGAATCGCGGCGCGGCAAGGTCGCGCTGTGGGCGCGCGCCGACGAAGGCACGCCGCGCGGCGCGGTCTTCGTCGCCTTCGCCTACTACGAGGCGGCGATCAACAAGCTGACCCACGCCGCGCTCGACCCCTTCGCCAAGATCCCGGAGTTCAAGTACTGCGCGATCCGCGTCAGGCTCGGCGGCACGCCGCCGCAGCTCGGCAGCTACGGCGGCGGACAGATCCTGGACGCGGTGGCAAACTAAGCAAAAACCGAGGGGCGGCGCGGGCCGGGGGCGCGGAACAATGGCGCTCGGCGCCGGCCTGATGCGCGGTTGAGGAGACGAGCATGTCCTTTTCGAGTCCCGAGCTGTGGATCGCGCTGCTGCAGATCATCGGCGTGAACATCGTGCTGTCGGGCGACAACGCGGTGGTCATCGCGCTGGCCGCGCGCAGCCTGCCGCCGGCGCAGCAGAAGAAGGCCATCGCCTGGGGCAGCGGCGCGGCGGTGGTGATGCGCATCGTGCTGACCATCATCGCCGTCGAGCTGCTGCGCCTGCCCTACCTGAAGCTGGTCGGCGCGGCGCTGCTGCTGTGGATCGCGCTGCAGTTGCTGCTGCCCGAGGACGAAGGCCACGGCGAGGCCGCTGCCGGCGGCAGCCTGGCCTCGGCCATCAAGACCATCCTGGTGGCCGATCTGGTGATGAGCCTGGACAACGTCATCGCCGTGGCGGCCGCGGCCAAGGGCAGCCTGGCGCTGCTGATCGCCGGCCTGGCGATCTCCATCCCGTTGGTGATATTCGCCAGCACGCTGCTGCTGAACCTGATGAACCGCTTCCCGGTGATCATCACGCTGGGTGCGGCGCTGCTCGGCTGGGTGGCCGGCGAGATGGCCATCAGCGACCCGGCGGTCAAGGCATGGATCGACGCCAACATGGCGCACCTGCACTTCGTCGCCCCGGCGCTGGGCGCGGCCGGCGTGGTCGCGCTCGGCAAGTTCCTCGCCGGCCGCGCCGAAGCCCAGGCGCTGGCCCGCGCCCAGGCGGAGACGCCCGCCGCGCTGGCCCGCGGCGATGCCGGCGCGCGCCGCATCCTGCTGGCGGTGGACGGCTCCGAGCATTCGCGCAAGGCCATCGAGCAGGTGCTCGCGCTGGGCAAGGAGTCGCGCGACCCGGGCGCGATGGAGATCCACCTGGCCAACGTGCAGCCGTCGCTGCCGGGCGACGTGTCGGGCTTCGTCGCCAAGGACTCGGCGCAGGGCTTTCACCATGAGCATGCCGATGCCGCGCTGAAGACGGCGCGCGAAATGCTGCAGCAGGCCGGCCTGGTCTTCAAGGAGCACGAGGCGGTCGGCCATGCGGGGCCGATGATCGCCGAGATGGCGCAGAAGGAGGGCTGCGACCTGATCGTCATGGGTACGCGCGGGCTGGGTGCGAAGTCGGCCGCGCTGCTGGGTTCGGTGGCGCAGAGCACGCTTGAACATTCGACGGTGCCGGTGCTGCTGGTCAAATAGGCTGGCCGGACGAAAAGAACGAGAAACAAAGAACGAGAAACGCCGGCCCGGGGCCGGCGTTTCTTTGACAGGGCGCCTGCGCGTCAGTCCGACAGCGCCAGCGCGATGCCCAGGCCCGAGGTCACGAACGCCGGCACCAGCCAGCGCCGCGCCGCCTGGCGCGCTGGCGACTCCTGGCCGGCACGCGCCTGTTGCAACCCCTCCTTGCGCGCGTCGACGGCCAGCAGTTCGCTGCCCTCGCGCAGCTTCAGCCGCTGCACGATCACCTCCGGCGGCGCCTTCGCGACCATCGTCTCGACCGTGCCGCGCGGCGCCACCGACCACAGCGGCTGCAGTTCGGTGAACAGCTCGCGGGCCCACCGCTGACGGTACTGCTCGCGGCCGGCGTGGCTGACGAAGCGGCCGACATGGCGCGTCAGCTTCGGCGCACAGGCCACCAGGATCAGCCGGGCGTCGCTGCCGGACTGCATCAGCGGCTGCAACGCCAGCCGCGCGGCGGCGGCGTCGTCGATGAACAGGGCAACGGTCTTCATCAGCGCATTCTCCATCCGGGCGCGGCGCACCCGGGCCGGCGGCGACAGACCGCATCGTGCCGCAAATCGGCCGCCAGCGCACGTCCCGATGCCGGTGCGTGGAACTACGCACGACACGGCGCGGCGGCCTGTGGTCCAATCGCGGCCTGAAGGGGAGTAGCTCCTCCGCCCGGCCCAGGGACAAGGGGCCGCACGGGTCAGATGGCCGTCAATACGAAGCAAGTTCTTGCTTTCGGTCCTCTGGGCGATAACAACACACTCCAGCCGAGCAAGACCTTCGTGCCAGCCGTTGCGGCCGCTTCGCGACCGGCGTCATCGACGCCATCGCGGGACCGGCTGCGGCGCAGTGTATCGACATGCACTTGACGCGCGAGGGAACCCCGTGGACTTCTTGCTAGTACCCGAATTCTGGGTGGCCGTAGGCCAGATCATCCTCATCGACATCCTGCTCGGCGGCGACAACGCGGTGGTCATCGCGCTCGCCTGCCGCAAGCTGCCGCCCAAGCAGCGCATGCGGGGCATCCTGTGGGGCACGGCCGGCGCGATCGTGCTGCGCATCGTGCTGATCTTCTTCGCGCTGACGCTGCTCGCCATTCCGTTCCTGAAGGTGGTCGGTGCGCTGCTGCTGCTGTGGATCGGCGTCAAGCTGCTCGTGCCCGAACACGAGGAAGGCCACGCCAACATCGAGGGCAGCGACAAGCTGTGGGGCGCGGTGAAGACGGTGATCGTCGCCGACTTCGTGATGAGCCTGGACAACGTCATCGCCATCGCCGGCGCGGCCGAGGCCTCGGGCACCGGCCACGGCATGGCGCTGGTGATCTTCGGCGTCATCGTCAGCATCCCGATCATCGTCTGGGGCAGCCGGCTGGTGATCAAGCTGATGGACCGCTTCCCGATCATCATCACCTTCGGCGGCATGCTGCTCGGCTGGATCGCCGGCACGATGATGGTGACCGACCCGGCGCTGGTCAGTCGCGACGTACTGCCCGGCCTGCCGAAGTTCGAGGCCAGCGACATGCTGCGCTATGCGGCCGGCGTCGCCGGGGCGCTGCTGGTGCTGGGCATCGGCAAGCTCGTCGCTGCACGCCGCGCGTCGACCCGGATCGCCGCCGCGGCGGCGCCCGGCCCCGCAGCGGCGAGCGGCGGCTTGAAGCGCGTGCTGCTGGCCGTCGACGGCTCCGAGGTGGCCTCGCGCGCGGTACAGCAAGTGCTTTCGATGCGCCGCGATCTGAGCGACGCGGACGCGCTGGAACTGCATGTGGTGCATGTGCAGCGGCCGGTGTCCGGCGACGTGTCGTCGTTCGTCGGCAGCAAGACGCTGGCCGAGTACTACCAGGAGCAGAGCGACGCCGCGCTGGCCCCGGCGCGCAAACTGCTGGACGCGGCCGGCGTGCGCTACCAGGCCCACGCCCGCGTCGGCATCCCCGGCGAAACGATCGCCCGCGAAGCGGCCGAGCACGGCTGCGGCCTGATCGTCATGGGCACGCGCGGCGGCGGCATGAGTTCGGCGCTGCTCGGCTCGGTCGCGCAGGACACGCTCGGCCTGGCGCCTTCGCCGGTGATGCTGGTGCGCTGAAGCGCGGCGCGCCCCCTTGAAGTTCAGCGCAGCCAGCCCTTGCGCCGGAAGTAGATGAACGGCGCCGCCACCGAGGCGACCATCAGCCCCAGCGCGAACGGATAGCCGTAGCTCCAGTCGACCTCGGGCATCGAGCGGAAGTTCATGCCGTAGATGCTGGCGATCAGCGTCGGCGGCAACAGCGCCACGCTGGCCACCGAGAAGATCTTGATGATCTTGTTCTGGTTGATGTTGATGAAGCCGACGGTGGCGTTCATCAGGAAGTTGATCTTGTCGAACAGGAAGGTGGTGTGGCTGTCCAGCGAATCGATGTCGCGCAGGATCTGCCGCGCCTGCTCGAACTGCTCGGCGTTGAGCATGCGGCTGCGCATCATGAAGCTGACCGCACGGCGCGTGTCCATCACGTTGCGGCGGATGCGGCCGTTCAGGTCTTCTTCCTTGGCGATGGCCGACAGCGCCTCGCCGGCGGCCTGGTCGTTGACGTCGCGCTTGAGCACGCTGGCGCTGACCATTTCCAGGCTGTCGTAGATGCTCTCCAGCGCATCGGCCGAATATTCGGCGTCGGCGTCGTACAGCTTCAGCAGCACGTCCTTCGCGTCCTCGATCAGCGACGGGATGCGCCGCGCGCGCAGGCGCAGCAGCCGAAACACCGGCAGGTCCTCGGCATGCACCGAGAACAGCATGTTGCGCCACAGGACGAAGGCCACGCGCACGTTGCGCGGCGTGACGTCGTCGTCGATCAGGAAGTCCGAGCGGATGTGCAGCTCGCCGTTGTCTTCTTCGTAGAAGCGCGCCGACTCCTCGAGATCGTCGTCGACGATGTCGTCGGGGATGCTCAGGCCGAACTGGCGCGCGACCCAGGCCTTTTCCTCGGGAGTCGGCGCTTCCATGTCGACCCAGACCGGCGGCTGGCGGCCGGGCAGGTCCAGGCGATCGATTTCTTCCTGGATGAGGCGGCCGGCGAGGCGGCCGTTCTCCAGCGTGAACACGTTCAGCATCAGCGACTCCGGCACTCGGGCGTCGTCTCGCCTGTGCCATGGGAACTGCGGGGAGGATCGGCGGCTACCGTCTCACCCCGCGTGCCGCCTCGCGCCGGCGGCGCGGGGCAGGGGACTGCCGGAGCGGACGGTCACCGAGGGTGACTCTGGTCCAAGAATGCCTCTCAGAAGATGGTTGCCGCGATTATCACACTGCCGCTCCGGCGGCGGCCCGGCGGCGGCAGCTTGCCAGCACGCCGAATCGGTAGCACACTGGCCTCGACACCCCCGGGCCGCGCACGCCCCACCCCTCTTGTCTGCCCTTCCCGTTTTCCCACTACGCCTGCAAAGGAGGCCTTGATGAACCTCACGATCAGCGGACATCATCTCGAAGTCACGCCCGCGCTCAGAGAGTACGTGCTCACGAAGTTGGAGCGTGTCATGCGCCATTTCGACCAGGTCGTCGATGTCAATGTCCTGCTGACGGTAGAAAAGCAGAAGGAAAAGGAACGGCGCCAGCGCTGTGAGGTGACCTTGCACGTCAAGGGGCGCGACATCTTCGTCGAGCAGGCCCACGAAGATCTGTACGCCGCCATCGACCAGCTGATGGACAAGCTCGACCGCCAGGTCATGCGCCACAAGGACCGCACGCAGGATCACCACCACGCCAGCGCCAAGCGGCTCGATCTGGGCGCGCCTTGAAAGCCCCGCTGCGCCGCGCCCCGGCAACCATGACGCAAGCGCAGGGGCGCGGCGGCGGCGTAGAAACGGGCCGCTTTCTATAATTCACAGTTCTGCAACATGGCCGGGCCAGGCGCAGGATCCGCTTGACGCCTCGGCCCGGCACATCGACATGAACCGTCTCGCCGCCATCCTGCCGCCCAGCAACGTGTTGGTCGACGTGGATGCCACCAGCAAGAAGCGCGTCTTCGAGCACGCCGGGCTGCTGTTCGAGAACCAGCATTCGATCGCGCGCGGCACCGTCACCGACAACCTGTTCGCACGCGAACGGCTCGGCTCCACCGGCCTGGGCCATGGCGTGGCCATCCCGCACGGCCGCATCAAGGGGCTGAAGAACCCGCTGGCCGCGGTGCTGCGCACGAGCACCGCGATCGGCTTCGATTCGCCGGACGACGAGCCGGTGCGGCTGCTGATCTTCCTGCTGGTGCCCGAGGCAGCGACGCAGCGGCACCTGGAGATCCTGTCGGAGATCGCCGAGATGCTGTCTGACCGCGACTTGCGCGAGCGCCTGATGGCCGAGCCCGACGCGGCGGGCGTGCACCGGCTGATCGCCGACTGGCAGGCGCAGAAGTCGCCCGCATGACGCCGCGGCACTGCGGCGCCGGCGGCTGTCGATGAAACCCTCCACGATCAGCGCCGAGGCCCTGTTCGAAGCGCATCGCGCGGCGATGCGCTGGGAGTGGATTGCCGGCCACGCGCACCCAGAGCGGCACTTCGACGACAACGCGGTGCGCGACGCGCGTTCCGCCGCCGACCTGGTCGGCTACCTGAACTACGTGCATCCGTACCGGGTGCAGATCGTCGGCCGGCGCGAAGTGGCCTACCTGATGGCGTCGACGCCCGACGACCAGGAGCGCCGCATCTCGCGCATCGTCACGCTCGAGCCGCCGGTGCTGATCGTCGCCGACGGCGAAACTGCGCCGCAGCGGCTGGTGGCGATGTGCGACCGCGCCGAGCTGCCGCTGTTCCAGACGGCAGAATCGGCCGGCCACGTGATCGACGTGGTGCGCGGCTACCTGGCGGAGCACTTCGCCGAGCGCACGACACGCCACGGCGTGTTCATGGACATCCTCGGCCTGGGCGTGCTGATCACCGGCGAATCGGGCCTGGGCAAGAGCGAACTCGGGCTGGAGCTGATCTCGCGCGGCCACGGCCTGGTGGCCGACGACGCGGTCGACCTGTACCGCGTGTCGCAGACCGCGCTCGACGGCCGCTGCCCCGACCTGCTGCTGAACCTGCTGGAAGTGCGCGGCATCGGCCTGCTCGACATCAAGGCCATCTTCGGCGAGACCGCGGTGCGCAGGAAGATGCGTCTGAAGCTGATCGTGCACCTGGTGCGCAAGGAGACGATGGAGCGCGAGTTCGAGCGCCTGCCTTACGAGCCGCTGTACGAGGAGATCCTCGGCATCCCCGTGCGCAAGGTGGTGATCGCCGTCGATGCCGGCCGCAACCTCGCGGTGCTGGTCGAGGCCGCGGTGCGCAACACCGTGCTGCAGCTGCGCGGCATCGATACCTACCAGGAATTCATCAAGCGCCACCAGAGCGCGATGGACGACCCGCAGTAGCCGCGCTCAAGCCGGCGCGTTCAGCCGTTCGTCGAAGATCGCCACCGCCCGCGTCCAGCCGGCCGAGGCGCCGCGGATCTTGTGCGGGAAGCAGCTGATGTGGAAGCCCGTGGCGGGAAGCGACTCCAGGTTGTGCAGCTTCTCCAGGTGGCAGTAGCCGATGTCGCGGCCGGCCTTGTGGCCCTCCCAGATCAGCGATGCGTCGTGGGTTTCGCCGTACTTCTTGGCGGTGTGCACGAAGGGCGCGTCCCAGCTCCAGGCGTCGGTGCCGGTCAGGCGCACGCCGCGCTCCAGCAGGTACATCGTCGCTTCGTAGCCCATGCCGCAGCCCGAGGCCACGTAGTCCGGCTGGCCGTAGCGCGAACCGGCGCGCGTGTTGACGACGACGATCTCCAGCGGCTGCAGCGTGTGGCCGATGCGCTTCAGCTCGGCCTCGACGTCGGCGGCGCTGACCACGCAGCCGTCATCGAAATGGCGGAAGTCCAGCTTCACGCCGGGCTGGAAACACCATTCCAGCGGCACCTCGTGGATCGCGATCGCGCGTTCCTTGTGGCCCAGCGCCTTGTTCATCGTGCTGTGGAAGTGGTAGGGCGCGTCGAGGTGCGTGCCGTTGTGCGTGGACAGGTTGATCATCTCCACCGCCCAGCCCTCGCCGTCGGGCAGGTCTTCGCGCTCGAGTCCGGGGAAGAAGGGCTCGATCTGCTCGAAGGTGTGCTCGTGCGTGAAGTACTGGATCTTCGGCGCGAAGGCCGGCGGATCGCTGAGCACGTCGTTCTCCAGGTAGATCGACAGGTCGACGAACTTGCGGGTCATGGGGCGTCTCCTTCAAGGTTTTTGCCACTTCAGCCATTGTCCTTCGGCCAGCGCCAGCAGCGCGTTGCTCGCCAGCCCGATCAGCCCCAACAGCACGATGCCGGCGAACAGCTCGCTGGCGCGGAAGGCGCGCGCGGCGAGCAGGATCGCCTGGCCAAGGCCGGGCTGCGAGGCGATCATCTCGCCGACCACCGAGACGATCAATGCCACCGTCAGCGCCAGGCGCATGCCGGCCAGGATGTCGGGCAGTGCGTTCGGCAGGCCGATCTTCCACACATAGGCGGCGCGGCTCAAATCGAGACAGCGCGCCACCTCCTGCAGCCGCGGCTCGACCGCCGCCAGGCCGTGGATCGTGCCCAGCAGCACCGGCCACATCGCGCCGAAGGCCACCACCGCCAGCACCATCGCCGGGCTCAGGCCGAAGATCGCGATCGCCAGCGGCAACAGCGCCGAGGCCGGCAGCGGGCGCACGAACTCCAGCATCGGCTGCAGATACGCGCGCACCGCGGCCGACAGCCCGACCGCCACGCCCAGCGCGATGCCCACCACCGAGGCCAGCAGCCAGCCCAGCACCATGCGCCAGGTGGTCGCCGCGGTGAAGGCCGCCAGCTCGCCGCGGCCCAGGCCTTCGTGCAGGCTGGCGAGCGTGGCCTCGGGCGTGGGCAGGAAGACGCGGCTGATCCAGCCGCCGTGGCTGGCGATCCACCACAGCGCGAGCAGCGCGGCCAGCAGCGCCAGCGACGCGGCGGCATCGGCCAGCGGCAGGCGCTTCATGCCGCCTCGCCCATCGCCCGCGCCACGCGCTGCTGCAGCCGCAGCGCCAGCGCATTGATCGCATAGCCGACCACGCCGATCCAGCCCAGCCAGGCGAGCATCAGCGCCGGGTCCAGCCCCTGCTGGGCGATCATCATCGCGTAGCCCATGCCGTGCGGGTTGGCCGCGATCTCCACCGTCACCGCCACCACCAGCGCGATCGCGACGCCCAGCCGCAGCGCGACGAACAGGCGCGGCACGATCGCCGGCAGCACGATCTTGCAGCCGCGCTGCCAGGCGCTCAGGTCCAGCACGCGGCTGACTTCCAGCAACTGCGGCTCGACCTGGCGCACCGCGCTTCGCGTCAGGATCAGCATCGGCCAGAAGGCAGCGAAGGCGATCACCGCTGTTTCCATGCGCAGCCCGAAGCCGAAGATCAGCATCGCCAGCGGGATCAGCGCCACCGAAGGCACCGGCCGCAGCAGCTCGATGCTCAATGCACTGCTGATGTCGGCACGGCGCGACAGCCCGAGCAGCAGCCCGCCGGCGATGCCCAGCAGCGAGGCGATCAGCAGCCCGAGCGCCGCCGAGCCCAGCGTGAACAGCGTGGCCTGCCGGAGCGATCCATCGCGCGCCGAGCCGAGCCAGGCAAGCAGCGCCGCGCTCGGCGGCGCGATGGCGTCGCTGCCTTCGGCGACGGTGCGCGCGTAGACCTCCAGCGCGGCCAGCAGCAGCATCGGCACGACCCAGGCCCGCAACCGCTCAGCCATGGCCTTGCTCGATGAAGCCGAACAGCTCGCGCCGCAGTTGCAGGAAGGCCGGATGCTCCTTGGTCGCCAGCTGGTCGCGCGGCCGCGGGATCGGCACGTCGAGCATGCGCGCCAGGCTCGGCCGGCCCGGGCCGGGGTCGGCCTGCAGCGCGATCACGCGGTCGCCCAGGTAGATCGCCTCTTCCAGATCGTGCGTGACGAACAGCACCGTCAGCCCCTGTTCGTGCACCAGACGGGCCAGCTCGTCCTGCAGGCCGTGGCGCGTCAGCGCGTCCAGCGCGCCGAAGGGCTCGTCCATCAGCAGCAGTTGCGGCTGCTGCGCCAGGCAGCGCGCGATCTGTGCGCGCTGCTGCATGCCGCCCGAGAGCTGCGCCGGGAACTTGTGCGCGTGCGCGGCCAGCCCCACCTTGGCCAGCACCGCGGCGATGCGCGCCGTGCGCTGCGCCTTGGGCACGCCGGCTGCTTCCAGCGCCAGGCTCGCGTTGCCCTGCACCGTGCGCCACGGCAGCAGCGCGCGGCCGTAGTCCTGGAATACGAAAGCCACCTCGCGCGACGGCTGCGCCACCACCGCGCCGCCGCGCCGCACCGTGCCGCCGCTCGGCGCGACCAGACCGCTGGCGGCGCGCAGCAGCGTGGTCTTGCCGCAGCCGCTGGGGCCGACGATGCAGACGAACTCGCCGCGGCCAACCGAGAAGGAGGTCGGCGACAGGATCTCGCGCCCGCCCAGGCGGATCGCGACGCGGTCGAATTCGAGCAGCGCAGCGCTCAACGGATCACTTGACGATCAGCGCCGCCAGGTCCGGGCTGCCTTTGAGCATCTCCTGATCCTTCATCAGCCCGACCCAGTAGGCCAGCTGCTTCTCGCTGACGATCGGCCCCGGCGGCGAGATCTGCGCCTTGGCCAGCACCTCGGGCGGCAGCTTGATGAACTTGCCGATCGCGGTGCGCACCGCAGCGTCGTTCTTCGGCTCCTTGATGAAGTCGGCGCCGGCGACGATCGCATCGCGGAAACCCTTGACCGCGCCGGCATTGGCCTTGGCCCAGGCGCGCGTCGCCGCATAGACGATGGTCGGGTTGCCCTCGGGCAGGAAGGTCGAGTAGTAGGAGACCACGTAGCCGGCGCCGCTGTCGGTGATGCGCGCCATGAACGGGTCCGCCGTGACCACCGCGTCGATCGAGCCGCCGCGCAGCAGGTCGCCGTGCTGCGGGAACGGCGCCTCGACGAAGTTCACCCGCTTGTAGTCGACGCCGTTGGCCTTGAGCCAGGCGCGGAAGGTCACCTGCAGGAAGGCGCCGAGGCCGGGCACGCCGACCTTCTTGCCGATGAAGTCCTGCGGCGTCTTGATGCCCGCGCCGGAGCGCGCCACCACGCCGAAGCCGGTGATCGACCGCGAGGTGACGCCGGCGCCGGCCACGACCACCAGGTCCAGCCCGCCGTCCACCGCCTGCAGGAAGACCGAGGGCGTGGGCCCGCCGATCTGCAGCGAATCGGACTGCAGCGCGGCGGGGATGGTGGAGTTCAGCGGGATGAACTTCAGCTCGACCTCGAGGTTGCGCTTCTTGAAGAAGCCCTGCTCGGCGGCGACGAAGGCCGAGGCGAAGTCGGTCACGGCGGTGTAGCCGAGCACGATCTTCGTGCCGGCCTGCGCGCGTGCGGGCAGCGACAGCGGGGCGAGGGCCGCGGCGGCGAGGCCGCTGACCAGGGTGCGACGTTGCATGTGTCTCCTTCGTGGCGGCCGGTGAGCGGCCTGCTCGGCTGCGCATGCTACCCGCGCCCGCGCCTCAGACGCTCGGGTAGATGCGCTGCGCGTACTCGCGCAGCATGCGCGTGGCCGAGAAGCGCGGCCCGTGGGTCATCAGGCTGCGGCGCATCATCTGCACCCAGCGCTGCGGCACGCCGTCGGCGTCGCGCTCGTGGAACATCGGCAGCACCTGCTGCTCGAGCAGCGCGAACAGCGCGCTGGCGTCGCGCCAGTCCTGCGCCTTGGCGTCGGCCTCGACGCTGCCGTCGATGGCCCAGCCGTTGCTGCCGTCGTAGGCCTCGGCCCACCAGCCGTCGAGCACCGACAACTGCAGCCCGCCGCCGAGCACCGACTTCATGCCGCTGGTGCCGCTGGCTTCCAAAGGCGGCCGCGGCAGGTTGATCCAGACGTCGCAGCCGGCGACCATCTGCCCGGCCAGCGGGATGCCGTAGTCCTCGAGGAAGGCCACGCGTCCGGCGACGCTCGGCGAGCGCTTGAGCTCGAACAGCTGGCGCACCACCTCCTTGCCTTCTTGGTCGTTGGGGTGCGCCTTGCCGGCAAAGACGAACTGCAGCGGGCGCTCGCCACCAAGCAGCGCCAGCGCGCGCTCGGGCATCAGCCCCATCAGGTGCAGCCGCTTGTAGGTGGCCAGCCGGCGCGCGAAGCCGACGGTCAGCCGGCCGGCGTCGAAGCCGTTGGCGCCGGCCGCGGCGTAGTCCAGCGAGTCGCCGCGGCGCAGCCGGTCGGCGATGACGCGCTGCGAAATCATCTGCACCAGCCCGCGGCGCGCGGCGCAGCGCGCGGCCCACAACTGCGCCGCCGGAATCTCGGCCACCGGCGCCCAGGTCTCGGGCTGATCGGCGCGCGCCAGCCAGCCGGCGCCCAGGTGCTGGTCGAGCAGTTCGCGCATCGGGCCCTGCAGCCAGGTGGGCAGGTGCACGCCGTTGGTCACGTGGGTGATCGGCACGCCTTCGGCCGCGCGCCCGGGGAACAGCGGCTGCCACATCTCGCGCGCCACCTGGCCGTGGCGCCGGCTGACGCCATTGGCGCGGCGGCTGCAGCGCAGCGCCAGCGCCGTCAGGCCCGAAGGCTGCGCGGGCTGTGCCGGGTCGATGCGGCCCAGCGCGAGGAAGCGTTCGCGGTCGCCGCTGGCATCGGCGATGCGGCCGAGCATCTGCAGCATCTCGTCGCGCGCATAGGTTTCGTTGCCGGCGGCCACCGGCGTGTGCGTGGTGAACACCACCTGTTCGCGCGCGCGCTGCGCGGCGGCCTCGTCGCCGATGCCGGGCTGTGCGGCACGCACCCGCGTCAGCAGCTCGAACACGGCCAGCGCCGCATGGCCTTCGTTCAGGTGGTACACGGCGGGATCAATGCCCATGGCCTGCAGCGCGCGCACGCCGCCGATGCCGAGCACCGCGTACTGCGCCAGGCGGATCGCGCGGTTGCTCTCGTACAGGCGCGAAGTGACCCAGCGCCCGACGGCGCTGTTGCGCGGCAGGTCGGTGTCGAGCAGGTACAGCGGCACGCGGCCGACATCGACGCGCCAGACCTGCGCCGCCAGATCCTCGTCGTGCACCGGCACGGTCACGGTCAGCGGCTGGCCGTCCGCGCCGCGCACCGGCACGCAGGGCAGCCGCTCGGGGTCGGCGTCGAGCCAGTATTCGTGCTGCAGGCCGCTCACGTCGACGCGCTGGTGGAAGTAGCCGGTGCGGTACAGCAGGCCCACGCCGACCATCGGCAGCGCCAGGTCCGAGGCTTCCTTGAGGATGTCGCCGGCCAGCACGCCCAGGCCGCCCGAATAGATCGGCAGCGAGCCGTGCACGCCGAACTCGGCGCACATGAAAGCCACCGGATGCGCGGCGCTGGCCACGCCGGAGGCGGGCGGCTGCTGGCGCGCGGCCTGCAGCTGCTGCGCGAGCGCCTGGACGCGGCACACCAGCGCCGCGTCGGCGGCGGCCTGCTCGAGCCGCTCGCGCGGGGTTTCGCACAGCAGCCGCAGCGGGTTGGCGCCGCAGCGCTGCCAGCGCCCGGCGTCGATGTCGCGGAACACGGCCGCGCCGTCCGCCGCCCAGCTCCAGCCGTAGTCGTAGGCCGCGCGCGCCAGCGGGCGCAGCGGCTCGGGCAAGTCCTGCGCCAGCTGCTGCACGGCGCGCTCGATATCGCGGTCTCCTGCGTACATGGTTCCTCCACGCCGTTGTATGCGGGCGCAAGACCGGCACTATGCGCCCGGCGGCGCCGCACGCGCTTGACGGCGCGCAGAGCCCGCAGGCGGCGTTCAGCGCCGGCGTGCCAGCTTCGGGTCGAGCAGGTCGCGCAGGCCGTCGCCCATCAGGTTCAGGCCCAGCACCGCCAGCGCGATGGCCACGCCGGGGTAGATGGCCAGCTGCGGCGCCTGGAACAGCTGCGTCTGCGCCTCGTTGAGCATGCGGCCCCAGCTCGGCATCGGCGGCTGCGTGCCCAGCCCCAGGTAGCTGAGCGCGGCCTCGGCGATGATGGCGGTGGCGAACTGCACCGTGGCCTGCACGATCAGCACGCTGGCGATGTTGGGCAGCACGTGGTCGATGCTGATGCGCCATGGCCCGAGGCCGGCGGCGCGCGCGGCGAGCACGTATTCGCGCGCCCACACCGCGTTGGCCGCGGCGCGCGTGGTGCGCGCGAACACCGGGATGTTGAACACGCCGATGGCGACGATGCCGGTCATCAGCCCCGGGCCGTAGATCGCGCCGAGCATGATCGCCGACAGCAGCGCCGGGAAGGCGAAGGTGAAGTCCGACAGGCGCATCACGCCTTCTTCGACCCAGCCGCGCCGCGCCGAGGCGAGCAGGCCCAGCGCCACGCCGCAGACCAGCCCGATCAGCACCGCCACCACGCCGACCAGGATCGAAGTGCGCGCGCCCACCAGCAGCTGCGAAGCGATGTCGCGGCCCAGGCTGTCGGTGCCGAGCCAGTGCGCGGCGCTCGGGGTGCTGAGCTTGTTCGGAATGTCGATCTCGGTCGCCGGCCACGGCGTCCAGACCAGCGACAGCAAGGCGCTGGCGGCGAACAGTGCCGTCAATGCGCTGCCCAGCACGAAGCTCGGATGGCGGCGCGCGCGCTGGCGGAAGCCGGGCGTGGCCGGCGGGCGCGCGGCGGGCAGCGCGGCTTCAGGCATCGCTGGGCTTCAGCCGCGGGTCGATCACCGCGTACAGCACGTCGACCACGAAGTTGACGAACACCACCATCGCCACCAGCAGCAGCACCACGTCGCGCACCACCACCAGGTCGCGGTTGGCGATGGCCTGGAACACCAGCCGGCCGACGCCGGGCAGCACGAACACCTGCTCGACCACCACCGTGCCGCTGATCAGGAAGGCGAACTGCAGCCCCATGATCGTCAGCACCGGGATCATCGCGTTGCGCAATACGTGACGCCACAGCGCCTGGCGGCTCGACAGCCCCTTGGCGCGCGCGGTGCGCACGAAGTCCTCGCGCATCACCTCGAGCACCGCCGAGCGCGTCCAGCGCGCCAGCACCGACGCCTGCACCACGGCCAGCGCCACGGCCGGCAGCAGCAGCGCCTTCAGGCCTTCCCACAGGCCGCCGCCGTCGTCTTCGCTCCAGCCGGGGAAGCCGCCGGCGCTGAACCACTGCAGCTTCACCGCGAACAGCAGGATCAGCAGGATCGCGAACCAGAAGCTGGGAATGGCCACGCCGAGCTGGCTGGCCGCCATCACGCCGACGTCGCCGAGCCGGTTGTGGCGCGACGCCGCATACACGCCCGCGCTCAGCGCCACCACCACGGTCAGCAGCATCGACATCGCCGCCAGCGGCAGCGTCACCAGCAGCCGCTCGCCGATCAGCGCGCCGGTGGGCGTGTCGTAGGAGATGCTGGTCGCGGTGCGGCCCTGCAGCAGGCCGGCGACCCATTCGCCATAGCGCTGCAGCTGCGGCTTGTCCAGGCCGAGCTTGGCCTGCAATGCTGCCAGCGACTCGGGCGTGGCGGTGTCGCCGAGGATGATCTGCGCGGCGTCGCCGGGCAGCAGTTCCAGCACGGCGAACACCACCAGCGAGGCCACGGCGAGCGTGATCACGAAGGTGAGGAAGCGCTTCAGCAGGAACAGGCTCATGGAGTTCTATGATGCCCTACGCCCTACGCCCTACGCCCTACGCCCTACGCCCTTTCCCTGCCTTGCCCGCCGTTGCCGCCCAGGAGCAGCCACATGTCCGACATCCCCTTCGACAGCCGCGGCGTCTTCGTCGGCGGCGTGTGGCGCAGATGCGCCAACGGCGAGACGCTGCCGGTGTTCGACCCCTCCGACGGCACGCTGCTGGTGCAGATCGCGCGCGGCAGCGCCGCCGACATCGACGCCGCGGTGCAGGCGGCACAGGCGGCGCTGGCCGGCGACTGGGGGCGCGCCAGCGCCACCGAACGCGGCCGCGTGCTGCAGCGCATGTCGGCGCGCGTGCTCGAACAGGCCGACGAGCTGGCGCGGCTGGAGGCGCTGGACGTCGGCAAGCCGCTGCGCCAGGGCCGCGCGGATGCGGTGGCGCTGGCGCGCTACCTGGAGTTCTACGGCGGCGCGGCCGACAAGGTGATGGGCGAGACCATTCCCTTCAGCGCCGGCTACACCGCCTTCACGCTGCGCGAGCCGCACGGCGTCACCGGCCACATCGTGCCGTGGAACTATCCGATGCAGATCATCGGCCGCTCGGTCGGCGCGGCGCTGGCCATGGGCAATGCCTGCGTGCTCAAGCCCGCCGAGGAAGCCTGCCTGAGCGCGCTGGCCTTCGCGCGCATTGCCGATGAATGCGGGCTGCCGGCCGGCGCGCTGAATCTGGTGCCGGGGCTGGGCGAAGAAGCCGGCGCGGCGCTGTCGGCGCATGCGGGCGTGCAGCATCTGTCCTTCACCGGCTCGGTCGCGGTCGGCCGGCTGATCCAGACCGCGGCGGCGAAGCACACGGCGCCGGTGACGCTGGAGCTGGGGGGGAAAAGCCCGCAGATCGTCTTCGCCGACGCCGACCTGGACGCGGCGCTGCCCTACCTGGTCAACGCCGGCATCCAGAACGCCGGCCAGACCTGCTCGGCGGCGTCGCGCATCCTGGTCGAGCGCGGCGTCTACGACGAGGTGCGCACGCGCATGGCCGAGCGCTACCGCGCGCTGCGTGTCGGCCCGGCGCTGCAGGACCTGGACGTGGGCCCGGTGATCTCGGCACGGCAGCGCGAGATTGTCGATGGCTATCTGGCGCTGGCGCGCGAGGCCGGGCTGCAGATCGCGGCCGAAGCCGCGTGCGTGGCCGATGCGCCGGCCGGCGGCTACTACGTACGGCCGACGCTGGTCGGCGAGGTGCCGCCCACGCACCGGCTGGCGCAGGAGGAGATCTTCGGCCCGGTGCAGGTGCTGATGCCCTTCGACGGCGAGGCGCAGGCGCTGGCCATCGCCAACGGCACCGCCTTCGGCCTGGTGGCCGGCGTGTGGACGCGCGACGTGGGCCGCGCGCTGCGTCTGGCGCGCGGGCTGCATTGCGGGCAGGTGTTCGTCAACAACTACGGCGCCGGCGGCGGCATCGAGCTGCCCTTCGGCGGCGTCAAGGCCTCGGGCCACGGCCGCGAGAAGGGCTTCGAGGCGCTGTACGGCTTCTCGACGCTGAAGACCGTGGCCATCCAGCACGGCTGAAGGTGGCGCTGTTCGCCGCGGCGCGCCGCGCCTGCATCGGGCTGTGCGCGGTACTGGCCTGGCTGCCGGCGGCGCTGCGCGCGCAGCAGCACGACGTGCCCTTCGTCGTCACGCCCGACGCGGTGACGCTGGCGATGCTGGAGCTGGCGCAGGTCGGTCCGGACGACTTCGTGCTCGACCTCGGCTCCGGTGACGGCCGCATCGTCATCAACGCAGCGCGGCGCTTCGGCGCGCGCGGGCTGGGCGTGGAGATCGTGCCCGAGCTGGTGCAGCGCAGTCGCGCCAACGCCGCGCGCGCCGGCGTCGCCGAACGTGCCCGCTTCGTCGAGCAGGACCTGTTCAAGACCGACCTGTCGGCGGCCACGGTGATCACGATGTACCTGCTGCAGGAGGTCAACCTGCAGCTGCGTCCGGCGCTGCTGGGCCTGAGGCCGGGCACGCGCATCGTCTCGCACGACTGGGATCTGGGCGACTGGCAGCCCGACCGCAGCCGCGCCGCGGATGCACCCGACAAGCCGGTGGGGCGCGAGAAACTCAGCCGGCTGCACCTGTGGGTGGTGCCGGCGCGGCTGCACGGCGACTGGTGCGGCAGCGGCGTACATGCGGGCGCACGACTGCGGCTGCGTCAGCAGTTCCAGCTGTTCGACGCGACGCTGAGCCATGGCTCGGACAGCGTGCTGCTGGCCGGACGCATCGACGGCACGCGGCTGACGGCCGCCGACGGCTTCAACGCCCGCGCCGAGGGCCGGCGGCTGCAAGTGCATGCGGCCGGCCCGGCGGCGCCGGCGCTGGACCGCGCCGTCTTCGAACGCTGTCCCGGCTGAGCACCGGCTTCAGGCAGCGCCGTGCAGGCGCTCGTGGCGGTCGGCGGCGGCGTACAAGTCGGCGGCAAAACGCGGATCGACGCTCTGGTATTGCCGCGCCAGCTCGCGCACGGCGCGCACGTCTTCGTCCGCGCCGCGCTGGCGCGGCGGCGCCGGACGCGTCAGCGGGGCGAACAGCCGCGCCACGCCCAGGAACAGCGCCGCAGCGAGGCGGGCGCCGAAGGGGTAGGCCGGACCGACGCGCGGCGTCATCGGCAGATGCAGGGTGCTCATCAGGATCTCCTCAGCAATGGGGAATGGACGGGATCGGTCAAGCAGCGAAATGACCGGTGCACTCCGCGCCAAGCGCGCGGACGCGCCGGGTTCCTGAATGCAGTCACCGCCGCTTCGGCCGCCTTGTCAGCGGACATCAATAGTGAATATAGGGTTAACCCTGATGTATTCGCTGGCAAATCTTAGGAAGCCCGATCTAAATTCGATCGCTGACGTGAGCGGCTTCCCGGCCGCCAAAGCGGTTTCAGGAAGTCAGCAATTACTCAGTTAGGACTCGCCGACAGCAGAGTCGATCGATCGCCATGGCCGATACGCTGATCCGCACGCCGGCGCTGCAGCGCCGGGTCGAACAACTGTGGCTGGCCGCAGGATGCCGTGCCGACGAAGCGCGGCTGACGGCCGAGCACCTGGTCGGCGCCAACCTGGCCGGCCACGATTCGCACGGCGTCGGCATGCTGCCGCGCTACGTGCGCAGCTGGCTCGCCGGCGAGCTGCAATTGAACCGGCGCGTGGCCGTCACCAGCGACAGCGACACGATGCTGAGCTGGACGCGCAGCGCGGCATGGGCCAGAGCGTGGCCTTCGAAGCCATGAACCTGGCGATCGAACGTGCGCGACGGCACGGCGTGTGCGTGATGGGACTGAAGAACGCGCACCACATCGGCCGCATCGGCCGCATCGGCCACTGGGCCGAGCAGGCGGTGGCCGCCGGGTTGGTGTCGCTGCATTTCGTCAATGCGATGAGCAAGCCGGTGGTGGCGCCGCATCGCGGCAGCGAAGCGCGTTTCGTCACCAACCCCTTCACCGTCGGCATCCCGGTGCCCGGCCGCGAGCCGCTGCTGCTGGACTTCGCCACCAGCGCCATCGCCATGGGCAAGGTGCGCGTGGCCTACCACTCCGGCAAGCCGGTGCCGGGCCAGGTGCTGCTGGACGCGCAGGGACGCCCCACCGACGATCCGGCGGCGCTGTTCCCGCGCGAAGGCGAGCCGGGCGGTGCGCTGCTGCCTTTTGCGCAGCACAAGGGTTATGCGCTGGCGATGGTGGTCGAGGTGCTGGCCGCGGCGCTGACCGGCGGCGAGACCACGCGCCCCGGCAACCTGAAGTACCGGCATGCGGTATGGAACAACATGCTGGCGCTGGTCTTCGACCCGGCGCGGCTGGGCGACCCGCCGCTGTTCGGCGCCGAGGTGCGGGACTTCGTCGACTGGGTGCAGTCGGCGCGGCTGCGCGATGCGGCCGAACCGATCCTGATGCCCGGCGACCCGGAACGCGCGTCGCGCCGCGCGCGCGCCGAATTGACGCCGATCGATGCCGGCACGCTGGCCGAAGTGGACCAGGCCGCCGCGGCCGTCAACCAGGCGCGCGGCACGGCCTTGCCGGCGCTATCCTCGCTGGCGTCTTGAACCGGGAGCCGCGCATGCCCAGGATCGCCCTTCCTTCCATTCCTTCCCTTTCTTCCATTCCTTCCCTGCCGGCCATGCTCGTGCTGGCGCTGGCCGCCGGCGCCGCGCTGGCCAGCGAGCGGCCGCCGGCCGACGGCAAGCCGCTGTCGCAGATCCTGGAGACGGTGGCGCAGAACCATCCGGGCGTGATCATCAGCGCCGAATTCGACGACCGCCGCTGGGACGTGGTGAGCTGCGGCGACGACGGCCGCAACTGCCGCGAACTGCGCGTCGACCCGCGCAGCGGCCAGACGCTGCGCGAGCGGCACGAACGCAACTCCGAACCGCGGCCGCCGGCCGGTGCCAAGACGGCGGCGCAGATCGCGCACGGCGTCGAGCAGCAGCAGCTCGGCACGATCACCGAGATCGAGTTCGAGCGCGGGCTCTGGGAGGTGTCGCTGCGCGGCGACGACGTGCGCGCCAAGCTCTACGTCGACCCGGCCAGCGGCGACATCCAGCGCTGCCGCGGCCGAGGCTGCCCGGCGCGCTGAGAGGGTGTGGGCAAGTCCGACACGCCCGCTCGGCCGCTCCAGAGCGCGCCACTCTTTGTTGCAAATGCTCGCCGCAGCACGGGCTGCGGCTGCGCTTTGCGCCGCGATTGGCGCCCTCTGGCGCACCCGCTCGAGCGCGCCGGACTTGTTCGCAGGCTCTGAGCCGAGTTCGTCGACTCCCGCGTACCCACAGCGGCCCGGCAACCCCGGGCCGCCGTCGTTGGCGGTGCTCTCCGCCGGCCCCTTTGCGTCACCGTCTGCGCACTGCGCCACCCGGAGGCGTAATGCGGTCGATCGCCCGCCTCGCCTCACGAAACTGCGTGGTTGCACCGCGGAGGAATAGCGTGGGAGCCAACACCTGGCCTCGCTCCTCCTGCCATTTCCTATCAACTCCGCTGACACACGCAGACTTCCTCGGAAGCCCGCAGGAGTGAAACAGCAGGCGACACGCGTAGAGCTGGCTCGTCAAGCGCCGCCTGATGCGAGCCGGCCGAGGCGCTCCGATTCGGCACATGCTTCGGCCAGCAACTGGCCCCAGTCCGACGGCAGACGGCCGCTGTCGAGCATCCGGCGGAACACCCGGTAGGCGTCGTCGCTGCTCTCATAGGCGCGCTTGGAATCCTCGTCGTTGACCCACGCGAACACGATCACCTTGCTGGGCGCGTGATAGCGAAAGAACAGCCGGTACTGCTGGAAGAACTTCGCCCGGAACCAGTGCCTGTGGTCGTCGCCAAGGGTGCCTCCTTGGCGGTATTCAGGACGGGTTGGGTCTTGGGGGACGACGTCGAAAGCGAGTTTGATGATCGCCGCCAGTCGCTTGCTGGCGTTCTTCTTCACGTAGCCGACCGGGTCTTTGCGCTTCGATGCTTCGACCTGCTGCGCCAGCGCTTCAAGCTGTGCGAGGAAGAGCGGGTGGGCGAAGATCGTCCAGCCGTGAATAACCAGGGGTGCGGGCTTGCCCGTGTTCATTCATCATCTGCCGACAGGGGGGCATCAAGATCGACCTCGATGCCATCGACCAGCGATTGGAGCCGTCGAGCGAACCCAGCATCCACGGCCTGCAGGCGCTCAGGATGGCTGGAGATGTCCTGCGCCAGGAAACCGAGGAACCGTCCGAGCACCGGGTCGTCACTCTCGGAGACCTCGATACGAGTCAGCACCACCTCGCCGCTGGGGCGGATGCTGTAGCGGATCTTGTCGCGCTTGCCGAGCCGAAGGGCGCGGCGCACAGTTTCCGGCACCGTGGTTTGGTAGCGGTCGGTCAGTGTCGATTCGACTTCAAGGGTGGCGGGCATGGCGCTCTCCGGTCAAAGCGTGGACCTCCGGTATGGTAATGCAATCGCCTTGTCATATCAATGCGAGTGCATTGTCTGCGGTCGCTGCCATCCTGTTCCGAGTGTCGGTGGCCTCCGGCTACCAAGAGCCGAATCGAACGCCGCGAGCCAACCTGCCCACCCGCTCTGAGCCGCGGCGCCATGCCCTCGATCCACCGCCACCATGTCTCGGACCTGCGCGGCGCCAGCCGCATGGTCATCGACGCCCTGGCCGGCACCAGCGGCGTGGTCGAGCAGATGCACACGACCATCGCGCAGCGCGCGCTGCGGTTGGCCGCAGCACAGCGCGGCCGGCCTCGGGGCTGACCGGGCTGGTCTACCGCACGCTGCAAAGCAGTTTTCGCCTGGCCGGTGCAGGCGTCGACGCCCTGCTGGCGCGGCTGGAGGACTGGGCGCCGCAAGGCATGCGCGTGCCGGCTCGCGAGGCGCTGGTGGCCGTCGTCAATGGCGTCTACGGCGGCTACCTCGAGCGCACGCACAACCCGCTCGCACTGCGCATGGCGATGCGCCGCCGCGGCATCGAGGTCGATCCCCTTCATCCGGCCCTTGCGCCGCGGCAGCGTGATGGCCGCGCTGCAGCCCGCACCGGCGCTGCCCGCCGGCGTGGCGTGTTATGCCGCGGCCGGTACGCTGGCGGCGTGGCACGGCCTGCTGGCCGACAAGCTGGTGGGCGACGGTCTGGTGCCGCTGGACAGCGCGCTGGGCCGGCACCGCGATCCGGCGCGGGCGCTGCACGTTCCGAAGGCACAGCAGTGGGTCGGCCACGAGACCGGACACCTGCAGTTGCTGAACCAGCCCGAGCTGTATGCGCAACTGCTGGCCTGGCTGGGCGGCCCAGCGCCACCCGCCGCGCATGGATGCCCCCGACGGCCCAAGACGGTTCAAGGCAGCGGCAACTGCATCAGCTTCTCGATGAAGCGGTCGCGCTCGGCGCGCTGCACCAGCGCGATCGGCGCGGCGATCTGCGATGCCGCCACCACGTAGGCATACACCGTGAACGCACGCCAGCGCGCCTCGGCCACGCCGAAGCCCAGCGCGGAGAACAGCTGCGCGATGTAGCCGATGCGCGCGCCATCGGCCTCGTCGACCGCCTGCCGCGCCGTCGCATCGCGCCGCGCCCAGGCGCGGATCGCCAGCTCGATGCGCGCCGCGCGCTGCGCCGCCCGGC
Source organism: Rubrivivax sp. (assembly GCA_036724445.1). Lineage (GTDB taxonomy): Bacteria > Pseudomonadota > Gammaproteobacteria > Burkholderiales > Burkholderiaceae_C > Rubrivivax. Next base: position 79,917 of record DAIMFR010000005.1, on the reverse strand, counting down.
CGCGGCTGGGCAACGAGATCACGTCGCGCAGCTGCTCGCGCGGGTCATCGCGCGCGCGTTCCAGCCGCGCCGTCAGCCGCTCCGTCGCCTGCTCGCGCCAGGCGGCCAGCACGCGGCGCAGCAGCTCGTCGCGGTCGCGGAAGTGCCAGTAGAAGCTGCCGCGCGTGACCTGCAGCTGCTGCGCCAGCACGTCGACGCGCACGCTGTCGATGCCGTGGTCGATCAGCATCTCGGTGGCCGCGCCGATCCAGCGCTCGGGCGTGAGCGCGCTGCGCGCGGCATCGGCGGCGCCGGCCTTGGCGCGGCGGCTCCGGTGCGCTCCGGCGGCAGGCAGGTCGGTTCGGGTCGGCGGCACGCGGCGAACGATGGGGCCATACAGCATTGTATGGAAACTGGTAGAAACACCGATGCCGTCAAGAGACATCACGCAGACAATCCGCGCCGTGTACATACACAGGTGTATGGAATTCACATGAGCGGGACCTGGTTCGACGATCCGCACTGGCTGGCGCCGCCGCGCACGGTGCGCATCGGCTTTGACGACGGCAGCTTCGTGCTGCGCTCGCCCGAGCCCTTGAGGCCCTACGCGCGCTGCATCGGCGAATGGCTGGAACGCTGGGCCGCGGCCACGCCCGCTGCGCCGGCTTTCGCCGAACGTGCGGCCGACGGCGAGTGGCGCCGCCTGAATTGGGCGCAGACCCGGGCCGCGGTCGGCCGCCTCGCGCAGGGCCTGCTCGACCTGGATCTGGCGCCGCAGGCGCCGATCGTCGTGCTGTCGGACAACTCGATCGACCACTTGCTGCTGCTGCTGGCCGGCATGCACATCGGCGTGCCGGTGTGCACCGTATCGTCGGCCTACTGCCGGTTGACGCAGGACTACGCCAAGATCCACGGCATCCTGAACACGCTCGGTCCGGCGCTGGTCTACGCCGGTGATGCGCAGGTCTACGGGCCGGCGCTGGCGCACGCCGGGCTGCATGCGCCGGTGGTCTTCAGCCGCGGCGCCGAGAGTTTCGCGGGCGCGCTGGACTTCGACGGCTTGAGCCGCCCCGAGACCGCGGCGGTGATGGCGGCCTTCGAGGCGATCACGCCCGACACGCATGCCAAGTACCTGCTGACATCGGGCTCGACCGGCCATCCGAAGGTGGTCATCAACACCCACCGCATGCTGTGCGCCAACCAGCAGATGATCGCCCAGGTGTGGCGCTTCCTCGAGCAGGAGAAGCCGGTGCTGGTCGACTGGCTGCCGTGGAGCCACACCTTCGGCGGCAACCACAACCTGAACATGGTGCTGCGCAATGGCGGCACGATGGTCATCGACGAGGGCCGGCCGGCGCCGGGGCTGATCGAACGCAGCGTGGCCAACCTGGCCGAAGTGCAGCCGACGATCTGGTTCAACGTGCCGCGCGGCTTCGACATGGCCTTGCCGCTGCTGGAGGCGGACCTCGAACTCGCCCGGCGCGTGTTCCAGCGCCTGCGCGCGATCTTCTATGCCGGCGCGGCGCTGCCGCAGGCGACTTGGGAGCGCATCCAGGCGCTGGCACGCAAGCTGCGCGGCGAGGAGGTCTGGCTGACCACCAGCTGGGGCTCGACCGAGACCGCGCCCGGCATCACCAGCGCGCATTGGAAACTCGACCGCGCCGGCATCATCGGCCTGCCGATGCCGGGCGTGGAGCTGAAGTTCGTCGTGGACCCGTCGAACGTGGGCGACAAGCTGGAAATGCGTGTGCGCGGCGTCAGCATCTTCCCCGGCTACCGCGACGCGCCGCAACTCACCGCGCAGGCCTTCGACGCCGAGGGCTACTACTGCATCGGCGACGCCGGCCTGCTGGCCGACGAAGCGCGGCCGGAGAGCGGCGTGGTCTTCAACGGCCGCGTCGCCGAGGACTTCAAGCTCGGCAGCGGCACCTGGGTGTCGGTGGGCACGCTGCGCGTGCGCGTGGTCTCGGCGCTGGCGCCCTACGCGCAGGACGTGGTCATCACCGGCCACGACCGCAACGAAGTGGGCGTGCTGGTCTTCCCCACGCCGCAGGCCGCCGCGCTGCCCGCAGGCGAGTTGCGCGCGCATGTCGCTGCAGCGCTGAAGAGCCTGCAGGCCGAAGGCGGCGGCTCGTCGCAGGCGCCGGCGCGCGCGCTGCTGCTGGCCGAGCCGCCCAGCGCCGACGCCGGCGAGATCACCGACAAGGGCTACATCAACCAGCGCGCGGTGCTGAAGCGCCGCGACGCACTCGTGCAGGCACTCTATGCGGGCGGGCCGGACGTGGTGCTCGCACGCTGACATCGAGGATCCGAGATGAGCAATTCCTTCCGCCCCGCCGAGGGCCTGCTGGCGCAGATGACGATGCTGCGCATCGAAACCGACGGCCCGATCGTGCATCTGCGGCTGAACCGGCCGGACAAGCGCAACGCGCTGAACGCAACGCTGGTGCGCGAGCTGCAGACCGCCTTCGTCAACCTGCCGAACGAGGCGCGCGCCGCCGTGCTCAGCGGCGAAGGCGCGCACTTCAGCGCCGGGCTGGACCTGTCGGAAGTCACCGAGCAGAGCGTCAGCGAAGGCGTGTTCCATTCGCGCCAGTGGCACGCGGCCTTCGACCTGATCCAGTTCGGCCCGGTGCCGGTGATCGCCGTGCTGCACGGCGCGGTGGTCGGCGGCGGGCTGGAGCTGGCCGCGACCGCGCACCTGCGCGTGGCCGAGCCCAGCACCTTCTACGGCCTGCCCGAAGGCCAGCGCGGCATCTTCGTCGGCGGCAGCGGCTCGGCGCGCATCCCGCGGCTGATGGGCGTGTCGCGCATGACCGACATGATGCTCACCGGCCGCGTCTTCGACGCGGCGGAAGGCCAGGCCGCGGGGCTGAGCAACTATCTGGTCGGCGATGGCGAAGGCTTGAGCAAGGCGCTGGCACTGGCGCGCAAGATCGCCGGCAACGCGCCGCTGTCGAACTACGCGATCACGCAGGCGCTGCCGCGCATCGCCGAGATGGCGCCGGCCGAAGGGCTGTTCGTCGAATCTCTGATGTCGGCCATCGCCCAGGGTGACGAAGCCGCCAAGCAGCGCGTGCGCGACTTCCTGGAAAAGCGCGCCGGCAAGGTGGGCAAGACGTGAGCGCCCCGGGAGCCCGATGAGCAAGACGCATGTCCATCGCGTCGCGGTGCAGTTCGGCCATTGCGACCCGGCCGGCATCGTCTTCTTCCCCAACTTCTCGCGCTGGATGGACGAAGCCTCGTTGAGCTTCTTCATGGCCTGCGGCGTGCCGCCGTGGCGCGAGCTGCTCAAGACGCGAGGCATCATCGGCGCGCCGCTGCTCGAGATCCACACCCGGTTCTACAAGAGCGCGACCTACGGCGAGACCATCGAAGTGTTCACCACAGTCGAGCATTGGGCCGCCAAGACCTTCCGCCACCGCCACGTGGTCAAGCGCGGTGAGACCTTGGTGTGCGAAGGCAGCGAGGTGCGCGCCTTCTGCCGGCGCGACGCGGACGACCCCGAGCGCATTCGCGCGATCCCCGTTCCCGAAGACATCAAGGCACTGTGCCTTTGACCCCCGCGACCCCCAACCTCACCAAGGAGACCAGACCCATGAAGTTGTTGCGCAAGACGATCGCCGCCGCCGCCGCGCTGCTGGCCACCGCGGCCTTCGCCGACGTCAACGTCGGCATCTCGCTGTCGCTGACCGGCCCGGGCTCCGGCCTCGGCATCCCGATGAACAACTACTACACCAAGGTGTTCCCCAAGACCATCGGCGGCGAGAAGGTCAACCTGATCATCGCCGACGACGCCACCGACCCGGGCAAGGGCGTGGCCAACGCGCGCCGCTTCGTCACCGAGGACAAGGTCGACGTGATCATCGGCTCGACCATCACGCCGGTGGCGGCGGCCATCGCGCCGGTAGCGGCCGAGGCCAAGACGGTGCAGCTGTCGCAGTCGCCGGTGGGCGTGCCCGACGACAGCTGGACCTTCCGCCTGCCGCAGGGCAACGACGTCATGATGCATCCGATCATGCAGCACATGAAGAAGCACGGCGTCAAGACCGTGGGCTTCATCGGCTACACCGACGCCTACGGCGAGCTGTGGCTGAAGGCGCTGAACGCCGCGGCAGCCGAAGGCGGCTTCAAGGTGGTGGCGGTCGAGCGCTTCGGCCGCACCGACACCAGCGTCACGCCGCAGGCACTGAAGCTGGTGTCGGCCAACCCCGACGCGATCCTGGTCGTGGCCACCGGCTCCGGCGCGGCGATGCCCGAGCTGAACATCCTCGAGCGCGGCTACAAGGGCAAGATCTACCAGACCCACGCCGCGGCCACGCCCGACCTGATGCGCATCGGCGGCAAGGCGGTCGAAGGCACCTACGTGGTCAGCGGCCCGGCGGTGATCGCCGAGCAGCTGCCCGACAACCATCCGTCGAAGAAGCTGGCGATCGACTTCGTCAACAAGTTCGAAGGCGCGATGGGTCCGGGCACGCGCAACCAGTTCGCCGGCCATGCCTACGATTCGCAGCTGGTGCTCGAATACGCCATTCCCTACGCGCTGAAGAAGGCCAAGCCGGGCACGCCCGAGTTCCGCGCCGCCATCAAGGAGGCGCTCGAAACCAAGGGCCGCACGATCCTGGCGCACGGCGTGATGAACTGGTCGCCCACCGACCACTGGGGCTTCACCAATGAAACCGGCGTGCTGCTGAAGGTGCAGGACGGCAAGTTCGTGGTCGAGCCCATTTGAGATGGCTCACCCCCTACGCGCTTCGCGCGCCCCCTCGAGGGGGCACCGCTGGCGGACCGGCAAAGCGCTCGCGCTTCAGCGTAGGCTCATATCGCGCAAGCGATGTGATGCCGGAGCTAAAGCCGGCTCCGCGGCGGTCGCTCGATGTGTATGGTTCTGCGTCACGCACCCCTGAACGCGAAAGATCACGCTCATGGATACGTCGATCGCCGGCATCCTGGCCCTGGACGGGCTGACCAACGGCGCGGTCTACGCGCTGCTGGCCTTGGCCTTGGTGCTGGTGTTCGCCGTCACGCGCGTGATCTTCATCCCGCACGGCGAGTTCGTCGCCTTCGGCGCGCTGACGCTGGCGCTGTTCCAGGCCGGCAGGCTGCCCGGCACGGTCTGGCTGCTGCTGATCATGGCCGCCACCTTGGTGGGCGCCGACTTGCTGCACGGCGTACGCCAGCACCAGCCGGCGGCGAAGCTGCTGCGCGGGGCACTGCGCACGCTGGCGCTGCCGGTGGCGGCCTCGCTGCTGGCCTGGTGGGCGGCGCCGCGCGGGCTGCCGATCGTTGCGCAGGCCTTGCTGTCGCTGCTGCTGGTCACGGCGATGGGCCCGCTGGTCTACCGGCTGGCCTACGAGTCGTTGGCCGAGGCCAGCGTGCTGGTGCTGCTGATCGTCTCGGTGGGCGTGCACTTCGCGCTGGTCGGCCTGGGGCTGCTGTTCTTCGGCGCCGAGGGTTTCCGCAACCCCAGCTTCTGGGACGCGCGCTGGTCGCTGGGACCGTTGTCGATCACCGGCCAGACGATCTTCATCTTCCTCGCCTCGGCGGCGCTGATCGTGTCGCTGTGGCTGTTTTTCGAACGAACGCTGCGCGGCAAGGCGCTGCGCGCCACCGCGGTCAACCAACTGGGCGCGCGGCTGATGGGCATCTCCACGCGCTCGGCCGGGCGGCTGTCGTTCACGATGGCGGCCTTCATCGGCGCGCTGTCGGGGTTGCTGATCGGGCCGACGACGACCATCTTCTACGACAGCGGCTTCATCATCGGGCTGAAGGGCTTCGTCGCCGCGGTCTTCGCCGGCCTGGCCAGCTACCCGCTGGCGCTGGTCGGCGCGCTGGGCGTGGGGCTGCTCGAGAGCTTCGGCTCGTTCTGGGCCAGTTCCTTCAAGGAGGTGATCGTCTTCGGCGCGATCCTGCCGGTCCTGTTGTGGCGCTCGCTGCGCGACCCGCACAGCGAGGAGCATTGAATGGCCCCCCCCGAAGCGCCTTCGGCGCTCCCCCCAGGGGGGCGAGTCGGACAAAGAACAGTCCCTGCGGACTGTTCTTCGCCTACGAGCGCCGGCAGCGTCCTCGATGCCGGCGCCGCCAGCGGCCCGGCGAAGCCGGATCCGCAGCGGCCGCTTGGTGACCCGGCAGCGGTGCGAGAGCGCAGCGGGCGGGGGGCGACATCCGCCGGCCGCTGGCTGTTCCCGGCCTTCGCGCTGGTGATGCTGGTGCTGCCGGCGCTGCCGGTGCCGGACTTCTGGATCACGCAGAGCAACTACATCGGCCTGTATTCGCTGGTCACGCTGGGGCTGGTGCTGCTCACCGGCGTCGGCGGCTTCACCTCCTTCGGCCAGGCGGCCTTCGTCGGCGTGGGCGCTTACGCGGCGGCCTTCCTCGCCGTGAAGACCGGCGTGTCGCCGTGGCTGACGCTGTTCGCCGGCCAGGCGGCGGCGGTGCTGATCGCGCTGGTGCTGGGCGCAATCACCTTGCGCATGTCGGGCCACTACCTGCCGCTGGCCACCATCTGCTGGGGCCTGGCGCTGTACTACACCATGGGCAACATGGAATGGCTGGGCAAATACGACGGCCTGCTCGGCGTGCCGACGCTGAAGCTGTTCGGTCTTGACCTGGGCACCGGGCGCGGGCTGCACGTGGTCATCTGGGTGCTGGCGCTGGCTGCCGCGCTGCTGGTCACCAACCTGCTCGATTCGCGCCCCGGCCGCGCCATCCGTTCGCTGAAGAGCGGCGCGACGATGGCCGAGGCCATGGGCATCTCCACGCTGCGCTACAAGATCACCATCTTCGTCATCGCGGCGATGCTCGCCGCCGTCTCGGGCTGGCTGTTCGCGCATTTCCAGCGCACCGTGAACCCGACGCCGTTTTCGCTGGCCAAGGGTATCGAGTACCTGTTCATGGCGGTGCTGGGCGGCGTGGGCAATGTCTGGGGCGCCTTCCTCGGCTCGGCCGTGGTGCGCCTGGTCGAGGACGAGTTGCAGGTGCTGCTGCCCAAGCTGATCGGCACCAGCGGCAACTTCGAGACCATCATCTTCGGCATCGTGCTGGTGGTGGTGCTGAAGTACGCGCCCGACGGGCTGTGGAGCTTCGTCGGCCGCTGGCGCAAGAGCCCGGCGCGGGTGCGCGACTGGGCCGGCGCCGAGGCGCTGCCCAAGCGCGCCAAGCCGGAGGCGGGCGAACGGCTGCTCGATGTGGGCAAGGTGCGCAAGCAGTTCGGCGGCCTGGTGGCCGTCAATGACGTGAGCTTCGGCGTCGACGCCGACCAGATCGTCGCGCTGATCGGCCCGAACGGCGCGGGCAAGTCCACCACCTTCAACCTGATCACCGGCGTGCTGCCGCTGACCGGCGGCACGGTGCGCTGGCGCGGCCAGGACATCGCCGGCCGGCCGTCGCGCGTGATCGCGCGGCTGGGCGTGTCGCGCACCTTCCAGCACGTGAAGATGATTCCCGAAATGACCGTGCTGGAGAACGTGGCGCTGGGCGGCTACGGGCGCACGCAGTCCGGCGTGCTGAGCGCGATGCTGCGCCTGGACCGCGCCGAGGAGAAGCGCGTGTTCGCCGAGGCCGAAGCGCAGCTCGCGCGCATCGGCATGGCGGCGCAGATGCATGAGCTGGCCGGCAACCTGCCGCTGGGCCCGCAGCGGCTGATGGAGATCGCGCGCGCGCTGGCCACCGACCCGGCGCTGCTGCTGCTGGACGAGCCGGCCGCCGGCCTGCGCCACCACGAGAAGCAGGCGCTGGCCGAGGTGCTGCGCCACCTGAAGGCCGAAGGCATGAGCCTGCTGCTGGTCGAGCACGACATGGAGTTCGTGATGGGGCTGGCCGACCGCGTGGTGGTGATGGAGTTCGGTACCAAGCTGATGGAAGGCACGCCCGCCGAGGTGCAGGCCAGCCCCGAAGTGCGTGCCGCGTACCTGGGCACGGAGCACTGACATGGGCCCCTCTCGCCCGCTTCGTTCGCTGCCCCCGAGGGATCCCAAGGGGGCGCAGGCCTGCCTTCGGACGGCCGGGCGGGAGGCCTAAGGATGCTGCTCGACGTCCAGGGCCTGCACGCCGGCTACGGCCGCGCCGAGGTGCTGACCGGCCTGAACTTCGCGTTGGCGCCGAAGCAGGTGGTCAGCGTGATCGGTCCCAACGGCGCCGGCAAGTCGACCACGCTGGCCGCACTGATGGGCATCCTGCCCTATCGCGGCCGGGTGCACTTCGACGGCCACGATCTGGCCGGCAGCACATTGGAAGACCGCGTGATGCTGGGCCTGGCGCTGGTGCCCGAAAAGCGCGAGCTGTTCGGCACCATGCCGGTGGAGGACAACCTGGTGCTCGGCGGCTACCGCGCGATGAAGCAGCGGGTGCCCAACTGGAAGCGCGAGATCGAACGCGTCTACGCGCTGTTCCCGCGGTTGAAGGAGCGCCGCGCACAGCTGGCCGGCACGCTGTCGGGCGGCGAGCGCCAGATGCTGGCGGTGGGCCGCGCGCTGATGTCGGCGCCGAAGCTGCTGATGCTCGACGAGCCCAGCCTGGGCCTGGCGCCGCTGGTGGTGCGCGACATCTTCGCGATCATCGAGCGGCTGCGCGCCGAGGGCACCAGCATCCTGCTGATCGAGCAGAACGCGCGCGCCGCGCTGGCCGTGTCGGACCACGGCTACGTGCTCGAGACCGGCGTGATCGTGCTCGACGGTCCGGCCCGCGAACTGGCGCAGGACCCGCGCGTCATCGAAACCTACCTGGGCAGCACCCAGCGCGGCTGAACCCTTCCGTGTGTCGCTTGTCGGCGCAAAGCGGCCGTAGGCCGCTTTGCGCCAAGGCGCGTTCGTGCAGCTCCCCCGCGCCCCCTCCGAGAGGGGGCTCCAGCATGGCCGACGGGCCGGCCTTGCGGCCGGCGCAGGCCCCGGCCCCTCCATCGGCCGCCAGGCCGACTTGTCGAACGAACTGGAGCCCCCTCTCGGAGGGGGCTCGGGGGAGTGGTGCATAGCGCCCACAGGCGCAAAGCGGCCTACGGCCGCTTTGCGCCGCAAGCCGCACACTGGCACACCGCCTGTCAGCCCGCCATCACCTCCGCCATAGCCTGCGCGGTGCGCTCGACGTTGCCGCTGTTCAGCCCCGCGACGCAGATGCGCCCGCTGCGCAGCATGTACACCGCGTGTTCCTCGCGCAGCCGGTCGACCTGCGCCGCACTCAGGCCGGTGTAGCTGAACATGCCGCGCTGCGTCAGGAAGCAGCCGAAGTCGCGCCCCGGCATCTTGGCGCTGATGACGTCGTGCAGCGCGCGGCGCATCTGCAGGATGCGCTGGCGCATCGCCGCGAGTTCGCCTTCCCACATCGGGCGCAGGTCGGCATCGGCGAGCACGTGCGCGACGAGCTGGCCGCTGTGGATCGGCGGGCTCGAATAGTTGCGGCGCACGGCGAACTTCAGCTGGCCGAGCACGTTCTCGGCCTGTTTCGCATCGGGGCAGACGACGCTGAGCGCGCCGCAGCGTTCGCCGTAGACGCTCATGCTCTTGCTGAAGGAATTGGCGATGAAGAAGCCGGCGCCGGCCGCGGCCAGTGCGCGCGCCGCATAGGCGTCCTGCTCGATACCGTCGCCGAAGCCCTGGTAGGCCAGATCCAGGTACGGGATCAGCCGGCGCTGCACCAGCAGCGGGATCAGCTCGTCCCACTGCGCATGCGTCAGGTCCACGCCGGTCGGGTTGTGGCAACAGGCGTGCAGCAGCACGACGCTGCCGGCCGGCAGCACGCGCAGCGCGTCGAGCATGGCCTCGAAGCGCACGCCGCCTTCGGCGCCCCCGTAGTACGGGTAGGTGTGCACGCCGATGCCTGCGCCTTCGAAGATCGAGCGGTGGTTGTCCCAGGTCGGGTCGCTGACCCAGACCTCGCTGTCCGCAAACCAGCGTTTGATGAAGTCCGCGCCGACCTTCAACCCGCCCGACGAGCCCACGGTCTGCAGTGTGGCGACGCGCTCGGAAGTCAGCGCCTCGTGCGCGGCGCCAAACAGCAGCCGCTGCACGGCCCGGCGGAAGTTGGCCGCGCCTTCGATCGGCAGGTAGGGCTTGGGCCCGCCCTGCGCGACGACGCGCTGTTCGGCCAACTGCACCGAGCGCAGCACCGGGATGCGGCCCTGCTCGTCGAAGTAGATGCCGATCGACACGTTGACCTTGTGCGGCCGCGGGTCGGCTTCGAAGACCTCGACCAGCGCGAGGATGGGATCACCGGCGAAGGGCTCGACATGCGCGAACATCGGCGGCTCCTCAGGCTTGGACGGCGAGCGCCGCCTCGATGTCCTTCTTCAGCGACTCCGGCTTGTCGGTGGGCGCATAACGCTTGATGACCTGGCCGTCGCGCCCGACCAGGAACTTGGTGAAGTTCCACTTGATCGCCTTGCTGCCGAGCACGCCGCGCGCCTCCGAGGTCAGCCACTTCCACAGCGGATGGGCTTCGCCGCCGTTGACCTCGACCTTGGCCATCATCGGGAAGTCGACGCCGTAGTTCAGCTGGCAGAAGGAGGCGATCTCGTCGTTCGAGCCCGGATCCTGCCGGCCGAACTGGTTGCTGGGGAAGCCGATCACCACCAGCCCCTGATCGCGGTAGCTCTGCCACAACTGCTCCAGCCCGGCGAACTGCGGCGTGAAGCCGCAGGCGCTGGCGGTGTTGACGATCAGCAGCACCTTGCCGCGCTGCGTGCCCAGGTGGGCCGGCTTGCCTTCGATCGACAAGGCCTCGAAGTCGTAGATGCTGCTCATGGTCTTTGCGGTCCCGACGGACGGGGATCGACGGGTCAAAGGGCTTTGCCTATTATCAACGGCACCTGCCTCGCAGAGGCCGGGCCACGGACAAGGAGTCGTCATGAACCACGTCTACAAGTATGTCGAGCTGGTCGGCTCGTCGACCAGCGGCAGCGACGATGCGATCCGCAACGCCATCGAGACGGCGTCGAAGACGCTGCGCCACCTGGACTGGTTCGAGGTGCAGGAAACGCGCGGCCACCTGGCCGACGGCAAGGTCGCGCACTGGCAGGTGCGGGTGCGGGTCGCGTTCCGCCTCGAATCGGATTGAGGCGGCGCGGGCGGCGGCCGTGCCGCCGTCAGTGCTTGTCGGAGCGTGCGATCGCCAGCAGCCGCTCGACCTCGTCGAAGTGCAGCATGCAGTTGCGCCGGTGCCATTCGCGGATGAACCACATGATCGCCGCCACGCCCAGGCCGAACACCAGGATGACGGCGAAGGGCGTGGCGCCGAAGCGCGTCATCAGCGCGTACAGCGCGCTCAGGCCCAGGATGCAGGCCTGCTCGTTGAAGTTCTGCACGGCGATCGAGCGGCCGGCGCCCATCAAGTTGTGGCCGCGGTGCTGCAGCAGCGCGTTCATCGGCACCACCAGGTAGCCGCTGACCGCGCCGAGCAGGATCAGGAACGGCACCGCCAGCCAGACGTTGCCGACGAAGTTCAGCCCGGCGATCAGCAGCCCCATGGCGATGCCCATCGGGATCGTGCCGGTGGCCTTGTCCAGCCGGGTGCGCAGCGCGGCGAGCACCGCGCCGGCCGCAGTGCCCAGCGCCACCACCGCGCCCAGCGTCGAGGCCTGCGTGACGTTGTAGCCCAGCGCCACCGCCGCCCACGGGAAGACGATCACGCGCATGTTGCCGCCGATGCCCCAGAACAGCGTGGTCGTGGCCAGCGAGATCTGGCCCAGCTTGTCGCGCCACAGCCGCGCGTTGCACTGCGAGAAGTCGCGCACCAGGCTCCACGGGCGGCGCGGCAGCGGCTGCAGCGGCGATTCGGTACGCGGGATGTACAGGTTGTAGATCGCTGCCACCAGGTACAGCACCATGATCGCGGCGATCGCGCTTTCGGCCGGCGTGTCGATGCCGGTGTCGATGAACGGCAGGTCCAGCCCGAGCAGGAAGCTCGACACCTTGTGCCCCACCAGCTGGCCGCCGAGCACGATGCCGAGGATCACCGACAAGATCGTCAGGCCCTCGATCCAGCCGTTGGCCCGCACCAGCTGCGACGGCGGCAGCAGTTCGGTGAGGATGCCGTACTTGGCCGGCGAATAGGCCGCCGCGCCGAGGCCGACGATGGCGTAGGACATCAGCGGGTGCGTGCCGAAGGCCATCGTCAGGCAGCCCACCACCTTGATGGCATTGGAGATGAACATCACCTTGCCCTTGGGCACGGCGTCGGCGAAGGCGCCGACGAAGGGCGCGAGCAGCACGTAGAACAGCGCGAACATCGACGGCAGCGCCGCGACGTGCCAGGTCGGTGCCCTGGAGGAGTTCAGCAGTTCGATGGCGGCCACCAGCAGCGCGTTGTCAGCCAGCGAGCTGAAGAACTGCGCCGACATGATGGTGGAGAAGCCTTTTTTCATCCGCGGCGCATCGTTGTCGCACGGCGCCGTGGCCGCAGCGCGCGCTTGTCTCCTATTGATCAGCGAGGTTCCTCGCTGATCAGGTGTCTCCATGAGGGCAGCGGTTTATAGCACGCGCCCCGGCGGCGCTTGGCCGCGCGCAGCGGCGCCGTGCACGGCTGGCAGAATGCGCGTCGCCCGCGCGTGATGCGCGGCACGAAGGAGCCCGCAGTGCCGCGTCCGATCGAAGCGCTGATCCATACCGAGGCGCTGGCGCACAACCTCGGGCGTGCGCGCGAGGCCGCGCCGGACGCGCGCGTCTGGGCGGTGGTCAAGGCCAACGCCTATGGCCACGGCATCGAGCGCGCCTACGCCGGGCTGCGCGGCGCCGACGGCTTCGCGCTGCTCGACCTGGACGAAGCCGAACGCGTGCGGCGCTTAGGCTGGCGCGGCCCGATCCTGCTGCTGGAAGGCTGTTTCGAGCCGCGCGACCTGGAACTGTGCTCGCGGCTGAACCTGTGGCATGCGGTGCATTGCGACGCGCAGGTCGACTGGCTGGCCGCGCACAAGACGCAGGCGCCGCAGCGCGTGTTCCTGAAATTGAACAGCGGCATGAACCGCCTGGGCTTCCGGCCGGACGCCTTCCGCGCCGCCTGGGCGCGGCTGAACGCGCTGCCGCAGGTGGACGAGATCTCGCTGATGACGCACTTCGCCGACGCCGACGCTGACGTCGACAGTGGGCGCGGCATCGCGCAGCAGCTGGCGGTGTTCGAGGACGCCTGCCGCGACCTGCCCGGCGAACGCAGCTCGAGCAACAGCGCCGCGACACTGCGCTGCGGCGCGGTGCCGGCGGTGGCCGGCGACTGGGTGCGCGCCGGCATCATGGTCTACGGCAGTGCGCCGGACTACCCCGCACACGACATCGCGCACTGGCGGCTGCAGCCCGCGATGACGCTGCGCTCGCGGCTGATCGCCTGCCAGCAGCTGCAGCCGGGCGACAGCGTCGGCTACGGCAGCGCCTTCGTCGCCGGCGCGCCGCTGCGCATCGGCATCGCCGCCTGCGGCTACGCCGACGGCTACCCGCGGCTGTGCGGTACCGGCACGCCGGTGCTGGTCGACGGCGTGCGCACGCGCACCGTCGGCCGCGTGTCGATGGACATGCTCGCGGTCGATCTCGCTCCGCTGCCGCAGGCCGGGCCGGGCAGCGAAGTCACGCTGTGGGGCGAGGGCCCGAACGGCACGCGGCTGGCCATCGACGAGGTCGCGCGCGCCGCCGGCACCATCGGCTACGAGCTGATGTGTGCGCTGGCGCCGCGCGTGCCGGTGCGCGTCGTCGACTGAAGCGCGCGGCGGTCCGAAGCTGTGGGCCCGGCCATCCGCGGCTGGCCTACACTGGCCCGCCGCAGCGACTGCGTCGGACGCGCCCGCGTCCCGTCGCGCGACGGAGCAAGTCCATGGGAATCCTGAGCACGATCTTCGTCGGCCTGATCGTCGGTGCGCTGGCGCGCTTCGTGATGCCGGGCGAGCAGAAGATGGGCTGGATCATGACGATCCTGCTCGGCATCGCCGGCTCGGTGCTGGCCGGCGTCGTCGGCCGCGGTCTGGGCTGGTACCAAGCGGACCAGCCGGCGGGCTGGATCGCCTCGGTGCTGGGCGCGGTGCTGCTGCTGTTCATCGTCGGCAAGACGCGCGGCAAGTGATCCACGACGCGCCGCTGCGCCGGCTGCTGCTGGCCGAGGCCGATTTCAGCGCGGTGCGGGCGCAGGGCCCGGGCGGGCAGAACGTCAACAAGGTGTCGAACGCGGCGCAGCTGCGCTTCGACGTGCGCGCCTCGTCGCTGCCCGAAGGCGTGAAGGCACGGCTGCTGGGCCAGGCCGACCAGCGCATCAGCGCCGACGGCGTGATCGTCATCAAGGCGCAGCAGCACCGCAGCCTGACGCGCAACCGTGCCGAGGCGCTGCAGCGCCTGGCGGAGATGGTGCAGGCGGCGCAGCGCGTGCCGCGCCGGCGTCAGGCGACGCGGCCGACGCTGGCGTCGGTGCAGCGCCGGCTGCAGGCCAAGGCGCAGCACGGCCGGCTGAAGGCGCAGCGCGGCGCGAAGGCCGCCGCGGACTGAAGAGCGCCCCCAGGCCGGCCTTGCCGGCCGCCTCCGCCGCGGGGGTATGAGCAAAATGGCGGAGCCGCATTTGCTCATCAGCCTGTGAAGCCTCAGCGCAGAGGCTTCTACCGCAGCAGGTTGTCGCGCGGCTGGCCGAGGGTCGGCACCGCGCCGATCTGCGGCGTGGCCAGCGGCAGGCCCTCGCTCGAGGCCAGCTCGGACACGCGGTCCAGCGGCTCGCGCCAGCACGGACCAGACCACGATGCAGCGGCTTCATCGGCACAGCTCCACCCTTCGGCAGCGGCCCTTACAGCGTGGCCCACAATGGCTTTCATGGCCAAGGACAAGACCCAGTTCGTGTGCAGCGACTGCGGCGGCAGCAGCCCGAAGTGGCTGGGCCAATGCCCGCACTGCGGCGCCTGGAACACGCTGCAGGAGGCGCGCGCCGAGAGCGGCGGCGCGCACCGCTTCCAGTCTCTGGGTGGCGCGCAGCCGGTGGCCACGCTCAGCGACATCGTCGTTGCCGAGGTCGCGCGCACGCCCACCGGGCAGGAGGAGCTGGACCGCGTGCTCGGCGGCGGCATCGTCGCCGGCGGCGTGGTGCTGATCGGCGGCGACCCGGGCATCGGCAAGAGCACGCTGCTGCTGCAGGCCGCCGACAGCCTGTCCGCTGCGCTGAAGGTGCTGTACGTCAGCGGCGAGGAAAGCGGCGCGCAGGTCGCGCTGCGCGCACGCCGGCTCGGCCTCGCCGGCCAGCGCGTGCGCGTGCTGACCGAGATCTCGCTGGAGCGCATCCTGCACGCGCTGCAGCAGGAGCAGCCCGATTTCTGCGTCGTCGATTCGATCCAGACGCTGTATTCGGAGCAGCTCAGCTCGGCGCCGGGCTCGGTGACGCAGGTGCGCGAATGCGCGGCGCAACTGACGCGCCATGCCAAGTCGACGGGCACCAGCCTGGTGCTGGTCGGCCACGTGACCAAGGACGGCACGCTGGCCGGGCCGCGCGTGCTCGAGCACATCGTCGACACGGTGCTGTACTTCGAGGGCGACACGCACTCCAGCTTCCGCCTGGTGCGCGCCATCAAGAACCGCTTCGGCGCGGTCAACGAGATCGGCGTGTTCGCGATGACCGAACGCGGCCTGAAGGGCGTGGCCAACCCGAGCGCGATCTTCCTGTCGACGCAAACGAGCGAGCCGGTGCCCGGCTCCTGCGTACTGGTCACGCTGGAAGGCACGCGGCCGCTGCTGGTCGAGGTCCAGGCGCTGGTCGACAGCGGCGGGCCGAGCCCGCGGCGGCTGTCGGTGGGGCTGGAGCGCGACCGCCTGGCGATGCTGCTGGCGGTGCTGCACCGCCATGCCGGCGTGTCGTGCATGGACCAGGACGTGTTCGTCAACGCGGTCGGCGGCGTGCGCATCAGCGAGCCGGCCGCCGACCTGGCGGTGCTGCTGGCGATCCACGGCAGCCTGCGCGGCAAGGCGCTGCCGCGCGGCTTCATCGCCTTCGGCGAGGTCGGCCTGGCCGGCGAGGTGCGGCCGGCGCCGCGCGGGCAGGAACGGCTGAAGGAAGCCGCCAAGCTCGGCTTCAGCATCGCCGTGATGCCCAAGGCCAATGCGCCGAAGAAGCCCATCGAGGGCCTGACGATCCACGCCGTGCAGCGCATCGAAGAAGCCATCGAGGCCGTGCGGGGTCTGACTTGAACTGAAGGAAGCAGGGCATGAACCCGATCGTCGGTTGGAGCCTCGCGGTCCTGGCCATCGCCGCCGGCTACGCCGGCTGGGGCTGGCGCGGCGTGGTGCTGGGCGTCACGGTGGTGGTGTTCTGGCTGCTGCTGCAGTTCAGCCGCTCGCTGCGCGTGCTGAAGAACGCCGCCGGCGCGCCGGTGGGCCATGTCGACAGCGCGGTGATGCTGCACGGCAAGCTGCAGCGCGGCATGACGCTGCTGCAGGTGCTGGCGCTGACGCGCAGCCTAGGCCAGCGGCTGGCCGAAAACCCCGAGCGCTGGGGCTGGGCGGACGCCGGCGGCGTGCGCGTCGAGCTCGAGTTCGACGGCGGCAAGCTGCGCTCGTGGGCCCTGATCCGCTGCGAGGCCGCGCCGCAGGCCGTCTCTTAGAATCGTCGCCCACCCCCCCCAAATCCCCGAGGACGAACCCATGTCCATGTCCGACCGCGACGGCAAGATCTGGATGGACGGCCAACTGGTCGAATGGCGCGACGCCAGGATCCACGTGTTGTCGCACACGCTGCACTACGGCTGCGGCGCCTTCGAGGGCGTACGCGCCTACAACACCGCCGGCGGCACCGCCGTCTTCCGCCTGCGCGAGCACACCGAGCGGCTGTTCAACAGCGCCAAGATCCTGCGCATGAAGATCCCCTTCTCCTTCGAGCAGGTGATGCAGGCGCAAATCGAGGTGGTGCGCGCCAACGCGCTGGAAAGCTGCTACATCCGCCCGCTGCTGTGGATCGGCGACGAGAAGCTCGGCGTCAGCCCCAAGGGCAACACCATCCACCTGATGGTCGCCGCCTGGGCCTGGGGCGCGTACCTGGGCGAAGAGGGCATGCGGCGCGGCATCCGCGTCAAGACCAGCAGCTACACGCGCCACCACGTCAACATCACGATGACGCAGGCCAAGGCGGTGAGCAACTACAGCAACTCGATCCTGGCCAACATGGAGGCGCTGGACGACGGCTACGACGAGGCGCTGCTGCTCGACGCCGCCGGCTTCGTCTCCGAAGGCGCGGGCGAGAACATCTTCATCGTCAAGAAGGGCGTGGTCTACACGCCCGACCTGTCGGCCGGCGCGCTGAACGGCATCACGCGCGACACCGTCTTCGCCATCTGCTCCGACCTCGGGCTGAAGCTGGTGGAGAAGCGCATCACCCGCGACGAGGTCTACATCAGCGACGAGGCCTTCTTCAGCGGCACCGCGGCCGAGGTCACGCCGATCCGCGAACTCGACCGCGTGCAGATCGGCGCCGGCGCGCGCGGCCCGGTCACCGAAAAGATCCAGGCGGCCTTCTTCGACATCGTCAACGGCCGCAATGCCAAGTACGCCGCATGGCTGAGCAAGGTCTGACGATGAGCAAGCCGATCGCCGAAGTCGAGGTTCTCGCCAAGGATCTGCAGGGTCCGGGCGTGGTCTTTTGCCCCAACCCGAAGATGCCGCTGTGGAGCACCCACCCGCGCGTCTACATCGACGTGGCCACCACCGGCGAGGGCAAGTGCCCGTACTGCAGCACGCTGTACAGGCTGAAGGCCGGCGAGAAGCTGCACGCGCACTGAACCGGCACCCCCGCCTGCGATGAGCCATCCCCAGCGCGGCCCGGCGCCGGAGCCGGACAGCGCGTGGCTGACATTGGCGCACGAGGCGCTGCTCGACCATGTCGAGCGCGGCGACGCGCGCCACGCGCTGGAGCGGCTGCTGAGCGCGCTGGCACACCGCCTGCGCGGGCCTTGCAGCCTGCGCGCATTGCGGCCCGACGGCAGCACGCGCTGGCAGCTGTCGGCCGCGCCCGGCCTGGCGAGCAGCCCGGCCGCGCTCGACGGCCACGCCGAAGCGACACTGCAGCTGCCCTTGCAACGCCTCGGGCAGCAGCTCGGCCTGCTGCAGCTGCACGGCGAGGGCGCGGCGGCGCCTGCCGAGCCGCTGCAGCCGGTGTGCGAAGCCATGGCCGCGCTGCTGCTGAGCGAGCGCGACCCGGCCGAGACGCCGCCGCGCGCCGGCCACCTGCAGGCGATGCGCAGCGCACTCAAAGGCGCCGGCACCTACGTGTGGGAATGGGACATCGACTCCGACCACCTGAGCGACATCGACGAAGGCCTGCAGCAGCTGGGTTACGACGCACTGCAGATCGGGCGCACGCAGGAAGACTGGAACCGGCTGATCCACCCCGACGACCGCGCCGCCAACCACGAAGCCTATCTGCGCCACGCGCGCGGCGAAGACGAGCACTACGAGCACGCCTACCGCATCCGCGCGCGCGACGGCCATTGGCGCTGGTACCAGGAGCGCGGGCGCATCGTCGAACGGCATGCCGACGGACGGCCGCGGCGCATGGTCGGCACGCAGACCGACGTCACCGAGCAGCGCGCGCGCGAGCGTTCGGCGCTGCAGGCGGCGGCGCGGCTCGAACGCATCGCCCAGCACGTGCCCGGCATCCTGTACCAGTTCGAGCTCGACGCGCAGCGCGTGCCGCGCTTCTCCTACATCAGCGAGCGCGCACGCGCGCTGCTCGGCCTGGACCCGGCAGACGCGGCGGTCGGCATCGCCGAGCTGCTGCGGCGCATCGACCCCGCCGACCGGGCCGCGATGGCCACCGGCATGACCGCCTCGGCCGCGGCGCTGTCGGTCGGCAAGGCCGAGTTCCGCGTGCGCCTGGCGTCGGGCGCCGTGCGCTGGATCCGCGCCGCCTCGTCGCCGCTGCACCTGGACGACGGCGGCACCGTGTGGCACGGCTACATGGAGGACGTGACCGAGCTGCGCGAACTGGAGCGCGCACACCAGGACAAGGCGGCGGCCGAGGCCGCCAACCGCGCCAAGACCGAATTCCTGTCGCGCATGAGCCATGAGCTGCGCACGCCGCTGAACGCGGTGCTCGGCTTTTCGCAGCTGCTCGAGATCGACCGCGCCGACCGCCTGAGCGAAGGCCAGCGCCGGCGCGTCAAGCTGATCCGCGAGGCCGGCGAGCACCTGCTGCAGATGATCGGCGACCTGCTCGACCTGACGCGCATCGAAAGCGGCAGCCTGCAGGTGCAGCTCGACACCGTGCCGCTGCGCGCGCTGGCCGAGGAGTCGCTGAGCATGCTGCGTCCGCAGGCCGATGCGGCGCAGGTGCGCCTGGCGCTGCAACTGCAAGGCGACGACCTGGCGGCGCGCGCCGACCGCACGCGGCTGCGCCAGGTGCTGCTGAACCTGCTGTCCAACGCCATCAAATACAACCGCAGCGGCGGCAGCGTCGAGCTGCGCATCGCGCCGGCCGCGGCACCCGACGACGCGCGCGCGCTGAGCATCGTGGTGCAGGACACTGGCGTCGGCATCGCCGAGGCCGACCTGCCGCACCTGTTCGAGCCCTTCAACCGCCTGTCGCAGGCCCGCGGCGAGGTCGAAGGCACCGGCATCGGGCTGAGCGTGACCCGGGCGCTGGTGGCGCTGATGCAGGGCCGCGTCGAGGTCAGCAGCCGGCTCGGCATCGGAAGCCGCTTCGAAGTCACCTTGCCCCGCGCTTGAGGCGCTGCGGGCCGGGCGCCGGCTGCCGGGCGCGGCGTCAAGTTGAAATTTGAATTTCAATTAATGTATGATCGATCCGGCATGAACACCGTCCCCGCTCCTGCTGCCCCGCCGCCGCGCCGGCGCCGCGCCGTGATCGCCGCCGTCGTGCTGCTGCTCGGCGCTGCGGCGCTGGCCTGGGTCTGGCGGCAGCGCAATGCGGCCACCGAGGATCCCCACACCCTGCTGCTCTACGGCAACGTCGACCAGCGCCAGGTCTCGCTGGCCTTCAACACCGCCGAGCGCATCGCCGAGCTGACGGTGCGCGAGGGCGACCGCGTCAACCCCGGCCAGGTGCTGGGCCGGCTGGACGTGCGCACGCCGCGGCTGCGCGTGGCGCAGGCCGAGGCGCAGATCGGCGTGGCCGAGCAGGTGCTGGCGCGGCTGCGGGCCGGCACGCGGCCCGAGGAGATCGCCCAGGCACGCGCCGCCGCCGCGGCGGCAGCGGCCGACGCCGAGTTCGCCGCACAACAGCTGGCGCGGCTGCAGGCGGCGCGCGACCAGACCGCCGGCCGCGGCGTGGCGCAGCAGGACCTGGACGGCGCCGCCGCCAAGCGCAAGGTGGCGCTGGCGCAGCGCGACAGCGCCGACAAGGCGCTGGCGCTGGCCATCGCCGGGCCGAGGCGCGAAGACATCCGCCAGGCCGAGGCGCAGCTCGCCGCGGCGCGCGCCGACAAGGCGCTGGCCGAACGCCAGATCGAAGAATCGGAACTGAAGGCGCCGATCGCCTCGGTGGTGCGCGCGC
Source organism: Rubrivivax sp. (assembly GCA_036724445.1). GTDB lineage: Bacteria > Pseudomonadota > Gammaproteobacteria > Burkholderiales > Burkholderiaceae_C > Rubrivivax. Next base: position 59,502 of record DAIMFR010000005.1, on the reverse strand, counting down.
GGCTGCTCGAGCCCGGCGACATCGCCTCGCCGCAGCGGCCGGTGTTCACGCTGGCGATCATGCAGCCCAAGTGGGTGCGCGCCTTCGTGCCGGAGCCGCGGCTGTCGCAGATCCGCCCCGGCATGGCGGCGCAGGTCCGCACCGACAGCGCGCCGGCGCAGCCGCTGCCCGGGCGCATCGGCTTCATCGCTTCGGTGGCCGAATTCACGCCGAAGTCGGTGCAGACCGAGGAGCTGCGCACCAGCCTGGTCTACGAAGTGCGCATCGAGGTCGACGATCCAGCCGACACCTTGCGCCTGGGCATGCCGGCCACGGTGCGCATCGAGTTGCCGTGACCGCAGCCGCCATCGTGGCGCAGGGGCTGGGCAAGGACTTCAGCGCGCCCGGCTCGAAGCAGCCGCTCGCTGCGCTGGCGGCGCTGTCCGTCGAAGTGCCTGCCGGCTCGATCACCGCGCTGGTCGGCCCCGACGGCGCCGGCAAGACCACCTTCATCCGGCTGGTGGCCGGGCTGCTGCGCCCGGCGCGCGGGCAGTTGCAGGTGCTGGGCCTGGACGTGGCGCGCGTGCCGCAGGCGGTGCAGGACCGCATCAGCTACATGCCGCAGCGCTTCGGCCTGTACGAAGACCTGTCGGTGCAGGAGAACCTGGACCTGTACGCCGACCTGCACGGCGTGCCGCGCCAGCAGCGCCAGGCGCGTTATGCGCGGCTGATGGAAATGACCGACCTGGGGTCGTTCCGCGCGCGGCTGGCCGGCAAGCTGTCGGGCGGCATGAAGCAGAAGCTGGGCCTGGCCTGCACGCTGGTGCGCTCGCCCGAACTGCTGCTGCTGGACGAGCCGACCGTCGGCGTCGACCCGCTGTCGCGGCGCGAGCTGTGGCAGATCGTCGAGCAGTTGCGCGACAGCGAACGCGTCACCGTGCTCGTCGCCACCGCCTACCTGGACGAGGCCGAGCGCTGCGCGAGGGTCTTTCTGCTGCGCGAGGGCCGGCTGCTGGCCGGCGGCCCACCGGCCGAGTTGCGCGAGCGCGCCGCCGGCCTGGTGCAGGTGGCCGAGCCGGCCGCCGGCGAGGCGCCGCGCACGCTGCAGGCGCGGCTGCTCGACGACCGCGCGCGCGTCGTCGATGCCGTGCCCGAGGCCGGCGCGGTGCGCTTCATCCGCCGTGCCGGCGCCGGCGCGGCGCTGCCGCGCGCGCACAGCGTCGCGCCGCGGCTCGAAGACGGATTCATGCTGCTGCTCGATGCGGACGCGGCCGCACCGGCCTCCCTGCCGGCGTCCTCACCGGCCTCCACGCCTGCCTCCACGCCTGCCTCCAAACCGACCTCGGCGATGCCGACCGAGGCCGCCGCGCCCGCCGCAGCTGTCGCAGCCGCCGCACCGCCGTCCGCAGCCACCGCTCACGACACCGAGCCGGTGATCCGCGTGCAGCACCTGACGCGCCGCTTCGGCGACTTCGTCGCCGTCGCCGACACCAGCTTCGAAGTACGGCGCGGCGAGGTCTTCGGCCTGCTCGGCCCCAACGGCGCCGGCAAGACCACCACCTTCCGCATGCTGTGCGGGCTGCTGCCGCCCAGCGGCGGGCGCCTGAGCGTGGCCGGCGTCGACATGCGCCACGCACGCGCGGCGGCGCGGCGCCACATCGGCTACGTGTCGCAGAAGTTCGCGCTCTACGGCAACCTGTCGGTCGAGCACAACCTGCGCTTCTTTGCCGGCGCCTACGGTCTCACCGGCGCGGCGCTGCAGAAGCAACTGCAGCGCGCCTATGCCGAGTTCGATCTGCAGGACGTGAAGGGCACGCCCAGCGGCCAGTTGCCGGGCGGCTTCCGCCAGCGGCTGGCGATGGCCGCGGCGCTGCTGCACGAACCGGCGATCCTGTTCCTGGACGAGCCCACCAGCGGCGCCGACCCGCATGCGCGCCGCGCCTTCTGGCGCCGCATCACCGCGCTGGCTGCCGCCGGCACCACCATCGTCGTGACCACGCATTTCATGGAAGAGGCCGAATACTGCGACCGCATCGTCATCCAGGACGCCGGCCGTGTGCTGGCGCTGGGCACGCCGGCCGAGGTGCGCGCGCAAGCCGGCGACCGCGGCGGCACTGGCTCGGCGATGGCGATGAACATGGAGCAGGCCTTCATCGGCGTGGTCGAGGCGGCGCGCCGCGAGCTGAAGGAAGCGGCGTGAATGCTGTACTGCGCCGCCTGCTGGCGCTGGTGCGCAAGGAAATGCGCCAACTGGTGCGCGACCGCAGCAACCTGGCGCTGGGCATCCTGCTGCCGGGGCTGCTGACGCTGCTCTTCGGCTACGGGCTGTCGATGGACGTGCAGCAGGCGCCGGTGGCGGTGGTGCTGCAGGACACGTCGCCGACGGCGCGCGACGCCACCTCGGGGCTGACGCTGTCGCGCTACCTGGCGCCGCGCTTCGTCGATTCGCTGTCCGCCGCCGAGACGCTGATGCGCAACGGCCAGGTCATGGCCATCGTGCGCATCCCCAGCGACTTCAGCGCGCGCCTGGCCGGCGGCGACGCCGTGGTGCAACTGCTGCTGCACGGCAGCGACGCGGCCACGGCGCGCAGCGTGCAGTCCTACGTGGCCGGCGCCTTTGCGCAGGTCGGGGCACGCCGCGCCGACGCCGCGGCCCAAGGCGATGCACACGGCGAACTCGGCGCCCTGCAGCTGGAGCCGCGGCTGTGGTTCAACGCCGCCAATACCAGCACCTGGTACCTGGTGCCGGGGCTGATCGTCATCATCATCACGCTGGTCGGCGCCTTCCTCACCTCGCTGGTGGTGGCGCGCGAATGGGAACGCGGCACGCTGGAGGCGCTGTTCGTCACGCCGGCGCGGCCGGCGGAGATCCTCTTCGCCAAGCTGGTGCCGTACTTCGCCATCGGCATGCTCGGCTTCCTGATGTGCCTGGGCGCCGCGCAATGGCTGTTCGGCGTGCCGCTGCAGGGCTCGCTGGCGCTGCTGGTGGCGATGTCGGTGCTGTACCTGCTGGTGGCGCTGGGCATCGGGCTGTTCATCTCGTCGGTCACGCGCAACCAGTTCGTCGCCAGCCAGGTGGCGCTGCTCACCAGCTTCCTGCCGGCGCTGATGCTGTCGGGCTTTCTGTTCGACCTGCGCAACGTGCCGACGCCGGTCTACGTGGTCGGGCAGATCCTGCCGGCGACGCATTTCATGACCGCGGTGAAGACGCTGTTCCTGGCCGGCAACGTGCCGTCGGTGGTGCTGCCCGAGGCGGCGCTGCTGGTGGGCTATGGGCTGGGCTTCTTCATCGCCGCGCTGGCGGTGACGAAGAAGCGGCTGGACTGAAATGAAACTCACTCGCCCCAAACCCCAATGCATTCACCGCAGAGGCGCGGAGGCCGCAGAGGTCCGCAGAGCAGACTTGATTCACTCTGCGAATCCTCCGCGTTCTCTGCGCCTCTGCGGTGAAGGCTGTTGGCTGGCGTTTCATGCGTCGCGGGTGGCGCGCAGCGCCATGGACAACTGAGATGTTCGCCCTGCTGCGCCGCATCGCCGCGCTGGTGCGCAAGGAACTGCTGGCCATCCTCAGCGACCGCGCGACGCGCATCATCCTGGTCGGGCCGGCGATCATGCAGACGCTGATCTTCGGCTATGCCGCCACCTTCGACCTGAACCGCGTGCCCTATGCGGTGCTCGACTCGAGCCGCAGCCCCACCTCGGCCGAGCTGCTGGCGCGCATCGACAGCACCGGGCTGTTCCAGCGCGTCGCCGACCTGGATGCGGTGCCGCAGATCGCGCCGCTGGTCGACCAGGGCCGGGTGCTGCTGGTGCTGCACATCCCGCAGCGGCTGGAGGCCGGCCTGGCCGGCGGCGAGACGGTGGCGCTGCAGTTGATCCTGGACGCGCGCAATTCCACCACCGCCGGCACCGCATCAGCCTACCTGGGCAGCATCGTCGAAGGCTTCAACGCCGCGCAGCGCGCGCGTGCCGGCCTGGGGCCGGCGTCGCCGCTGCGCATCGAAACGCGCGCCTGGTTCAACCCGCAACTGCAGACGCGCTGGAACTTCGTGCCGGCGCTGATCGCCGCCTTGAGCATGCTGCAGACGCTGATGCTGACCGCGCTGTCGGTGGCGCGCGAACGCGAGCAGGGCACCTTCGACCAGCTGCTGGTGACGCCGCTGTCGCCGGCCGAGATCATGGTCGGCAAGGCGCTGCCGCCTATAGGCATCGGACTGGTGCAGGCCACGCTGGTGCTGCTGGTGGCGCGGGCGTGGTTCCGCATCCCGATGGCCGGCGACCTGGGCACGATGTACGTCGGGCTGATCAGTTTCATGCTCGCCGGCGTCGGCCTGGGGCTGGCCATCAGCGCGCTGTCGGCGACGATGCAGCAGGCCATGTTCTCGGCCTTCGTGCTGCTGATGCCGATGATGCTGCTGTCCGGCCTGGCCACGCCGGTGGCCAACATGCCGGGCTGGCTGCAAGTGGCGACCTACGTGAATCCGCTGCGCTTCGGCATCGACTACGTGCGCCGCGTCTATCTGGAAGGCGTCGGCCTGGCCACGCTGTGGCCCGACCTGGTGCCGATGCTGCTGATGGCCGCGCTGACGCTGCCGCTGGCGGCCTGGCTGTTCCGCAATCGGTTGACATGACCCACCCCCTACGCGCTTCGCGCGCCCCCTCGAGGGGGCACCGCTGGCGGACCGGCAGAGCCGGATCCGCGGCGGTTGCTCGAAGCGTCCGCTTCGTCCGTCGCGTTGGAGGCATCGACATGAGAACCCGCCCGCAGAAGGATGCGCCGATGAACACCCGTCTCCCCGTAATCTCGCTGCTTGCCAGCGCGGCGCTTTGCGGCGTCGCCTGCACCACCGTCGGCCCCGACTATGCGACGCCGCCGTTGGCCGGGGACGCGCCGGCCGCCTATGCCGAACGCCACGCCGGCTCGCCGCTGCTGGCCGCACCGCCCGCCGCCGATGCCGCCGCGCTGCCGGCCGACCCCTGGGGCGCGCTCGGCGGCGACACGCTGAAGGCGCTGCAGCAGCGCGCGCGCGAGCGCAATGCCGACATCGCCACCGCCGCGCTGCACCTGGCGCAGGCGCGCACGCAGCGCGACGTGGCGGCCAGCCAGGCCGGCCCGACGCTGGGCATCAGCGGCTCGGCCGCGCGCCAGCGGCAGAGCCAGACCGATGCCGCTACGCGCGTCTTCGAGATCTTCCCGCCGGCATCGCAGCAGCAGGCGCTGGACATCATCGGCGCGCCCTACACGCTGTACCAGGCCGGCTTCGACGCCTCGTGGGAGCTGGACCTGTGGGGCCGCGTGCGGCGCAGCATCGAAGCCGCCGAGGCCGACGACGCCGCGGCCGCGGCGCTGCTGGCCGACGTGCGCAGCAGCATCGACGCCGAAGTCGCCCGCGCCTGGCTCGACCTGGGCGCGGCCCGCCAGCAGCTGGCCGTGCTGCAGCGGCAGCAAGCCAGCGCGGCCGAGCTGCTGGCGCTGCTCGAAGCGCGGCAGCGCCACGGCCTGGTCGACGCCAGCGCCGCGCTGCGCCAGCGCAGCGTGCTTGATGACCTGGCGGCGCGCGTGCCGCCGCTGCTGGAAACCGAAGCCGGCGCCTGGCGGCGCATCGAGCTGCTGTGCGGCGACATGCCGGGCAGCCTGGCGGCGCAGCTCGGCGCGCCCGTCGGCAATTCCGTCGGCGGCACGGCGGCGGCCACGCCCTGGCCGGCGCTGGCGCTGGGCCTGCCGTCGACGCTGGCGGCGCGCCGGCCGGACATCGCCGCGGCGGCGGCGCAACTGCATGCAGCCACCGCCACGGTGGGCATCGCCTTCGCCGACCTGTACCCGCGGGTCATGCTCGGCGCCGGCTACGGCAGCGCGTCAGTCGGCTCGTCGAACTTCGCCACCTGGCCGAGCCAGCAATGGTGGTTCGGCGCCTCGGTCGACCTGCCGCTGTTCGACGGCGGCCGGCGCCGCGCCGCCGTCACGCAGCGCGAATTGCAGATGCAGCAGGCCGCGGTGGCCTTCCGCCAGACCGTGGTCAGCGCCTGGCACGACGTCGACGCCGCGGTGGCGCGCTACGAAGCCGAACGCCGGCGCAGCGCCGAACTGCAGCGCAAGCTGGCGGCCAGCGACGAGGCCTTCCAGCTGGCGCGCGTGCGCTACGAACGCGGCCTGAGCGACGAGACGCCGCTGCTGGAAACCGAGCGCACGCGGCTGGACGCCGAGCGCGAGGCCATCGTCAGCCATGCGCAGCAGGGGCTGGCGCTGGTGGCGGTGTACAAGGCGCTGCGGGTCGAGGGGGGTTGAGGCCGGAGTGCGAAGGGACGACGCGTCGCGCACTTGGCTGATACAGGAATCTGTAACCTGCCTTGATGAAGACCACCCTGGATCTGAACGATCAGCTTCTCGCCGATGCCAAGGCGCTCGCGGCTCGGCAGCGCACGAGCCTGACGCGCTTGGTCGAGGAAGGTCTGCAGCTGCGACTGCGCGCCACGGCCGATGCCGCCAAGCGCCGCCGGGTCCGCCTGCCTGCATTCAAAGGCCGCGGCGGACTGGCAGCGGGTGTCGACCCGCTGAGCAACAAGGCATTGCTCGAGGCCCTGGGCGATGACGCCTGATGTCAACGTGCGGGTCGCCGCTTCGCGCACCGATCATCCTCATCATGCCGTGGCACGCGCTTGGCTCGAAGCGGCGCTCGACGCATGCGCGGCCGGCGCGGCCTTCACGCTGATGCCGATGGTGCTGGCCAGCTTTCTGCGCCTGGTCGCCAGTCCGAGGATCTTCGTGCAGGCCACGCCGATCGAAGAGGCCGTGGCGTTCGCCGATGCGCTGGTTGCGGCGCCTGGTGTGCAACTGGCGTCGCTGGGCCCGGAGTGGCCGAAGCTGCGTCAGCTCTGTCTCGACAAGCAGCTGGCCGGCAACGATGTGCCGGATGCCTGGCTGTCGGCCGCCGTGGCGCAGCTGGGCGAGCATCTCGTCAGCTTCGATCGGGACTTCAGGAAGCTGCTGCCGCGCAGCCAGTTCACGCTGCTGAACCCCGCATAGCCGCCGGCAAGCGCGCGGCCAGGATGGAGGCCCACTGCGGTGGCTTGCGCGAGCTTGCGATCCCGGCCAGCAGCCGCCGCTCGGGACATGCCGATCGTTGAAGATACATCGCCCGCACCAGTCGAGCGCGCGCTGACTGCACCCCGGTGCGAGCGCTTTGGAGCGGCCGTGCGTGCTCGCGTTTGCCCGCCCGGAGTAGCACGTATGTGCTACATTCGGTTCGATGACTCAGGGTTCCCGTATGCCCACCACCACCATCCGCATCGAGGACGATCTCAAGGAGCGGATCGCCGCCGCCGCTCAACTGGCAGGCAAGACGGCGCACGCGTTCATTCTCGATGCGATTGCACATACAGTCGAACAGGTCGAGATCGATGCCGAGTTTCATCGCCTTGCCGACGCGCGCTGGACCAAGGTGCTCGCCACGGGGAAGGCCATCCCGTGGGCTGAGGCCAAGGTCTACCTCGAGACGCGGGCGCGAGGCGACAAGGTGCGCAAACCCGCGGCGCGCAACGTCAAGCGTTGACCGACCGCATGTCGCGAATCGAGCTGGCGCCGGAAGTGCTGGACGATTTCGACCGCTTCTTCGAGCACCAGGCAAAACACGACATCGAGGGCGCGCCGCAGCGCATCGCCGAAATCATCGAAGCCGTTCAAGTTCTCGCGCACAGCCCCCTCATCGGGCGCAAGGCAAAGGGCGGCAAGAGGGAGTTGGTGATCGGGCAGGCGTCGCGCGGCTATGTGGTGCTGTACCGTTTCGTGTCCGATGTCGATACGGTCTTTGTCCTGGCCGTTCGAAGCCAGCGCGAATCCGGGTACAAAAGATCTCGCTGAGCAACGCATCACGAGATCGGTAGAAGCGCCCAGAGCGGGTCAAGGCTGTCGCTAAACCCGGCGGTCGTACAAGAAGCGCCGAAGCTTGACCGCCCCGATGCGCGCGCTGTCCGGATGCGCCGGGTTCTGCATGACGTTGTCTTCTTCGCCGATGATCGGCGGCCAGGCGAGAAGCTCGCGCGCGGCCCAGACGTCGTCGGGCACGTCGATGCGCACCAGGAGCCGGTTCCAGGGCAGCGCCGCGCCGCGGCCGAAGTGCGCGCGGGTCTCCCAGGCCGCCAGCGAGATCGATGCCGCCGCATACGTGACCCGTTCCCCGGGATGATTCCAGCGCGCGCCTTTGCTCGCAGCGCCCTTGCCGCTCATGTCCTCGGCCGTCCAGCCGGGGGTGTCGGATGCGACGCGCCAAAGGTGCACCGTCATGCGGGGAAGCCGCCGCGCATGCGCTCCAGCACCTGCTCGACCGCGCGTTGCCCCTCGGGGTTGCGCAGCATCTCGGCCGGTGTCTTGTCCCCCAGTTCAGGCAAGGGTTCGCGCATCCAGCGGGCGAGCCAGGCCTCCAGATCGAAGCGGGCCAATGGCTCCGGGTCGCCGCTTTCCTCGAGCAAGCGCCTCAGCGTGGCCGCCACGCGAAGGAAACCCATCACGCGATGACCGGCGGCATCCGGCAGCGGCTCGCGGGCTTCGTCCTTGCGCCGGTAGGTGGTCGGGGACACTCCGATGACGTCCATGACGCGTGCCGCCGGCTCGCCGGTGGCGCCGGCGATCAGGTCGACCATGTAGGTCGGGGCGCCTGACTCGACGGCGTCGTACAGGGCCACGCCCGGCGAAGCGATCACGCGATCGACCAGCACGCGGAAGGCGCGCTTCCAGGCTTGCGGGCTCGCGGTCTGGCGCTCGAGCCCGATGGCCCAGAACTGCCCTGGGTTACGCAACGCCACCTTCGTGCCATGCCGTTGCGCCCGCGCGGCGCCTGCTGCCTTGCCGGTTGCCGAGGTCTCGGACATGCTTTCGCCATCTGGCTGATCAAGAACATGCAAACGGTACGCCTCTGCAGCCACTGCGCAAGCCCCACGGCGTGCGGCGCCGGGTCGCCCATGCCACCAGTTGGGCGACGATGCGCGCCGCCCGCCGCTATGGCTTCGATCGCACGTTCGCAGCAGCCTTCGGCCGCGCCGGCCGGTGCGTCAGCGCCAGCGCCTGCAGCCCGGCCATCGCGAAACACACGAAGTCGGCGGTCAGCGCCTCGCCATCCTTGGCCGCGCCGGGCAGCAGCCGCGCCGGCAGTTCCTTGGGCGCGATCATCAGGGCCATGCACGGCAGCACGGCGAGCATTACGCCGCGCACCGGCGCCAGCGGCCTGCCGGCGCGTGCGCCGATCTCCTTGCTGGTGGTGCCTGCAAAGCCGCGTCCGGCAAGCGCCCGGCCGGCGGTGTCCGGCAGGGGTACGCGCGTCACCGTCGGCCAGCAGCGGATATCCGCGCCTCCCGGCCGGCGCGGCTGGACCCGCGACCCGCAGTCAAGAGGCGTGGGCCAGCAACTCGACGGGCAGCGGCAGCCCGAGGTTCTTTGCGCGCTTCACCAAGCGCCGGTCGAAGGTCGCGAATCCGGATGCGCGCGAACTGCGCGCCAGGTGCAGCGCGTCAGCGAAATCGAGGCCCTTGTCGAAGGCGTCGATTGCCGCCAAGACCGCGTCGCGATCTTCGATCGTCACGTGTTCGATTCCCGCAAGCGAGCGCAAGACGCGGGAGATGTCCTTCGCCGGCAATTCATAGAACCCACGCAGAACCCACTCCAGCTCCAGAAGCACCGTCACCGAGACGTACGATCGTTCCGACAGCGCCGCCACGGCGGCAGGCCGCTGCTTGGCGGCTTGCGCATCGTCGTCATCATCGACGAAGAACCGCGCGAGCACGTTCGTATCCAGACCTCTCATGGCCGGCGGCGCCGCGAATGGGTCAGCAGCGATGCGGGGTCGAAGTCTTCGAGCCGGCGAGGAACGCCGCGTGCAGGCGCCTTGACGATGCCGGCCATCGTGGCCATGTCGGCTGTCGCGACCGGGCGCACGACACGCAACTTCAAGCCGTCCGACTCCTCGAGAACCTCGATCCTGGAGCCTGCACCCATGCCAAGCCGGCGCCGCAAAGCGGCGGGCAATACGATCTGCCCTTTCGAGGAGACGACAAGCGTCGACATGTTCATTTCCCTGGCGGATGTTGGCCTGTTTGATTGTAGCGCGGCTTACCTGGTAAGGCGAAGACACGCACGCTTGGGGCAGCAGGACGGCGCCCACGCGCTGAAGCCCGTGCCTGGCCGTAGGCTTCGAGGCTGCTCGTCGAACGAGCGGAAGGACAGCCGAAGGTCGCGAGCGTGAGTTTGCCACCGGCCTCGAGCGCCCACTAGGAGCCTGTCGGGCTTGGGCAAGGGGTCCCTTGCCCAAGCCCGACAGGCTCCTAGGCGCCAGCAGGCGCCCGTCGCGATGGCTTCGAGCGCGCGTTCGCAGCGGCCTTCGTCCGTGCCGGCCGGTGCGCCAGCGCCAGCGCCTGCAGCCCGGCCATCGCGAAACACACGAAGTCGGCGCCGAGCGCCTCGCCATCCTTGGCCGCGCCGGGCAGCAGCCGCGCCGGCAGCTCCTTGGGCGCGATCATCAGGGCCATGCACGGCAGCACGCTGAGCATCACGCCGCGCTGCACCGCCGCGTGCTCCGCTGGCAGGTTCAGGAATTCGGCCATCAGGCCGAGCAGCCAGCGCGCCTTCGGCCGCAGCGCCTTGTCGATCAGCGCCGGAATCGCCGGCGAAGGCGCCAGGAACTCGCGCAACATGACGCGAAAGCCCCAGGGCGTGCTGCGCTGGGTTGCCAGCGCCACCAAGTGGGCGAGGACGGCGCGCAGCCTGGCTTCCGCGCCGTCCAGGCCCTGCGTCAGCGCCTGCAGGTCGTCCAGGCCGATCAGCTGGCGGTGCGCCTCGATCAGCACCGCCTCGTACAGCGCATCGCGGCTGCCGAAGTGGTAGTTCACCGACGCCAGCGGCGTGCCGGCGCGCGCGCAGATCTCCTTGCTGGTGGTGCCGGCGAAGCCGCGTTCGGCAAACACCCGGCCGGCGGTGTCCAGCAGGTGCGCACGCGTCGCCTCGCCGTCGGGGCGCGGCGTGCCGCGGGTGCGCACGGGGTGGGTCATGTCTTGAATTGAAATTTGAAGTTGGGTGCGGCGCAGTGTACGCGGCGACGCCTCCCTACAATGCGCGGCCATGGCGAACGGCCACGAATTCATCCTCACGCTGTCGTGCCGCGACGCCACCGGCATCGTCTACGCGGTGTCGGGCCTGCTCTACCAGGGCGGCTGCAACATCATCGATTCGCAGCAGTTCGGCGACCTGCAGGGCGAGGACGCGACGGGCCTGTTCTTCATGCGCGTGCACTTCGCGGCGCCGCCGCACCTGGCGAATACCGCGGCGCTGCAGACGCTGTTCGCGCACACCCAGGCGCAGTTCGGCATGGAGCTGCAGCTGTACCCGGCGGCACAGCGCGCGCGCGTGCTGCTGCTGGTCAGCCGGCACGGCCATTGCCTGAACGACCTGCTGTTCCGCTGGCGCAGCGGCCAGCTCGAAGTGGACATCGCCGGCATCGTCTCCAACCACCCCGACTTCGCGGCGCTGGCGCGCAGCTACGAGCTGCCCTTCCACCACCTGCCGCTGCCCAGGGGCAGCGATGCCGGCGCCAAGCGCGCGCAGGAGCGCGAGATCGAGGCGCTGATCGAGCGCGAGCGCATCGAACTGGTGGTGCTGGCGCGCTACATGCAGATCCTGAGCAGCGAGTTCTGCGACGTGCTGAAGGGCCGCGCGATCAACATCCACCACAGCTTCCTGCCCAGCTTCAAGGGCGCGCGGCCGTACTTCCAGGCGCATGCGCGCGGCGTCAAGCTGATCGGCGCCACCGCGCACTACGTCACGCCTCAGCTGGACGAAGGCCCGATCATCGAGCAGGACGTGCAGCGCGTCGACCATGCGATGTCGGCCGAGGACTTCACCGCCGTCGGCCGCGACATCGAATGCGTGGTGCTGGCGCGCGCGGTGCGCTGGCACGTGCAGCACCGCGTGCTGCTCAACGGCCACAAGAGCGTGATCTTCCGCTGAAGGCCCGCCAGAATGTCGCGCCCCAAGGCCCAGACCGCCGCGTTGATGGCTTCGCCTGACGACGTCGAAGCGCAGTTCTACGAGGCGCTGCAGCAGGCCGACCTGGACAAGCTGATGGCGGTGTGGTCCGACGACGACGAGATCGCCTGCGTGCATCCGGGCGGGCCGCGCGTCATCGGCCATGCGCAGATCCGCGCCGGCTTCGCCGCGATCTTCGCCAACGGCCCGATCCCGCTGCAGCCGCAGCACGTGCGCCGGCTGCACACGCTGGGCTGCGCGGTGCACCACCTGTTCGAGCGCGTGCTCATCGCCGACGCGCAGGGCAGCCGCGACGCCTGGGTGCTGGCGACCAACGTCTACGTCAAGACCGCGCTCGGCTGGCGCATGGTCGCGCATCACGCCAGCCCGGGCGGCGAGCCGCCCGAGCCGGCACCGGGCGAGGCGCCGTCGCTGCTGCATTGACGGCGCGCGTGATGCAGCAGTTCCGCGCGCCGCGCTGGCTGCCCGGCGGCCAACTGCAGACCATCTGGCCGGCGCTGTTCTCGCAGGCCGCGCCGCAGCCGCCGCCGGCCTACCGGCGCGAACGCTGGGCCACGCCCGACGGCGACTTCGTCGATGTCGACTTCGTCGACGCGGCCGACCCCGCCGCGCCGCAGTTGGTGCTGTTCCACGGGCTCGAAGGCTCGTCGCGCAGCCACTATGCGCTGGCCTTCGCGTACCGCGCGGCGGCGCTGGGCTGGAGCTGTGCGCTGCCGCACTTCCGCGGCTGCTCCGGCGAGACGAACCTGGCGCCGCGCGCCTACCACTCCGGCGACTTCGAGGAAGTCGGCTGGATGCTGCAGCGGCTGCGCGCGCGCCGCGCTGCGCCGTTGCTGGCAGTCGGCGTCTCGCTCGGCGGCAACGCGCTGCTGCGCTGGGCCGAAGAAGCCGGCGACACCGCCGCGGCCACGGTGCGCGCGCTGGCCGCGCTGTGCGCGCCGGTGGACCTGGCCGCCGGCGGCCACGCCATCGGCCGCGGCTTCAACCGGCAGGTGTACACGCGCATGTTCCTGCGCACGATGAAGGCCAAGGCGCGGCTCAAGTGGCAGCAGCATCCGGGCTTGTTCGACCGCGAACGGCTGCTCGCCGCGCGCACGCTGTACGAGTTCGACAACCTGTTCACCGCGCCGCTGCACGGTTTCCGCGACACCGACGACTACTGGTCGCGGGCCTCGGCCAAGCCGCATCTGCGCCGCATCCGCGTGCCCACGCTGGTGCTGAACCCGCGCAACGACCCCTTCGTGCCGGCGCACAGCCTGCCCGCGGCGCACGAGGCCGGCGCGCACGTGACGCTGTGGCAGCCGGCGCACGGCGGGCACGTCGGCTTCCCGCAGGGCCGCTTTCCCGGCCACGTGCAGGGGCTGCCCGAAGCCGTCACCGCGTGGCTGCGCGCCGCCTGCTAAGGTGCGGCGCATGGACGCGATCGTCGAAGCGGCGCTGCGCAAGTGGCCGAACGTGCCGCACTGCTACGGCTGGCTGGCGCTGGACGCGCGCGGCGACTGGTACCTGCGCGACGCTGCCGCGCAGGCTGCGGCACCGTTCCCGCGGCTCAAGGGCAGCCGCATCGAGCACGAGCGGCTGCGCAGCTTCATCGAGCGCAACTACGCGAGCGACGCGCGCGGCTGCTGGTACTTCCAGAACGGGCCGCAGCGCGTCTACGTCGAACTCGAAGCCGCGCCGTGGGTCTTCAGGCTCGACGGCGACACCGGCGGCGAAGGCGGCTGGCGCCTCAGCGCCCAGGGCGGGAAGCCGGCGCGCCACCGTGCCGCCTGGCTCGACGAACACGGCCGGCTGTTCCTCGATTGCGACATCGGCTTCGGCCTGCTGCACAGCCTAGATACCGAGCGCGCAGCGCGCGCCGTCGAAGCCGGCGACTGGCAGCCCGCCGAGATGCGCTTCGGCGACATGCCGGCACGCTTCGGCTACGTGCTCGAGCCGCAGCCGCCGCGCGCATGAAGAAGGCCGCCCGCGGGCGGCCTTCTTTGCGACTTGCGGCGGCCCCGGCGGCGCCTGCCGGGCAGCTACTTGGATTCGCTCGCGGCGCCTTCGGCGCCCGAGGCCGCGGCGGCCGGCGCCTTCGGCTCGTCGAGCTTGCCGCCCGCGTGGTTGGCCATGTAGACCACGGCACGCCCGATCTCGTAGTCGGAGAACTCGCCGCCGCCCTGCGGCGCCATCGCGCCCTTGCCCTTCAGCGCCGAATGCAGCAGCGCGTCGAAGCCGGTCTTGATGCGCGGGCCCCAGGCACCTTCGTCACTGAACTTCGGCGCGCCGGCCAGGCCGGAGGCGTGACAGGCCGCGCACTGCGCCGTGTACACCTGCTCGCCGGTATGCACGACGCCGGCGCCGGACGCGTCCTTCAGCTCCACCATGCCCACCGGCTGCAGGCGGTGCGCGATGGCTTCCTCGCTCATGCCCCGCGAGCCGGCACCAGCGCTGTCGCCGGTGGCCACGTAGTTGACCAGCAGCACGATGATGGCGATGGGCACGACGAAGGCCGCAATCACCGTGATGATCAGCTGCTTCGGCGTCTTGATCGGGCCCTCGTGCGTGGCGTCGTGGTCCTGGGGGTCGCTCATGAAGTCCTCGGTGGCGTCGCGCCGAAGGCCGCCGCGCGGCGCGGGCGGGTCGGTCAAAGCGCAAAATTATAGCGGCGCGCCACCTGCGCCCCGGCGGGCCCGGGGTACCCCGCTGATAGAATCGGCCGCCTTCAGCGCCGCGGCTGTAGCTCAGTGGATAGAGTATTGGCCTCCGAAGCCAAGGGTCGTGGGTTCGATCCCCGCCAGCCGCGCCACACCTGCGCCGGATTGACCGAACTGCAGGTGCAGGCCTGCCGCGGGCAGCGCACGATCACGGCCGCGGCACAGGCCGTGACCTCCGCTTCCCGCAGCGGCGATCTACCGAACCGGCAGGGCTCGAGACGACACTCGCCGTTGCAGATGCCCGCTGCAGCCCGCGCCGCGGCTGTGCTCGTGCGCCTCGATCGGCGCCTCCTGGGCCACTCGCTCGGCCGCGCCGGAATGCTTCACAGCCTCTGGGCGCGGGCCGCACGCGGCGTCAGTAGCGCAGCGTGTAGGCGATGCCGATCTGCGTCTCCTTCATCGAGATCGTCTCGGTCGTCGTCGGAGGCGCCCCGAAACCCACGAGCAGGCTGGTGCCGGTGACCGAGTTGCGCTGCGCGAACATGGCCATGCCGGTGATCTCTGAAGTCCGGTCGATCTTCCAGGTGGCGCCCAGCGTCCACTGTTTCTGCACGATGCCCGGCGCGAGGATGTTGAAGGTCACGTCCTGCGGCCGTACCGGGTTCTGCGTGTAGTTGAAGCCGCCGCGCAGCGCCCATTGGTCGTTCAGCTCGTACTGCACGCCGAACTTCCAGACGTTGATGTCGCGCCAGCCGAAGCCCGCGCCGTTGCTGCCGCCGAGGCAGGCACCGGCATCGCCCATCGCGCAGTTGCCCATCAGCGAGCTCGGGTTGCTCACCGCCTTGGTATCGCCGTAGAAGATGCGCTGGAAGTCCAGCGCGAGCAGCCACTCCCGGGTCGGCCGGAACGCGCCGCCGAGCGTGAAGTTCGACGGGATGTCGAAATCGCCGGACTTTGCAAACAGGCCGCGGTAGTCGTCGAACTCGCCCATCCACATCTTGGTGGCATAGGCCGCGCCGAGCGCGAACTGCTCGCTGAACTGGCCCATCCAGCCGATGCGCACGCCGCCGCCCCACGAACTGCTGCTGCCGTTGTTCGTCACCTTGCCCGGCGCGGTGGAGAGCATCGGGTTGTCGAAGGCCTGCAGCCCGTTGGCCTTGAAGCGCTGATAGGCGAGCGTCGGCGCGATGCCGATCGACTGCCCGGGCATGAACTGCCACGATACGTAGGGCGCGATCATCAGCTGCGTCAGGTCCACGCCGAGACGGCCGTTGCCGCACAGCAGGTTGTACGGCCCGGGACTCGGATTGAAGTTCGCGCACGCGCTTTGTTGCGCGATCTGGCCGCCAGGGTAGTCGGTGTTCATGCCGCCGTTGCCGTAGACCGTGACGCCGACCGCCAGGTCGGGCCGGGTGCGCCAGTTCCAGCCGAACTCGGGGACGAAGAAGTTCTTGCTGTCGCTGGTGACGCTGCCGTCGATGCCGGCCAGTCCCGAACCTTTGCGCGAGGCGTCGCGGTCGGGGCTGAACCAGCTCAGGCCCGCCTGCCACTGGGTATCCAGGAAGCTCATCGCGCCGGGGTTGACGGCGCCGCCGAAAGGCTCCTGCGCCACGGCGGCGGCGGCGCCGCCCATGCCGATCGCCTTCATGCCGTAGCCGTTGGCGAAGTAGCCGTCGGTCGCATGCGCGGCGCTGCCGGCGAGCATCAGGAGCGGGGTCAGCAGGGCCGGCAGGGACGAGCTCGTCCGCCGCCCCCGGATCGGGGCGAAAGTCATGGGTGTCTCCTCGGGTGGGTGGGGAAGTCTCGGCTCATGGCAGGAACCATGGCTCGCCAGTGGGCGAGCAGGCGGCCGTCGGCCGCCTGCGTCGGCCAGCGCTTCAGCGGGCGGTTGCCGAGCGCGGCGCCCTCGCCGCTGCGGATGTCGAAGGCCCGCTGATGTTCGGGGCAGGTCAGCGCCGTGCGCTGCAGCGCGAGCTGCGGAATGTCTGCCGCCGGGTGCGGGCAGCGGCTGCGCGCCTTGACGAGGCAGTTGAGCGCTTCGCTCATGGTGCGCCTGCTGCGCTCGGGACGTGGACCAGCACCGGGCCCTCGGCGAGCCCGATGACCTTCTGCGTGGTGCCGCCGATCCAGGCGCGGCCCGGCAACGGCTGCACATGGCGGTCGACGACGATCAGATCGGCGCTGCAGGCCGTGGCCGCAGCGATCAGGCCTTCGTGCGGCCGGCCGGTGCGGAATTCGCCGGCCACGTCGGCCACCAGCGGCGCCGCGCGCGCCACGGCGGCGGCAAGCGCCGATGCGGCGGCTGCATGCGCGCCTTTGCCCTCGGCCACCGCCACCACCTGCAGCCCGATGCCGCATGCGGCGGCGATGCGCGCAGCCAGCTCGACGCTGCCGGCCGCGCTCGCCTGCGGGTCGACGCCGACCAGCACGCGCCGCTGCCACATCGCCGCCGCGCGCGGGCACAGCAGCACGCTGCACGGCGCGTGCGCGACGACCTTGCCGACCATCTCGCCGAACATCAGCTGGGCCAGGAAGCCGCGCCGGCCGCGCCGGCGGGCGACGATCAGATCCGCACCGCGCTCGCGCGCCTCGGCGACGATCTGCTCGAACGGCTCCTCGCCGCGGCGCACGCGCAGCGCCAGCGCGACGCCGGCACGGGCTGCCTCGGCCTCCAGCGCGTCGGCGCGGGCGCCGGCCTCGGCGTCGGCGCGCGCCGCCAGCGCCGGCATCTCGGCCTCGTATGCGGCGTTGCTGACCAGCGGCAACACCGCTGCCAGCGGCAGGCCGCAACGCGCGGCCAGCGCGAAGGCGATGGTCTCGGCGCCACGGTCGAATTCCGTATGCTCGGTGGCGAGCAGCAGCCGCTCGAAGGGATGCGCCATCGTCAGTGCCCGCCGACGAGCCAGCCGGTGGCGGCGGCCACGACCACCACCGCCCCCGCGACGCTGATCCACACGTAGGCCCGGTCGCGCCGCGCCGCGTACAGCGGCACGATCGACAGCAGGCACAGCACCGAGCCGCCGGCGAGGATCGCGATGCCCAGCAGGCCCGCGATGTCGCCGAGGTGGATCAGCCGCACCCAGCCCCAGCCGCGCGGCGAGCCGGTCAGCTCGATGAAGCGATCCACCGGATGCACCCACAGCTCGGGCAGCTGCTCGGGCGGCACGTGCGATTCCATCAGCCCGCTGACGTAGGCGGCGAAGCTCGCCACCAACACCACCAGGCCGACGCGCGAGGCCCATTCGAGCACGCGCGCGTAGCGCAGCTGCTCCGGCGGCTGCTCGACCACCGGCCGCTTCATGGCCACACCCCCAGGCCCTTGAGCAGCGCGCGCGCTCCGGCGAACAGCAGCACGCCGATCACCATGCGGCGGATGACCCGGCCCTCGAGCACGTTGAGCAGCCGCGCGCCGATGCGCGCGCCCAGCATCATGCCCACCACCGACGGCACCGCGATCATCGGCAGCACCGCGCCCTTGTTCAGGTAGACCCAGGCGGCCGACGAATCGACCAGCGACAGCACCACGCTCGAGGTGCCGGCCGAGACCTTCAGCGGCGCGCCCATCAGCAGGTTCAGCGCCGGTACGTTGGCCCAGCCGGCACCGATGCCGAACATGCCGGCGAGCACGCCGATGCCGAGGAAGACGATCAGCCCCGGCAGCGTGCGGTGCACCTGCCAGTGCACGGCGCTGCGCGAGGCGGCATCGACGAACACGCCGTGCAGCGCCAGCGCCTGCGACAGCGCGTCGGGCTGCTCGACCCGCGGAAATTCCGACTTCTTGGCGGCGAACATCAGCACCACGATCCCCAGCACCACGCCGCCGAGCAGCATCTGTACCACGTTGGCCGGCATCGCCAGGCCGAGCTGCGCGCCGGCGATCGACGAGGCCGACGCCAGCACCGCCAGCGGCAGTGCCAGCCTCAGGTTGCCCAGGCCCGAGCGCAGCAGCATCGGGCCGGCCGCCAGCGCGCTGGCCAGCGCCACCAGCAGCCCGGCGCCGCGCACGAAGTCGAGGTGGAACGGGAAGAAGCCGCTGACGATCGGCACGAACAGCGTGCCGCCGCCGATGCCGGCGGGCACCGCGACGATGCCCATCAGGAAGCAGGCCGCGAACAGCGCCAACGGCCAGAACCACCAGGGCCAGACGGCGGCGGCAGCGCCGGCGGCATAGGCGCTGCCGGCGCCGAGCGCCAGGCCCGCCCCGAGGATCAGCCGAGCCGGGTGTCTCATGCGACGGCCTGGTCGTGCAGGTTCTGCGGGTGCCGCGCCTGCGCGAAGAAGAACCAGCGCTCGGCCAGCCGCCCGAGGTATTGCGCGCCGAACGCGGCGAGCAGGGTCGCGGCGGTGCCGATCATCGCGAACAGCTTGGCGCGGTCGAGGTCGGGGTTGGGGCCGCCGAACAGGGCGAACTGCTTCGGGTCGGTGGCGCGGATCTTCGCCAACCTTGCGGCGGGCGTCGCGAACGCCTCCTCCCACTCGATCTGGACGAAGCCGCCGGCACCGCGCTCGGCGCCTTCGCGCCGCTCGAGCGGCCGCGTCAGCCGCGCCGGCGAGTACTGCTTCATGATCCCCGAGCTGCCCTTGGCGCGGATCGCGCCCTGGTTCAGCGGGTGGCCGGGGTTGCCGTCGATGCAGCGGACCTGGCCGCCGCGCAGATGCACGCGGATGCCGCAGCGGCAGGCGCACATGCAGCAGGTGGCCTTGCGCACCTCGTGCGCGGCCTGCGCCTGCGGATCGGCGAGGGGGTCGTGCAACGGGGCGTGCGCCATGGGTCTTTTGCTTCTCGTAGCCGGCCGCGGCGCGCGCCGCGACTGCCGCGCCGAACGGCCGGCGCGACAGCCGCCTGAGCGCGAATTAGGCGCAAGCCCGGCCGGCGCGTCTATTCCCGCTTCGGGGTAGCGTCCCCTACCCGCGAGGGGTATGCGGCGGCCGGGGCGCCGCGTCAGAGCCTGTGAAGTCTTCCGGCGCGGCCGAGGGGCGCAGGCTCGTTCAGACCTGCCGCCAGGGCAGGCCGTGCTTGCGCCAGCCGCCCAGGTTGCCGCGGTGGTGCTCGGCGTCGAGTTCGCCCTCGAAGCCTTCGAGCACGTTGGCCACGTGCGTGAAACCGTGCTTCTCGAGCTCGAGCGCGGCGTCGACCGAGCGCTTGCCGCTGCGGCAGATCAGGATGATCGGGCGGTCCTTGCGCCCGGCCATGCGCAGCACCTGGTCGGCGAAGTGCGGGTTCAGGTCGAAGTCCGGCGCCGTGTTCCACTCGATGTTGATGGCATCGACCGGGTGCCCGACATAGAAGAATTCGACCTCCGTGCGGCAGTCGATCAGCAGCGTGTTCGGTTCGCCCTGGATGATCTCGTGGGCCTTCTTCGGGTGCAGCTGTTCCATCGCGCGCCTCGCGTCATGAGGACACGCATTGTGCCGCGCGAGCGGCGCCCGCTTCGGACGGACATCGCATGAACAAATAACTCGCAGGCGTGAAGCGCGCTGCCCTACGCCTACGGCTTCTTCGGCGTCTTGTACGGGACTTCCTTCTGGAACGGCTTCCACAGGGTCTCGAAACCGACGAAGCCCTTTTCGTTGGGCGCCATCTGTCGTGTCGTCAGATAACGCGTCACGCCGTCCGGAACCTGGGCGGGTGGGGGTTTGTGTTCGCTCATGGCTCAGCTTTCCTGTCGTGTCGTGAGGGTTGCCGCTCAAACGGGCCGCAGGCGCGAGGGGTCGATCCCGGCGCCCGCGCCGACCGCGCCGCCCGTCCGGGTTTCGTCTTCGGTGGCGTCGCGCACGCTCAGTATCTCGAGCCTGAAGACGACCTGGCGGCCGCACAGCGGGTTGTTGCCGTCGACCGTCAAGCTCTCGTCGTCGAGATGCGTCACCAGGAAGCTGCGGGTCTGGCCGCTGTCGTTTTCCATCAGGATCGAGGTACCGACCTGCCGGTACTCCTCGGGCACGTTCTCGAGGCGATCGGTGAAGACCAGCGACTCGTCCCTCGGGCCGAAGATCCGGTTGCCGTCGATCGCCACTTCGATGAGATCCCCGGCACGCCGGCCTTCGAGCTCGGCATGGACCGAAGGTGCCAGGATCTCGTTGTGCCCGTGCACGTAGCCGAGCGGGAACTCGACCCGGGTCAGCACATGCCCGGTCTTGCCGTCGGCCACCTGGTAGGTCAGCTCGACGAACTTGCCGGTGCGGATGACTTCGCTCACCTCGGGTTCCGGTCAAACGTTCAGAAGATCGAGGCACCGAAGATCCTGATCTTGCCGTCCTCGACGCCGAGCACGAGCCGGCCGAGCCATTCACCCGGCTTGCGCGTGCTGCGCTGCCGGTAGAGCACGGTCACGTGCTCGCCGCGGCGGATGGTGCCGAGCGCGTCGAACTCCTCCGACAGGTTGCGCGCCAGCTCGCTGTGCGCGAACTGGTGGCCGGCCGCGACCTGGTCCATCGCGCGCGCCAGCGCGCCGGAGAAGTTGCGCGAGAACTCGCCGTACTTGCCTTCGTTGGAAGCGCTGACGAGGTCGCGCCACAGCGGCCGCGCCAATGCCAGGATCTCCTCGTCGCTCTTGTCGGCGATGTTCACGCGGCGGCTCGCGGGGCCGGCTGCTTCTCGTCCGCGACCAGGTGATAGCAGGGCGCCTTTTCCATCGTGTATTCGCCGGTCTTCGGATCGCGGCGCGACACCGTCAGCACGTGCCAGTTGGCGTCGTCCACCTTCAGCGCGTCGCCCCGGTAGTAGTAGCCCGGCCAGCGCGTCTCCTTGCGGAACAGCGTGTGCTGCGTGACGCACTCGGCGGCGCGATGGCGGTGCTTCAGTTCCCAGGCCCGCAGCAGCTCGTGCAGGTCCTTCGCCGCGAGCTTGTCCAGATCCTCCTCCATGATCCTCATCTTCTTCAGCCCGATGTGCAGCAGCTTCTCGTTCGTCATGTAGTTGACGGTCACGCCGCCGCAGTACTCGTCCATCAGCTTCTGCAGGCGGTCCAGGCCCTGCTTCGGGTTGATGTAGTGCGGGTTGACGTCGCCGGCGACGATCTCGTTGCGGTAGACGCGGTAGTGCTCGAGCGGCTTGTAGATCTCCTCCTTGCGCCGCCGCACCTGCTCGTCGCTGACGGCGATGCCCTCGGCCTTGCCGTCGTCGATGTACCGGCACGCCGCCTTCGCCGCGAGGCGGCCCTCGGTGAACGACCCCGACGAGAAGGCGTGCGGCGTGCCGCCGACCGCGTCGCCGGCGCCGAACAGGCCTTCGATCGTCGTCATGCGGTTGTAGCCCCAGAAGTACTCGGGCGGGGACAGGTCCTCGGGGCCGGAGCACCAGGCGCCCGAGCCGGTGGCGTGCGAGCCCATCACGTAGGGCTCGGAGGTCGTCAGCTCCGGGTTCTCGTTCTTCGGGTCGACGTCGGTGGCGGCCCAGAGCACCGCCTGGCCGACGGTCATGCCGAGGAAGTTCTCCCAGCCGACCTCCTCGAGGTGCGGATCCTGGAAGGCGCGCATGGTCACCATGTGGATCGGGCCGCGGCCGGCGTTGACCTCGCTGATCAGCGCGTGGTTGCGCAGGCAGGTCGGGATCGGCCGGTGCGTCAGGTGCGAAGCCTCGGGATCGAGGTATTCCTTGCCGACCATCTTCTGCAGCTCAGGCCACCACTTCGATTCGTACTCCTCGCCCACGCCGTTCTGGGTGTACGTCTTCAGGTGCAGGAAGTAGGCGCCGACCGGGCCGTACCCGTCCTTGAAGCGGGCCAGCACGATGCGGTTTTCCATCTGCGTCATCTTGGCGCCTGCGTTGATCAGCAGGCCGTAGGCGGACGCCGACGACCACGGTGCGTACCAGGTGCGTCCAGCGCCTTCGCCCACCGAGCGAGGCTTGAAGATGTTGGACGCGCCACCCGCGCCGCAGATCACGGTCCTGGCCTTGAAGACGTGGAAATTGCCGGTGCGCACGTTGAAGCCGACGGCGCCGGCCACCCGGTTCGCGCGGCTCTCGTCCATCAGCAGGTGCGTGACGCAGATGCGGTTGAAGACCTTGTCGGCCGACTTCTTGGCGGCCTCGGCCACGATCGGCTTGTAGGACTCGCCGTGGATCATGATCTGCCAGCGCCCCTCGCGCAGGTAGCGCCCGGTCTTCGGGTCCTTCATGATCGGCAGGCCCCACTCCTCGAACTGATGCACGGTGGAGTCGACGTGCCGCGCCATGTCGAACAGCAGGTCCTCGCGCACCATGCCCATCAGGTCGATGCGGGCGTAGCGGACATGGTCCTCCGGCTGGTTCTCGCCCCAGCGCGTGCCCATGTAGCAGTTGATCGCGTACAGGCCCTGCGCGACCGCGCCCGAACGATCGATGTTCGCCTTCTCGGCAATCACGATCTTCTTGTCCTGGCCCCAGAACCGCGCCTCCCAGGCGGCGCCGGTGCCGCCCAGACCGGCACCGACGACCAGGATGTCGATGCCGTCTTCGATGATCGTCTGGTAGGCCATCAGTAGGTCACCCCTGTCTTCAACTGCAGGCCGGCGGCCTCGAGCGTGCGCAGGCCGCCGTCGTCCATGCGGACGTACTTCGGCTCGTTGTAGAGCAGCTCGCCGCGGCGCTGCTCCGGGCTGGGCGCGGGAACGCCGGCGAGCTTCGGGATCGCCTGCCCCCAGGGCTTGGTCGTGATCGGCGACAGGAAGTTCTTCTCGGTACCGTTGCGGAACTTGATGCGCCAGGCGATCGTGCCCTGGCGCTCGTCGCGATGGACGCGCACGCTGTGGCCGAGCGGGGCGAAGTCGGCGTAGCCGCGAACGTCGATCGCATGCTGCGGGCAGGCCTTGACGCAGGAGTAGCACTCCCAGCACATGTTCGGCTCGATGTTGTAGGCGCGCCTATAGGTCTTGTCGATGTGCATGATGTCCGAAGGACAGATGTCGACGCAGTGTCCGCATCCGTCGCACCGCGTCATGTAGACGAAGGTGGGCATGGGCTGGCTCCTCGTTCCGTTCCGTGGGGTCAGTAATGGCGCGGGGCTTCGCGCTTGATGCCGAGCCCCATGTCCATCGGGGCGTCGCGCAGCAGTTCCATCGAGTGCCGCTCGCGCTGGGCGGGATCGTCGCGCGTCTGCAGCGGCAGGTTCGCGTTCGTGCCGTTGGCCTCGCAGATGCGCTTCTCGAGCGCCGCCGCCGGCTTGAAGAACATGTGCGCGAACTTGGACCAGTACACCCCGCCGAACAGCACCGCGGTGGCGGCGAGGTACAGCGCGAAGACGATGGCGGCAGCCCCGTGGCCGCTGGCCTGCAGAGCGGCCCAGACGAGCCCGAGCGTCACGCTGGCGAGCAGCGACAGGATGAAGAGGTCGGCACGCATCACGCGCCAGGGCGACTGGCCTTCGGCCGCGACGTCGGCGCGGATGAAGAACCAGAACCAGTAGCCGCCGGCGAGCACCATCGCTGCGCCCAGCCACCACAGCTGCACCACCAGCGCGGGGGCCGGGTTCGCGGCCGCCGGGTAGGCGAACACCAGGACCGCGGTGGCGGCCAGGTACAGCACGAAGCCGTACATCGTCAGCAGGTGCGCGATGCGGCGCCGCGGGTTGCAGAACTCGCCCGAGGCGAGCACGTCGACGACCGCGGTCTTGACCGCGATCGACGCCCGGTTGACCGGCTTGCCCGCGTCGCGCGACTTGCGCGACTTGGCGAAGAAGAAGGCCGCGCTGCGCTTGTGCGCCATGTCGAGCAGCGTGCCGGCGATCACCGCCAGCACCATCAGCACGATGTAGGCCTGCATCGCGCCCGAGGGCCAGGCCGCGGGCAGGTTGGCGAAGGGGTTGGTGCTGAACATCGTCTGCGGTCTCCTGCTGTTTCACGGCGAGCGGGTTCGTCCCAGCTCGCGCACGTCAAAGCTCATCGCGGCCAGGTCGGCCATCACCCAGGTGCACGGCGCCGCGAGCCCGGCCACCGTACCCGGGTTGACGAGCCAGCTCGAGCCGCCCTTCACGTCGGGCACGCGCTTCACCTCGGCATGGTGCGAATGGCCGCAGCACACCAGGTCCCATTCGCCGGTGCAGGCCATCGCGTAGCCGTAGTGGTCGTAGTGGACGACGAAGATGCGCCGCCCGGCGAGTTCGAGCCGCGCCTCGGCGCCGTGGTAATGCAGCACGCCCGCTGCGCCGCGGCCGGCCGCGCCGGCGCTCTTGCGCGCCTGCCGGTGCGTCGCCTGCGCATCGCCGAGGTTGTTGCCGTGGATCAGGTGGATCGGCAGGCCGTGCTCGAGCGCGGCCAGGATGGTCTGCGCGCCGATCAGGTCGCCGCAGTGGATCACCGCCTGCGCGCCCAGCTCCCGGGCTTCGCCGACGGCATGCGCCAGCGAGTCGGCGCGGTCGTGGCTGTCGGAGACGA
Organism: Rubrivivax sp.; assembly: GCA_036724445.1. Lineage (GTDB taxonomy): Bacteria > Pseudomonadota > Gammaproteobacteria > Burkholderiales > Burkholderiaceae_C > Rubrivivax. The sequence continues at coordinate 34,506 of DAIMFR010000005.1, read as the reverse complement.
CGCAGACCTTCATGGGCTCGCCTCGGCGCTTCGATCGGCCCGGGCATAGTGCTCGCGCAGGATCTCCAGCACCTCCGGGCGGCTGAACTCGCCCGGCACCGGGTGCCCCTCGGACAGCCACCGGCGCAGCTGCGTGCCGCTGACCTGCAGCCGGTCGGCGTCGCCGTGCGGGCAGGTGCGCCCCGAAGCCATGCCGCCGCAGCGGTAGCACCAGAACGCGACGTCGATGCGCAGCGGCTGCGTCTGCAGCGCGTCCTGCGGGATCTCGTCGAAGATGCGGTGCGCCTCGAAGGGCCCGTAGTAGCTGCCGACGCCGGCGTGATCGCGGCCGACGATCAGGTGCGAGCAGCCGTAGTTCTGCCTGAACAGCGCGTGCAGCAGCGCTTCGCGCGGACCGGCATAGCGCATGTCGAGCGGGTAGCCCGCCTGCACGATCGTCGACGGCACGAAGTAGTTCCTGGCCAGCGCGGCGATCGCGCGCGTGCGCACGTCGGCAGGAATGTCGCCCGGCTTCAGCGCGCCGAGCAGCGAGTGCACCAGCACGCCGTCGCAGACCTCGATCGCCACCTTGGCCAGGTACTCGTGCGAGCGGTGCATCGGGTTGCGGGTCTGGAACGCGGCGACGCGCGACCAGCCGCGCGAGCGGAACAGCCGCCGCGTCTGCTCCGGCGTCATGTACAGGTCGCCGTACCGTTCGGGGAAGCCGCCCTGCGACAGCACCTGCACCGGCCCGGCCAGGTTCACCGCCGGCTGCTCCATCACCATCTTCACGCCGGGGTGCGCCGGGTCGGTGGTGCGGAAGACCATCGCGCACTCGTGCGCCTTGTTGATGGCGTACTTCTCGGTGACGAGCATCGTCGCGAGAGTCGAGCCGTCGTCGGGGTCGGCGAGCGCGATCTCCTGCCCGGTGCGGAAGGTCTGGGCAGTGGCCTCGCCGGTCGACAGCGTGATCGGGATCGGCCAGAACAGGCCGCTGGCCGTGCGCATGCCGTCGCACACGCCCTGCCAGTCGGCATGGCTCATGAAGCCGGCCAGCGGCGTGAAGCCGCCGATGCCCATCATCAGCAGGTCGCCGCGCTCGCGAGAGCTCACGCGCACTCGCGGCAGCGCCGCCGCGCGCTGCAGTTCGGCCCCGAGCCGCGCGCCTTCGAGCAGCAACGGGCGCAGGCTCCCGCCGCCGTGGGGAGCGACCAGTTGATGATTCATCTGTCGGCCACGTCCATGTCGTCAGCCGCCGCAGACCGCACCCGCCCGGCCGCGCCCGCCTTGTCTCCTTCGTCTTGCAGTCCGGCGGCAACAGCGTCACCGACCGCTCTCGCCGCACCCAACGCGAGGCGATGCTATGCCTCGCGGCTCAAAAGAAAAAACAGACAATATCGGTCACGATGCACGGAAAAAACGATCACCCTGCCGCCCCCTCGGCAAGCGCGCGGCTGCGCCTGAGCCTGCGCCAGCTCGAGGTCTTCGCCGCCACCGCCCGCTGCGGCTCGACGCGCGCCGCGGCCGACCGGGTGTCGCGCTCGCAATCGGCGGCGAGCGCGGCGCTGGCCGAGCTCGAGGCCGTGCTCGGCCGGCCGCTGTTCGACCGCGTCGGGCGCCGGCTGGTGCTCAACGAGAACGGGCGCGCGCTGCTGCCGCGGGCCAACGCGCTGCTCGACCAGGCGATGCAGCTCGAACGCCTGTTCGGCAGCGGGCACGACGCGCCGCTGCGCCTGGCGGCCAGCCTGTCGATCGGCGAGTACCTGCTGCCCGAACTGCTCGCGCACTGGAAGCTCGCCCACCCGCGCAGCCCGGTCGAGTTGATGATCGGCAACACCCGCGAAGTCGTCGCCGCCGTCGCCGCCTTCGACGTCGACCTGGGCTTCATCGAGGGACGGCAGACCCATCCCCAGCTGGTCGCGCGGCCTTGGCGCAGCGACGAGCTGGTGATCGTCGCCGCGCCTGCACACCCGCTGGCCGGGCGCACGGCCAGCCTGCGCCAGCTGCGCGAGGCGCCGTGGGCGCTGCGCGAACCCGGCTCGGGCACGCGCGAGGCCGCCGAGCGTTGGCTGATCGAACGCGTCGGCCCGCTGCGCGTCGAGTTCGAATTCGGCAGCCCCGAAGCGATCAAGCGGCTCGTCGCCGCCGGTGCGGCGCTGGGCTGCCTGGCGCGCCAGGTCGTCGCGCAGGAACTCGCGCGGGGCACGCTGGCCGAAGTGGCGACCACATTGCCGCGCGCCACGCGGCGGTTGGCGATCGTGCTTCACCGCGACAAGCACCTCGGCCCGGGCAGCGAGGACTTCCTGCGCCACTGCCGCGAGTTCGTGCCCGCCGCGGCGTGACCGAGTCCGGCCGCCGTGGTTGGCGTAGCATGCGGCATCGGGCCGCGCCGCAGACCCGCAGCGAGGCGGGCGCACCGGGTCGCCCGACGCAGCACAGCAGGAGACAGGCCCGCCACCGCGGACGACAGACGATGCAAGACTCCACTGCCCGGGTGATCCACGCGGCGGCCCGCGACGGCTCCAGCGTGCGCGGCGGGGTGTCGATCCTGGCCGAGATCACGGCCGGCGTGGCCAGCGGCGGCGACATCGGCGCACTGCTGCAGCGTTTCCTCGAGCCGGTCGCGCAGCTGGCCGGCGCGCACGCCGGTGCGGTGCGGGTGCTGTCGGACGACGGCGAGCGGCTGGAGCTTGTCAGCGCCTTCGGTCTGTCGCCGGCCTTCGTCGATGCCGAACAGGCGGTCGAGCGCCAGTGCGGCCACTGCGGCAGCGCCGCCGACGGCCGGCCGGTGCTGTGGTCCAGCGACGTCCGCGCCTGCGCGGCTCGCCGCGGCGCAGCCGCCTTCGGCGACGGCTGCGAGCACCTGCTTGCCGTGGCGCTGCAGCACCGCGGCCGGGTGCTCGGCGTCTACAACCTGTTCTTCGCCGACGCCGAGGAGCCGGCGCCGCAGGTGCAGGCGATCCTGAAGTCGATCGGCGAGCTGCTCGGCCTGGCGCTGAACAACGCACGGCTCGAGGCCGAGCGTCTGCAGGCCGAACTGGCGCAGGAGCGGCAGCAGATCGCCGCCGAGGTGCACGACTCGCTGGCGCAGGGGCTCGCCTTCGTCAAGCTGCGGCTGCCGCTGCTCGAGGATGCGCTGCGCGCGCACGACGAGGCGCGCGCGCTGCGCTACTGCGACGAGCTGCGGCGCACCGTGTCGGAGGCGCATGCCGAGCTGCGCGGCATCATCGGCCAGCTGCGCGAACCGGTCGACCCGCGCGGCCTGGCGCATGCGCTGCAGGCAAGCGCGGAGCGCTTGCGCCGCGAAGGCGGGGTCGCGCTGCTGATCGACAACGCGCTGCCGGCGCTGCGGCTCGCGCCGGCGCAGGAGGCCCAGGTGTCGCGCGTCGTGCAGGAGGCGCTGACCAACATCGCACGCCATGCGCAGGCGCGCCACGCCTGGCTGCAGGTGGCGCCGGCGGCCGAGGGCGGCGTCGAGATCGTGGTCGACGACGACGGCGTCGGCCCGGCCGGAGCGGCACAGGCGGCCGGCGCGCACTACGGCGTGCAGATCATGCGCGAGCGGGCGCGGCGCATCGGCGGCCGGCTCGAGATCGAAGCCAGGCGCGGCGGCGGCACCCGGGTGCGGCTGCTGTTCGCGCCGGCGGTGCCGCGACCCGCACCGGAAGGAGCGATCGGATGACCGGGCAGGCACCGCGCGTCGTGCTGATCGACGACCACGCGCTGTGCCGCAACGGCTTGGCCGACCTGCTGCGCGAGCGCGGCGGCATGGAGGTGCTGGCCGCGGTCGCCGACCCGGACGAACTGCTCGCCGCGGTGCGCGCGCACCATCCCGACCTGGCAGTGCTCGATCTGCGCCTGCCGCAGACCGACGGGCTGACATTGCTGCGCCGGATGCGGGCCGAGGGGCTCGACACGCCGGCCCTGATCCTGACGATGAGCGACTCCGAGGCCGACCTGTCGGCGGCGCTGCGCGCCGGCGTGCGCGGCTACCTGCTGAAGGACATGGAGCCCGAGGACATCGTCAAGTCCATCGGCAACGCGGCGCGCGGCGAGCTGACGGTGGCACCGGCGATGACGGTCAAGCTCGCCCACCTGCTGCAAAGCGGCGGCAAGGTCGACGCCGGGCGCGGCGCGCTCGCCTCGCTGACCGAGCGCGAGCGCGAGATCCTCGAGCATCTGGCACGCGGCGAGAGCAACAAGATGATCGCGCGTGCGCTCGGCATCAGCCACGATACGGTCAAGCTGCACGTGCGCCACATCCTGAGCAAGCTCAACCTCAGCTCGCGGGTCGAGGCCGCGGTCCTGGCGGTCGAGGCGCGCGCGGCCGAGTCGCGCTGACTTCCATGATGCGGGGCAACACCCCGGATCATGGAAGACCGCCGCATCAACCCGCGCCGCAGAGCCGCTCAACGCAAGGGCAGCGGCTCGCCAACCGGGTCCGCCGCAACCGGCGTGACCCGGCCAGCCAGTTCGTCACGCAGCCGCACGACCTCGCCGACGATCGTCAGGCAGGGAGACTTCAGGCCCGCGCGCGCCACCGCCGCCGGCAGCGTGGCGAGCGTCGCGCAGACTGCCTGCTGCGAAGGCAGCGTGCCGTCGGCGACCACCGCGGCCGGCCAGTGCGGCGGCAGCCCGTGCGCGACCAGCTGCATGCAGATGTGCTCCAGGCCCGACAGCCCCATGTAGATCACGACCGTCTGCCGCGGACGCGCCAGCGCCGGCCAGTCCAGGTCGCAGCTGCCGTCCTTCAGATGGCCGGTGACGAAGCTGCAGCTCTGTGCGAAGTCGCGGTGGGTCAGCGGAATGCCGGCACAGGCCGCGACACCGCAGGCGGCGGTGACGCCGGGCACCACCTCGAAGCGCACGCCGGCCTCGGCCAGCACCTGCAGTTCTTCGCCGCCGCGGCCGAACACGAAGGGGTCGCCGCCCTTGAGCCGCACCACGTCGCGGCCCTCGCTGGCCAGCTGCAGCAGCAGCGCATTGATCTGCGTCTGCGGCAGGCTGTGCCGGCCGTGCTGCTTGCCGACGTACAGCCGTTCGGCCTGCGGACCGATCAGCGCGAGCACGCCGGCGCCGACCAGGTGGTCGTGGACCACCACGTCGGCCTGCGCGAGCAGCCGCGCGGCGCGCAGCGTCAGCAGCTCGGCAGCGCCCGGGCCGGCGCCCACCAGGTAGACCGTGCCGCGGCGCGGGATCGCCGCGAGCAGCGACGGCATTTCAGTGAACGCATTCATCGGTGGCTCCCTCGTCAGTGCTCGCCCTTGGTGCGCAGCAGCCCGGCCAGGCGGTTGCCCTGCTTCTGCGGACCGCCGATCGGGAACATCTCGTGCAGCGCATGGTTGCTGCCGGCCTGCGGCCCCCACAGCGTACTGAAGTGGCGGATCATCACGCGCACCTGGGGTTGCACGCCGTGCGTCTGGTAGTACTCGCGCAGGAAGCGGATCAACTCCCAGTGCCGCGGCGTCAGCGTCAGGCCTTCCGCACGGGCGAGCGTGCTGGCGAATTCCTCCGACCAGTCGCCAAGATCGTGCAGATAGCCCTCGCCGTCGGTGGGCACGTCACGGTCGCCGACACGCAGCGTGCGCGGGGAATGCTTGGTCATCACCGGCTTGACTCCTTCGCCTCCTTCAATGGACCCGCAACCCGGCGCGGCAGGCGGCGCCGGCCCGCGCGTGCTGGCTGCGCACGAAACGCACGAAGCGCACGAAGCGCGTCACCCAGCCGGTGCCGCCGGCGCTGCGCAGGTGGGCATAGCTGGCCAGCAGGTTGTGCACGACCAGGCCGTCGTTCTCGCCGTCGATGCCGTGGCCGCGCTCGACGCGCCAGGCGAAGCGCACCGCCGGGTCGGTGTTCTCCAGGCTCGAATGGTGGAACTCGTGCGCGCGCATGCTTGCGTCGCTGCCGCCGGGCCAGGGCATCGCCGCGGTCTCGCGCAGATGCACGTAACCGCGGCCGACCGCGCGCGCATGCATGACCACGTCGCCCGGGATCGCGCCCACCATCTCGGCGCGGCGGCCGCCCCAGGCGATCGACCGCGCCAGGTACATCAAGCCGCCGCATTCGGCGTAGGCCGGCAGGCCGCCGACGATGGCGCTGCGGATCGACGCGCGCATGCTCGCGTTCGCCTCCAGCGCCTCCAGGCAGGTTTCCGGAAAGCCGCCGCCGATGATCAGCGCATCGACCGGCGGCAGTTCGCGGTCGTGCAGGGTGTCGAAGGGCACCAGTTCCGCGCCGGCGGCGCGCAGCGCAGCCAGGTCGTCCGGATAGTAGAAGCCGAAGGCGCGGTCGCGCGCGATGCCGATGCGCAGCGGCGCACCCGGCCGCTGCCGGCGCGGCGCCGGCCAGGGCAGCGCCGGCGCCGACGCGGCAAGCGCGCGCACCCGGTCGAGATCGACCTGTGCGCCGACGATGTGGCCGAGCGACGCGATGCGCGAGCGCGGGTCGTCGACCTCCGCACACGGCACCAGACCCAGGTGGCGCTCGACCATCGCCAGCCGCGGATCCTCGGCCACGGCGCCCAGCACCGGAAGATCGGTGTGCGCCTCGATCACCGCGCGCAGCCTCGACTCGTGCCGCGAGCCGCCGACGCGGTTGAGCACCACGCCGGCGATGTCCAGCCCGGGATCGAAGGCCTGGTAGCCGAGCAGCAGCGGCGCGACGCCGCGCGTGATGCCGCGCACGTCCAGCACCAGCAGCACCGGCGCACGCAGCTGCTTGGCCAGCGCGGCGTTGCAGTCGCGGCCGTCGAGCGACATGCCGTCGTACAGGCCGAGGTTGCCTTCGACCACGGCCAGCTCGGCGCCGCGCACGCCGTCGGCGAAGCAGCGCCGGATCGCGGCCGGCGTCATCAGGTACGGATCGAGGTTGTGGCACGGCCGGCCGGCGGCATGGGCGAGCCACATCGGATCGATGTAGTCCGGTCCCTTCTTGAACGGCGCCACCGCCACGCCGCGCGCCGCAAAGGCCGCCAGCAGCCCGACGCTCAGCGTCGTCTTGCCCGACGAACGGTGCGTGGCGGCGACGAGCAGGCGGTCCATGCTGCGTTCAGCGGGCGGCGGCCGGCTCGTCCTGCGGCAGGAAGTCGAGCACATGCACGCCGATCGCCGTCACCAGGAAGGCGGCGCCCAGCCCGCCGATGCCCAGCGCCAGCTCGGGCCAGGACGGCACGTAGTGCGCGACCTGCCCGTCGCCGAAGGAACTCGCCGCCGCGTAGCCGGGGAAGATCTCGAGCGGAAACGCCTGGCCGCCGATGATGAAGACGTAGAGGAAGGCAAAGGCGCCGAGCACGACGAGCAGCGAGGCGGCCAGCGTCGCGTGCCTGCCGCCGCTGCCGCGCGGCGCCAGCAGCAGCGCGAACGGCAGCACCGAGCCGAGCGCGACGAAGCCGATCCAGAACAGCAGCGCGAAGCTGCCGCCGCCGTTGCGGCCGAGCAGGATGAAGGCCTCGAACTCGCCCTGGCGCGCGTAGTACAGGTTGGTCAGGTGCAGCACGGCCACGAAATAGACCGCGAGCGCCACGAAGACGGCGAGCAGCCGGGCCAGGCGCTGCTCGATGTCCGGCGCCAGCGTGCGCCCGTTCCAGGCCAGCACCGCCTGCTGCACGACGAGGAACACCGCCAAGCCCCAGGCGAACGACATGACGACGAACAGCGGCGGCAGCAGCGCCGACTGGTAGGCCTGCCGCGCGACCAGAAAGGCGAAGATCGCACCGGTGCCGGTGGTGAGCACGAAGCGCCAGACCATGACCGCGACGCCGGCCGGCGTGGACCAGGGGGCCAGACGCCGCTCGAACATCGTCCACAGATAGACGACGACGATGCCGGCCAGCCCCGAGTACAGGAAGACGTTCAGCGCGAACATCGACTTGAAGTTGTAGTGCGTGGCCGCGACCACCACGCGCTCGGGCCGGCCGAGGTCGAGCATCAGCACCATCAGGCCGCCGGCGAGCAGCGCCAGGCTGATCAGCCCCGACAGCGGCGCACGCTTCTTGTAGGCGGCGTGCCCGAACACCGACCCGACCGAGGCCACGTTGAGCACCCCCGAGGCGGCGACGATCATGAAGATCGCGAACACGTGCGGCAGGCCCCAGACCACCTGGTTGTCCATGCCGGTGATGACGTGGCCGTGCTCCTCCATCAGGTGTGCGGCGCCGAGACCGATCAGCGTGACCAGCGCACCGAACGCCGCGAGCAGCCAGAAGCGGCGCGGCGCGGCCTGCGTGGGCATCGGTACGGTGGCGTTGGGCATGGCGCTTACAGACCCTGATAGCGCACGCCCGGGTCGAGCCTCAGGTCGGCGCGCAGCGCGGTGCTGGCGAGTTCGCGCACGCGGCGGGCGATCTCGCTCGACGGATCGTTGAGGTCGCCGAAGACGATGGCGCCGTGCCCGGCCCGGGTGCAGGCTTCGGCGCAGGCCGTCGTGTGGTCGCCGCGGTCCAGCCGGTGGACGCACAGCGTGCAGCTCTCGACCGTTCCCTTGCCGCGCGGCACCTCGGGCTTCTGGCCGGCCAGCGGCTCGTGCACGAAGCTGCGCGCCTTGTAGGGGCAGGCCATCATGCAGTAGCGGCAGCCGATGCAGATGTGGCGATCGACGAGCACGATGCCGTCGGCGCGCTTGAACGACGCCCCGGTCGGACACACGTCGACGCAAGGCGGCTCGGCGCAGTGCTGGCACATCACCGGTGCCGACGCCGTGCGGCCGGTCTTCGCCTCCTTCAGCTCGACCTTGCGGATCCACTGCGGCGAGGTGCGCGTCTTCTTCTCGTCGATGCCGTTCTCGGTGAAGCAGGCGTCGACGCAGTCGGTGCAGCCGCTGGCGCACTGGGTGGTGTCGATCAGCATGCCCCAGCGCACCTTGGAACTGGCGCCGGCCGCGGGTGTGGCCGCTTGCGCCATCTCGATCAGCTGGATGCCTGGCGCCAGCATCACGCCGGCGAGCCCGGCCGCGGCGGTGCCGAGAAAGCCGCGCCGGCTCACGGCTTGACTCCCGACCTCACCACGGCAGCCGCCGGCCGCGCCGCGTGGCACTCGAAGCAGTCGATCCTCACTGCGGCGAAGCCGTGGCAGGCGACGCAGAAGTCGCCCGCCGCGGCGGCCACGCTGCCGGTCTTGGCGCTGGCGTGGCACTCGACGCAACCCTGGAGGCTGTACTTGGCGCCACGGATGCCGAGGTGCACGGTCTCGTCGCGCTGGTGCTTCAGGAAGCGCATGTGGTCGCGCCGCATCGTCGCGGTGTCCTCGACGCAGCGTTCGCCTTTCACCGCCTTCTCGATGACGGGTGCGGCATTCGCTCCACCCGCCAACGCAATCACCAACGCCATCAGCCAAGCGGCCGCCGCGGAACCGGCTCTGCCGGGCCGCTGGCGGCGCCCCCCCGGGGGGGGGGCGCCGAAGGCGCTGCGGGGGGGGGCCAAGTTACTCTCCGAGCCCCATCTGGATGTAGCCGGTCGGGCACACGTCCTTGCAGATGTGGCAGCCGATGCACTTGGCGTAGTCGGTATCGACGTAGCGCCCCATCGTGGCCTGCGCCTTCTTTACCTTGAAGACCGCCGTCTGCGGGCAGTAGACGACGCAGTTGTCGCACTCGAAACACATGCCGCAGCTCATGCAGCGCTTGGCCTCGGCCTGCGCCTGCGCTTCGAGCAGCGGCAGCATGCGTTCCTCGAAATTGTTCAGCGCCTCCTCGGCCGACAGCGTCGTGATCTGGCGCCTGTGGCGCGGCGTGTACGGGAAGTGGCCGAGGAACAGCTCCTTGTGCGAGATGACGTAGCGGTCCGAGCGGTTGTCGAAGTTGTGGATCGCGCCGTTGGAGCGGTCCGTGCCCCAGGTCGGCTCGTCGATGTGGCCTATAGGCAGGCCCTTCTCGACCATCTTGCGCATCAGGTCGAAGCTGTGCACGTCGACCTTGGGGCGCTTGCCCTGCGCCTCGCCGCGCAGGAAGCGGTCGATGCCGTCGGCGGCGATCGAGCCGTGGCCGATCGCCGTCGTCAGCAGGTGCGGGCGGATCACGTCGCCGCCGCAGAAGATGTCGGCCTGCGCCTCGCCGCCGATCTGCACCTGGTAGTTCTTGTCGGCGGCGAGCGCGCCGCGGCCGTTGTTCAACACTTCGATGCCGCTGAAGTCGACCGCCTGGCCGATCGCCGAGACGATCAGGTCGGCCTCGATGTCCTCCTCGCTGTCGGGAACGGTCTTGATCTCGAGCTTGCCGCCGGCGAGCTTGGCTTCGCAGCGCGCGACGCGCAGCGCGGTCGCACGGCCGCTTGCGTCGCGCACGACGCCGACCGGCACCAGGCCGCCGCGGATCGCGATGCCTTCGGCGAGCGCGTGCTCGACCTCGTGCTTGCTCGCCTGCATCTTGTCGATCGCGAACACCGAGGTCAGCGTGACCTCGGCGCCCTGGCGCCGCGACACCAGCGCCGACTCGTGCGCCGCGAAACCGGCGAGCGCGCCGATCGCGTTCTCGGGCAGGTCGGCCTCGTGTGCTTCCTCGATGTTGCCCAGGCGCCGCGCGACGCTGGCGACGTCGATGGAAGTGTCGCCGCCGCCGACCACGACCACGCGCTTGCCGACGTGGCGCAGCCGGCCGTCGTTGAAGGCCTTCAGGAACGCGGTGGCGGTGACGATGTTGGGCGCCTCGGCGCCTTCGACCGGCAGCGGCCGGCCGCTTTGCGCACCCATGCCGAGGAAGACCGCGTCGAAGTCGGCGCGGACCTGCTCGAGCGTGATGTCGGTGCCGATGCGCGTATTCATGCGCGTGGCGACGCCGAGCTCGAGGATGCGCCGGATCTCGGTGTCGAGCACGTCGCGCGGCGTGCGAAAGCCCGGGATGCCGTAGCGCATCATGCCGCCCAACTCGGCGCGCTCGTCGAAGATCGTCACGTCGTGGCCCTTCCTCGCGAGCTGGTACGCCGCCGACAGCCCGGCCGGGCCGCCGCCGATCACCGCGACCTTCTTGCCGCTCTTGGTCTCGGGCTTGCTGTAGGCCATCTGGTTGGCGTTGGCCCAGTCGCCGAGGAAGTGCTCGACCGAGTTGATGCCGACGAAGTCCTCGACCTGGTTGCGGTTGCAGCCCGATTCGCAGGGCGCCGGGCACACGCGGCCCATCACGCTCGGGAACGGGTTGGCTTCGGTGAGGCGGCGCCACGCGTATTCCTGCCACTTCATCCCCGCCGGCGGCTTCTCGATGCCGCGCGCGATGTTCAGGTAGCCGCGGATGTCCTCGCCCGACGGGCACGCCGCCTGACACGGCGGTGCGCTCTGGATGTAGGTCGGGCACTTGTGCGAGTGGTCGGCGTTGAAGATCTGCTCCGACCAGCGCTTGACCTTGTGATCGCCGTCCTTGTAACGGCGGAAGTTCAAGACCTTGGTCTGGCTGCTCCCGGGGGTGGTGGACATCGTCTTGCCCTCGCTCTGAATCAATGCCCCTCGCCGAGGCGGATGGCCTTGCTCACGAGCTGGTGGACGCCGCCCACCATGCTCATGTCGAAGCCGTAATACGGCAGCACCTTGGAGAACTGCGCCTTGCAGATCGCGCAGATGGTGGCCATGAAGTTGACGCCGTGCGCGTCGGCGACGTTCTTCAGCGCCTCCAGGCGCGGCAGCGCGCCCTTGACGCGCAGCTCGAGCAGGTCGTCGGTGAGCAAGCCGCCGCCGCCGCCGCAGCAGAAGGTGGCCTCGTGCGTGGTGCCCGCCGGCATGTCGTGGAAGTGGTTGGCGACCGCGCGGATGATGTCGCGCGGGATCGTGAACTGGCCGCCCGGCACATCGCCCATGCGCGAGGCGCGCGCGACGTTGCACGAATCGTGGAAGGTGACGATGCGCTCGTCGTTCTTCTCCTTGTCGAACCTGAGCGCGCCGCGCTGGATCAGGTCGTGCGTGAATTCGCAGATGTGCATCGGCTGCTTCCAGCGGGCATCGAGCTGGTTCTGCAGTTCGAGCGCGAACGGATCCTTGCCGCCGGCGCCGATGCCCACCAGCGTGTTCCAGAAGCTGTAGGCCACGCGCCAGGCGTGGCCGCACTCGCCGACGACGATGCGCCTGGCGCCGAGCTCAAGCGCCGCGTCGCGCACGCGCAGCGCGACCTTGCGCATCTGCTCGTAGCTGCCGATGAACATGCCGAAATTCGCCGCTTCGCTCGCCTTGCTCGACAGCGTCCAGCTGATGCCCGCGGCGTGGAACACCTTGGCGTAGCCGATCAGGCTGTCGACGTGCGGCTCGCTGAAGAAGTCGGCGCTCGGTGTGATCAGCAGCACCTCGGCGCCCTTCACGTCGAGCGGGAAGCGCACGTCGACGCCGGTTTCTTCCAGCGTGTCTTCCTCGAGCCCGGCCAGCGTGTCGGCGAGCGCCGGCTCGGGGATGCCGAGGTTGTTGCCGATGCGGTGCACCTTGCCGATGATCTCGTTGGCGTACTTCTGCCCGAGACCGACGCTGTCCATGATCTCGCGCGCGGCCATCGTCACCTCGGCGGTGTCGATGCCGTAGGGGCAGAACACGCTGCAGCGGCGGCATTCGCTGCACTGGTTGAAGTAGCTCCACCACTGGTCGAGCAGCTCCTTCGTCAGGTCGGTCGCGCCGACGAGCTTCGGGAAGTGCTTGCCGGCGAAGGTGAAGTAGCGCCGGTACACGCCGCGCATCAGATCCTGACGCGCCACCGGCATGTTCTTCGGATCGCCGGTGCCGAGGTAGTAGTGGCACTTGTCGCTGCAGGCGCCGCAGTGCACGCAGGCGTCCATGTAGACGCGCAGGCTGCGGTACTTGGCCAGCAGTTCGCCCATCCTGGTGATGGCGCGCTGCTCCCAGCCTTCGCTCAGTTCGCCCGGAAAGCCGAGCGCCTCCTGCATCTTGGCCGAGGCGGCGAAGGGCTTGCTGTGCGCCATCGCCCCCTCGGCGACCAGCGGGATCACCGGGTAGGGCTTCAGCGCCGGGGTGTCGAACTTGGCGGCGGCCATGTCAGTGCCGCCCGGCCGCCCGAAGGCGCTGACGCGCCCCCGCGGGGGGCAGTGAACGAAACGGGTGTGGGGGCCTCATCGGTTCAGGACTTGTCCAGCGCCGCGGCCCAGCCGGCCAGGTGGCGCGACTCGCGCGGGTCGTCGCTCTGGTTGCGCGTCGGGCTGAAGAACAGCCCGGGCGCGTGCAGCAGCTTGCTGATCGGAAACACGATCATCAGCAATGCCACCAGCGCCAGATGCACGAGCAGCAGCGGGTCGGCCGGCAGCGGCTGGATCGAAAAGCGCATGAGTCCGAGCATGAAGGCCTTCACCGCGACGACGTCGGTGTGCGCGACGAAGCGCATGGCCAGGCCGCTGAGGCCGATCGCCACCAGCAGCGCCAGGTGCAGGTGGTCCGACGGCGTCGAGATGAAGCGCACGCGGTCGACGAGCAGGCGCCGCGCCCACAGCCCGGCGAGCCCGGCGACCATCGTGATCCCGGCGTAGGTGCCGAAGAACTGCACGAACACGATCGGTGCCCACACCGGCTCCTGGAAGTAGCGCACGTGGCGCAACAGCACCAGCGCCAGCGAGGCATGGAACAGCCAGCCGAAGATCCACGTCCACTTGCTGCCCTTGAACAGGCTCTCGAAGAACACCACCTCGCGCGTCATGCGCAGCACGACGCCGCCGGTGGTGGTCGGCGCCGGCGTGGTCGGGATCTTCAGCGGCGCCGGGGTGCCTGCATAGCTGCGCAGCTTCAGCGCCAGTCCGACGATCAGAACCGCCGTGGCGGCGTAGAAGAGCGCCGCATAGGCTAAGGACAGGAGGGTCATGCCTGGCGGTCCATCAAGCTGTCCGAAGGTCGCCGAGATGGCGTCGCCAGCGGGTCGAGGTTGCGGCGGCAAGCGCAGCCATACCCGGGTACGGCGACAGCTTCAGCTGCGGCGAGGGCTGACAACTGTGCGCAGCACTTGTCATGACCTCGCCAACATCGCAGGCGCAAGATCGGCGCGCGCAGCAGGAGGATCGGCGGCCTTACACGCAGCCGGTCGGCTTGGGCAGGCCGGCGATCTTGCACGCCTGCTTGGCCGGGCCGTAGGGGAACAACTCGTAGAGGTACTTGCTGTTGCCCTTGTCGGCGCCGAGCTGCTTGCCGATCGCCTTGGTCAGCACGCGCACGGCCGGTGCGATCTGGTATTCGTCGTAGTACTCGCGCAGGAAGTTCACGACTTCCCAGTGGTTCTCGCTCATGTCGACGCTTTCGGCCTTGGCGATCTCCTTGGCCACGTCCTCGCTCCAGTCGGAGAGGTTGACGAGATAGCCTTCCTCGTCGGTCTCGATGGCGGTGCCGTTCACTTCGATGGACATGATGACTCTCTCCTCTGATGGTCAGATCCAGGATTGGTTGGTGGGCTGCTCGGCCACCAGGTCGACGAAACCGTCGTAGCCGACCGCGGTGACGCCGCCGATCAGCTTGCCGGCGAGGCCGCGCGCCTCGACATCGGGCTGCAGCACGTAGATCTTCAGCGTCGCCAGCGCCGCGGCAACGCCCGACGCGGCGGCCATGGCCTGCGCCGCGGCGAGCACGCCGTCTTCGGTGAGCAGCAGCGCGTGCCCGGGCCGGGCCAGGCGCAGGCAGCTGGCGAGCGAGCCGGTCTGGTGGTGCGACTTGTTGACGATGTGCAGCATGGCGGGCCGGGTCCTCGAGTGTCAGAACGAGAGCACGACGTCCTGCGACGCCATCAGCTCGGCCATTTCGGCGCTGGCCAGCACTTCCACGCCGACCATCAGGTCGTCCTCGGTGAGTCCGCGCGCCTGCATCGACTCGCGCTCGACGTAGAGCTTCTCGACGTCGTAGCCGTCGAGCGCGCGGTAGGTCGGCGAGAAATTCTTCGTCTCGATTCCCTTGGTCTGCATCCCGCGCTTCAACTGGTAGACGCCGTCGTCGAGGAACACCAGCGAGACGTCCTGGTCGAAGGCGGCGGTGATCAGCACCACCTCGAGCGACTCGAGCGCATAGATCGTCCCGTAGGGCGCCTTGCGGTTGACGAACATGAACTTCTTCTGCTCGGACATCGCGCGCCTCAGTCGCCGAAAGTGACGAGGCGATCGGCCTCGATGCCGGCCTCGACCAGCTGGCCGAGCCCGGAGATCCGGAAGCCCGGCGCCAGCACCTCGTCCTTGATGCCGCGGCGCAGCGCGGCCGCCACGCAGACGACGAGGTCGACACCGTGCTCCTCGGCGAGCCTGGACCAGCGGGCGACCACGTTGCGGTCGTCCTGCGGCGGCTCGGTGAGCCGCGTCGCGTTGTTCACGCCGTCGTGGTAGAAGAACACGCGGCTGACCTGGTGGCCCTTCGCGATCGCGGCCTTGCAGAACAGGTAGGCCGTGTCGCTGGCCTGGTGCTGGTACGGCCCTTCGTTGACCAGGATGCCGAACTTCATTCGCGCGCCGCGCCTCAGAAACGGATGTGCGCCGACGCGTTCAGGCTCGAACGCGAGCCGCGCCAGTCATCGATCAGGTACTTGGTGAACGGCAGCCCGGTCTTCTCGAAGAAGCGCGGCCAGCCGATCCGGTCGATCCAGTCGGCCATCCGCTCCCAGGGGCGCGCGTCTTCCTTGTACGTGTACAGGATCTTGCGCACCACCTCGCCGACCTCGGGCCAGCGCGGCGGGTTGTTGGGCAGCCCGCTGGCGACCATCTTCATGAACGTGGGCTTGTCGCGCGCGTTCGAGTTCTTGCCGCCGACCCAGATCGCCAGCTTCGAGTGCTCGGGGTCGTTGATCTGCATCGGCGGGCACGGCGGATAGCAGGCGCCGCAGCACACGCACTTCTTCTCGTCGACTTCGAGCGAGGGCTTGCCGTTGACCAGCGCCGGGCGGATCGCCGCCACCGGGCAGCGCGCGACGACGGCCGGGCGCTCGCAGACGTTGGCCACCAGGTCGTGGTTGATCTTCGGCGGCTTGGTGTGCTGCACGATGATCGCGATGTCGGCCTGGCCGCCGCAGTTGATTTCGCAGCAGCTGGTGGACAGGTGCACGCGGTTCGGCATCTCCTCGCGGATGAACTCGGTGTAGAGGTCGTCCATCAGCGCCTTCACCGCGCCCGAGGCGTCGGTGCCGGGGATGTCGCAGTGCAGCCAGCCCTGGGTGTGCGCGATCGCCGACACCGAGTTGCCGGTGCCGCCGACCGGAAAGCCGCTCTCGGTCAGCGCGGCGACGAGCGGCGCGACCTTGTTCTCGTCGGCGACCATGAACTCGATGTTGCTGCGGATCGTGAAGCGCACATGGCCGTCGGCATAGGTGTCGGCGATGTCGCACAGCTTCCTGATCGTGTGCACGTCCATCTGGCGCTGGGTGCCGGCGCGCACCGTCCAGACCTCGTCGCCGCTGTGCGAGACGTGGTGCAGCACGCCCGGGCGCGGCCGGTCGTGCCAGCGCCAGTTGCCGTAGTTCTTCAGCAGCGACGGATGCAGGAAGGGCTTGTTGTCGGGGCAGCCGCTCTCGATGGGGGTGCGATGGGCCATGTCGTGTCTCTCCGGCGTTGCAGGGCGTCAGGCGGCGTCGGCCTGCTTGCGCGCGTTGATCTTGGCGACTTCGTCGTCCCACTCGTCCATGCGCACGTAGGGGTTGGTGCGCGGGCTGGCGACCATGTGCGGGTCGGCCTCGACGCCGATGCCCTCGAGGAAGTTCACGAGGCCGATGCGCTCGATCATCTCGCCGGTGCGCTCGTGCTCGAGCGCGTTCTCGGCGAAGAAGTCGATCGCCTTGCGGCCGAGCTCGACCAGGTTCTCGAAGTCCTCGTCGGTCTTCAGCGGCATGAACGGCACGATCACCGTGCCCATCAGGTCGCCGATCTTCAGCGTGCGCTTGCCGCCGATCAGGATCGTCGCCCCGGTGTCGGTGCCGTGCGCGAGCGCGCCGGTCATCACGTTGATGCAGTGCATGCAGCGCACGCAGTCCTTGTTGTCGATCTCGAGCGCGTGCGTGTCGCTGACCTTGACCGTCGTCAGGTGCGCGCCGCTGCGCAGGTCCTTGACCTCCTTCAACATGATCGCCTTCGTCGGGCAGCGCGTGACGACGTTGTTGACGAGCTCGTTCATGCCGTGCTTGTCGAACCATTTGCGCGCCAGCCCTTCGTCCGAGCGCATGTTGTCGCGCCAGGTGCCGATGACGGCCATGTCCGAGCGCTGGATCGAGTTCATGCAGTCGTTGGCGCAGCCGCTGAACTTGAACTTGAACTTGTACGGCAGCGCCGGGCGGTGGATGTCGTCGGTGAAGGTGTTGATCACCGTGCGGTGCGCGCGCGCCTCGTCGTAGCAGCTCTGCTCGCAGCGTGCGGCGCCGACGCAGCTCATGCTGGTGCGCACCGCCGGGCCGGCGCCGCCCAGGTCGAAGCCGAGTTCGTTCAATTCGTCGAACGCGGCCTGCACGCCCTCGGTCTTGGCGCCCTGGAACATGATGTCGCCGCTCTGGCCGTGGAAGGCGATCAGGCCGGTGCCGTGCCGCTCCCAGATGTCGCACATCTTGCGCAGCACGTCGGTCGTGTAGTGCATGCCCGGCGGCGGCTGGATGCGCAGCGTGTGCAGTTCCGCGGCGTCGGGATAGACGGGGGTGCCGTCTTCGTTCTTCAGCTCGGTGAAGCGCGGGATCACGCCGCCGCCGTAGCCGTAGACGCCGACCGTGCCGCCCTTCCAGTAGCCCTTCTTGTTGCGGTAGCTGCTCTCGAGCGTGCCGAGCAGGTCGACGACGTAGTCCTTGTCTTCGGCCAGGCGCTTCAGGCCGGTGACGAAGCTGGGCCAGGGGCCGCTCTCGAGCTCGTCGAGGATCGGCGTCGGGTGCGGTTTCTTGGCCATGCGGCATGTCTCCTGATGCGGACCGGCGACTCGAAGCCACTCTGCGTCGGGCCGGGTCGACCCGCCGGCGCCGGGAAGGGTCGGGAACGCCCCGGCACCCTCTCGCGAGTGGGTCGAATCGTCGCCCCAAGCACGTGCCAGCGCCTATCACCCGCGTTGGTAAACGAGATACCCCCTTTGGGCTATCCCCGCGTCACCCGAGCCGGGTATGGACGCGCAAGGGGCGGCCCGCGCTCAATACCGGCGATTCCATGACCCGCCAGACCGTCCTGACCAAGCTGCGCGCCCCGCTGGGCGGGCAGGAGATCGAGCTGCAGCAGATCGAATTCGACGGCGGCGGCTTGCCGCTGCTGCGCACGCGCATCCGCGAGCGCAGCCGCTTCACCGTGTTCGACATCGATCCGCTGACGGCCGAAGCCTGGGCGCGAGCGATGCTCGACTGGGTGGCTACCCAGCGCGCGCAAGATCCGTGATGAACGCGCCGGCAGACATGATCGACCTCGCCTTTGCCGTCACCGGCGGGCGCTTGCCGGCCGAGCACCGGCACGCCCTTGCCGACGCGGTCGACGCCATCCTGCCGTGGCTCGCGACCACGCCGCACGCCGGCATGCACCCGCTGAAGCTGGCCTACGACAGCTCGCAGCCCCTGCTGTCGGCACGCACGCGGCTCACGCTGCGCCTGCCCCGTGCCAAGGCGGCGCAGGCGGCGGCGCTGGCCGATCGCGAACTGACGGTAGGCAGCGGCAAGCTGCGGCTCGGCGGCGCGCGCTGTCGCGAGTTGCTCCCCTGGGGCAGCCTCTATGCGCACTGCGTGGCCGCGATCGAGAGCGAGGGCGGGGGCAAGGGCAGGGGCGAGGACGAGGCCGAGGCCGGCTTCCTGCGCACCGTGCAGGCCGAGCTCGACGCCCTCGCCGTGAGCGGCCGCGTGATCTGCGGCCTGGCACGGCGCGGCAGCGACGGCGCGATCCAGGGCTACAGCCTGATGGTCGACGGCCTGTCGGCCGCGCATTCGCTGAGCCTGCAGCAGCACGGGCTCGGCAGCGGCAGGCGCGTCGGCTGCGGCGTGTTCGTGCCGCACAAGTCGGCCGCCGCGGTCGGCACGCCGCTTTGACCGCACGGCGCGCGAGCAGAACATGAGCACGCCAGCGCAGCCGCCCGCGATGCGCATCAAGAGCCACTGGTTCCGGCCCGGGGCAGCGCACGGCCCGGCCGAGCAGGCCAGTGCCATGGCCTTCATCGTCTGGCGCGCCGCGCACCAGCTGCTCAAGCGCATGCGCGGCGCCGACTTCGACATCGACGCCGGACCGCCTTACTTCGCGTTCATGCGCGAGGTGCTGGTGTTCCTGATCGCCGTGGTCGACCGCATCGCCGCGGCGCGGCTGCCGGCCGAAGACCGCGCCGCGTTCACCACCGCGCTGGTGCGCCACGTCGCGCGCACGCTGGCCGACAACGAGGACGACCTGCTCGGCGCCCCGGGCGCGGGCGCGCCGGCGCATGCCGACACCTTCATCGATCTGGTCAACGAGCTGATGCAGCACTACGCGGAGTTCGGCGCCGATCCGCATGCCCGCGATCCGGCCCCCGGCTTCCAGCCCGACTTCGCGTTTCTGCGCTATCTGGGCAGCCGGCTCGAGCCGACGCTGCCCGAGAAGGATCGCCTGTGGGTGCTCGACCAGGTGATGGCGGTCGAAGCGCCCGCGGCGCTGGCGATCGTGCAGCGCTCGATGCGCGATCTCTACGACCCGGCGCCGCGGCGGGCACGGCGCTCGGTCCACACCGGGGATTGAATTGGCTGCCGTCATGCCCATCGACGCGCCGGCGGGCGCCGCGGCGCCACTCTCGCCCTTCGACCTGGCCGACGGCGCGGCCTACAGGCGCTGGCGCGACTGGAAGCTCGCCCAGCGCCCG
The DNA here is from genome assembly GCA_036724445.1 of Rubrivivax sp. Taxonomy (GTDB): domain Bacteria; phylum Pseudomonadota; class Gammaproteobacteria; order Burkholderiales; family Burkholderiaceae_C; genus Rubrivivax. Next base: position 14,833 of record DAIMFR010000005.1, on the reverse strand, counting down.
CAGCAAGTCGGCGAGCTGATCGTCGACGTGGCCGACCCGTGCGCGCTCAGCGCCGCCGAGCGCGGCGCGCTGTTGCGCGCCATCGGCCGCGGCGGCGTCGCGTTGTACCGCTCGGCCGCCGGCGGCGGCGAGCGCCACCTGCCGCGGCAGCTGGGCGCGCAGCTCGGCATCCAGCGGCTGGATGCGAACTGGCTGGCCGACGACGACGGCATCTCGCCGATCGCGGTCAGCGGGCGCAGCGATGCGCGCGAGGGCCGCGGCGGCTTCATCCCCTACACCGACCGGCCGATCCGCTGGCACACCGACGGCTACTACCACCCGCGCGAGCGCACGATCCGCGCGCTGGTGCTGCACTGCGTGCGCCCGGCGCGCCAAGGCGGCGAAAACGCACTGCTCGACCCGGAGCTGGCCTATGTTGCGCTGCGCGATGCACAGCCCGAACACATCCGCGCGCTGATGCAGCCCGACGCGATGACCATTCCCGCGCGCGAGGACGAATCCGGCGTCGCCCGCGCCGCGCAGGCCGGGCCGGTGTTCTCGGTCGATGCTGGCGGCCGGCTGCAGCTGCGCTACACCGCGCGCACGCGCAGCATCGTCTGGAAGGACGACGCGCCCACGCGCGCCGCGGCTGCCGCCATCGAAGCCCTGCTCGCGGGGTCGCCGTGGGTGCAGCGCGTGCGGCTCGAAGCCGGCATGGGCCTGGTCGGCCACAACGTGCTGCACGACCGCAGCGGCTTCGTCGACGATCCTGCCGCGCCCAGGCTGCTGTACCGCGCGCGCTTCATCGACCGGATCGCGACGCCGCTGGACGACGCCTGGCGCTGAGAGCCTGTGAAGCCATGGCGCAGCGGGTAACGATCTGGCGTGCGGCGCAACTGCTGGGCGTGCCGCGCGCCACGCTGCAGCAGCGCGTGCGCGCCGGCGAGATCGAGCTCTGCGACGGCCTCGTGGCGACGGAATCGCTGCTGCAGCTGTACCCGCAGGCGCAGTTCGAAAACTCGGGGCTGCTCGAGCGCGTCACGCACATCCGCGACGAGGCCTTCGGCCGGCGCGTGCGCGAGCGGCTGCTGCCTAGCCAGGAGGTGCTGGCGCAACGGCTGTTCCGCCAGGGACAGGAACTGGCCGACACGCAGCGCCATCTGCAGCGCTACCACGCGCTGGTGCTCGACTTGCGCGCGCGGCTCGCGTGCCTCGGCGCGGACTCCCCCGACACCCGGCTGCCCGAACTGCAGCGCCAGCTGAACGACGGGCTGGCCCGGGCACTGGCCACCGAAACGGTCGATGTGCTGGACGTGATGGACGATGTACTCAAGGTGGTGTCGGCTCAAGTGACGCTGCGGCCGAGCGGGCACCAATTCGCGGTCGAAGGGCACGACACGCTGCTGCAGGCAGGCATGCGCGCCGGCCTGAAGCTCAACTACGGCTGCGGCAATGGCAGCTGCGGCATGTGCAAGGTGCGCGTCACCTCGGGCCAGGTGGTGCGCACGATGCACACCGACTACCCGCTGTCGGAGAACGAGAAGGCGCAGGGCTACGTGCTGGCCTGCGCGCACACCGCGGCCAGCGCCGAGCTGACCATCGAAACGCTCGAGGCCGGCGGGCCGGCCGACATCCCGCAGCAGCAGCTCGTGGCCGGCGTGCGCGCGCTGCGGCCGCTCGGCGCCGACACGCTGCTGCTGCACCTGCAGACGCCGCGCAGCCAGCGCCTGCGCTTCCTCGCCGGACAGTGGGTCGTGCTCGGCCTGGCGCAGGGCGAGGGCGTGCGCGCCCGGCACACCATCGCCAGCTGCCCCTGCGACGACCGCAACCTGCATTTCTACATCGCGCGCGATGCGGCCGACCCGGTCGCGGCGCGGCTGTTCGCGGGCACCGTCAAGGTCGGCGACGCGGTCACCGTCTGGGGCCCGGGCGGCGAGTTCGTCCTCGCCGACGAGACGCTGCCGCTGGTCTTTGCCGCCTGCGACACCGGCTTCGCGCCGGTGCACAGCCTGATCGAGCACGCGCTGTCGCTCGACGCGGCGCCGTCGATCGCGCTGTTCTGGCTGGCGACGCGGCCCGACGGCCACTTCCTCGCCAACCAGGCGCGCGCCTGGTCCGATTCCTTCGACCACTTCGAATCGACGCTCAGCACCAGCGACGACCCGGCGCGCGGCGCGCGCGAGATGGCCGCAGCGATGCGCGCGGACCTGTTCGACATCGACTGCGCGTTCTACATTGCCGGCCCGGGCGATTTCGTCGACGCGCTGCACGCCGAGCTGGCCGCGGCCGGCGTGCCCGCTGCGCAGTTGCACGCCGAGGTGATGGGATGAACGAAGACGGCTGCAGCGGCGGCGAGGTCTTTGCGCTGCGCGTGCTGGGGCATGACATGGCGCCGGAATTCAACGACGGCGAGATCATCGTCATCGAGCCGGATGGGCTGGTGAAGGACGGCGCCTTCGTGCTCGCCGAGCTCGACGGCGGCTACACCTTCCGCCAGCTGCGCCGGTGCGCCGGCGGCTGGGTGCTGCGCGCGCTGAACCCGCCGCACGGCAAGCCGGCCGACCGGCCGCTGCCCGACCTGGGTGCCGTACGCGGCGTCATCATCCAGAAGTCCGTACCCGGCCGGCGGCGGCTGTCCAAGTCCTACCTCTGAGGCCCGCCTACATGCCCTACTTCGTCTACGCCGTGCGCCCGTTCGCGCAACTCGACCAGCTCGGCGAACATGCTGCGTTCCGCGACGCGTCGGCGCAGGCCAAGGCACTGCGCGCCGCGCCCGGCGCCGACCCGCAGGCAGCGATCCGCGTGATGTTCGCCGCCGACCAGGGCGCGGCAGAGGATCTGCTGCTGCAGCTGCGCTCGCCAGCGCCGCAGCCGGATGACTGAGTCCCCACGCGGCAGCGGCCGCTGCGGCTGCGGCGAGGGCCCGCGCGCCTGCGCCTTCGCCAAGGCCTTGCTGGCGCAGCAGGCCACGTGCGGGCTGGCACACCGGCGCAGCATCGGCGAGCAGTCGCTGGTCGAATGCGCTTCGCCGGCGGCGCTCGGCGACTGCAGCACGCTGGCGGCGCTGTTGCGCGAGCGCGCCCGCTTCGCGCTGCGCCTGCCGCCCGAGACTCGCCCGCTGCTGCACATGCAGGCCTTGCGGCTGCAGTGCGGCGGCCTCGAAGCACTGCACGGCGTGCTCGACAGCGCCGAGCGCGACGTGCATCGCCTCGTCGGCCTGGCACAGCAGCGCCACGGCAGCCTCGCCGATCTGCCCTGGGCCGCGCTGGTACCGCCGCTGGCCGCCTGGCAGCCGTGGCGGCGGCGCCCGGCCACGCGATGAACGACGACATGCGCCGCGCGCTGCTCGAGGCGGTGCAGGCCAACTGCCACATCGCCGATGCCCGCCATGCCGGCGACCTGACGCTGTGCACCTACCTGCTGCAGATGCGCGAGTTCTTCCGCTGGGAGCGGCGGTATCCGTTCGGCGCAGCCCTCGACCGCGCCGAGGTCGGCAGCTGGATCGCCGCACGCGAGGCGCTGTGGGACCGCGTACAGGCCGACGACTACCGGCCGCTGCCGATCGGCGATCGCGGGCCGCCCGCCGACCCATTGGACACCGCTGCGGTCAATGCCCGGCTGCAGGGCTGCGGACTGCTGTACGGCGCGGGCCTGGCCGAAGGCGGACGGCCGGTGTTCTTCCTCGCCGAGTTGCACGGCCGGGCGCAGCGCCACGGCCTGCCGGTGGCCGTGGCCGGCCGCGAGCTGGCCCGCGGCCTGCTGGCCCCGCCGGCGGCGCTGGCCGACGAACACGGCGCCGCGCAGATCGTGCTGCGCCGCGAGGCGCTCGCGCGCTGGGGCTGGGAGCGCTTCGAGGCCTTCACGCTGCGGCCTTCGGCGGACAGTGCCTTCGCCGCCGCAGTGCGGGCCTACGGGCTGGACCGCGACCTGCACGCGGCATTGCCGCGCTTCGTCGACGACCAGGCAGAAGCGGCGCTGCTGCATGAACTCGGCGAGTACCGGGTGGGCAAGCGCCTCGGCCCGGCCTGGGCAGCGCTGCGGCAGGCGCTGCCGACGCGGCGCGGCGAGCTGTTGGCGCGCGCGCTGCGCGACCTGCTCGCCGACGTCGAGGTGACGCTGCCGGCGCTGCTCGACCGCGGCGCCGAGCCCTCGCTGCACGTCTGGTTCGCGGCCTTCGACGGCCTGCGCGAGCAACTGCATCCTGCCCTGCGCGAAGCCTACACGGCCTGGCGCCGCGGCGACGGCGGGGCCGCGCTGTGCGCCGCCTGCACGGCCGGGCACGGCCACTTCGAGCAACTCGCTCGGCGGGCGCTCGAGCGCCATGCGGCCGGCGGTGCCGATGCCGGCCGCGCCGTCGAGGCCATGCTCGGCGCCGGCGCGGCGGTGTGCCGCGGCTGAGCAGCGCGGACCGCAGCGCCGCTCAGGGCGCCGGCCGGCTCAGCGTCATCGCGCCGCGGATATCACCGACCTTGTAGCCGGTGGCGCGGTCGTCCGGGTACAGCGCCTTCAGCTGCGCGACCACCGCCGGGCTCAGCTTGTCCGCCGGGCCGTGGCACTGCGTGCACAGCTCGAGGGTGGGCAGCGCGCGCAGGTAGCGCTGCACCGGCTTGCCGTCGACGCTCACCACCGCGGCGAGCTCGAGCTTGGCCGGCGCTTCGCCGGCCGCGGCGCGGCGGTCGAAGTCTTCCAGCCCGGCCCGCTCCCAGGCGTCGGGCACGGCCTTCGGATTGCGGTTGCGCAGGCTCACGCGCCTGACGCTCCAGCCGCTTTCCTGCGAGGCGGCGCGTGCCAGTTCCGGCGCCTGCACGCGGCAGACTTCGATCGCGCCTTCGGCGCCGCCGCGCGCGATCTCGGCCTGCAGCACCGCGAGCAGCTTCGGCGGCACCGACATGCCCACCTGCCGCGCCTCGGCCACCCAGGGTGCCTCCACGGCCTGTGCCGCCGCGAGCGGCGGCGCCATCACGGCTGCGCCCAGCAGTGTCACGATTCGCAGATATGCCATAGCGTCCTCCAACAAGCTTCAGGCCACGCGCTCGGCCTGCCACGACATCCACTTCAGCGTCGCTACCGAGCCGCCGACGATGCTGCCGATGGCGATGAATGAGCCGATCGCCAGCGTCGACACGCCGGACAGGCCCTGCCCGATCGTGCAGCCCAGAGCGGTCACGCCGCCGAAGCCCATGAACACCGCACCGAGCAGTTGCGTGCGCAGGTCGGCGACCGAAGCAAAACCTTCCCAGCGGAACTTGCGCGCGGCGAGCGCGTACACCAGCGAGCCTACAGCGACGCCGAGCACGCTGGCGATGCCGAAGGTCATGCCGAGCGACGCGTCGGTCCACAGCATCAGCAGCTCGAGCGAATAAGCCAGCGGCGCGACGAAGCTCAAGCTTTCGATCGTGCGCGTGTTCGTCGCGAAGAACACGTTCTCCAGCGTCTCGGGGTTCTCGCCGTAGCCCAGATGGCCGGTCAGGTACCAGCCGGCGGCGACGAGCAGGCCGAGCACGACGCCGGACGCGATCTGCAGGCCATTCGCCCGGAAGCGCCGGTCCTTGAAGACGAACACCAGCAGCGCCAGCACTACCGTGCCGGCCGCGATCAGCAGCGCGGGCTTCGCGTCCAGGCCGAAGGCCTGGGTCAGCAGCACGTCCAGCCCCTGGTCGGTCCAGCCGCGCGCCGCCAGGTCGATGCGCAGCGGGTCCAGCCAGCGCGCCCGCCACTGGCCGAACAGGCCCTTCAGCGTCATGTACGACGCAATGGCGACGAAGGTCAGCACCACCAGCGAGCGCACGCTGCCGCCGCCGGCGCGCACCAGGTTCTTGTTGGTGCAGCCGCCGGCCAGCGTCATGCCGACGCCGAACAGCAACCCGCCGACGGTCAGCGACAACCACGGCAGATTCGGCCGCTGCGCCACCGACTTCGACAGGTCGACCAGGCCGTTCAGCGACAGCAGCGCGGTGCCGGCGACGGCCACCGCCACCGCCAGCAGCCACATGCGCATGCGGCCCCAGTGGCCCATGTTGACGATGTCGGACAGCGCGCCCATCGTGCAGAAGTTCGACTTCGCGGCGACGAAGCCGAAGACGAAGGCGATCGCGAAGCCGCCCGCGACGACGAGCGTGACGACCTGCGCGGGATTGACTTCCATGCGCCGCGCGCGCCGCCGCTTACACCGTCAGACGAACAGGCAGACGTCGGTCTCGCCGGCGAACTTGAGGAAGGTCGCCGCGCCGCCGAATTCGATGCCGTCGATGAAGTCGGACTTGGCGAACTCGAACAGGTCCACGGTCATCTGGCAGGCGATGAACTTGACCTCGGCCTCGAGGCACAGGCTGCGCAGTTCCTCGAGCGAGGCGACGCCCTTCTTCTTCATCTTCGCCTTCATCATCGAGGTGGCCATCGCCTGCATGCCCGGCAGCACCGACACGACCACGGGCATCGGCACCGGCATCGGCATCGCCGGGTTGGCCAGCGGGCTGATGGCGATGCCGGACAGGTCCTTGCGCAACAGCTGCAGCCCGTAGAAGGTGAAGAAGACCTGCACCTCCCAGCCGAGCGCGGCCGCGGTCGACGACAGGATCAGCGGCGGGTACGCCATGTCGAGCGCACCCTTGGTGGCGATGATCGCCATCTTCTTCGCGGCCATGGTGTCCTTCAGCCCTTCTTGATCATGAACACGTACTTGCCGCCCTCCTGACCGGACGACAGCAGCGCGTGGCCGGTCTGCTCGGTGAAGGCGGCCATGTCGGCCACCGAGCCGGGGTCGGTGGCGACGACGCGCAGCACCTGGCCCGAGGCCATGTCGGTGAGCGACTTCTTCGTCTTCACGATGGGCAGCGGGCATGACAGCCCGGATGCGTCGAATTCCTTGTCGAAGTTCATCTCTTGTCCTTCCGCGCCTGGCGCCAAGCGCAATTCCCTACAGTGAAGATTAGCGTCGCTGGGGGCCGCGGACGTCTATTCCCGCAACGGGTGATCATCGATAGCCCATCCGGGTAGTACGGGCATGATGGCGTGTGCCGCAACATTCGGCAGCGGCTGCAGCCCGTTCAGCGCTGCCTGCAGCGCCTGCCGCATCCCCTCACGGAGACTCAGTCGATGCACAACCGGCGACAGATGCTTTCGCAATCGGCGGCGCTGGCCACGCTGCTGGCCGGCGCAGGAATGCTGCCGAAGGCGGCCCATGCCGCATGGACGCAGGCGGCCTTCGATGCCAAGACGATGGCCGAGGCGGTCAAGGCGCTCGGCGGATCGGCGCCGGTGCAAAGCAAGGACGTGACGCTCACCGGCCCCGACATCGCCGAGAACGGCGCCGTGGTGCCGGTCGGCATGGCCGCGTCGCTGCCCGGCGTCAAGCGGCTGCTGCTGCTGGTCGAAAAGAACCCGAGCGCGCTGTCCGCGGTGTTCGACCTGAGCGACGCGGTCGAGCCCAACCTCAACACCCGCGTCAAGATGGCGCAGTCGTCCAACGTCTACGCGGTGGCGATGACCGGCGACGGCAAGGTGCTGTACGCGGTCAAGGAAATCAAGGTCACCCTCGGCGGGTGTGGAGGTTGACATGGCAGACCCGACGCGCATCCGTGCCCAGGCCGCCGGTGACAGGACCACCGTGCGCGTGCTGATGAGCCACGAGATGGAGACCGGCCAGCGCAAGGACGCAGCCGACAAGCTGATCCCCGCCTGGTTCATCCAGGAAGTGAGCGCGGCGCTGAACGGCAAGACCGTGCTGAGCGCGCAATGGGGTACGTCGATCGCGAAGAACCCGTTCCTGCAGTTCGTCGTCAAGGGCGCGAAGCCCGGCGACAAGATCGCCATCAGCTGGGTCGACAACAAGGGCGACAAGCGCACCGACGAGGCGACGGTGACCTGACTGGCCGGCGCCGGCGGCAATCCGGGCCTGGGCGGGCACGAGGCATGCAGGTCAAGCCGCTGCTGGCCGCGCTGCTCGGCATGGCTGCCGCGGCCAGCGCGCTGGCCGACGACCCGCGCGCGGTCGAGATCGTGCAGGGCAAGTGTTTCATCTGCCATGGCGCCGATGGCGAAAGCTCGAGCCCGGTCTTTCCGCGGCTGGCCGGCCAGCACGCGCGCTACATCGAGCGCCAGCTCGCCGACTACAAGCACGGCCGGCGCAAGAGCAGCGCGATGCAGCCGATGGTCGAAGACCTGAACGACGCCGACTTCAAGCTGCTCGGCGTGTACTTCGAATCGCGCAAGCCGCAGGCGCACAAGGTGGACGATGCGGAACTGGTCCAGGTCGGCCGCTTCGTCTACCAGCGCGGCAACCCCTACAGCGGCGTCGCCGCCTGCGCCGGCTGCCACGGCCCGGCCGGTGCCGGCACCGAGCTGCTGCCGCGCGTGGCGGGGCAGCACGCGCAGTACACCGAGAACCAGCTGAAGGCCTTCGGCCAGCGCGAGCGCAGCAACGACAACGCAGTCATGCAAGCGGTGGCGGCCAAGCTCACCGAACTCGAACGCAAGGCCGTGGCGGCCTTTCTCAGCGGGTTGAACTAGTGCAGTGTTCCACGCTATGCAGCACATAAAACCGCGTCTTTGCCGCCCTGGCGTCGTTGCAAATCCTCGTGATACCTACGGGTATCACTGCGGTTTGCGCCTAGCCAGGACGACAAATCCATCGGTTTTCTCGAGTGCCGCACAGCGTGGAACACTGCACTAGGGCCGGTCAGCGCTGCGGCGGCCGCTGCTCGAAACCATGCCGCGTCCTCAGATCGCGCCGAGCGTGCGCTGGCGGCGCTCGATCATGCGCCAGATGAACGGCGTGAAGATCAGCTGCATCGCCAGCTCCATCTTGCCGCCGGGTACGACGATGGTGTTGGCGCGGCTCATCCACGAGTTGTCGATCATGTTCAGCAGGTAGGGGAAGTCGATGCCCTTGGGGTTGGCGAAGCGGATCACGCACAGGCTCTCGTCGGCCGTCGGGATGTCGCGGGCGATGAAGGGGTTGCTGGTGTCGACCACCGGCACGCGCTGGAAGTTGACGTGCGTGTGCGCGAACTGCGGCACGATGTAGTGCACGTAGTCGGGCATGCGGCGCAGGATCGTGTCGGTCACCGCCTCGGTGCTGTAGCCGCGCACGTTCTTGTCGCGGTACAGCTTCTGGATCCACTCGAGGTTGATCACCGGCACCACGCCGATCAGCAGGTCGGGGTAGCGCGCCACGTCCACCTCGGGCGTCTTCACCGCGCCGTGCAGCCCTTCGTAGAACAGCAGGTCGGTGCCCTCGGGCAGAGCCTCCCAGGGCGTGAAGGTGCCGGGCTCCTGCTTGTACGGCGCGGCCTCGGCCGGGTCGTGCAGGTACTTGCGCCGTTGGCCGCTGCCGGCTTCGCTGTAGCTGCGGAACAGCTGCTCCAATTCGGCGAACAGGTTGTTCTCGGGACCGAAGTGGCTGAAGTGCTTGTTGCCGGCCTTCTCGGCGGCGGCTTGGGCGCGGCGCATCTCCTTGCGGTCGCAGCGGTGGAAGCTGTCGCCTTCGACGATCGCGGCCTTCACGCCCTCGCGGCGGAAGATGTTGTCGAAGGTGCGCGTGACGCTGCTGGTGCCGGCGCCGCTGGAGCCGGTGATGGCGATGATCGGATGCTCGAGCGACATGGCTTCAATCCCTGAAGTTCAATCCCTGAACAGGCTGCGGGGCGAGAACAGCGGCGCCGGCGCGGCGCCGGCCACCGGTTCGTGGTGGTAGCGCTCGATGCGCGCCACCTCGTTGGCGCTGCCGAACACCAGGCCGATGCGCTGGTGCAGCGCGCCCGGCTTGACGCCGAGCACCGGCTGCCGCCCGGTGCTGGCGCGGCCGCCGGCCTGCTCCATCAGCAAACCCACCGGGTTGGCCTCGTACAGCAGCCGCAGCCGGCCCGGCTTGGCCGGATCCTTGGTGTCGCGCGGATACATGAACACGCCGCCGCGCATCAGGATGCGGTGCGCTTCGGCGACCAGGCTCGCGATCCAGCGCATGTTGAAGTCCTTGCCGCGCGGCCCGGTCCTGCCGGCCAGGCATTCGTCGACGTAGCGCTTGACCGGCGGCTCCCAGAAGCGCGAGTTGCTGGTATTGATCGCGAACTCCTGCGTGTCCTCGGGCACGCGGATCGCGGGATGCGTGAGCACGAACTCGCCGAGGCTCGGGTCGAGCGTGAAGCCGGCGACGCCGTTGCCGACGCTGAGCACGAGCATCGCCGCCGGCCCGTACAGCGCGTAGCCGGCGGCCACCTGCGCCGCGCCGGGCTGCAGGAAGTCGGCCTCGACCGTGTCGCGCCCGCTGGCCGCCGCATCCGCCGGCGCGCGCAGCACGCTGAAGATGCTGCCGACCGCGACGTTGAGGTCGATGTTGGCCGAGCCGTCGAGCGGGTCGAACACCAGCAGGTACTTGCCGCGCGCGTAGGCTCCGGGGATCTGGCGCGGCTCGTCCATCTCCTCGCTGGCCATGCCGGCGAGGTGGCCGTTCCATTCGTTCATGCGCACGAAGATCTCGTTGCTCAGCACGTCGAGCGGCTTCTGCGCCTCGCCCTGCACGTTGAGCGCGCCGCCGGCCGCGGCATCGCCCGCGCCGCCGAGCGCGCCCGCGGCGGCGATGCGCGCGATCGCCTTGCAGGCGAGCGAGACGTCGAGAATCAGCGCGTTCAGCTCGCCGCTCGCCTGCGGAAAGCGGCGCCGCTGCTCGATCAGGTAGCGCGTCAGTGTCCAGCGTCCGGTCAGGGGCATCGGGGTTCTCCGCGGGTCGCCGTCAGGGGGCCGCCGGGGCGGTGAAGACGCGGCTGGCGCGCACGTCCGCCTCTTCCAGCGTGCTCAGGTCGCCGCGCGACAGCACGTGCTCGCGCTGCGCGAACAGCCGGCTCGCCTGGCGCAGCCGCATGCGGTCGAGCGCGTTGCGCACGCTGCGCGCGTTGGCGAAGTGCGGCTGCGCGATGCGGCGCTGCAGGTACTCGGCGAAGGCCGCGCCCGCGCCGACGCCGAAGCGGTAGTTCATCGCGCCGAGCATGCGCTCGGCAACCGCCTGCAGTTCGCCCGGCGAATAGTCCGGAAAGTCGAGATGGTGCGCGATGCGGCTGCTCATGCCGGGGTTGGACTGGAAGAAGGTGTCCATCCGGTCCTTGTAGCCGGCGAGGATGACGACCAGGTCGTCGCGCTGGTTCTCCATCACCTGCAGCAGGATCTCGATCGCCTCCTGGCCGTAGTCGCGCTCGTTCTCCGGCCGGTAGAGGTAGTAGGCCTCGTCGATGAAGAGCACGCCGCCCATCGCCTTCTTGAGCACCTCCTTGGTCTTCGGCGCGGTGTGGCCGATGTACTGGCCGACCAGGTCGTCGCGCGTCACCGCCACCAGATGGCCTTTGCGCACGTAGCCGAGCCGGTGCAGGATCTGCGCCATGCGCATCGCCACCGTGGTCTTGCCGGTGCCGGGGTTGCCGGTGAAGCTCATGTGCAGGCTGGGACTCTGTGCTTGAAGCCCGTGCGCCAGGCGCAGCCGGTCGACGACCAGCAGCGCGGCGATGTCGCGGATGCGCTGCTTGACCGGGCCCAGGCCGACCAGGTCGCGGTCGAGCTCGTCGAGCACCGCTTCGACCTGGGTATCGGCGAGCACTGCGCTGACGCTGCGCGGGGCCTCGGTGGCCGGCGTGGCCCGCCCGCCTGCAGGCGGCGCCGGCGTGGCGGCAGCCGATCCCGGAATCGAATACAGCGGCGCGCCCATCGTCGTCGGCTCCAGGGGCGCTCAGCGGCCGCAGCGCCCGCCCTCGGGGCGCTCGGTGGCGCAGCGGGTGACGGTGTAACGCAGCGTGCGTCCGCTGCCCTCCTGCCGCACGAGGCCGAAGCCGGGCTCGTGCGGCGGCCGGTTGACGATGAAGCTCATCGCGATCGACTCGACGCCGCGGGTGGAGTCGAAGGCCATCAGCCGGATGTAGTGGTTCGGGAAGGTCTTGCGGCACTGGTTCAGTTCGCCGAGCACGCCCGCGGCATCGCGCAGGTCGAACATCGGCATGCCGTACATCTCCCAGTAGGTGTTGCGCGGATGCGGGTCGCCGGTGTATTCGACGCTCCAGGCATAGCCCCTGCCGAGGCCGTAGTCGATCTGCGCGCGGATCTCGGCATCGGTGAGCTCGGGCAGGAAGCTGAACTGGCCCTGGGTCACGCGGCCGGTCGGGTTGGTCATCATGGTCGGTCCTTCAGGCCACCGCCGCGGTCACGGCGTAGTCGCTGGTGTCGGTGGACGCGTAGTTGAAGCTCACGTCCTTCCAGGTGTCGAGCGCCTGCTTCAGCGGCGTGCACCAGCGCGCCGCGGCCTGCAGGATCTCGGGGCCCTCGCTGCTGATGTCGCGGCCCTCGTTGCGCGCCTTGACCATCGCCTCGAGCGCGACGCGGTTGGCCACCGCGCCGGCCTGGATGCCGGCCGGGTGGCCGATCGTGCCGCCGCCGAACTGCAGGATCACGTCGTCGCCGAAAAGGTCCAGCAACTGGTGCATCTGGCCGGCGTGGATGCCGCCGGAAGCCACCGGCATCACCTTCTTCAGGTCGCACCAGTCCTGGTCGAAGAACAGGCCGCGCGGCAGGTCCTGCCTGGTCACCGCGTCGCGGCAGACGTGGTAATAGCCCTGCACGGTGAGCGGATCGCCTTCGAGCTTGCCCACCGCGGTGCCGGCATGCAGGTGGTCGACGCCGGCCAGGCGCAGCCACTTGGCGATGACGCGGAAGCTCACGCCGTGGTTCTTCTGCCGCGTGTAGGTGCCGTGTCCGGCGCGGTGCATGTGCAGGATCATGTCGTTGCGGCGGCACCATTCGCTCAAGGACTGGATGCAGGGCCAGCCGACGATCAGGTCGACCATGATCACCACGCTGCCGAGCTCCTTCGCCAGTTCGGCGCGCTCGTAGATCGCCTCCATCGTGCCGGCGGTGACGTTCAGGTACGAGCCCTTGACCTCGCCGGTGGCGGCGCTGGCCTTGTTGACGCCGTCCATCACGTACAGGAAGCGGTCGCGCCAGTGCATGAAGGGCTGCGAGTTGATGTTCTCGTCGTCCTTCATGAAGTCCAGGCCGCCCTTCAGGCCTTCGTAGATCACGCGGCCGTAGTTGCGCGCCGACAGGCCGAGCTTGGGCTTGGTGGTCGCGCCGAGCAGCGGCCGGCCGAACTTGTCGAGCCGCTCGCGTTCGACGATCAGGCCGGTCGGCGGGCCCTTGAAGGTCTTGACCAGCGCCACCGGGAAACGCATGTCCTCCAGCCGCGCCGCGCGCAGCGGCTTGAAGCTGAAGACGTTGCCGATGATCGACGCCGCGATGTTGGCGATCGAGCCTTCCTCGAACAGGATGATGTCGTAGGCCACCCAGGCGAAGTACTCGCCCGGCCGGCCCGGCACCGGCTCGACCCGGTAGCACTTGGCGCGGTAGTTCTCGCAGGCGCTCAGGCGGTCGGTCCAGACCACGGTCCAGGTCGCGGTGCTGCTTTCGCCGGCCACCGCCGCGCCGGCCTCGATCGGGTCCACGCCCTCCTGCGGCGTGATGCGGAACAGGCAGATGGTGTCGGTCTCGCGCGGCTCGTAGTCGGGCTGCCAGTAGCCCATCTGGCGGTACTTCAGGACGCCCGCGCTGTAGCGCTGCTTCGCGTCGGTGATGTGGGTGGCGTCGGCCTTCAGCCCGGCATCGACCAAGGTGTTCATCGAGAGTCTCCGAAGTAGGTCCGTCAACAGTGCGTCAATGATTTCAGGCGGCTGCTATAAAGGCCAGTCAGACTTTCTTGGCTTTTGATTCAGCTTTTCCTTAACGATGAACATCAGCTTCCGGCAGCTGCGGGTCTTCCTGGAAGTCGCCCGAACCGGCAGCGTCACCCGCGCCGCCGAAGCGCTGCACCTGACGCCGCCGGCGGTGTCGATGCAGATCAAGGAAGTCGAGGCGCAGGTCGGGCTGAAGCTGTTCGACCGCAGCGGCCGCACGCTGACGCTGTCGACCGCCGGTGAATATTTCGTCGTACACGCCAAGCGCCTGCTGGCCGCGCTGCGCGACGCTGAAAACGCGATGGGCCGCTTCAAGCGGCTGGAGCACGGCACGCTGACGGTGGGCATGGTCAGCACCGCGAAGTACTTCGTGCCGCGGCTGCTGGCGCGCTTTCACGACGAGCATCCGGGCATCGACGTGCGGCTGGTGGTGGCCGCGAATCGCGAGGCGCTGCTGGCGCGCATGCACAGCGGCGAGGTCGAGCTGTCGGTGATGGGCCGGCCGCCGCGCGAGCTGGCGGCGCGCGCGGAGCCCTTCGCGGCGCATCCGCTGGTCTTCGTCTGCCCGCCGGGGCACGAGCTGCTGCGCATCGGGCACCCGCCGGTGGCGGCGCTGGCACCCTATCCGTTCATCGTGCGCGAGCAGGGCTCCGGCACGCGCCACGCGATGGAGCAGTTCTTCGCCGAACACCGCTTCGAGCCGCGCATCACCATGGAGATGGGCAGCAACGAGACGATCAAGCAGGCGGTGATGGCCGGCATGGGCGTGAGCTTCCTGTCGCTGCACACGCTGGGCCTGGAGCTGCGCAGCGGGCTGCTGCACCTGGTCGAGGCCGAAGGCACGCCGGTGATGCGGCACTGGCACGCGGTGCATCTGCAGTCGCGCGTGCTGTCGCCGGCCGCGGAAGCCTTCCGCTACTTCCTGCTCGAGCACGGCGAGGCCCTGCTCGTCGAGCACGACAAGCCTTTGCTGCAGAGCCCGGGCTGATCCGCGGCGGCGCTGGGTCGACTACCGACGGCGCAGCAGCCGCACGTGCATCAGCTCGAAACGGTGCTCCTGCTCAGCCTCGATCTGCGACGGAGCGCACCGAGGCGTGCGCTCATAAGGCAACCTCCGCGCTGATCGCGCTGCGGTGTGAGCGCTTTGGGGC
>DAIMFR010000004.1:64770-133403 GCA_036724445.1 Rubrivivax sp. | reverse complement strand
GCACCGCGGGAGGCTCAGCCGTGCGCGCGCCGCGGCGAGCTTTCACGGTAACGTTCGACATGAGCGGCATGCGTAGGCACACGCAGCGTGCCGGAGTATGCCCGCTCGATGGAGGGGTTAGGCGTCTCCATGCCAATGCTCGAGAAACAGGTTCCCGAACTCAACTACAGCCGCTGCATCGCTTAGGATTTGAGGGTGAAGATGGAGAAAGCGTGGCGCCGAGTCTTCGTTGTATGCATGAAGGAAGTACAGACAGGGCAGTCCGAGCGCTGCCTGCTCTCTGTAGATCTCCTCAAGGCGCTGCCAGCGATGAGCCTTGATGCACTCGACTTTCTCGTTCTCCAACTTGTTGTACCGATTACCTTCTTCGGGTGTGAATTGCGCTGGAGGGATGTAGGGTGGAATGCGATGCGCAAGCGCGTCGCGGAACGACTTGGCGTAATGCTCGTGCCACTCAGTTGTTGTTTGGGACGACAAATACTCGCGTAGTACTGTGGGCAGCTTGCTTTGCGTGGCTTCCCTGAACAGACCGATGTGCCGTTTGTCAACGATGACGGTCTCCAGACCGTGCTTGAGAACGTACGCCCAGGCCCAGTTGTCATATAGGCCATAGAGGTTCATCACAAAGGCATGCAAATTGATCTGCACATCAGCCAGGATGTCCGGGTTCAATGGACGTTCTGTCTCCGGTGGGAACAGGGCGTAAATGTTCTGTACGGCACGCTTGATGACACCGACGCGACGAGCGGCTCCGTGAAGAAGATGCTCGCGGAGCCTCGAAGTAGCTTCGAGGGGTTGGCCCTGTACCACGACGCGAAGCTGCAGCTGCTGCAGCGCGTCAGTCAATCTCGCGCACTCTCGGTTGAAGTGCTCAGTCTGTTTTCGTGTGTAGCGCATAGAGCGGAGTGAGACGCTCAACTTGCAATCGATACGTGATTCGCAACTCATGCAGGCCAAATCCTGCAGAACGACCCCCGCAGGTTGATCACAGCTGCTTTCGAGAGGCTAACTGGATAGGGCACGGCCTGCGCCGACGACGGCTCAGTGGCTCCAGCGGCATAGGCAGGTCCACGGAAGTAGTCACCTGAGCTGCACGCCGCTACCCGGGAAAATTCTCCGGAAACTTCGCCTTCGACCGCGCCTCGGCCGCCGACACGACATTGCGCCGCACCAGGTCCGCCAGGTTCTGATCCAGCGTCTGCATACCCAAACTCGACCCGGTCTGGATACTCGAATACATCTGCGCGATCTTGTTCTCGCGGATCAGGTTCTTGATGGCCGACGTGGCGATCATGATCTCGTGCGCGGCCACGCGGCCCGAGCCGTCCTTCAGCTTGCACAGCGACTGCGAGATCACCGCCACCAGCGATTCGGACAGCATCGCGCGCACCATGTCCTTCTCGGCCGCGGGGAAGACGTCGACGACGCGGTCGATGGTCTTGGCGGCGCTGCTGGTGTGCAGCGTGCCGAACACCAGGTGGCCGGTCTCGGCGGCGGTCAGCGCCAGGCGGATCGTCTCCAGGTCGCGCATTTCGCCCACCAGGATCGCGTCCGGGTCCTCGCGCAGCGCAGAGCGCAGCGCGTTGTTGAAGCTCATCGTGTGCGGGCCGACCTCGCGCTGGTTGACCAGGCACTTCTTGCTCTCGTGCACGAATTCGATCGGGTCTTCCACCGTCAGCACGTGGCCGTACTCGTTCTCGTTCAGGTGGTTGACCATGCCGGCCAGCGTGGTGCTCTTGCCCGAGCCGGTGGGGCCGGTCACCAGCACCAGCCCGCGCGGCTTCAGCGCCAGGTCGGCGAAGACCTTGGGCGCGTTCAGCTGCTCCAGCGACAGGATCTTGCTCGGGATGGTGCGGAACACCGCGCCGGCGCCGCGGTTCTGGTTGAAGGCGTTGACGCGGAAGCGCGCCAGGCCCTGGATCTCGAAGCTGAAGTCGCACTCCAGCGTGTCTTCGTAGTGCTTGCGCTGGGCATCGTTCATGATGTCGTACACCATGGCGTGCACCTGCTTGTGGTCCAGCGGCTCGATGTTGATGCGCCGCACGTCGCCGTGCACGCGGATCATCGGCGGCAGCCCGGCTGAAAGGTGCAGGTCCGAGGCCTTGTTCTTGACCGAGAAGGCCAGCAGTTGCGTGATGTCCATGGGGGTGTTTTCGGCCGCGCGGGCTTTAAGCTCGCGGCACTATGACCAGCATCGCAGCGAACTTACAACAAGTGCGCCAGCGCATCACGCGCAGTTGCGACGGCGCCGGCCGGCCCGCGCAAAGCGTCACGCTGTTGGCGGTGAGCAAGACCTTCGGCGCCACAGCGGTGCGCGAGGCGCATGGCGCCGGCCAGTGCGATTTCGGCGAGAACTACGTGCAGGAGGCGTTGGCCAAGATGCACGCGCTGGCCGACCTGCGCGCCGCGTTGCGCTGGCACATGATCGGTCCGCTGCAGAGCAACAAGACGCGCGCCGTGGCCGAGCATTTCGACTGGGTACACAGCGTCGACCGGCTGAAGATCGCGATGCGCCTGGCCGAGCAGCGGCCGGCCGGGCTGCCGCCGCTGCAACTGTGCCTGCAGGTCAACATCAGCGGCGAGGCCAGCAAGAGCGGGCTGCTGCCAGGCGAGGTGGCGGCGGTGGCGCAGGCCGTCGCCGCTTTGCCGGCCGAGCGCGTGCGGCTGCGCGGGCTGATGGCCATCCCCGAGCCGGCGGCGGATTTCGAGGCGCAGCGCCGGCCGCACCGCGCACTGCATCAGTTGCTGGACGCGTTGAACGCCGACGGCCTGGCGCTGGACACGCTGTCGATGGGCATGAGCGCCGACCTGGAAGCCGCGGTGGCCGAGGGGGCGACGATCGTGCGCGTCGGCAGCGCGATCTTCGGCGCCCGGGCCTAGTGCAGTGTTCCACGCTGTGCGGCACTTAAGAAAACCGATGGATTTGTCGTCCTGGCTAGGCGCAAACCGCAGTGATACCCGTAGGTATCACGAGGATTTGCAACGACGCCAGGGCGGCAAAGACGCGGTTTTATGTGCTGCATAGCGTGGAACACTGCACTAGGAGCCTGTCGGGCCCGATCCCGAGCCCGACAGGCTCCTGGGCGGCGAACAGGCCGGCGCAGGCCGTCTGCAGCGCCGCCGAGGCTTCAGGATGCCGTGCAATCAGCGCCGGATCGAAGGCGATACGCTCGGACACGCCCAGGTCGGGCATGCGCGCGCACTGCGGCAGCAGCGCCAGCGTGCCGCTGATGATCGGCTCCAGGCCGCTGGCGGCGGACGCAGCGGGTGCATCGGCGCAACTCCTGCAAGTTCGGCGGCCGATCTTGCGAGAGAACAATTCGCAGTTGCAATGCGCTACAGCTTGAAGTCGTAGTCGATGATCACCGGCGCGTGGTCGGAAAAGCGCTGCTGCAGGAAGATCTGTTCGCGCCGGGCCGTGGCGGCGATGCCCGGCGTGGCCAAGTGGTAGTCCAGCCGCCAGCCGACGTTGTTGGCCCAGGCCTGGCCGCGGTTGCTCCACCAGGTGTATTGATGCGGATGCGGGTTCAAGCTGCGAAACACGTCGACCAGGCCTCCGTCGCTCAGCAAGGTCGTCATCCAGGCGCGCTCTTCGGGCAGGAAGCCGCTGTTCTTCTGGTTGCTGCGCCAGTTTTTCAAGTCGATCTGCTGGTGCGCGATGTTCACGTCTCCGACGAGGATGAATTCGCGCCCGGCCTTCAGCCACATCAGATGCGGATACAGCCGTTCGAGGAAACGGAACTTGGCGGCCTGCCGCTCCTCGCCGCTGGAGCCGCTGGGAAAGTAGCCGCTGATGATGCTCAGGCGCCGCTGCGGCGTGTCGTAGCGCGCTTCCAGCCAGCGGCCTTCGGCATCGAATTCATCGTCTCCGAAGCCTGTGCTCACATCGCTGGGTTCACGCTGCGTATAAAGTCCGACGCCGGCGTAGCCCTTGCGCTGTGCGGGATGGAAATGCCCGGCCAGCTGGCCGACGCGGTCGAAGCGGCCGTGCAGCTCCGGGTGCTGGGCGCGGATCTCCTGCACCCCCATACAATCGGCGCCCATCGTCTGCGCCCACTCGACAAAGCCCTTGCTGGCGGCCGAACGGATGCCGTTCAGGTTCAGTGAGATGAGGCGGAACACCGAGAGGGACCTTTCATGAGCATGCCGCCGCCGTCCGCAGCCCTGGCGCGGGACTTCGTGCATTTCGCGGTGCGCTGCGGCGTGCTGCGCTTCGGGGAGTTCAAGACCAAGGCCGGGCGGATGTCGCCGTACTTCTTCAACGCCGGCCTGTTCAATGACGGCGAGAAGCTCGGCCGCCTCGGCGAATTCTATGCACGCCGCCTGCTCGACTCCGGGCTGGTCTTCGACATGCTGTTCGGGCCGGCCTACAAGGGCATCACGCTGGCTTCGGCGGTGGCGGTGGAGCTGGCGCGACTGGGCCGCAACGTGCCCTTCGCCTACAACCGCAAGGAAGCCAAGGACCACGGCGAAGGCGGCCTGCTCGTCGGCGCGCCGGTCGCCGGCCGGGTGCTGATCGTCGACGACGTCATCTCCGCCGGCACATCGGTGCGCGAGTCGATCCGGCTGCTGCAGGCGGCCGGCGCGCGGCCGTGTGGCGTATTGATCGCCCTCGACCGTCAAGAAAAGGCCACCGAAGGCGATAAGGACGTGCAGTGGTCGGCGGTGCAGTACGTCACGGCCAAGCTGCAACTGAATGTCGCTTCGATTGCGACGCTGGATGACTTGCTGCAGTATCTGAAATCCACCGATGATCCGGCGCTGCGCGTGTTTGCCGAGCCGGTGCAGAGGTATAGAGATCGCTATGGAGTCTGAATGCACGTCACGGTCCGACCTCGGCTGACGCTGGTGCTGAGCCTGCTGCTGGCGGGCGCGGCGCCATCGCTGCGTGCCCAGGGCAGTGCGGCGCCGGCCAGCGCGACGAGCATCTATACCTGCATCGACGAGCAGGGCCGCAGGATCACCGCCGACCGGCCGATCGCCAGCTGCACCGCCAAGGAGCAGCGCGTGCTCAACAAGGACGGCTCGCTGAGGGCCATCTACCCGCCGGTGCTGACCGTCGACGAGCGCGCCGCGAAGGAAGCGCAGGAGCGCAAGCAGGCCGAAGCGCGCGCGGCGCACAACGATGCCGTGCGCCGCGACCGCAACCTGCTGGCGCGCTACCCGACCGAGGCGCCGCATCAGAAGGCACGCGAGGCGGCGCTTGACACGGTGCGCGCGGCGATGAAGACCACTGAACGGCGGCTGGAGGAACTGCAGGCCGAGCGCAAGCCGCTGGCCGCCGAGACCGAGTTCTACGCCGGCAAGGCGCTGCCGGGCAAGCTGCGCGCCCAGCTCGACGCCAACGACGCCGCCGCCGGCGCGCAGCGCGAGGCGGCCGTGTACCAGCAAGCCGAGCTGGAACGCGTGAACCGGCTGTACGACGTCGAACTGGCGCGGCTGAAGGCGCTGTGGGCCGGCGCGGCGCCGGGCTCGCTCGGGCCGCTGGTGTCACAGGGACAGATCACGCCGGTGGCCGCCGGCGCGTCGAACCTGAAGCCTTCGGCGCAGCGCTGAAGCGGCGCTTCAGCCGAGCCGGCGCTTCAGCAGCTCGCTCGCCTGCGCCGGATTGGCCTTGCCCTGGCTGGCCTTCATCACCTGGCCGACCAGCGCGTTGAAGGCTTTGTCCTTGCCGGCGCGGAATTCGTCGATCGACTTCTGGTTGGCGGCAAGCACCGCGTCGACGATGGCCTCCAGCGCACCGGTGTCGTTCATCTGGCGCAGGCCCTTGGCCTCGATCAGCGCGTCGACGCGCGCGGCCCCGGCCGCAGCGCCTTCGGACCACAACGCGCCGAACACCTGGCGCGCGCCGTTGTTCGACACCGTGCCGTCGACGATGCGCCGGATCAGCGCCGCCAGCACCGGTGCCGCCACCGGCATCGCGTCGATCTCGAGCGCCTCGGCGTTGAGCCGCCTGCTGACCTCGCCCATCAGCCAGTTGGCGGCCAGCTTGGGCTGGCCGCTGGCGTCGCGCAACTCGGCGTAATAGCGGGCGAAGCCGCGGCTTTGCGTCATCGTCGCCGCGTCGTAGACCGGCAGGCCGTCGTCGCGCTGGAAGCGCTCGGCCATCGCGCCGGGCAGCTCGGGCATCTCGGCGCGCACGCGCTCCACCCATTCGGGCGCGATCAGCAGCGGCGGCAGGTCCGGGTCGGGGAAGTAGCGGTAGTCGTGCGCGTCTTCCTTGCTGCGCATCGCGCGCGTCTCGCCGTTGTCCGGGTCGAACAGCACCGTCGCCTGCTCGATGGCCAGGCCGTCTTCGATGCGCTCGATCTGCCACTGCACTTCGAAGTCGATGGCCTGCTGCAGGAAGCGGAAGCTGTTCAGGTTCTTGATCTCGCGCCGCGTGCCCAGCGCCGCGCCAGGGCGGCGCACCGACACGTTGGCGTCGCAGCGGAAGCTGCCTTCCTGCATGTTGCCGTCGCACACGCCCAGCCACATGACCAGCGCGTGCAGCGTCTTCGCGTATTCGACGGCCTCGGCGCTGCTGCGCATGTCGGGCTCGGTGACGATCTCCAGCAGCGGCGTGCCGGCGCGGTTCAGGTCGATGCCGGTGCAGCCGGCGTAGTCCTCGTGCAGCGACTTGCCCGCGTCCTCTTCGAGGTGCGCGCGCGTCAGGTTCACGCGCTTGGCCTGCTCGCCGGCGCGGATGTCCACGTGCCCGCCCTGCACCACCGGAATCTCGTACTGGCTGATCTGGTAGCCCTTGGGCAGGTCGGGATAGAAGTAGTTCTTGCGCGCGAAGATCGACAGCGGCGCGATCTTCGCGTTCACCGCCAGGCCGAAGCGGATCGCGCGCTCGACCGCGCCGCGGTTCAGCACCGGCAGCGTCCCCGGCAGGCCCAGGTCCACCGCGCAGGCCTGGGTGTTGGGCGCGGCGCCGAAGCGCGTCGACGCGCCGGAGAAGATCTTGCTGCGCGTCGACAGCTGCACGTGGGATTCGATGCCGATCACGACCTCGAAGCCGCGGATCAGGGGCGGCGCCTTCATCGACCATTCTCCGGCGCGCGGGTGTGGAAATCGGTGGCCTGCTGCAGCGCGTGCGCTGCGTGCAGCAGCCGGCCTTCGTCGAAGTAGTTGCCGATCAGCTGCAGCCCCACCGGCATGCCGCCGCCTTCGGCCGACGCGGCGAAGCCGGCCGGTACGCTCATGCCGGGCAGCCCGGCCAGGCTCGCCGGCAGCGTGAAGACGTCGGCCAGGTAGGCCTTGACCGGGTCGTCCTGCTGTGCACCGAGCTTCCAGGCGACGCTGGGCGCCACCGGGCCGGCGATCAGCTCGCACTCGCGGAAGCAGGCCTGGAAGTCGTCGGCGATCATGCGCCGCAGCTTCTGCGCCTGCAGGTAGTAGGCGTCGTAGTAGCCGTGCGAGAGCACATAGGTGCCGATCATGATGCGGCGCTTGACCTCCGGGCCGAAGCCCTCGGCGCGCGTGCGCTCGTACAGGCTGCGCAGATCGGCGTAGTCCTTGGCGCGGTGGCCGAACTTGACGCCGTCGAAGCGCGACAGGTTCGAGCTGGCCTCGGCCGGCGCAATGATGTAGTACACCGGAATCGACAGCTCGGTGCGCGGCAGCGTCACGTCGACCAGCGTCGCGCCGAGCTTTTCCAGCTCGGCCAGCGCCGCGCGCACGGCGCCGTCGACGTCGGTCGACAGCGCCGCCGGAAAGAACTCGCGCGGCAGCCCGATGCGCAGCCCCTGCAGCGGGCGCGCGGCCGACGCGCCTGCGCGCGGCTGCCGCATCTGCGCGTGGAAGTCCTGCGGCGGGCGTTCGACGCTGGTGGCGTCGCGCGCGTCGAAGCCGCTCATCGCCGACAGCAGCAGCGCGCAGTCCTCGGCGCTGCGCGCCATCGCGCCGGCCTGGTCCAGGCTGGAGGCGAAGGCCACCATGCCCCAACGCGAGCACACGCCGTAGGTCGGCTTGATGCCGGTGATGCCGCAGAAGCTGGCCGGCTGGCGGATCGAGCCGCCGGTGTCGGTGCCGGTGGCCGCCGCCACCAGCCGTGCCGCCACCGCCGCCGCCGAGCCGCCCGACGAGCCGCCCGGCACGCGCGCCGTGTCCCAGGGGTTCTTCACCGCGCCGAAGGCCGAGTTCTCGTTGGTCGAGCCCATCGCGAACTCGTCGCAGTTGAGCTTGCCCAGCAGCACCATGCCGGCGCCCGGCTGGCCGTCGGCGCCGTCGCCGAGCCGCGCCGCCACCGTCGCGTCGAAGGGGCTGGCATAGCCGGCGAGCATCTTCGAGCCGGCGGTGGTGGGCAGCGCGCGCGTGACGAAGATGTCCTTGTGCGCGATCGGCACGCCGCTCAGCGCGTGGGCCTCGCCGCGCGCGATGCGCGCGTCGGCGGCACGCGCCTGGGCCAGGCTGAGTTCGGCGTCGCGCGCCAGGAAGGCGCCCAGATGTTCGAAATCGGCAACGCGCGTGAGCAGATGTTGCGTCAGTTCCAGGCTGGACACCCGGCCGGCGCGCAAGGCGCGGCCGGTCTCGGCCACGCCCATGTCATGCAGCTTCATTCGACGACCTTCGGCACCAGATACAGGCCGTCCGCCACCGCAGGCGCGCTCTTTTGGTTCAGCTCGCGCTGGTCGGTCTCGGTGACGACGTCGTCGCGCAGCCTCGACCCCACCGCCTGCACCGCCGACAGCGGCGTGTACAGCGGATCGACGCCGCGCGTGTCGACCGCGCTCATGCGTTCGACGATGCCGAAGAAGCCGTTCAGCTGGCCGAGCATCGCGGCGCGTTCGGCGCTCGACAAGTCCAGCCGCGCCAGCGCGGCGATGCGGTTCACGTCCTCGGGTGTCAGCAACATGGAATGACCTGGAAGGGGAGCCCGCGGCAGCGGCCGCAGCGGCGCTGCCATGCGCGGCTTGCGGGTGGGACCGCAGGGGCGATAAGGTATTATCCCCGGTTATCCCCAGGTGCCCTGGGGCGGGTTCGGGTGCTCTGCAGCGCGGGGCGGCGCGGAGCCGGGCCAGGGCGACCCCAGCCCGCCGCTGCCGCCCTCGACCCGATGCCACTCCTGGGCACGACACCGATGCCGCATGCCGCGCATGGCCCCTGCCATGACCGCCGGCCCTTTGCCTCGCGCCCACTCTGACCATCCATGTTCGCTTCCCTGCGCCGCTATTTTTCGACCGATCTTGCCATCGACCTGGGCACCGCCAACACGCTGATCTACGTGCGCAGCAAGGGCATCGTGCTCGACGAGCCCTCGGTGGTCGCCATCCGCCACGAAGGCGGCCCGCACGGCAAGAAGACCATCCAGGCGGTCGGCGCCGAAGCCAAGGCGATGCTCGGCAAGGTGCCCGGCAACATCGAGGCCATCCGCCCGATGAAGGACGGCGTGATCGCCGACTTCACCGTCACCGAGCAGATGCTCAAGCAGTTCATCAAGATGGTGCACGAGTCGCGGCTGTTCTCGCCGAGCCCGCGCATCATCATCTGCGTGCCCTGCGGCTCGACCCAGGTCGAGCGCCGCGCGATCCGCGAATCGGCGCTCGGCGCCGGCGCCTCGCAGGTGTTCCTGATCGAAGAGCCGATGGCCGCCGCGATCGGCGCGGGCCTGCCGGTGTCCGAGCCCGCGGGCTCGATGGTCGTCGACGTCGGCGGCGGCACCACCGAGGTCGGCGTGATCTCGCTCGGCGGCATGGTCTACAAGGGCTCGGTGCGCGTCGGCGGCGACAAGTTCGACGAGGCGATCATCAACTACATCCGCCGCAACTACGGCATGCTGATCGGCGAGCCGACTGCCGAACTCATCAAGAAGAGCATCGGCTCGGCCTTCCCCGGCTCCGAGGTGCGCGAGATCGAGGTCAAGGGCCGCAACCTCAGCGAAGGCGTGCCGCGCAGCTTCACGATCAGCAGCAACGAGATCCTCGAAGCGCTGACCGACCCGCTGAACCAGATGGTCTCGCAGGTGAAGAACGCGCTGGAGCAGACGCCGCCGGAGCTCGGCGCCGACATCGCCGAGCGCGGCATGATGCTCACCGGCGGCGGCGCGCTGCTGCGCGACCTGGACCGGCTGCTGGCCGAAGAAACCGGCCTGCCGGTGCTGGTGGCCGAAGATCCGCTGACCTGCGTGGTGCGCGGCTGCGGCATGGCGCTGGAGCGCATGGACCGCCTGGGCGGCATCTTCACCTCCGAGTGAGGCGAAGTGCATTGCGCCGCGTGAACAGGTCCTGGGCATAGGCATCAGCCCGAGACACGCGCGGCCGCCATGTCGCTGGGCAGCTTCGAGCGCACGCCGCCGCCGTTCTTCCACCAGGGACCGTCGGCGCTGACCAAGCTGGCGTTCTTCTCGGCGCTGGCGCTGTTCCTGATGGTCGCCGACACGCGCTTCGAGTTCGCCAAGCCGCTGCGCGCGGCCATCGCCACCGCGCTGCTGCCGGTGCAGGAGGCGCTGAACGTACCGGTGCAGTTGTGGCACACCGGCGCCGACTACCTGCGCGGCCTGAGCGGCGCGCTGGCCAGCGAGAAGGCGGCCGAGCAGAAGATGGCGCTGCAGGCCGAAAAGGCGGCACGCGCCGAACGGCTGGAGCATGAGAACGAGCGGCTGCGCCAGCTGCTCGAGCTGCGCCCGTCGCTGCAGGTGCGCAGCCTTGCCGCCGAGGTGCTGTACGAGGCCGCCGATCCGTTCTCGCGCAAGCTGTTCATCGACCGCGGCGCGACGCAGGGCGTGGTGCTGGGCGCGCCGGTGATCGGCCCCGACGGCGTGCTCGGCCAGGTGACGCGGGTCTTTCCGCTGAGCTCGCAAGTGACGCTGCTGATCGACAAGGACGCGGCGATTCCCGTGCTCAACACGCGCACGCTGGCGCGCAGCGCGGCCTTCGGCGGCGCCGGCGGCGGCGCGATGGAGCTGCGCTTCATGGCCGCCAATGCCGACGTGCGCGTCGGCGACGAGCTCGCCACCAGCGGCGTCGACGGCGTCTATCCGCCGGGGTTGCCGGTGGCCAAGGTCACGGCCGTCGAGCGGCGCGCCGAATCCGGCTTCGCGCGCATCCTGCTCGCGCCCGACGCTTCGGCCGACGGTGTGCGCCACGTACTGGTGCTGGAGCCGGTGGGGCTGCAGCAGCCGCCGCGCGAGGAGCCGGCGGCCGAGCCTGCGCGCGCGGCGCAGCAGCCCGCAGACCGCCCGGCGGATCGTCCGGGCAGGGGGCCGCGCCGATGATCCTGCCGCGCGGCTCGAACCAGCTGCTGCTGCCGGTCAACCCGCTGTTCATCGGCCTGACGCTGCTGCTGGCGCTGGCCGTCAACCTGCTGCCGCTGGGCCGCCACGCGGCGCAGCCGGACATGCTGGCGCTGGTGCTGGTGTTCTGGAACGTGCACCAGCCGCGCCGCGTCGGCGTCGGCGTGGCCTTCGTCTTCGGCCTGCTGATGGACGTGCACGAAGGCGCGCTGCTCGGCCAGCATGCGCTGGCCTACACGCTGCTGAGCTTCGGCGCGATCAGCGCGCACCGCCGGCTGCTGTGGTTCGGCCTGGCCGAGCAGGCGGTGCAGGTGCTGCCGCTGTTCCTGGCCGCGCATCTGGTGTCGTTGATCGTGCGCATGTTGGCCGGCGGCATGTTCCCCGGCTGGGAACTGCTGTTCGCGCCGCTGTTCGAAGCGTTGTTGTGGCCGGTGATCACCGCGCTGTTGCTGGCGCCGCAGCGCCGCCCGCCCGATCCGGACCAGAATCGTCCGCTGTAGCGCCGCAGACATGGCCGAGCTGAAGAACCTCGAGAACGAGCTGGACCGCTTCCGGCTGCGGCTGATCGCCGCCGGCGCCTTCGTGCTGCTCGGCTTCGGGCTGCTGGGCGCGCGCCTGAGCTACCTGCAGGTGACGCGCTACGAAGACCTGGCGGCGCAGGCCGAGACCAACCGCACCGCGGTGCTGCCGATCGTGCCCAACCGCGGACGCATCCTCGACCGCCACGGCGAGGTGCTGGCCACCAACTATTCGGCCTACACGCTGGAGATCACGCCGTCGAAGGTCGAGGACCTGGAAGCCACGATCGACGCGCTGGGCGAGATGATGGAGATCGGCGTGCGCGACCGGCGCCGCTTCAGGCGGCTGCTCGACGAAGGCAAGAGCTTCGATTCGCTGCCGATCCGCACCAAGTTGAGCGACGAGGAAGTGGCGCGCTTCATGGCGCAGCGCTTCCGCTTTCCCGGCGTGGACGTGAAGGCGCGGCTGTTCCGCAACTACCCGCTGGGCGAGACCGGCAGCCACCTGCTCGGCTACATCGGCCGCATCAACCAGGCCGAGAAGGCGAAGATGGAGGACTGGCCCGACGAGCAGCTGGCCAACTACAAGGGCACCGAATATATCGGCAAGCTCGGCCTCGAGCAGAGCTACGAAGCCGAGCTGCACGGGCTGACCGGCTTCGAGCGCGTCGAGACCAGTGCCGGCGGCCGCGCCATCCGGCGCCTGAGCAGCCAGGCGCCGACGCCGGGCAACACGCTGGTGCTGTCGGTCGACATCCGGCTGCAGGCGCTGGTCGAGGAACTGTTCGGCGACCGCCGCGGCGCGCTGGTGGCCATCGATCCCCGCTCCGGCGAGGTGCTGGCCTTCGTCAGCAAGCCGACCTTCGACCCGAACCTGTTCGTCGACGGCATCGACGTCGACAGCTGGCGCGAGCTGAACGAATCGATCGACAAGCCGCTGCTGAACCGGGCGCTGCGCGGCACCTACCCGCCGGGCTCGACCTACAAGCCCTTCATGGCGCTGGCCGCGCTGAACACCGGCAAGCGCGCGCCGTCGACGATCATCCAGGACAACGCCACCTTCGCCTTCGGCAACCATGTGTTCCGCAGCCACGGCGACAGGGGCCTGGGGCCGGTGGACATGTACCGCTCGATCGTCAAGTCGAGCAACGTCTACTACTACTCGCTGGCCAACGAGCTGGGCGTGGACCTGATGGCCGAGCAGATGGCGCCGCTGGGCTTCGGGCGCAAGACCGGCATCGACGTCGAGGGCGAGTCCACCGGCATCCTGCCCTCCACCGACTGGAAGCGCCGCTACTACAAGCGCCCCGAGCAGCAGAAGTGGTACGCCGGCGAGACCATCTCGCTGGGCATCGGCCAGGGCTACAACGCCTTCACGCCGCTGCAGCTGGCCAGCGCCACGGCCACGCTGGTGGCCGGCGGGCAGCGCTTCAAGCCGCGGCTGGTGCGCCAGATCGAGGACGTGGTCACGCACGAGCAGCGCCTGGTGGCCAGCGACGCGCTCGAGCCGCTGAACTTCAAGCCCGAGCACATCGAGCTGATCCTGCGCGCGATGCACGGCGTGACGCAGGAAGGCACGTCCACCCGGGTCTTCGCAGGTGCGCCGTACAAGTCGATAGGCAAGACCGGCACCGCGCAGGCGGTGGGCGTCAAGGCCAACCAGAAGTACGACGCCTCGAAGCTGGAAGAGCACAAGCGCGACCATGCGCTGTACATCGCCGCCGCGCCGCTGCCCGACCCGACGGTGGCGCTGGCGGTGATCGTCGAGAACGCCGGCTTCGGCGCCGCCGCCGCCGCGCCGATCGCGCGCCGCGTCTTCGACTACCTGCTGCTCGGCCAATACCCGAGCGAGGAGGACATGGCCGCGACGCGCAAGGGCCAGTCGGCGGCGCCGATCGGCACGCCGCGGCGCGCGGCCGACATGCCGCTGCCGGGCCAGGCCGCTGCCGCGTTGGCGCCATGAACGCCGCGGTCATCGAACGGCCGACGCCGTGGCAGCGCATCAAGCCGCTGTTCACCGGCTATGACCCGTGGCTGGCGCTGGCCATCGGCTGCCTGGCGGCGATGGGGCTGGTGACCATGTATTCGGCCGGCTTCGACCACGGCACGCGCTTCGTCGACCACGGCCGCAACATGCTGCTGGCGCTGGGCGTGCTACTGCTGGCGGCGCAGGTGCCGCCGCAGCGGCTGCTGCAGCTGGCGGTGCCGCTGTACCTGCTGGGGCTGGCGCTGCTGATCGTCACCGCGCTGCCGGGCGTGGGCATCACCAAGAAGGGCGCGACGCGCTGGCTCTACGTCGGCACGGTGATCCAGCCCAGCGAGATCATGAAGATCGCCATGCCGCTGATGCTGGCCTGGTGGTTCCAGCGCCGCGAGGGCCAGCTGCGCGTGCTCGACTTCCTGGTGGCCGGCGCGCTGCTGATGGTGCCGGTCGGGCTGATCATGAAGCAGCCCGACCTCGGCACCTCGCTGCTGGTGCTGGCCGCCGGGCTGTACGTGATCTTCTTCGCCGGGCTGTCGTGGAAGCTGATCGCGCCGGTGCTGGTGGCCGGTGCGCTGGCGATCGGTGCGATCGTGCTCAGCGCCGACGCGATCTGCGCCGAGGGCGTGCGCTGGCCGGTGCTGCGCGAATACCAGCAGCACCGCGTGTGCACGCTGCTCGACCCGACGCGCGACCCGCTGGGCAAGGGCTTCCACATCATCCAGGGCATGATCGCCATCGGCTCCGGCGGCCTCACCGGCAAGGGCTTCATGCAGGGCACGCAGACGCACCTGGAGTTCATCCCCGAGCGCACCACCGACTTCATCTTCGCCGCCTTCGCCGAGGAGTTCGGCTTGGCCGGCGTGGCCGCGCTGCTGCTGGGCTTCACCTTCCTGATCTTCCGCGGGCTGTGGATCGCGTCGGAGGCGCCGACGGTGTTCACGCGGCTGCTGGCCGGCGCGATCACGCTGAGCTTCTTCACCTATGCCTTCGTCAACATGGGCATGGTCAGCGGCATCCTGCCGGTGGTCGGCGTGCCGCTGCCCTTCATCAGCTACGGCGGCACGGCGATGGTCACGCTCGGCCTCGGCCTGGGGCTGCTGATGTCGGTGGCCAAGAGCCGGCGGTTGATGCAGAGCTGAGGTGCGGGGGCGGCCGCTAGCCGACTTCTCCGGTATCGGCCACATGGGTCTGGGTATGGCGCTGCGCCTGCTCGTGCGTGGACGCTTACGCAGGACCCCTCTCTGTCCACCAGCGCAACGCGATTTCATAGAACGCTGCGGTCTGCCGGCCGACGCGCTCACGTCCGGGGCCAGCAGTCTCGGAGACTCGAAACTCGTGATCCCGTTCGGACCAGGCGGCTGGATGGGGCCGGCTTCACGTACGCCGGGATCTCAGTCTGCCCCGCGACCCTTGGTCAGACTCAGGGTCAACGCGATTTCCTGCTCGACGGCGATGGCGGGATGGATCGTCTCGATCGTGACGAGGGGTTCTCGGATGATGCGGTCAGCATAGAACCATCCGTGCTCGCGTGCATCCTCCAACAGTAGCCGAGCCGCACTGGGCTTCAACGCGTACGCATAGTTGCAGCTCATCGTGACCCAACCCGGCCAGTCATATGGTTCGAAACCATGGCGATAAACGCTGTCATCTTGGCATGGTGCATACGCATCCCCGAGGCGGTCGAAGCCCTTTGTGTGACGCACGCTCGATCCTTCCCAATTCAGGTGCAACACGTCCTGCCATGACGGGTTCGGCCACGAGCGCACGAAGAGCGCGTCGTGCTCGGCGATCACGATCGGTGTGTCCAACGAGGCACACATTCGCCACAAGCGATGGTGCGACGCGAAGCATCCTGTCGAGCCCAGCGAATGCGGTTTCTGTCCTTCGCGAAGCTTCAACCGCTGCGACTCAAGATACCGGCGTCCGTTGTGTCCGGTGTAGGCGTTGAAGATCTCGGCCTCGTAGCCGTAGGCATGGGCTGACGCAAGTGCGGCGTGTCCAGCGCGCAAGGACAGTTCATGCCTCTGGATGGCGATGATGTAGACCTTCACGCCGATCGAGGTTCGCTGCTCTTCAAACCTCCGGCGATAGGGGCCCCCTCAAGGCATAGAGGGGGCATAGAGGTCGCGCAAGAGGGCGGCCACTTCGGGACGAAATGTCGAGAAGTTGTCTTTCAGATGGGCGTCGAGCTTCTTCTTGATCCAGCACATCAGCGCAATCCGGCGCCCCGTACGCCACGGCCTGCCGTTGACAAGGGCGATTTGCGATAGACCAGCGTCACCCACCACCGGGTGCAGCGCGTCTGCAGCCTCGAGGTTGAAGATGAATCGCCGATCGTCGCTGATCCAGTTGACCGGCAAGCCCGACCGAGCCACCAGATGATTCAACGCGAGTTGGTCGGCCATATTCTTGAGCGGGCCGCCACCGTCGTCCCAGCCGGGCAAGTCAGCGAGAGTACGGTCGAGATGGTCGAGTGCAGGCCCCGGAGGCAACGAGAACATGCCGCCGATGGCGTATCGGTTGCCCGACACGATGAGACCGCCCCCGCAATCCAGAACTTGGTCGTCGCGTCGGCCGTGAGCCATCACGTTCAATTGCCCGGGCACCAAGTGTTGGCCGATGTCTCCGAACACGAGCATGTCGGCATCGATCCAACACAGGTCGTCGTCGGGAAACTGCTCTCGCAGGCGCCGAAGCAGCAGGAACCGAAAGACGTTCTGGAATTGCCCGAGCGGATTCTGATAGAAGGAATCGAGCCCCGCAATTAGATCGGCATAGCGCATAGCGACAACATCACCGAAGGCGAACCCGCCTGGCAGGTCGGTGAACACTGTCAGGCTGGCTTCCGGCGAGAACCGGTGAAAGCTGCGAGTCAACCCGTGCGCGGCAACCAAGTAGGATTTGCCGAAGGCTGCCGTCAAGAACCGCATCATGAGTGTTGTGTCAGCTACATCACCGTCTGCAGGAATGAACCGCACAGGGTTCGAGGAGGCTCGTTGGTTCGAACTCAAGTCAGACCCAGTGGGTCTGATGCTTGAGTCGGCTGCTTGGACCCTCGAATTCCCTCTCTCCAAGCTACGGGGGCCGCCGGAGGCACGACCCACCGAACTCAAGCCGTTTCAAGCCCTTGTAGGCGCAGCGTGCGCGAGGCTTGCCATCGGCGCTGCCGTTCACCTTGCAGATCATAACTCCGCCGCTTCCTGCAGGACTCCTGGCCCGCGTGCGCGCTTGGGTTGCTCGGAGGCTTCCCAATCGGACAACTCCTCAGCCGCCGGCGCGCCGCTGGCTCCAGCGTACCGGAAAACGCACGGTGATCAGCGTGCCCGGCCCGCAGTGCTGCGCCGCGGCCAGCGCGCGCGGCTGGGCGTCGGCCACCGAGATCTCGGCGCCATGCTGCTCGGCCACCTCGCGCACGATGGCCAGCCCGAGGCCGCTGCCTTCGATGACCGTGTCCGCCGGCCGGTAGAAGGGCTGGAACACCAGCTCGCGCTCGGCCTCGGCGATGCCCGGGCCGTTGTCCTCGACCTGCAGCACCACCACCTGGCCGAAGGGATCGGCGACGACGCGCGCCGTCACCGTGCCGCCCGGCGGCGTGTACTGCAGCGCGTTGTCGACCAGGTTGCGCACCATCTCGCGCACCAGCACCGGCTGGCCGTGCAGCAGCACGTCGGGCGCGGCGGCATGGTCGTCCGGGCCTTCGTAGCCGAGGTCGATGCGCTTGTCCATGGCCTTGGGCACGAAGTCGCGCACCGTCTCCATGACGATCGCCGCCAGGTTCAGATCCTGCTTGCGCAGCGCCTGCTCGCGGTCGTCGGCGCGCGCCATCGCCAGCAGCTGGTTGACCATGTGCGCGGCGCGCTGGCTCGAACGCGCGATCTGCTGCAGCGATGACTTCAGCGACTCGGCATCGCTGGCGCCGGCGTCGATCTCGCGCCCGGCCAGCTCGGCCTGCATGCGCAGCCCGGCCAGCGGCGTCTTCAGCTGGTGCGCGGCGTCGGCGAGAAACTGCTTCTGCGTGCGGATCGACTGGTCGAGCCGGGCGAGCAGCTCGTTGATGGCGCGCACCAGCGGCGCCACCTCGTCGGGCACGTCGCGTTCGTCGATGGCGCTCAGGTCGGAGCTGTCGCGGCGGCGGATGCGCTGCTGCAGCCGGCTCAGCGGCTTGATGCCGCGCGCCAGCGCGAACCACACCAGCACCACTGCCAGCGGCAGGATCACGAACTGCGGCAGGATCACGCCCTTGATGATCTCGTTGGCCAGCCGCGCGCGCTTTTGCAGCGTCTCGGCCACCTGCACCAGCATCGCGCCGTCGTCCGGCGCGCCCGGCACCTTCAGCCACATGTAGGCCACGCGCACCGGCTCGTCGTGCATCGTCTCGTCGCGAAAGCGCAGCTCGCCGAGCGGGTGCGCCGCCGCCTCCGGCACCGGCAGCGCATCGTCGCCGGCGACGAACTCGCCGCGCACGCCCAGCACCTGGAAGAACACGCTGTCGGCGTCGTCGGCGCGCAACAGCTCGGTGGCCAGCGACGGGATCTGCAGCCGCAGTGTCGGCAGCGCCTCGGCGCCCGCCGGCTCGATGCTCGCCTGCTGCGCGATGGCACGCACCACCACGCCCAGTTCCCGGTCATAGGGACGGTTGGCGATGTTCTGCGCCACCAGGTAGGTCAGGAAGATGCTCATCGGCCACAGCAGCAGCAGCGGCGCGAGCATCCAGTCGAGGATCTCGCCGAACAGCGAATGCTGCCGGCTGGGGCCTGTTGACACTACCGGAAGGGTCGCGAAGGCCCGCCGCAACGGGCCGATCCAGGCGCAGCGCGCTGCCCGCACCGGCGTGCGGGCGAGCGATGCAACGGCGAGTGGCCCGTTGCGGCGGGCCTTCCCGCAGGGTCGTGCTCAGAAATGCCGCATGCTGCGTTGCGCATCCTCGCCGGCTGTCCAACCCGGCGGCGGTTTGCGCCTTGCCTGCGGCATTTCTGACCCACAACGCGATCCCTTCCGGTAGTGTCAACAGGCCCCATCGCGGGCATCGGGGCGCGTGGCCGCGGCGGGCGCGGCGCGTCTCAAGCGGCGATCTTTTCCAGGCAGTAGCCGAGGCCGCGCACGGTGGCGATGCGGATCGGCCCCTGCTCGATCTTCTTGCGCAGGCGGTGGATGTAGACCTCGATGGCGTTGTTGCTGACCTCCTCGCCCCACTCGCACAGCCGCTCGACCAGCTGGTCCTTGCTCACCAGGCGGCCGGCGCGCTGCAGCAGCACCTCCAGCAGCGACAGCTCGCGTGCCGACAGCTCGACCATCTGGTCGTTGATGTAGGCCACGCGGCCGGTGGCGTCGAAGCTCAGGGGCCCGTGCTTGATGATCGTCGCCGCGCTGCCCAGCCCGCGGCGCGTCAGCGCGCGCACGCGCGCCTCCAGCTCCTGCAGCGAGAAGGGCTTGGCCATGTAGTCGTCGGCGCCCAGATCCAGCCCCTTGACGCGCTGCTCGATGCTGTCGGCCGCGGTCAGGATCAGCACCGGCACCGACGAGCCGCGCGCGCGCACGCGGCGCAGCACGTCCAGCCCGTGCATCTTGGGCAGGCCCAGGTCGAGGATCACGCAGTCGAACTCATGGTCGGCCAGCGCGGCGTCGGCTTCGGTGCCGCTGCTCACCTGGTCGGTGGCATAGCCCGCCGCGCGCAGCGAGCGCAGCAGACCGTCGGCCAGCACCTGGTCGTCTTCGGCAATGAGAATGCGCATTTCAAGTCTCCTGGCGCGCCGGGGAGCCGGTCGATTCTAGGAGCCTGCCGGGCTTGGGATCGGCCCCGCGCCGGGGAGAGTTTCGGTGCCAGGCTGGGCGAGGCGAGGCGAGGGGCCCTCCCGCGAGCCGGCAACGACGCATGGCGCCACCTGATCAGCCGGACTCCCCGGCAGTCCTCAGGGCGCGCTCACCGGACGATGGCGCCGCGACGTGAGCAGTGGGCAGGCGAGGCAGGATGATGTTCATGTCAAAGCGATGGTTGAAGCGGAACTGGAACTCGGCGAGGCAGCCAGGGTAAGTTTGTTCTCGCCGATTTAGGCAGCGGCGCCATGGCCGGTGGAGTTTTTGGTCATGAGCAGGCAGCCGAACAGCGGGCGGGTGTTGGCGGCGAGCCTGCGCGTCATGGAGGCGATCGAGTCGCCGGGTTTGGCGTGCAGGTCGAGCACACTGATGGCGAAGCGGCGCAGTCGGGAAGTGGGCTGGTTGCCCTTGGGCGATGAAGTGAAGGTGCGCCCCGCGCCCCCGCCACGCAGGCGGCCAGATCGCGCTGGGTCAGCAGCGCATCGGCGGTGATGTTGCGCCCGGCGGCGTCGATGGCATCGAGCAGCGGTGCAGCCGTGTTGAGCCGTGTCGATCTCGTTGGTGCGCTTGACCTCGCCGCTGTAGTCGGCACTCAGGCCGCAGACCATTCTTCGGGTGTAGGCAGCCTTGGACTGATGCCCCGCGGCGCTCATCACATGCAGCTGGTTGCCCTGCTCGCCGGTGGCGCTGCGCAAGGTCTTGCCGTCGATGGACAGGCTGCGGTCGCGCTGTGCCCACAGGGCATTTCAGCCGCTCAGGGTCTGGTCGAGTTGCGCGGGATCGACCCGCATGAGCATGCCGCGGATCACGCTCACGCTGGGGATCGGCGATGGCGCTGAAGCTGTCGGGCAGCGCGCGCACGAACACTTGCTTGGGTGTCTGGGGCGCAGCGCCGCAGCCGGCTGCAGTGCGCCGAAAGCCTTGGCTCAGGCCCACGCAGCTCCAGTTCGCGGCGTGGTACACCGTGCCGTGAAAGCGCTGCGGATCGGCGAAGGTCTCCAGCAGCAGCGAATGACCGAAGCGCTCCAGCCGGTCGCCCGGCAGCCTCCGCTCGATCGGCCGCCACTGCGCGCCAGCGGCTTCAACTGCCGCCGAGCAGCCTGGCTTCGGCCAGCGCCAGCGGCTCGGGCAGGCCCGACAGCACCAGCGTATCGCCGGCGCCCAGCGGCAGCGCGTCGTCGGCGTCGCGCACCTGCCCCGCGGCCAGCCGCACCGACACGACGCGCACGCCCATGGCCTGCAGCGCCAGGTGGCCCAGACTGCGGCCGACGCCGGCCGCGGTCGCCGGCAGCGTCACGCTGAGCAGCCGCTCCTGCTGCAGCTCCTCGACGGTGTCGTCGTCGGCGCCGTGGAAGTAGCCGCGCAGCAGGCCGTAGCGTGCGTCGCGCGCGTCGCGCGTCATGCGGATGACGCGGCGCATCGGCACGCCGACCAGCGCCAGCGCGTGGCTGGCGAGCATCAGCGAGCCTTCGATGGCTTCGGGCACCACGGCCGCGGCGCCGCTTTCGCGCAGCCGCTCCAGGTCGGCATCGTCGATGGTGCGCACCACCACCGGCACCTCCGGCGCATGCTCGCGCACCAGGTGCAGGATCTTCAGCGCGGAATGCGTGTCCGGGTAGCTGATGACCACGGCGACGGCGCGCGCCAGCCCGGCGGCCATCAGGCTCTGCAGCCGCGCGGCGTCGCCGAAGACCACGCTCTGGCCGGCCGCCGCCGCCTGGCGCACGCGGTCGGGGTCGAGGTCCAGCGCCATGTACGGGATGTGCTCCTGCTCCAGCATGCGCGCCAGGTTCTGGCCGCTGCGGCCGTAGCCGCAGATGATGACGTGGCCCTGCGTGGCGATCGAGCGCTTGGCGATGCTCGTCAGCTGCACCGACTGCAGCAGCCAGTCGCTGGACGACAGGCGCATGACGATGCGGTTGCTGTAGGCGATCAGGAACGGCGCGATCAGCATCGACAGCACCATGCTCGCCAGTACCGGGCTGACCCACTGCGGCGCCACCAGGTGGTTCAACGCGCCCAGCGCCAGCAGCACGAAGCCGAACTCGCCGGCCTGCCCCAGGTACAGGCCGGCGCGCAGCGCCACGCCCGGCGGCGCGCCGAACAGCCGCACCAGCGCCGCGACGAGCACGAACTTGGCCAGCACCGGCACGCTGGTCAGCGTCAGCACCAGCAGCCAGTGGTCGGCCAGCGCGTGCCAGTCCAGCTTCATGCCGACGGTGATGAAGAACAGCCCGAGCAGCACGTCGTGGAAGGGCCGGATGTCGGTTTCCACCTGGTGCTTGTATTCGGTCTCGGCCACCAGCATGCCGGCGACGAAGGCACCCAGCGCCAGCGACAGGCCGGCATGCTCGGTCAGCCACGCCAGGCCGAGCGTGATCAGCAGCAGGTTCAGCATGAACAGCTCCTGGCTCTTGCGCCGCGCCACCAGCGTCAGCCACCAGCGCATCACGCGCTTGC
Organism: Rubrivivax sp.; assembly: GCA_036724445.1. Taxonomy (GTDB): domain Bacteria; phylum Pseudomonadota; class Gammaproteobacteria; order Burkholderiales; family Burkholderiaceae_C; genus Rubrivivax. The sequence continues at coordinate 111,412 of DAIMFR010000004.1, read as the reverse complement.
CGCCGACCATCAGCAGCGTCAGCAGCAGCGCGGCCTTCAGCGTCGCGAAACCCAGCGCCACGGCCAGGTCGTGGCCGCTGCCGCGCAGCGCCGGGATCATCACCAGCAGCGGCACCACCGCCAGGTCCTGGAACAGCAGCACGCCGATGACGCGGCGGCCGTGTTCGCTCTCGAGCTCGAGCCGCTCGGCCATCAGCTTCATGACGATCGCGGTGCTGGACATGGCCATCGCGGCGCCCAGTACCAGCGAGCCCTGCCAGCCCATCTGCCACGGCGTGGCGGTGAACGAAAACAGCCACACCAGCAGCCCGTGGCCGAGCGCCGCGCCGAGCATCGTCAGCACCACCTGCGACAGCCCGAGCCCGAACACCAGCGAGCGCATGCTGCGCAGCTTGGGCAGGTTGAACTCCAGGCCGATGACGAACATCAGGAAGACCACGCCGAATTCGGCCAGGTACTGGATGCCGGCGGTGTCGCGCGCCAGCGCCAGCGCGTTCGGCCCGATCAGCACGCCCACCACCAGGTAGCCGAGCATCGGCGGCAGCTTCAGCGAGCGGCACACGACCACGCCGAGCACCGCGGCGATCAGGTACAGCAGCGCAAGGTCGAGGGTGGTGGCCATTCGGGCCGGGCCGCGGCGGGCTCCTAGAATGCCGCGATGCTATCGGAGCCACCGACGTGAATGCCGAGCGCCGCTTCGACCCGCAACGCGCATTGCGTCTCGCGGCCCGCACCTTCGACATCGAGGCGCAGGCGCTGCAGGCGCTGGCCGCGCGCCAGGGCGACGGCTTCACGCGCAGCGTCGAGGCGGTGCTGCAGTGCCGCGGCCGGGTCATCGTCATGGGCATGGGCAAGAGCGGCCATGTCGGGCGCAAGATCGCCGCCACGCTGGCCTCCACCGGCACGCCGGCCTTCTTCGTGCATCCGGCCGAGGCCAGCCACGGCGACCTGGGCATGGTCGCGCCCGGCGACGTGGTGCTGGCCATCTCCAACAGCGGCGAAAGCGACGAGCTCGCGGCGCTGCTGCCGGCGCTGCGGCGCATCGGCGTGACGCTGCTGGTGATGACCGGCAAGCCGGGCTCGACGCTGGCGCGGCACGCCGACCAGGTGCTCGACAGCGGCGTCGATCAGGAAGCCTGCCCGATGAACCTCGCACCCACCGCCAGCACCACCGCGCAGATGGCGCTGGGCGATGCGCTGGCCGTGGCGCTGCTCGACGCGCGCGGCTTCCGCGAGCAGGACTTCGCGCGCTCGCACCCCGGCGGCAGCCTGGGCCGCAAGCTGCTGATGCACGTGCACGACCTGATGCGCTCGGGCAATGCGCTGCCGCGCGTCGGCCCCCGCGCCAGCTTCATCGAGATGCTCGGCGAGATGACCGGCAAGGGCCTGGGCTTCACCGCCATCGTCGGCGACGACGGCCGCGCCGTCGGCATCTTCACCGACGGCGACCTGCGCCGGCTGATCGAGCGCGGCGCCGACCTGCGCGCGCTGCACGCCGAGGACGTGATGCACCGCCAGCCGCGCTGCGTGGCCGCCGACGCGCTGGCGGTCGACGCGGCCGAGTTGATGGAGCGGCACCGCATCACCAGCGTGCTGGCGGTCGATGCCGGCGGTCGGCTGGTCGGCGCGCTGAACACCAACGACCTGATGCGCGCCAAGGTGATCTGATGACGCGCCCGTTGCCGGCCCCGGCGCTGAGCTTCCCGGCCGAAGTGCTGCTCAAGGCCCAGGGCCGGTCCTTGAGCATGCGTTGCGCGATCTTCGACGTCGACGGCGTGCTCACCGACGGGCGGCTGTACATCGGCGAACACGGCGAGACGGTCAAGGCCTTCAACACGCTCGACGGGCACGGCCTGAAGCTGCTGCAGCGCGCCGGCATCGTGCCGCTGATCATCACCGGGCGCGACTCGGCGGCGGTGCGGCGGCGCGTCGCCGACCTGGGGCTGATGCATGCGGTCTACGGCGCGCAGGACAAGCTCGCCGCCGCCGAAGCCCAATTGAAGGCGCTGGGCGTGGATTGGGCCGACACCGCGGCCATCGGCGACGACTGGCCCGACCTGCCGCTGCTGCATCGCGCCGGCTTCGCCTGCGCCAGCGCCAACGCGCATGCCGAGGTGCGCGCGGTGGCCGACCATGTGACGGCGCGGCGCGGCGGCCACGGCGCGGCGCGCGAGTTCTGCGACCTGCTGCTCATCGCCAGCGGCCGTTATGCGGCGCTGTTGCGCAGCGAATCGCGCACGCTGGATGGGCGCTAGCGGCGATGGCGCTCGAGCTGCATCTGCCGGACCTGACGGAGGGCTCGATCGCGCTCGGCCCGGCGCCGGCGCGCGGCCTGCCGCCGCGGCCGCCGCTGCCCTGGCACCAGCGGCTGCGCGAGCTGCTGGCGACCTACCTGCCGCTGCTGCTGATGCTGCTGCTGGCGCTGGGCACCTGGTGGCTGGTGAAGAACACGCCGCCGGCCGACGAGCCGCGCGAAGCCGCCGCGCCGCGCCAGGAGCCCGACTACACGATGCACGACTTCGTCGTCGAGCGCTTCGACAAGAACGGGCGCCTGAAGGCGCGGCTGCAGGGCGAGCAGCTGCGCCACTACGCCGACCGCGACCTGATCGAAGTCGACCGCGCGCGGCTGCGCGCGGTCTCCGCCGAAGGCCGCGTGCTGCTGGCGCAGGCGCAGCGCGCGCTGGTCAATGGCGACGGCAGCGAGGTGCAGCTGATCGGCGATTCGCGCGTCGACAGCAGCGGTCCGAAGGGCGAGCCGGTGGCCTTTCGCGGCGAATTCCTGCACGTCTTCGTCAACACCGAGCGCGTGCGCTCGCACCTGCCGGTGGTGGTGACGAGCGACGGCAGCGAGTTCCGCGCCGCCGGCATGGACTACGACCACCTGAGCGGGCTGTTGCAGCTGCAGGGCAAGATGCGCGCGCAACTGCTGCCGAACGCGGCGCGCAAGCCGCAGGCCGCGGACAACGCCGAGCGCGGCGCCAACAAGGATCCACGATGAACGACCGCCGCTGCGCTTTCGCGCTCCGTTGCCGCCGTGCGGCCGGGGGCCGGCGCAGGTGACCGCGCCGCTGATTTTCATCACCGGCGCGTCCAGCGGCCTCGGCCAGGCGCTGGCGCTGCGTTTCGCCCAAGCCGGCTGGCGCTTGGGCCTGGTGGCGCGGCGCGGCGCCGAACTGCAGGCCTGGGCCGACGCACAGGGCTGGGCCGACGAGCGCGTGCGCGTCTACGCCGCCGACGTGCGCGATGTGCGCGCCATCGTCGAGGCCGGCCGCCGCTGCCTGGCCGAGCAGGGACTGCCCGAGGCGGTAGTGGCCAACGCCGGCATCAGCATCGGCATGGACACCGCTGACATCGACGACCTGGAAGTCATGCGCGCCACCTTCGAGACCAACAACCTCGGCATGGCGGCGACCTTTCATCCCTTCGTCGAGCCGATGCGCCAGCGCGGCAGCGGCCGGCTGGTCGGCATCGCCAGCGTCGCCGGCATCCGCGGCCTGCCCGGCCACGGCGCCTACAGCGCCAGCAAGGCGGCGGCGATCAGCTATTGCGAGAGCCTGCGCGGCGAATGCGCGCCGTCGGGCGTCAAGGTGGTGACGATCCTGCCCGGCTACATCGACACGCCGCTGACGCGCGGCAACCGCTATGCGATGCCCTTCCTGATGTCGGCCGAGGCTTTTGCCGAGCGCGCCTTCGCGGCCATCGTTGCCGGCGAAAGCTATCGCGTCATCCCGTGGCAGATGGGCGTGGTGGCCAAGCTGCTGCGGCTGCTGCCGAACGCCTTGTTCGACCGCGCGCTGGCCAAACGGCCGCGCAAGCAACGCCAGCGCCGCTGAGCGAGGTGGGCGGGTCGGGTAGGCCCGACCCTGGGGGCGCTTCAGTAGCCGCCGCGCCCGCCGCCGCCACCGCCGTAGCCGCCGCGCCCGCCACCGCCACCGCCACCACCGTAGGGGCTGCGCCCGCCGCCGCCGCCGTAGGGGCTGCGACCGCCGCCCCCGCCGCCACCACCGCCGTAGCTGCCGCCGCCGCCGCGGCTGCCAAAGCCGCCCGGCCGTTCTTCGCGCGGACGCGCTTCGTTGACGACAATGGCGCGGCCTTCGAGGGCCTGGCCGTTCATGCCGTTGATGGCGGCTTGCGCTTCGGCGTCCGAGCCCATCTCGACGAAGCCGAAGCCCTTCGAGCGGCCGGTGTCACGGTCCATCATCACCTTGGCGGACGTGACGCTGCCGAACTGCGAAAAGGCCTGGTGCAGTGAATCGTCACGCACCGAGTAGGCAAGATTGCCGACGTAAAGTTTGTTTCCCACGGGGGAGCCCTCTGACTTAGACCAAAGAAACCATGTGGAGCTTCAACCCAGCGAGAACCATTCAGGCGCAGGCGCTGCATCCGACATACGCGTAGCCATTATCCGGGTATGCCGCAAGGGGGCGCAAAGGCCCAGCATGGTTTTTGTTGTTTTGTCGCCTACTGGCTAACCCGTAGTCGGCCGGGAAAACACGGTTGCCCCGACCCGGCGGTACCCCTAGAGTGCGCGTACTCGGCGCTGCCGCCCGGCGGGCACAGGCGCCGGACCTCGGGTGCGAGGAGACAAGAAGCAAGAAGAACGAAGTAGAAGAGTGCGAAAAAGGGCGTGCGTCCCGCAACGCCCTTTTTCGTTTTGCGCGCCGTTTGCCGAAGCAGCGGCTTAGCATCCACGTCGCCACTCCGACATTCGCGCCCGCCATGCCCGTCGACCCCGAACTGCGCACGCTGCAAATCGACATCCCGGCACGCCCCGAATCGCTGGTGCAGCTGTCGCTGCTGATGGCCGACGACGAGATGAACCTGCAGGCCGCGTCCACGCTGATCGAGGCCGACATGGCGCTGGCCGCGGCGGTGATGAAGGCGGTGAACTCGTCGCTGTACGGGCTCAAGGGGCGCGTGCAGAGCGTGCAGCAGGCGATCACCTACCTGGGGCTGCGCGAAGTCGCGGCGATCACCTTCGAGATGGGCCTGCGCGCCGCGTTCCCGCCGGCCGCCGAACTGGAGCCGATCTGGAAGCGCGCCGCGCAGCGCGGGCTGATCATGGGCCGGCTGGCCGCGGCCATCGGCCAGGACGCCTGGGCCGCGCATTCGGCCGGGCTGTTCGAGGAATGCGGCAAGGCGGTGCTGTTCCGCCATGCGCCTGACCACTACCCGGCGATGCTGCGCGCGGCCCGCGACGACGCCGAGCTGGTGTCGCTGGAGACGGCCGGCTTCGGCGTCAGCCACGACGCGCTGGGCGCAGCGCTGTGCGAAAGCTGGGGCCTCGGTGCCGCGGCGGTGGCCAGCGTGCGCCACCATGTGCAGGCGCAGTGCGGCGGCGAGCTGCCCGACGCCCCGGCGCGCCGCGCGATCGTTGCGCTGTCGGTGATCGCGCACGCGCTGATGCGCTCGCCTGACGATGGCAACGCGCTCGACCAGGTGGTCGCGCGCGTCGCGCCGTTGGCCGGCATCGACACCACGCTCGCGCTGCGTTCGGCGCGGCGCGTGCTCGAGCAAGTGCAGGACGCCGCCGCCCGCGCGCGCTGAGTGTCGAGCAGGGTGCGGACAGCGGCCGCGTCCCGCGCGCGCCGGGCGGTGTGCGGGTAGTCCTGATGCACGCCGCGCCGCGCTTTGACCAGCCTCGCCGTCTGCCTTCGGGGCGCCCTTCGCGCCCCCTTCGCGCCCCGCGCGCAGACCCACAGGAACTGAGTTCATGGCCTCGACCGCTTTGCCGGACGCCCTCGCGCTGCAGCGCCTGTACCACTGGGAGAAGGCGGCGCCCGACAAGACCGTGTTCACGCAGCCGCTGGGCGGCGGCGTGGTCAAGGACTACACCTGGAAGCAGGCGCTGGACGAAGTACGGCGCACGGCCGCGTACCTGAACAGCCTGCCGCTCGAGCCGGGCACGAAGATCGCGATGCTGGCCAAGAACACCGCGCACTGGATGATGGCCGACTGGGTCATCTGGATGGCCGGCCACGTGTCGGTGCCGCTGTGCCCGACGCTGGCCGCGGGCACCGTGCGGCAGATCCTCGAGCACAGCGAATCGAGGCTGCTGTTCGTCGGCAAGCTCGACGGCTGGGACGACATGAAGGCCGGCGTGCCCGCCGGACTGCCGATGGTCACGCTGCCGCTGGCGCCCAAGGTCGCGGGCGCGAAGACCCGGGACCAGATCATCGCCAAGACCGCGCCGCTGAGCGGCACCCGGTGCGCGGCGCCGACGAGCTGCTGCAAGCAGCGCGAAGCCACCCAAGCCGCCTTCACCGAGGACGGCTGGCTGAAGACCGGCGACAAGGGCAGCATCGACGCCGAAGGCAACTCGACAATCACCGGCCGCGTCAAGAACCTGTTCAAGACCGGCAAGGGCAAGTACGTGGCGCCGCCCCGATCGAGGACAAGCTCGCCACGCATGCGGCCATCGAGGCCTGCTGCGCCACCGGCGCCAACCTCGGTCAGCCGCTGGGGCTGCTGATGCTCAACGTCGACGCCATGGCGAAGGCCCGCGACGGCGCCGGCCGGGCGGCGCTCGAAGGCCCGCTGGCCGAGCACCTGAACAAGGTCAACGCGCAGCTCGACCCGCACGAGCAGCTCGATTGCCGGGTGGTCGCGGCCGAGGCCTGGGGCGTCGAGAACGACATCCTGACGCCGACCATGAAGGTCAAGCGCAACAGGATCGAGGACGTGTTCGCAGCGAACTGCGAAGCCTGGGTCGGCGCGCGCAAGAAGGTGGTCTGGGCCTGAAGTGATTCGGGCCTGATCAGCGCCCGCGCGGCTGCAGGTCCAGGCACAGCTGCTGCGGCACGCGCGTGTGCAGCACCGGGCGTGCGAGCACGCCATGTCGGGGCTGCGGGGGCGGCAGCACGCGCGGCGGCAGCACACCGGCCGCGGCTGCGCGCACAAGGGTCGGCAGCGGGGCGGCGGTCGTCATCATGCGTTCACCCCGCGCACGGCGTGGCGCGGCGGCGCTTCGCCGCGCCATGGTGCTTCAGGCCGGGCCGGCGTGTGCGTGCCGACCATCATCGGCGTCAGGTCGAGCATCGCCGCCGCGCGTTCGGCCCAGCCGGACAGCGCCGCGCTCGAAGGCAGACGGGTCTCGCCGCCGCGCGCCAGGCGCAGCAGCGACGAAGCGCCGCCGTGCAGCGCTGGCGAGGCGGCGCGCAGCCGGCGCGCGGCCGGTGCATTTGGCGCGAACATGCTTGAGGTGTTTGACATCGGGCGGCCCTCGATCGGTTTGGTTGTCCTGTCGGCCCGCAGGCCGCAGGCTTGAGCGCGCAGCTTCCGTGCCAACCCTGGATGGCCGCCGCGGGCCGGCGCGGCGTGCGCTTGTTCACGCGCCGCGCGGCCCCGCCCGGCGCAATTGGTCGCCCCGCTGCCGCGACGATTGACACATGTGACCAGGCCTGTCACCTGCCGGCGATTCGCGGTGCGCCGGGGCGGGAATCAGGCGGCGGCAGCGCCCTGCCAGCCGCGCGGCACGGCGGCCAGCAGCCGGCGCGTGTAGTCCTGCGCCGGCGCCTGCAACAGCTGCGCCGCGCCGGCTTGCTCGACCACGGCGCCGTCCTGCATCACCAGCACCTCGTCGCTGATGAAGCGCACCACGCCGAGGTCGTGGCTGATGAACACATAGGCCAGGCCGAGCTCGTCCTGCAGGTCGCGCAGCAGGTTCAGCACCTGCGCCTGCACCGACACGTCCAGCGCCGATACCGCCTCGTCCAGCACCAGCACCTCGGGTTCCAGCGTCAGGCAGCGCGCGATGGCCACGCGCTGGCGCTGGCCGCCGGAGAACTCGTGCGGATAGCGGCCGAAGGCGCCGGCGTCCAGGCCCACGCGCTGCAGCAGTGCGTGCGCGCGCCGTTCGCGCGCTGCGGCATCGGCGCCGATGCGGTGGATGCGCATCGGCTCGAGCAGCGTCTGGCCGACGGTGAAACGCGGGTTCAGCGACGCATAGGGGTTCTGGAAGACGATCTGCAGCCGGCGGCGCAGCGCGCGGCGCTCGCGCTCGCCCACGCGCAGCAGGTCGCGGCCGTCGAACCAGACCTCGCCGCGCGTCGGCTCCAGCAGCCGCAACAACGTCAGCCCCAGCGTCGTCTTGCCCGAGCCCGATTCGCCGACCACCCCCAGCGTGTGGCCGCGCTTGAGCGTGAAGCTGAGCTCGCGCAGCGCCGGCAATTCGCGCCGGCGGAACAAGCCGTCGCGCTGCCAGTAGGACTTGGCCAGCCCGCGCACCTGCAGGATCAGCGGCGCGTCGGGATCCTTGGGCTGCGCCGGCCGGGCAGGTGCGGCCGGCGCCTGAGCCGTGTCGAGCGCCTCCGCGACCGTCGGCAGCCGTGCCGGCAGCGCGCCCTGCAGCGTCGGCCGGCAGGCCAGCAGCGCGCGCGTGTAGGCATCGCGCGGCGCGCCGAAGATCTGCGCCGCCGGCCCCTGCTCGCGCACCTGGCCGGCGCGCATCACCACCACGTCGTCGGCGATCTCGCCGACCACGCCCAGGTCGTGGCTGATGAACAGCAGGCTCATGCGGTGGCGCGCGCGCAGCGTGGCCAGCAGCTCCAGGATCTGCCGCTGGATGCTCACGTCCAGCGCGGTCGTCGGCTCGTCGGCGATCAGCAGCCGCGGCTCGCAGGCCAGCGCCATGGCGATCATCACGCGCTGCTGCTGGCCGCCGGACAGCTGGTGCGCATAGGCATCGAGCCGGCGCCGCGGCTCGGGCAGGCCGACTTCGGCCAGCAGCTCGGCCGCGCGCTCGCGTGCCTGCCTCGCGCTCAGGCGCAGATGCGTGCGCAGCGGCTCGCACAACTGGCGGCCCACCGTCAGCACCGGGTTCAGCGAGCTCATCGGGTCCTGGAACACGCAAGCGATGTCGCGCCCGCGCAGCGCGCGCATCTGGTCGGCGCTCGCCCCGAGCAGATCGCGCCCGCGATAGAGGATGCGCCCGCGGCGCTCGGCGTTGTCGGGCAGCAGGCCGACGATGGACATGGCGGTGACGCTCTTGCCCGAGCCCGATTCGCCGACCAGCGCCAGGCAGCGGTTCGCGCCGATGTCGAAGCCGATGCCGCGCACCGCCGGCACGCGCTGCACCGCGCCGCCGGCCTGGCCGATGCGGAAGGCCACCTGCAGCTCGCGCACGCTGAGCAGCATCAGCCTTCCAGCCCGCGCAGCTTCGGGTCGAGCGCGTCGCGCAGCGCGTCGGTGAGCAGCGAGAACGCGGTCACGAAGACGGCCATGAACAGCGTCGCCACCGCCAGTTGCCACCAGTGGCCGAGCAGCAGCTCGCTCTGCGCTTCGGCCAGCATCGTGCCCCAGCTGACCTGGTCCACCGGCACGCCCAGCCCCAGGTACGACAGGATCACCTCGGCCTTGATGAAGCCCACCACCAGCAGCGACAACTGCACCAGGATCACGTGGCTGACGTTGGGCAGGATGTGGCGGAACATGCGGCTCAGCGCGCCCGCGCCGATGGCCTGCGCGGCGCGCACGTAGTCGCGCACCGCATGCTTGATGAACTCGGCGCGCACCAGCCGGTACACGCCGGTCCAGCCGGTGAAGCCGAGGATCAGCGCCACCGTGGCGAGGCCGCGGCCGAACACCGCGGCGAAGGCGAAGATCAGCAGGATGCCGGGGATCGAGGTGAAGACGTTGTACAGCCACTCCAGCGCGTCGCCGGCACGCCCGCCGAAGAAGCCGGCAAGCGCGCCGAGCAGCGTGCCCAGCGCGGTGGCCAGCAGCGCGGCAGCGACGCCGACGAAGATCGACACCTCGCTGCCCTTGACGGCCTTGGCCAGCACGTCGCGGCCCAGCCGGTCGGCGCCCAGCGGCAGCGTCTGCAGCTTGTGCACTTCGACGCTGCGAAAGCGCGCTGCGCGCGCATCCCATTCGGCATAACGCGGCGCCAGCGGGTCGACGTCGGACAGGTCGGCCAAGGGCCCCGCCGGAACTTCGCTCGCGGCCACATCGGCGGCCGGCCGCGCGCCCACGAAGGTGGGCGGCGCGCTGGGCACGCCGATCTCTTGCTGCCAGTCGCCTGCCACCCAGCCCAGCGCCGACGCGGCGATCAGCAGCACGAAGGCCGCGACCACGCCCAGGCTCGCCATGCCGACGCGGTCGGCGCGCAGCCGCCGCCACGCGGCGTGCCACACGCCCTGCGACGGCGCGCCGGCCGCCCCTGTGCCGGCCAGCGCCGCGGCGCTCATCTGAATTCCACCCGCGGATCGGCCCACTTGTAGAGCAGGTCGGTCAGCAGGTTGATGGCCATCGTCAGCACGGCGACGTAGATCGTCACCGCCTGGATCACCGGATAGTCGCTGCGGTTCACCGCCAGCAGCACCTCGCGGCCGAGCCCGGGGATCGAGAAGAAGACCTCGATCAGGAACGAACCGACGAAGACCCCCGGCAGCGCCAGCGCGACGTTGGTCAGGATCGGGATCAGCGCGTTGCGCAGCACGTGGCGGCGCAGGATCGTGCCTTCGCCCAGGCCCTTGGCGCGTGCGGTGCGCACGTAGTCCTGGCCGATCTCGTCGAGCAGGAAGCTGCGGTACAGCCGCGTCTGCGGCGCCAGCCCGACCAGCAGCGCCAGCAGCACCGGCAGCGGCGCATACACCGTCAGGTTGGTCCACAGGCTGTCGCTCCAGCCCTGCACCGGAAACCAGCCCAGGCGGAAGCCGAAGACGTACTGGCCGACGATGATGTAGACGAGGAAGCTGATCGACAGCGCCACGGTGGTGGCGATCATGATCACGCGGTCGGTCAGCGAGCCGCGCGCACGCGAGACGGCCATGGCGATCGGGATCGCCAGCAGCGTGTCGAGCAGCAGGATCGGCAGCATCACCGTCAGCGTCGCCGGCAAGCGCGTGGCGAACAGCTGCGCCACCGGTTCGTTGGTCGCCCAGCTGCTGCCCCAGTCGAAGGCGGCGATCTGCTTCAGGAAGATGCCGAACTGCACGAACCACGGCCGGTCCAGCCCGAGCTGTCGGCGGATGGCGGCGATCTGCTCGGCGCTGGCGTTGAGCCCGCCGAGGATCTCGGCCGGGTCGCCGCCGACCCACTTGAAGAGCACGAACACCAGCAGCACCACGCCGGCGAGCGTGGGCACCATCTGCCACAGTCGCCGAAGCAGGTACGCGGCCATGCGGGCAGTGTAGGCTGCGCATCATGATCCGAGCCCTGTGCAGCTTGCTGCTCGCCGCTGTGCTGATGGCCAGCGCCGCGGCGCAGACCAAGACGCTGCGCTACGCCTTTCCGATCGCCGAAACCAGCTTCGACCCGGCGCAGATCAGCGACCTGTATTCGCGCACCGTGGCCGCCGGCATCTTCGACGCACTGCTGGAGTTCGAGTTCATGGCGCGGCCGTTCAGGCTGCGGCCCAACACCGCGGCGGCGATGCCCGAGGTGTCGGCCGACTTTCGTACGTTCACGATCCGCCTGAAGCCCGGCATCCTGTTCGATGACGACCCGGCCTTCGGCGGCAAGAAGCGCGAGCTGACCGCCGCCGACTACGTGTATTCGATCAAGCGCCACTACGACCCGCGCTGGAAGAGCGGCCAGCTCTACACGCTGGAGAACGCCCGGATCCTGGGACTGAACGAACTGCGCAAGAAGGCGCTCGACGAGAACAAGCCTTTCGACTACGACACGCCCGTCGATGGCCTGCGCGCGCTGGACCGCTACACCTTGCGCATCGTGCTCGCCGAGCCGAGCCCGCGCTTCCTCTACAACCTGGCCGATGGCTCCTTTACCGGCGCGCTGGCGCGCGAGGTGGTCGAAGCCTGGGGCGACAAGGTCGGCGAACATCCCGTAGGCACCGGTCCGTTCCGGCTGGCGCAGTGGAAGCGCAGCTCGCGCATGACGCTGCAGAAGAACCCCAACTTCCGCGAGCTGCGCTACGACGAGCATCCGCCGGCCGACGACGCGCGGCTGGTGGCCATCGCGCAGAAGTTCAAGGGCCGGCGCCTGCCGATGATCGACGAGGTGCAGATCGCGGTGATCGAGGAGGCGCAGCCGCGCTGGCTGTCCTTCCTGAATGCCGAGCAGGACCTGCTGGAAGGCGTGCCCGGCGAGTTCGCCGACATCGCCATCCCCAACCACCAGCTCGCGCCGAATCTCGCCAAGCGCGGCATCGGCATGCAACGCGTGCCGCGCGCCGACGTGTCCGTCACCTACTTCGGCATGGAGCATCCGCTGGTCGGCGGCAATGCGCCTGAGAAAGTGGCGTTGCGCCGTGCCATCGCACTGGCGGTGGACGTGTCGCGCGAGATCGCGCTGGTGCGCCGCGGCCAGGCGGTGCCGGCGCAGTCGGTGGTCGCTCCCGGCGTCTGGGGCTACAACCCGGCCTTGCGCAGCGAGATGGGCCAGCACGACCTGGCGCGCGCCAAGGCGCTGCTCGACCTGTACGGCTACGTCGACCGCGACGGCGACGGCTGGCGCGAACAGCCCGACGGCCGGCCGCTGAAGCTGGAATACGCCACCTCGCCCGACCAGACCTCGCGCCAGCTGGCCGAGCTGTGGCAGAAGAACATGGACGCGTTGGGCCTGCGCATCGAGTTCAAGGTCGCCAAGTGGCCCGAGCAGTTGAAGGCCAGCCGCGCCGGCAGGCTGATGATGTGGGGCGTAGGCTGGAGCGCCGGCCAGCCCGACGCCGACACCTTCCTGGCGCTGGGCTACGGGCCGAACAAGGGCCAGGCCAACCACGCGCGCTTCGACCTGCAGGCCTTCAACGAGCTGTACGAACGCCAGCGCACGCTGCCCGACGGCCCCGAGCGTCAGGCGCTGCTCGACCAGGCGAAGAAGATCCTGATCGCCTACATGCCCTACAAGGTGCACGTGCACCGCATCACCACCGACCTGTGGCACCCGTGGGTACTGGGCTTCGACCGCAACATCTTCGTGCGCGACTTCTGGAAGTACCTGGACATCGACAGCGCAATGCAGGCGCCAAGTCTCGACAGGTGATCACCGCCCCGGCGGCACGCACCGCCGCCGGACCTTCGGCCGGCGACGGGCCGCTCGGGGCGCGGCGGCCGCGCTCGGCTTTCGCCCTCTCGCCCTCGTGCCGTCGGGGCCGGCTCAGCGGTGCAGCGCGCCCGCCCGCTCAGGCTGGTAGGTGACCTCCTGGACGCGCACCTTCATGAGCCCGCCCCCGGGCTTGGGCCACTCGATCGAGTCGCCCTGCGAAAGCCCGAGCAGCGCACTGCCTACCGGCGCCAGGATCGAAATCGTCTTGCCGCTGGCGTCCGCGTCCTTCGGGTACACCAGCGTCAGCTCGAAGTCGTCGCCGGACGAGTCGGCACTGAACTTCACCGTCGAATTCATCGTCACCACCGTGGGCGGTACGTCCTTGGGCTCGACGATCGTGGCCCGCGCCAGTTCCGCCTCGAGTGCGGCGCGTCCGGGAAACTGCGCCCGGGGCAGCGATGCCAGCAGCTTGTCCAGCCGGTCGGCGTCGGTGGTCGAGATGATGATTTCGGGCCTCTTGCTCATGGCGTTCCTCATGTCTCTTGAAAGCGCAGCGCGTGTCAGTCGTTCAGGGCGCACTCGGCGGGCGCCGTGCGCAGGTCTCGGGCAGAGTTTGCCCGAGCATCATGCCGATCCTACCGCTCGAGCGCGCCAAGGCCATGCAGACCCAGGCGATTCAGCGGCCGGCGGGCACCGACCCATGCGGGCTTGCTCATAAGGCAACCTTCGCGCTCGAGCGCTCCGGTGTGAGCGCTTTGGGCGGCCATGCGCGCTCATAAGGCAACCTCCGCGCTGATCGCGCTCCGGTGTGAGCGCTTTGGAGCGGCCACGCGCGCTCACGGGCTTGCTAACACCGGCTTAACTGCCTGCGCCTAGACTGCAGCCCGCGTTCCATCCACCCGAGCTGCCGCCCATGCTGAAGTTGCTGCGCCGTCTGGCGCCGTGTCTGGCCCTGCTGGCCTTCGTCGCGCCGTCATGGGCGCAGCTGGCGCTGCCGCCAGGCGTCACCCAGGTGCGTTCGGTCGAAGGCATCGACGAGTACCGCCTTGCCAACGGGCTGCAGATCCTGCTGGTGCCCGACGACTCCAAGCCGACGACCACCGTCAACCTGACCTACCGCGTCGGCTCGAAGCACGAGAACACCGGCGAGACCGGTATGGCGCACCTGCTCGAGCACATGCTGTTCAAGGGCTCGCCCGAGCATCCGAAGGTGTGGGCCGAATTCACCAAGCGCGGCCTGGCCGCCAACGGCAGCACCAGCTTCGACCGCACCAACTACACCGCCAGCTTCTCGGCCAATGACGACAACCTGCGCTGGTACCTGGGTTGGCTGGCCGATTCGATGGTCAACAGCTTCGTCGCGCGCGAGGATCTGGACACCGAAATGACGGTGGTGCGCAACGAGATGGAAAGCGGCGAGAACAGCCCGAGCCGCATCCTGATGCAGCGCACGATGGCGGTGATGTACGACTGGCATCCCTACGGCCGCGCGGTGATCGGCGCGCGCAGCGATGTCGAGAACGTCGACATCCCGCGGCTGCAGGCTTTCTACCGCCTGTACTACCAGCCGGACAACGCCACGCTGATCGTCTCCGGCAAGTTCGAGCCGGCGCAGGTGCTGCAGTGGGTGGCGCAGAGCTTCGGCGTCATCCCGAAGCCCACGCGCGTGCTGCCGGCGATGTACACGCTCGACCCGGCGCAGGACGGCGAGCGCCAGGTCACGCTGCGGCGCAGCGGCGGCGCGCCGCTGCTGATGGCGGCCTACCACGTGCCGGCCGGCTCGGCCGCCGATTTCGCGGCGGTGGAGATGCTGGCGCAGATCCTCGGCGACGTGCCTTCGGGCCGCCTGCACAAGCAGCTCACCGAGAAGCAGCTCGCCGCCAGCACCTTTGCCTTCGCCTGGTCGCTGGCCGACCCGGCGCTGCTGATGCTCGGCGCGCAGCTCGCGCCCGGGCAGGACGCGGAGCCGGCGCGCGCCGCGCTGCTGCAGGTCAGCGAATCGCTGGCGCGCCAACCGATCACCGCCGAAGAACTGCAGCGCGCGCGCACGCAGTGGCTCAACGGCTGGGAGCAGAACTTCAGCGACCCCGAGAACGTCGGCATGTCGTTGTCCGAGGCCATTGCGCTGGGCGACTGGCGGCTGTTCTTCCTCGGCCGCGACCAGGTGCGCGAGGTCACGCTGGCCGACGTGCAGCGCGTCGCCGAGGCTTATCTGCGCCCGTCCAACCGCACGCTCGGCACTTATCTGCCCACCGAGCAGCCTCAGCGCGCGCCCGCGCCCGTCAAGGTCGACGTGGCGCAAGCCATGCAGGCCTTCAAGCCGCAGGCCGCCGCCGCGCAGGTGGAGGCCTTCGAGGCCACGCCGGCCAACATCGACGCGCGCACGCAGCGCTTCGAGTTCGGCGGCTTGAAGGCCGCGGTTTTACCGAAGCCGACGCGCGGCGGCGCGGTGCAGGCGGTGCTGACGCTGCGCTTCGGCGACGAGAAGAACCTGTTCGGCCAGGTGGCCGTGGCCGACGCGGTGGCGCGGCTGCTCGACAAGGGCACGGCGGCGCTGTCGCGCCAGCAGGTGCA
The DNA here is from genome assembly GCA_036724445.1 of Rubrivivax sp. Lineage (GTDB taxonomy): Bacteria > Pseudomonadota > Gammaproteobacteria > Burkholderiales > Burkholderiaceae_C > Rubrivivax. Next base: position 95,893 of record DAIMFR010000004.1, on the reverse strand, counting down.
GGACCGGCTGGACGCGCTGAAGACGCAGATGTCGATCCAGGGCGGCGCCGGCGCGGTCAGCGTCTCGCTCACCTCGCGCCGCGAGCATCTGGCCGAGGCCGTGGCGCTGGTGGCCGAGCTGCTGCGCCGGCCGAGCTTCCCGGCCGAGGCCTTCGACGAATACCGGCGCCAGTCGCTGACGCGCATCGAGGCCGCGCGCAAGGAGCCGGGCGCCGTCGCCGGCAACGCGCTGGCGCGGCTGAACAACCCCTACCCGCGCGGCGACCTGCGCTACGCACGCACGTTCGACGAGCAGACGCAGGACCTGACCGCGCTGACGCTGGAGCAGCTGCGCGCCTTTCACGCGCGCTTCTACGGCGCGCGCTTCGCGCAGTTCGGCGCGGCCGGCGACATCGACGTGCCGGCGTTGCAGCGCGCGCTGCAGGCCGGCTTCGGCGACTGGAACGCCGGCGAACCCTTCACGCGCGTGCCGCAGCCGCTGGTCGCTACCCGCGGCGAGACGCTGCGTCTGCCGACGCCGGACAAGCAGAACGCCGATCTGCGTGCGCGCCTGCCGCTGCCGCTGACCGACCTGGACGCCGACTATCCGGCGCTGTCGATGGCCAACTACCTGCTTGGCGGCGGCGGCAGCTCGCGGCTGTGGAAGCGCATCCGCGAGGGGGAAGGCCTGTCGTACAGCGTCGGCAGCCACATCGCCTGGAACAACTTCGAGCCCAATTCCACCTGGCTGGCCAGCGCCATCTTCGCGCCGCAGAACCGCGCCAAGGTCGAAGCGGCGCTGCGCGAGGAGATCGCGCGGGCGCTGAAGGACGGCTTCGATGCCAAGGAGCTGGACGAAGGCCGCAGCGGGCTGCTGAACTTCCGCCGCCTGTCGCGCGCGCAGGACGACGTGCTGGCCTCGGCGCTGGCCTCGAACCTGTACCTGGAGCGCACTTTCGAGATCTCGGCACGCGTCGATGCGGCGCTGGCGGCGCTGACGCTGGAGCAGACCAACGCCGCGCTGCGCAAGTACCTGAAGCCCGAGAGCATCGACCTGGTGTTTGCCGGCGACTTCAAGCCCGACTGAGGTGCGATGAACGAGCCGGTGCGGCGCGCCGGGTTCAGGACAAGACTGGACTGGGACTTGCGAGCCCGGTCGGCTCTGGCATCATCTTCGCGCCCCAACTGCGCGAGCCCGCCATGCCTGCGACCGAGCCCCACATCACCCGCTACCAGCGCTGGCTCAGCGACACGCGCGGGCTGTCCTTCGACAGCTGGGATGCGTTGTGGCGCTGGTCGGTCAGCGACCTCGAAGGCTTCTGGGCTTCGATCTGGGACTACTTCAAGATCCAGTCGCCCACCCCCTACCAGGCGGTGCTCGAGCAGCCGGTGATGCCCGGCGCGAGCTGGTTCCCAGGCGCGCAGGTGAACTACGTGCAGCACCTGCTGAGTCATGCGGATGCCGCGCATGCGGCCGGCCATCCGGCGATGATCTTCGCCGACGAGGCGATGCTGGCGCGCGGCGAGCTGAGCGAAACCTCGTGGCCCGAGCTGCGCCGCCAGGTGGGCGCGCTGGCCGCGGCGCTGCAGGGCATGGGCGTGCAGCGCGGCGACCGCGTCTGCGCGGTGCTGCCCAACGTGCCGCAGACCATCGTCGTCTTCCTGGCCGTGGCCAGCCTGGGCGCGATCTGGTCGGTGTGTTCACCCGACATGGGCCCGGTGGCGGTGCTCGACCGCTTCCGCCAGATCGAGCCCAAGGTGCTGGTGGTCTGCGACGGCTACCGCTATGGCGGACAGACGCACGACCGGCGCGAGCTGCTGCAGCAGGTGCTGGCCGAGCTGCCCAGCGTGCGCCACGCGGTCCTGTGGCGCAGCCTGGGCCTGGACGCCGATCTGGCGGCGCGGGGCCGCGAGGCGCACGACCTGGCGGCGCTGCTGGCGCAGGACGCGGCGTTCGCGCCGGTGCCGCTGCCCTTCGACCATCCGCTGTGGGTCGTGTATTCGAGCGGCACTACCGGCCTGCCCAAGCCGATCGTGCACGGCCACGGCGGCATCATGATCGAGGCGTTGAAGATGGGCGCGCTGCACAACGACGTCGGCGCCAGCGTCGACGGCGGCGACCGCTTCCACTGGTATTCGAGCACCGGCTGGATCATGTGGAACAGCCAGGTCGGTGCGCTGCTCGGCGGCGCGACGATCTGCATCTTCGACGGCAGCCCCGCCGGTCCGCACGGCGCGCACGACTGGAGCACCTTGTGGCGCTTCGCCGGGCTGGCGCGCTGCAGCTTCTTCGGTGCCGGCGCGGCCTTCTATGCGTCGTGCCTGAAGGCCGGCGTCGAGCCGCAGGCGGTGGCTGACTTGTCGGCGCTGCGCGCGGTCGGCTCCACCGGCTCGCCGCTGTCCGAGGATTGCTACCGCTGGATCTGGGACAAGCTGCCGAAGGTGGACGGCAAGGACATCTGGCTCGCGCCGATCAGCGGCGGCACCGACTTTGCCGGCGCCTTCGTCGGCGGGCTGCCGACGCTGCCGGTGATCGAAGGCGAGATGCAGTGCCGCTGCCTGGGCGCCAGCGTCGAGGCCTGGTCCGAGCCCGACGCCAACGGCGTCGGCCAGCCGCTGATCGACGAGGTCGGCGAGCTGGTGTGCACCAAGCCGATGCCGTCGATGCCGTTGTTCTTGTGGGGCGACATGGACGGCAAGCGCTACCACGACAGCTACTTCGACATGTACCCGGGCATCTGGCGCCACGGCGACTGGATCAAGATCACCTCGCATCCGGAATCCGGATCCCACGGCGCCATCATCTACGGCCGCAGCGACGCCACCATCAACCGCCACGGCATCCGCATGGGCACGGCCGAGCTGTACCGCGCGGTGGAGGCGCTGCCCGAGGTGCTGGACAGCCTGGTCGTCGACCTGGAATACCTGGGCCGCGAAAGCTGGATGCCGCTGTTCGTGGTGCTGCGCGACGGCGTCACGCTGGACGATGCCTTGACCAAGCGCATCAAGCAGGTGATCCGCGAGGCGCTGTCGGCGCGCCACGTGCCCAACGACGTCTACCAGGTGAGCGCGATCCCGCGCACGCTGTCGGGCAAGAAGATGGAGCTGCCGGTGAAGAAGCTGCTGATGGGCGCGGCCGCCGACAGCGTGCTCAAGCGCGACGCCATGGCCAATGCCGACAGCGTGGACTGGTTCGTCGAGCTGGCAAAGAGCCGCGCGCAGGCCTGATCAACCTCCGGCGAACTGCACGATCTGCCCGGCCGGCCGCGCGCCGGCGACGCGGCTCACTTCCTGGCCGCGCTGCAGTTTGACCAGCGTCGGAATGCTGCGGATGCCGAAGCGCGACGCGGTCTGCGGGTTGTCGTCGCTGTTCACCTTGACCAGCAGCGCGCGGCCCTTCAGCGTGCGCGCCGCCTGCTCGAACTGCGGCGCCATCTGCCGGCACGGCCCGCACCATGGCGCCCAGAAGTCGACCACCACCGGCAAGTCGCTGGCGGCGACGACGCGGTCGAAGTCGGCATCGCTCAGTTCGACCGGCCGGCCGTCGAGCAGCGGCTGGCCGCAGCGGCCGCAGGTCGGGTCGTCGCCGAGCCGCGCGGCGGGGATGCGGTTGGTGGCGCCGCAATGGGCGCAGGCGACATGCGTGGTGGGCTGGTCCATGCCCGGCACATGGGTGCGGCCCGATGCATCTCAAGGGGCGGCGGAATAATCGCCGCACCCCGCCCGTAGACGCCCCAGGTGAACCCCGCCCCCAGCGCATTCCGCCAACAACTGCTGGCCGCCGTGCCGCGGCTGCGGCGCTATGCGCGCTCGCTGGCGTTCGAGGAGTCGCAGGCCGACGACCTGGTGCAGAGCACGCTGGAGCGCGCGCTGACGCACTGGCACCAGTTCGACCAGAGCCGCGACATGCTGGTGTGGCTGCTGTCGATCGCGCACAACGCGCACCAGGACACGCGGCGCAAGCAGGCGCGCCTGCAGACCTTCGACCCGGCGCAGCTGCAGACCGTGCAGGACGGCCGGGGCGGCGACCCCGGCACCGACGTCGGCCTGCGCCTGGACCTGTTGGCGGCGCTGGCGCGGCTGTCGCCGGAGCAGCGCGAGCCGCTGCTGCTGGTGTGCGTCGAGCAGTTCAGCTATGCCGAGGCGGCCGAGGTGATGCATATCCCGGTGGGTACGGTGATGTCGCGCGTGTGCCGCGCGCGCGCGACGCTGCGCGGCCTGCTCGACGGCCAGGCCAAGCCGGCCGGCGCGGCGCTGCGGCGCGTGGTGTGACGACGATGGACACGCACGCCATCGACGAGCAACTGCTCAGCGCCTGGGTTGACGGCGAACTCGACGCGCGCCCCGACGAGCGCGAGCGGGTCGAGGCCTGGCTGCGCGAGCACCCGCAGGACGCCGCGCGCGTGCGGCTGTGGGCGGCGGACCGCGACGCGCTGCGCGCGCGGCTGGCGCCGATGCTCGACGAGCCGGTGCCGGCGCGGCTGCGCGCGCTGGTGCGCGCGGGCCCGGTCGCGGCGGCGCCTTGGCGCCGCGCGGCCATCGCCGCCGGGCTGCTGCTGGCCGGCGGCGTGGCCGGCGCGTTGATCGGCCGGCACTACGGCCCGGCGCCGGCCGGGACGCCGGTGCTGGCGAGCGCGCCCGCCGCGCCCGCCGCGGGCTGGGTGCAGCGCGCGGCCTACGCGCACGAGGTCTACGTGCCCGAGCCGCGTCATGCGGTCGAGGTGCGCGCGCAGGAAGAGCACCTGGCGCGCTGGCTGACGCGGCGCATCGACGCGCCGGTCAAGCTCTTCGACCTGCACGAGCAGGGCTTCGAGCTGGTCGGCGGGCGGCTGCTGCCCGACGGCGCGGGCAAGAGCGCACAGCTGATGTACCAGGACGCGCAGGGCCTGCGCATCACCGTCTACCTGCGCAAGCCCGACGCGCCCACCGACGCCGCCTTCCGCTACGAGCGCCAGGGCGACGCGGGCGTGTTCTACTGGGTCGAATCGGGCGCCGGCTATGCCGTGGTCGGCACGCTGCCGAAGGAGCAGCTGCTGGCGATCGCCGAATCGATCCATAGGCAGCATCCGGGGGTGGGGGCGGGGGCGAGCGCGCCGAAGTAGACGCAGCGCCGGCGCGGGCCGCCGCGCGCCGTCGCCATAATCGCCCGCATGCAAGTGTCTGCGCAGCAGCAACGCACGATCGACGATCGCTGTCGCCGCTGTCGCGTACGCACGCTGCGCATGCTCGGCTCGGCTGCCGTGGGGCGCGAGACGCCGGCGAGCGACGTGGACCTGGCCTTCGCCGGCATGCTCGACAACCCGTATCGGCGGCGGGCGATCGAAGCGCAACGGCGGCCCCTGTTCCCTGCCGCAGCCGGCGCATGACGCTGGACCGCGCACCGGCTCACCTGGCCGACATGCCGGGCTTCGTGCGAGAGTCGGGCGCCGAGCGCGCCGCCATCGGCGGTGTGCCATGGCGGCAGATCATCGGGTTGCGCAACATCGCCGCTCATGGCTGCGGGCGCATCGGCCAGGAGACGCTCTACCGCACGGCAGCCACGGACTTGGCAACGGTTGAGCAATCGCGCTGACCACGGTCCTTGCCGCGCGTGAGCAGCCTTAAGCCTCTACAGCGCCTTGCCGCTTGGCACCGCCTCGCCGTGGTGCTGCTGCTCGGCTTCGCCTCCGGCCTGCCGCTGGCGCTCACCGGCCAGGCGATGCAGGCCTGGCTCAGCATGGAAGGGCTGGACGTGGCCACCATCGGCTTCCTCAGCCTGGTCGGCCTGCCCTACACCTTCAAGTTCCTGTGGGCGCCGCTGATGGACCGCTTCGACCTGCCCTGGCTCGGCCGGCGGCGCGGCTGGCTGGTGCTGACGCAGGCCGCGCTCGGCGGCGCGCTGCTGCTGCTGGCCGGCACCTCGCCCAGCAGCGCGACGCGCGCCTTCGCGCTGCTGGCGGTGGCGGTGGCCTTCATCTCGGCGTCGCAGGACGTGGTCATCGACGCCTACCGCACCGACCTGCTGCCGGCGCGCGAGCGCGGCCTGGGCTCGTCGCTGAACGTCATGGGCTACCGGCTGGCGATGATCCTGTCCGGCGGCATCGCGCTGATCTGGACCGACCCCGCGCAAGGCGGCGGCTGGGACTGGCCGATGGTCTACCGCTTCATGGCCGCGCTGATGTTCGGCGCTGCCGTGCTGTCGGCGCTGCTGCTGCCGAAGGTGCCGATGCCCGACCTCGAGCCCACCGCGGCGCGCCACGACGTGTTCGGCTTCGTCGCGGTGCTCGCCGCGGTGGCGCTGGGCTATGCGCTCAGCGACCGTTTCGCGCCGCCGATCGCGCATCTGCTGCTCGGCCCGCTGCTCGAAGGCACGGCGCTGAACGACACGCTGAAGACCCGCTGGGAGAACCTGCTCGCGCTGCTGCTGGGCATCGTCTTCACGCTGCCGCTGGCCGCGTGGGCGGCACGCAAGGCGCGCTTCGAGACGCTGCTCGGCGGCCTGCGCAGCTACTTCAACCAGCGCGGCGCCGGGGCGTTCCTGGCCTTCATCGTGCTGTACAAGCTGGGCGACGCCTTCGCCGGCTCGCTGATGACGCCCTTCCTGCTGAAGAGCATGGCCTTCAGCCCGGCCGAGGTGGGCGTGGTCAACAAGATCATCGGCCTGTGGTTGACCATCGGCGGCGCGCTGCTCGGCGGGCTGTTGATGTTGAAGCTCGGCCTGTGGCGCGCGCTGCTGCTGTTCGGCATCCTGCAGATGGCCAGCAACCTCGGTTTCTGGTGGCTGGCGGTCGAGGGCAAGGGGCTGCTGCCGGGGCTGGTGCTGCCGGCCTTCGACTGGGGCTTCGTGCAGCTGGCGCATCCCACGCCGGTGGACGGCGGGCTGCTGATGGTCATCGCCTTCGAGAACCTGTCCGGCGGCATGGGTACGGCGGCCTTCGTCGCCTTCCTGATGAGCCTGTGCAACCAGCGCTTCACCGCCACGCAGTACGCGCTGCTCAGCGCCTTCGCGTCGGTGGGGCGGGTGTGGGTCGGGCCGCTGGCCGGCGTGCTCGCCGAATCCATCGGCTGGCCGGCATTTTTCATCGTCAGCACGCTGGCGGCGCTGCCGGCCTTGTGGATGCTGTGGTGGATGCGCGAGAGCGTGCGCTCACTCGAAGTGGATCCAGCCACGGCCGGCGCGAGCGACGACTAGGCAACGACTAGGCAGCATGGCCGCGGAACTGGCATGCTGGCGGCTGATCGCAACGCGCATGGACACGCTTTTCGTCACCGACGCCGACTTGCCTGAAGCGCCGCACGGACCGGGTTGCAGCTGCCGCGGGCACGGCCGGCGGCGCCTGGGGCTGGGGCTGGCGGGCCTGGCCGCGTTGAGTGCGGCGGCGCAAGCCGGGGCACAGACGCGCGAAGGCGTGGACGTCGGCAAGAACTCCAGCTTCGCCAAGCTGGTGCCGGCCGACCAGATCGAGCAGGCCGCGGCGCAGCAATACCTGCAGATGCAGCGCCAGGCGGCGTCCAAGCAGGCGCTGGCGCCCGACAACCACCCGCAACTGCAGCGGCTGCGCTACATCGCCAAGCGCATCATTCCCTACACCAGCCAGTGGAACCGCCGCGCGGCGCAGTGGAAGTGGGAGGTCAGCCTGATCGGCAGCCCGCAGATCAACGCCTTCTGCATGCCCGGCGGCAAGATCGCCTTCTACTGGGGCATCCTGCAGAAGCTGCAGCTCAACGACGACGAGGTGGCCATGATCATGGGCCACGAGATGGCGCACGCGCTGCGCGAGCACGCGCGCGAGCGCATGGGCAAGAGCTATGCCACGCGCGGGGCGGTCGAACTCGGCTCGGCGCTGCTCGGCCTGGGCAACACCGGCCGCATGGTCGCCGGCATGGGCGAACAGTTGCTGACGCTGACCTTCAGCCGCGCCGACGAATCCGAGGCCGACCTGGTGGGCATGGAGCTGGCCGCGCGCGCCGGCTACGACCCGGCCGCCGGCATCACGCTGTGGCAGAAGATGGGCGCGGCCAGCCAGGGCGCGCCGCCGGAGTTCCTGTCGACGCACCCGTCGGGGCCGACGCGCATCAAGGACATCCAGGCCAACCTGCCGAAGGTGCAGGGGCTGTACGCCCGCGCGGCCAAGCCGCAGCGGCGCTTCGCGCCGCCGCCGCGCTGACGCGGCGGCAGCGGCGCTCGCTCGCATACCATTCACACCCGCCGGTGAGCGCTCCTAGCCAGACTGGGGGCAGCCCGGCGTTGCCTCGAGGGGACGAGATTGAGTACCGACAACGCTTACGCCGAACTGGGCCTGCGGCCCGGCGCCAGCGAGGCCGAGGTCAAGGCGGCTTGGCGGCGGCTGGCGTCGCTGTGGCACCCGGACCGCAATGCCAGCGCCGCCGCGGTCGAGAAGATGCAACGCCTGAACCAGGCGTTCGAGCAGATCAGCGTGGCCGGCTTCGCCGCCGGCGCGAGGCCGACGCGCCCCGATCCGGCACACCCCGAGCCGCCGCCGCCGGCGCGCACGATCCACCGCAAGGTCGATCTGAGCCTCGCAGAGGCGGCGCTCGGCTGCACCCGCACGATCAGCGGACGCTACGGCGAGCGCTGCGCGAGCTGCACCGGGCTCGGCTGGCAGGTGCTGGGCGGGCGCTGCCGCGCCTGCGCCGGTTCGGGCGCGGTGCGGCGTGCGTCGCTGTACAGCTGGTTCGGTACTTCGGTGGAATGCGAGGCCTGCCGCGGCGGCGGCATCGCGCGCCGGCCCTGCGCCGGCTGCGGCGGCACCGGCAAAGCCGAGGCGCGCTTCCGCGTCGGCGTGCGCATCCCGCCGGGCGTGCGCGACGGCGACCTGCTGCAGGCCGCGGCGCAGAGCTCGGGCGGCGAGCGGCTGGCGATCGACCTGCGCGTCGCCGTGCAACCGCACGAGTTGCTGGAACTGCTCGACGACGGCACGCTGCGTTGCGAAGTGCCGGTCGACGGCTTCGCGTGGATCGCCGGACACGAGGTCGAGATCCCGACGCTGTCCGGGCCGCGCCCGCTGAAGCTCGAACGCTCGCGGCTCGTGCACCGGTTCGCCGGCGAGGGTTTCCCGAGCGTGCGGCGCGGGCCGCGCGGCGACCTGTGCATCACCGTCGTGCCGGTCTTTCCCGACCCGCTCGGCGCCGAGCAGCGGGTGCTGCTCGAGCGGCTGATCGCCAGCAACCTCGGGCGCGACGGCCGGCCGCTGCAGCCGAGGCTGCGCGACTGGCAGCGCCGCCTGCGCGGCGCGCGCCGCGCCGGGCCGCGCCGTGCCGCGGGGGCGGGAGCGCCGGCGGCCTGATCAGACCCCGGCGGCGGCGATCTCCGCGTAAGCGTGGTTCAACCACAGCTTCAGCCGCTGCCGCTCCATCAGGCCGAGCTTGCCGGCACCGTCGGCGGCGTTCTTCGCCGCCCAGAAGCTGCTGTTCGAGGCGTCGATCTTCTGCACCACCGCGTCGTGCAGGCGCTTGATGTTCAGCACCTTGGCCCCCAGGCCGAGCGCGCGTTCCAGCTCGCCCGACCTTTCCAGCTGGCCGAAGTCGTCGCCGCGCAGCTGGTTGCGCACCAGCACGTAGCGCAGCCGGTGGCCGAAGCGGTCGAGCAGCTTCTTCAGCAGGTCCACCGAATCGCGGCCCGAGTCCATCACGTGCCAGTAGTGCAGCGCCAGCCCCGAGACGTCGGCCAGGTCGAGCACGCCGGACTCGTCCATCCACCGGGTCAGCGGCTCGTGCGTCTGCGCCGCCAGGTCCACCAGCACGCGGCGGCCGGGCTGGTCGATGCTCGATTCGATGATCGTGTCGAGCGCCTCGTAGCGGTCGACCAGCACCGGCGACGCATAACCGGCGTAGAAGCGCATCAGCGAGCCGTGCGAGCGGTCGGTGTCGAAGCCGAGGAACGGCATGTCGTGGTCGATGAAGTACTGCGCCAGCAGCCGCGACACCAGCGACTTGCCGACGCCGCCCTTCTCGCCGCCGATCAAGTGCACGTGCGCCTGCGGCGGCGCGGCTTCGAGGGTGGGAATCTGCTCCATGGCGTCTTCGGCCTTTGCGGCGTCGGGTGCGTCGTTCATTGTCCACCGCCCAGCACGCGCAGCAGCCAGCGGTTCAGGTCGGCGATCTCGTCCATGCACACCGAATGCGGCATCGCGTAGTCGTGCCATTCGACCTCGTGGCCGAGCGCGCGCAGCGCGTCGCGCGAGGCCTCGGCGCGGCTGATATCGATCATCGGGTCGTCGCGGCCGTGCGCCATGAAGATCGGCACGCCGGTGTTGGCCGGCGCGCGTTCGGCCGCCGTCATCGCGGCCAGCGGCAGGTAGCCCGACAGGCCGACCAGCCCGGCCAGCCGCTCGCCGTGGCGCAGCCCGGTCAGCAGCGTCATCGCGCAGCCTTGCGAAAAGCCCATCAGCACGATGCGCGCGGCGGGCATGCCGCGCTCGCGCTCGCGCGCGATCAGCGCCTCGATCAGCTGCTGCGAGGCGCGCAGCCCGGCTCCGTCCTCGCGCCGCGCGTGCGCGGGGCCGGCGATGTCGTACCAGGCGCGCATGACCATACCGTCGTTCAGCGTCACCGGGCGCAGCGGCGCGTGCGGGAAGACGAAGCGCGCACCGCCGGCGGCAGCCAGGTCCAGCTCGCGCGCCACCGGCACGAAGTCGTGGCCGTCGGCGCCCAGGCCGTGCAGCACGATGATGCTGGCCGCGGGCGCGTCGTTGGAGTTCAGTTCAATGCATTCGAGCGACATCGGTATCTTGCCTCCGGGTTCAGTACATGTCCGCCGAGCCGGCCGCTTGCGGTGCAGCCGGCGGTTGATGTTCAGCACCGCGTCGCCGGCGTAGGTGAAGACCACCGGGATCATCAGCAGGCCCAGGAGGGTCGAGGTGATCAGCCCGCCGATGACGACGACGCTCATCGGCGAACGGAAGCTCGGATCCACGCCGAGGCCGAGCGCGATCGGCATCATGCCCGAGTCAGCGGCGAGGGCGGTCATGATGATCGGCCGCGCGCGTTTGCGGCAGGCGTCGCGGCGCCCGGCAGCGCCGGCAGGTTGCATCACGCGCTGGCGCTGGACACCCAAGGCGCCGCCTTCGCCACCGCCGACGAACGCTGCGCGCGGGCCGCGTGGTCCTGCTGCGCGACTTCGTGCTGCCGCCCTGAGCGGCGCGCCTCAGTTCAGGTACATGCCCAGGTAGCGCCGGCCGCGGCTCACCGCCTCGGCGTCGGTGCACAGCGCGAACCATTCCACCAGCTGCAGCCGCGCCTTCTCGCGCCATTCGGCCTTGTCGCGCATGACCACTTCGAGCAGCTGGTCGAAGGCGGGGTTGAAGTCGCCGGCATGCGCCTGCAGCGCCGCCAGTGCGAAGCGCGCCTCGAAATCCTTGGCGTTGGCGGCGATGCGCGCGGCCAGCGCCGCGGGGTCGCCCTCGGGCTTGTTCCGCGCCAGTTCGATGCGCTTGAGCAGCGCCGCGCGGCGCTCGCCGCCGGCGTCGGCGCTCAGGCGCTGGAGCAGCTTCTCGGCGCCGTCGAACTCGCCGCGGTCGATCCAGCGGGTCGCCAGGTCGAGCGCCACGGCAGCATTGGCCGGCTCCAGGCGCAGCGCTTCGCTGAGCAGCATCTCGGCGTGCTGTGCATCCGGCGCTTCGGCGGCCTCGGCGCGCAGCGCTTCGGCCTCCGACACCTGTTCACCCAGGTGCTTGTCTAGGAAGGCGCGCACCTGGCCTTCGGGCAGCGCGCCCATGAACTGGTCCACCGGCCGGCCGCCGACGAACAGCACCACCATCGGGATGCTGCGGATCTGCAGCGCGGCCGAGATCTGCGGTGCCTCGTCGGTGTTGAGCTTGGCGAGCACGAAGCGGCCGCCGTATTCCTGCGCCAGCTTCTCCAGGATCGGTTTGAGGTTGCGGCAGGGCCCGCACCAGGGCGCCCAGCAGTCCAGCAGCACCGGCACGTCGAGCGAGCGCTCGAGCACGGTCTGGCGGAAATCGGCTTCGGTGACGTCGAAGGAAAGGCCGGGGTCGGCGGAAGGAGCGTTCATGGTCTGCAGATCGGGTTGGAGCCGGCCGTTGCAAGGCGGCAGCGGCGAAGGCGCGCATCTTAATCACCTCTGCCGCTGGCTACACTGCGGCGCATGGGGCAAGCTTCTTTGATTGTTTTCGTCGGCGGCGGCAACATGGCCTCGGCGCTGATCGGCGGCCTGCTGCGCAGCGGCCATGCGGCGCAGTCGATCATGGTCGTCGAACCGCTGGCCGAACAGCGCGCGCGCCTCGAGCAGCAGTTCGGCGTGCGCACGCTGGCCGCGGCCGATGCATCGGTGGCCGGCGCGGCGCAACTGGTGTGGGCGGTCAAGCCGCAGGTCTTTGCCGAGGCGGCCGCGGCCTGCGGCGGCCGGGTTGCCGGCGCGCTGCACCTGAGCGTGATGGCCGGCATCCGCTGCGAGGCCATCGCGCGCGCGACCGGCGCGGGGGGCGCCGGGGGCGCGGCGCGTATCGTACGCAGCATGCCCAACACGCCGGCGCTGATCGGCCAGGGTATCGCGGGGCTGTACGCGACGCCGGCCGTCAGCGCGGCCGAGCGTGGGCAGGTCGAGGCGCTGCTCGCGCCCACCGGGCGCACGCTGTGGGTGGCGCAGGAAGCCGACCTGGACGCGGTGACGGCGCTGTCCGGCTCGGGTCCGGCCTACGTGTTCTATTTCATCGAGGCCATGCTGCAGGCGGCGCAGGACATGGGCCTGAGCGCGAGCCAAGGCCGCGCGCTGGCGCTGGCCACCTTTGCCGGCGCCACCGAGCTGGCGCGCCGGTCGGACGAGCCGGTGCCGCTGCTGCGCGAGCGCGTCACTTCGAAGGGCGGCACCACCTTCGCGGCGCTCGCGTCGATGGAAGCCGACGGCGTGAAGGCGGCGCTGGTCAAGGCGATGCGCGCGGCGCAACGGCGCGCCAAGGAGCTGGGCGAGGCCGGCTGATCAGCGCAGCGCCAGGTCCAGCGCGACGCCGGCGAAGACGCTGAAACCCAGCCAGTGGTTCAGGCGAAAGGCGCGGAAGCAGCCTTCGCGCGTGCGCCCGCGGATCAGCGTCCAGTGCCACAGCGCCTGAGCGGCGGTTGCGAGCAGCCCCAGGCCGAACACAGCGCCCAGGCCCAGCAGCCGGCCGAGCAGCGCCCAGCCGGCCAGGTGCAGCGTGTAGAAGGCCATCACCGCCGCCACGTCATGACGGCCGAGCGTGATCGCCGAGGTCTTCATGCCGATGCGAAGATCGTCGTCGCGGTCGACCATCGCGTATTCGGTGTCGTAGGCCAGCACCCAGAACAGGTTGGTCACCAGCAGCGCCCAGGCGTGCCAGGGCGCTGCTGCGGCGATCGCGCCGAAGCTCCAGTCATGGCCGCCCAGCGCGGCGGCGAAGGCCATCGGTATGCCGAAGCTGAAGGCGACCCCCAGCACCGCCTGCGGCATCGACACCACGCGCTTCGCATACGGATAGAGCAGCGTGATCGCCAGCCCGGCGAAGGACAGCAGAATCGTCGGCGCATTGGTCGTCAACACCAGGCCGAAGGCCAGCAGCGCCAGCACCGCGCCCAGCCCCAGCGCTTCGCGCACCGTGACCGCGCCGCGGGTCACCGGCCGCTGCGCGGTGCGCTTGACGTGGCGGTCGAAGTCGCGGTCGGCGACGTCGTTGACGCAGCAACCGGCGCTGCGCATCAGCACGGTGCCGAACACGAACACCGCCAGCAGATGCCAGCCCGGCCAGCCGCCGGCGGCGATCCACAGTGCCGACAGCGTCGGCCAAAGCAGCAGCAGCCAGCCGGCCGGGCGGTTCCAGCGGATCAGGTCCAGGTACAGCGCCAGGCGCGACGGTGCGGGGGCGGCGAGGCCGGTCATGGCGTTATTGTCCTGCGGCAGCCGTTTCAAAGGGGCGCTTCAAAGCGCCAGCAGGTTCAGCAGCGGCCGGCCGGCGCGGTCGCGGTAGACCTCGAAGTCGGCGTCGATCGACAGCAGGTGGCGGATCTTCAGCCGCGCCGCGGCCTCGGCGATCGACGCGTCGGCCAGGTCGAAAGGCAGGCTGGCGAAGCGTTCGCTGAGGCGCAGCACCTCGGTCAGGCTGCCGTCCGCGGCGCGGTCCAGCGCCAGGCCGCCGCGCTGCACCCAGCGCAAGAAGTCCAGCGCCGCGCCGTTGTGGATGCGCCGCGCCAGCAGCGCACAGACTTCGGTGGCCACGCACCAGGTGCTGAGCAGCGCGGCCGCCGGGTTGGCCTGCAGCCAGCCGCGCACCGGCGCGTGCCAGCGGTCTGCGCCGTTGAACAGCGCGATCAGCGGCCCGCTGTCGACCAGCACCGGGCCGGCGTGCGCGCTCAGCCAGCGCGCTGAAGGTTCATGCGCCGCGCTTGGCATGGCGCTCGGCCCAGGCATCGGCCGCCGCCTGCTTGCGGCGCTGCGCCAGATCGGCCGCGCCGTGGCGGCGGCCGAACAGCTCGGCGCCCAGCTCGAAGGCCGAACGCGGTGCGGCGCGCTCGGGCTGGTCCAGATAGGCCTGCAGCGCGGCGCGGATCACGTCGCTGGTGCTGCGGCCCGTGCCGGCCGCGCGCTGGCGCAGCCGCTCTTCGAGCTGGGTATCGAGCTTGACGGTGACGGTCATGGCAGTCCCGATGGGAGAATAATACGCATCGTATTACGCAGCGAGCTGACCGTCAACCGTCGAGCTGCTTATGGAACACCAGCCCGGCGTGCTCGCGCAGCGCGTGGAACCTGATCTTCGGCCAGTTCTGCTGCATCGCGCGCAGCTCGCCCTCGTATTCGAGCAGCACGCAAGGCGCGTCGACGGCGTCGAGCGCGACGCGGTGCGCATTGCCGTCGATGAAGCGCTTCAGCTCGCGCTCGCCGGCGGCGGCGCCTTCTTCGAGTTCGCAGGTCACCCAGCGCGCGACGTTGTAGCGCGCCGGCAGGATGCGCGCCTTGCAGCCGTATTCGTGCTCCAGCCGGTGCGCGACCACCTCGAACTGCAGCTGCCCCACCGCGCCGAGCAGCAGCATGCCGCCGGCCACCGGGCGGAAGACCTGGATCGCGCCTTCCTCGCCGAGTTGCGTCAGGCCGGCGCGCAACTGCTTGGTGCGCAGCGGGTCGGCCACCTCGACCGAGCGGAACATCTCCGGCGCGAAGAAGGGCAACCCGGTGAACTGCAGCGCCTCGCCCTCGCTGAGCGTGTCGCCCAGCTGCAGCACGCCGTGGTTCGGGATGCCGATGATGTCGCCGGCGAAGGCTTCCTCCAGCAGCTCGCGGCGCTGGCTGAGGAAGGACACCACCGAGTTCGGCCGCAGCTCCTTGCCCGAACGCGCCACCTTCAGCCGCATGCCGCGCTCGAAATGGCCGCTGGCCACGCGCAGGAAGGCGATGCGGTCGCGGTGCGCCGGGTCCATGTTGGCCTGGATCTTGAAGACCACGCCGCTGAACTTGGGCTCGGTGGGTTGCACCGTGCGCTGCAGCGCAGCCTTCGGCCCCGGCGGCGGCGCCAGGTCGACCAGCGCGTCGAGCACTTCGCGCACGCCGAAGTTGTTGATCGCCGAGCCGAAGAACATCGGCGTTTGCCGTCCGGCCAGGAACTGCGCCTCGTCGAAGCCGGGCGCGGCCTCCTGCACCAGCTCCACCTCGCCGGCGGCCTGGGCATAGGCGCCGCCGAAGCGCTGCTGCAGCGCCGCGGTGTCGGCTGCGTCGATCACCTCCTCGCCGCCGCCGGCGCGGTCCTCGCCCGGCGAGAACACGCGCATCTGCTGCTTGCGCAGGTCGAGCACGCCGCCGAAGAACTTGGCCATGCCCACCGGCCAGGTGAAGGGCACGACGCCCATGCCGAGCTCGCGCTCGATCTCGTCGAACAGGTCCAGCGGCGCCTTGACCTCGCGGTCCATCTTGTTGACGAAGGTCAGGATCGGCGTATTGCGCGCGCGGCACACCTGCAGCAGACGGCGCGTCTGCGGCTCCACGCCGTTGGCCGCGTCGATGACCATCAGCGCCGCGTCCACGGCGGTCAGCACACGGTAGGTGTCTTCGCTGAAGTCCTGGTGGCCGGGCGTGTCGAGCAGGTTGATGACGCAGTCGCGGTATTCCATCTGCATCACCGAGCTGGCTACCGAGATGCCGCGCTGCTTCTCGATCTCCATCCAGTCGCTGGTGGCGTGGCGGCTGGCCTTGCGTGCCTTGACCGAGCCGGCGATCTGGATCGCGCCGCTGAACAGCAGCAGCTTCTCGGTCAGCGTGGTCTTGCCGGCATCGGGGTGGGAAATGATGGCAAACGTGCGTCTGCGCTTGACTTCATTGACGATTTGCTCGTTCGACATCACCCAAGAACCCCGT
The DNA here is from genome assembly GCA_036724445.1 of Rubrivivax sp. Taxonomy (GTDB): domain Bacteria; phylum Pseudomonadota; class Gammaproteobacteria; order Burkholderiales; family Burkholderiaceae_C; genus Rubrivivax. The sequence continues at coordinate 79,602 of DAIMFR010000004.1, read as the reverse complement.
TATGTACGCAGCTATGTACGCATTCGTGAAGGTGCCCATAGCGGCGGCACACCGGCCCTCTCTTCTGAGGCTGGGAAACTCCTGGTCTTGAGGTCTCCCAACGGGAAAGATTCTAGCACGCGCCTGCGGTGTATCGCTCTCAAGAGCTGTTTATATGCTTTAAAATGCTCTTAAGAGCGTTTTCTTTGAACTCTGCCTCCCGTCATGGTACTGGTAGAGGAGACAGGAACGCTCAAGAAGAGGTGCTTCGATGACTGCCCGCAACAAGTTGCTCACCGCACCGCCCTATGCCGTCGAGAAGACGCTCAAAGGGCTGGGCGCGAACCTGCGCACGGCGCGGCTGCGGCGCAACCTCACCATCGGCGAGATGGCGGAGAAGATCGGCACCGGCGAGCGTGCTGTCGCTGACGCCGAGAAGGGAAAGCCCTCGACCGGCATCGCCGTCTATGCGGCGCTCCTCTGGGCGCTCGACCTGCTTGATCAGCTTGATCTTGTCGCCACGCCTGAACGGGATCAGGAAGGACAGACCCTGGCGCTTTCGCGCGAGCGGGGCCGCGCCCGTCCAAAGACGGAGCTGAGCAATGACTTCTGAAGCGCCGGGCGAATGCTTCGTCTACATCACGCTGCCCGGAGAGACCGAGCCTGTCACGGCGGGGCGCTTTGCGCACTCTGTTGACCGGCGGGGTGTGCCCGAGGGGCGCTTCGTCTACGGGCGCAGCTACCTCGAGCGGCCCAACGCCGTGGCGCTTGACCCTGTCGAGCTGAAGCTGGCCCCGCGCACCTATGCAACCGCGTCGATGGGCGGCGTCTTCGGCGCGCTGCGCGATGCGAGTCCGGACTACTGGGGCCGCCGGATCATCCAGCGGCATCTCGGCAAGGCGCAGCCCAGTGAGATGGACTACCTGCTGTACTCGCCCGATGACCGGGCGGGCGCGCTCGGCTTCGGGCTCAACCAGATGCCCCCTGCCCCCAAGCGCAGCTTCAACCGGACGCTCGATCTGGCAACGGTGCAGGCGATAGCCGATGCCATCGTGGCCGATGAGGATCAACCCGCCGCCGGTGGTGCTGGCGGCGGCGATGGCGTTGCCGATGCCGATCATGATCAGGTCGAGAAGCTGATGGTGATCGGCACGTCGATGGGCGGCGCGCGCCCCAAGGCCGTGGTCGAAGACCATGACGGCCTCTGGCTTGCGAAGTTCAACAGGCCGGACGATCCCTGGAACAACGCGCGGGTCGAGCACGCCATGCTGACCCTTGCACGGGCCTGTGGTCTCGTCACGGCGGAAAGCCGGGTTGTCGAAGTCGCCGGGCGCGACGTGTTGCTGGTCAAGCGCTTCGACCGCGAGAAGACCGATGCAGGCTACCGGCGCGCCCGCATGGTGAGCGCCCTGACGCTGTTGCGCGCGGAGGACACCTACCAGTCCCGCGACAAGTGGTCCTACGTCTTGCTGGCGGAAGAGCTGCGGCGCGTGTGTGCGGAGCCCCGGCAAAGCACCTCCGAGCTGTTTCGCCGGATGTGCTTCAACGCGCTGATCTCCAACGTCGATGATCACCCGCGCAACCATGCAGTCCTCGCGCGTGCCACCGACTGGAGCCTTTCGCCTGCCTATGACCTGACGCCCGCCGTGCCGGTCAGCCTGGAGCGGCGCGACCTGGCGATGGAGTGCGGTGACGCAGGCCGGTATGCGAATGCTGAAAACCTGCTCTCGCAAAGCGCCCGCTTCCTGCTCGACGCAGGCGAAGCACTGGCTCTCGTCGATGCAATGGAAGCCCGAGTGCGTGGCTCCTGGTACGCGGTAGCGCGCGCGGTGGGCGTGAGCGAGCGGGACGGCGAGAAGATTGCCTCCGCTTTCGCCTATCCCGGCTTCCGCCAAAGCCAGACCTGATCCAGCCCTCGAGGGAATGCGACCGCTTTCTATGCGCTCTTGAGGGCATCCGGCGGCAGGCGCACCTATCCCGCGACCTTGAAGGCCTCCCGGTCGCGCCCCTTGATCCAGGCCGGTTCCGTTCCGCGCCCGGCCCATGTGGCACCCGTCGCGGGTCGCGGTAGGGCGGTGCAATCGTGGGCTTGCTGCTCGTGCTCTTGCCCGAGCGCGCGCTGGTCAGCTCGGAAGGCATGAAGCCATGCTGGGACAGCAGCTCCTTCATCGCGCCCAGCACGTCGGCCCTGTGCTGACGTTCCTGCGCACGCTGTTCCGCTTCCGTAAGCGTTCCGGCAACCCATCTATCCCGGAACGGTTGCCCCGCGCGAGCGGGGATAGGCCCGGTCGGATGTTGCGGACGGCAATAGGTGGTTCCTGAAGGGCGCTCGCGGCGCCGCACCGGCTCTGACGCGCGACGGCGCGGGCAGCGGTGGTGATGGTGCAAGAGGGCCGCATTATCCGGCGGCGCGGACGCGCCTGTTCAGTCGCCGCCCGGCCGGCTGCCGTCCCGGTCGCTGACGAAGATGCCCCAGGAAGCGATGAACATCGCCGCGATCAGCGGCCCGATGACGAAGCCGTTCAAGCCGAACAACGACATGCCGCCCAGCGTGGAGATCAGCACCACGTAGTCGGGCATGCGCGTGTCCTTGCCGACCAGTATCGGCCGCAGCACGTTGTCGACCAGGCCGATCACCAGCACGCCGTAGGCGATCAGCCCCAGCCCCTGCAATGCCGAGCCGGTGACCAGCAGGTACACGGCTGCGGGCGCCCAGACCAGGCCGGCGCCGACGGCGGGCAGCAGAGACAGGAAGGCCATCAGCACGCCCCACAGCAGCGCGCCGCGCAGGTCCAGCACCCAGAACGCCAGGCCGCCGAGCGCGCCCTGGGTCGCGGCGACGACGATGTTGCCTTTGACGGTGGCGCGGATCACGGTCGCGAACTTGGCCAGCAGCCGCGTCTTGTGGTCCTCGTCCAGCGGGATCGCCGCGCGCACGCGCCGCGCCAGCACCGGCCCGTCGCGCAGCAGGAAGAAAGCCAGGTACAAGGCGACGAAGAAGCTGACCACCACGTGCAGCGTGTTCTGGCCGATGGCGACGGCGCGCGTAGCAATCAGCTGCGCGACCTGCGTCGCCAGCGCGCTCAGCTGGCGCTGCAGCTCGCCGGTGTCGCCGATGCCGAAGCGGTCCAGCAAGGCCTTGGCCCAGGACGGCAGCGCGTCGACCATCTGCCGGAACATGCGGCCGAAGTTCAGTTCGCCCGACTGGATGCTGGCGTAGATGGCCGCGCCCTCGCGCGCCAGCGCCATGACGATCATGGCCAGCAGCGGCAGCACGATGACGATGCTCACCGACAGCGTCAGCAGCGCCGCCAGCGTCTGCCGGTTGCCCAGGCGCTGCACCAGCCGGCGCTGCAGCGGAGCGAAGAGGATGGCCAGGATCACGCCCCAGAACACCGCGCTGTACAGCGGCAGCAGCACCCAGACGAAAGCCAGCGAGACCGCGGCCAGCAGCAGCACGAAGCTGCGCCGCTCGAAGCTGGCGCGCGCGGCGCCGGGCGCCCCGGGCGCTGCGTGCGCGGGCGGCGGTGCGCCGGCCGTCTCGGCCGGCTTCGCTTCGGCGGGTTCCATGCGGACGCGGGCCACGGCGCGGCGCGCCGTGCTTGCTACGCCTCGAGCAGCGAGCGCAGCATCCAGGCGGTCTTTTCGTGCACGTCCAGCCGCTGCGTCAGCAGGTCGGCGGTGGGCTGGTCGTTGGCCTCGTCGGCCAGCACGAAGACCTCGCGCGCGGTGCGCGCCACCGCCTCGTGGCCTTCGACCAGCACGCGCACCATGTCCATCGCCGCGGGCGGCGCGTCCGGCGCATCCGGCAGCGAGCTGAGCTTGCTGAACTGCTGGTACGAACCCGGCGCCGCATGGCCCAACGCGCGGATGCGCTCAGCCACCGGATCGACCGCATTCCACAGCTCGGTGTACTGCGCCATGAACATGGTGTGCAGCGTGTTGAACATCGGCCCGGTGACGTTCCAGTGGAAGTTGTGCGTCGTCAGGTACAGCGTGTAGGTGTCGGCCAGCAGGTGCGACAGCCCCGCCGCGATCGTGGCCCGGTCCTTGCCGCCGATGCCGATGTTGATCGCCGGCACGCCGGCGGACTTCTTCTTGGCCATGCTTCCTCCTCGGGGGTTTGATTGGGATCCGGCCGATCGTAGCGGCTCAGGACAGGCGGGTCACGCCGTCGAGCTTGCAGGCGTAGACCGCGTTGCGCAGCGCGGCGATGGCTTCGTAGCGCGTGAAGCTGCGCCGCCAGGCGAGCACCACGCGGCGCGACGGCGCGGGCGCCGTGAACGGGATGTAGCACACGTGCGGCTGCGCCTGCGGGTCCACGCTGAGCCGCGGCACCACGGTCACGCCCATGCCCGAGGCCACCATGTGCTTGATGGTTTCCAGCGAGCTGCCCTCGAAGCTCTTGCGGATGCCTTCGGCGTCGCTGGAGAAACGCGCGAACTCCGGACACACCTCGAGCACGTGGTCGCGGAAGCAGTGGCCGGTGCCCAGCAGCAGCATGGTCTGCTGCTTCAGCTCCTGCGCGCTGACCGACTTGCGCTTGGCCAGCGGATGCGCGCGCGGCACCGCGGCCATGAAGGGCTCGTCGTACAACGGCGCGATCGCCAGCCCGGTGTCGGGGAAGGGCTCGGCCAGGATCGCGCAGTCGAGTTCGCCGGTGCGCAGCATCTCCAGCAGCTTGACGGTGAAGTTCTCCTGCAGCATCAGCGGCATCTGCGGGCTGCGCTCGATCACCTGGCGCACCAGCTCGGGCAGCAGGTACGGGCCGATGGTGTAGATGATGCCCAGGCGCAGCGGGCCGGCCAGCGGGTCCTTGCCGCGCTGGGCGATCTGCTTGATCGCCGCCGCCTGCTCGATCACCGCCTGCGCCTGGCGCACGATCTCCTCGCCCAGCGGCGTGACCGTGACTTCGTTGCCGCCGCGCTCGAAGAGCTTGACCTCGAGCTCCTCTTCCAGCTTCTTGATGGCCACGCTGAGGGTCGGCTGCGACACGAAGCAGGCTTCGGCGGCGCGGCCGAAATGGCGCTCGCGGGCCACGGCGACGATGTAGCGCAGTTCGGTCAGCGTCATGCGTGCATTGTGCTGAACTTCGGGTCAAGCCTTGAGGAACTCGATGCCCGCCCCGCGCCAGCGCTGCACGTGCCGCATCGCCGCCTGCGGGTCGCGTTGCAGCAGCAGCGCTGCCGTCTGGCGCGCCTGCTGCAGCAGCCGGCTGTCCTCGGCCAGGTCGGCGAAGCGCAGCAGCGCATCGCCCGACTGGCGCTCGCCCATGAATTCGCCGGGGCCGCGGATCTGCAGGTCGCGCCGCGCGATCTCGAAGCCGTCCTGCGTGTCGAGCAGCGCCTTCAGCCGCGCCTTGCCGCCTTCGCCCAGCGGCGCCGCATACAGCAGCACGCACACGCTGGCCGCGCTGCCGCGGCCGACGCGGCCGCGCAACTGGTGCAGCTGGCTCAGGCCGAAGCGCTCGGCGTGCTCGATGACCATCAGGCTGGCATTGGGCACGTCGACGCCGACCTCGATGACGGTGGTGGCCACCAGCAGCTGCAGCCGCCCGGCGCTGAACTGCGCCATCACTTCGGCCTTGTCGGCGGCCTTCATGCGCCCGTGCAGCAGGCCGACCGTGTGCCCGGGAAGCGCGGCGCCGAGCTCCTCGAAGGTCTGCACGGCGTTGCGCAGTTCGAGCGCCTCGCTGCGGCTTCGGCCCGCGCTTTGCCGCTGCACGCCGGCTGCGCCGGCATGAGCCGGCGCCGCAGCGGCTTCGGTGCTGTCCTCGATCAGCGGGCACACCCAATAGGCCTGACGTCCCTGCAGCAGTTCGTCGCGCACGCGCGCCACCACCTCGGCGCGGCGTGCGTCGGCGAAAACCTTGGTCAGCACCGGCGTGCGTCCGGGCGGCAGCTCGTCGATGGTGCTCACGTCCAGGTCGGCGAAGTAGGCCATCGCCAAGGTGCGCGGGATCGGCGTCGCGCTCATCATCAGCAGGTGCGGCTCGAGCTCGACGCCTTGGTGGCGCGCCACCAGCTTGCGGCGCAGCGCCAGCCGCTGCTGCACGCCGAAGCGGTGCTGCTCGTCGATGACCGCCAGCCCGAGCCGCGCGAAGTGCACGTCGTCCTGGATCACCGCATGCGTGCCCACCACCAGCGCCGCTTCGCCGCTGGCGACGCGCTCGACCATCTGCGCGCGCGCCTTGCCCTTGCGGCTGCCGCTGAGCCAGGCCACGCCCACGCCCAGCGGCTGCAGCCACTGCACCAGCTTGCGGAAGTGCTGCTCGGCCAGGATCTCGGTCGGCGCCATCAGCGCGCACTGCCAGCCCGAATCGATGGCCAGCGCCGCGGCCAGCGCCGCGACCACGGTCTTGCCCGAGCCGACGTCGCCCTGCAGCAGCCGGTGCATCGGCCGCTCGGCGCCCAGGTCGGCGGCGATCTCGGCGCCCACGCGCAGCTGCGCCGCGGTCAGGCGAAAGGGCAGCGCGGCCCGCAGCCGCGCCTGCAGCCCGTCATCGGCAGCGCCCTGCAGCGCCGGTGCGCGCAGGCGCAGCCGCTCCTGCCGCGCCTGGGTCTGCGACAGCTGCTGCGCCAGCAGTTCCTCGAACTTCAAGCGCTGCCACGCCGGGTGCCGGTGTTCGGACAGCGCCTGCAGGCTGGCGTCGGGCGGCGGGTGGTGCAGAACCTGCAGCGCCTCGCGCAGGCTCGGCAGGCCGGCGGGCAGCAGATCGGCGGGCAGCAGCTCGTGCAGCGGCGCGCGCGCCAGCGCCGTCGCGATGGCCTTGCGCAGGTAGGCCTGCGGCAGTTGCGCGCTGGCCGGATACACCGGCGTCAGGCTGGTCGGCAGCGGGCTGTCCTCGGCCACCACCTTGACGGCGGGGTGCACCATCTCGCGGCCGAAGAAGCCGGCGCGCACCTCGCCGCGCACGCGCACGCGGGCGCCGGGCGCCAGACTCTTCTGCTGCGACGGATAGAAGTGCAGGAAGCGCAGCAGCAGTTCGCCATCGCCATCGCCATCGCCATCGGCGCCGCGCAAGCGCACGATCAGCTGCCGGCGCGGGCTCGGCTGCACGCGGCTGTCGCTGACCACGCCCTCGACCTGCGCCGTCATGCCGTCCTGCAATTCGCCCAGCGGCGTCAGCCGGGTTTCGTCCTCGTAGCGCAGCGGCAGGTGCAGCGCGAGGTCGATGTCGCGCTGCAGGCCGAGCTTCTGCATGGCCCGCGCCGGCCCGCCGGGGCGGGCCGTGCCTGCGGCCTTGGACAGCGGTGCCGATCCCGCCAAACGCCACCCCCGACTAGAGTTCCACGCCGGGATACTCTACAGGGCGCTGTCCGCACGGAGCGGTCGCACGGAGCGGTCGCACGGACCAGCGGCATGGACCGACCCCACGGAACGTTTCGCGCGGCGCCGACTCCAGCACGCGCACCGCCCTGCCGAGCTGATGACCGAGCCGAACTACACCGTCGCCGACTTCGATTTCGAGCTGCCCGCCGAGCTGATCGCCCAGCATCCGGCGGCCGAGCGCAGCGGCTCGCGGCTGCTCGACGGCCGCGGGCGCGTGCCGGCCGACCGCGTGTTCCGCGAGCTGCCGTCGCTGTTGCAGCCCGGCGACCTGCTGGTGTTCAACGACACGCGCGTCATCAAGGCGCGGCTGTTCGGCGAGAAGATGCCCAGCGGCGGCGCGGTGCAGGCGCTGGTCGAGCGCGTGCTGCCCGGCTTCGAGGTGCTGGCGCATCTGCGTGCCAGCAAGTCGCCCAAGCCCGGCAGCCGCGTGCGCTTCGCCGACGCGTTCGACGCCGAGGTGCTGGGCCGCGCCGGCGTCGGCGAGGCGCTGTTCCACCTGCGCTTCCCGGCCGACCCGCTCGCGCTGCTGCAGGCGCACGGCCACGTGCCGCTGCCGCCGTACATCACGCACGCCGATGCGCCCGAGGACGAGGCGCGCTACCAGACGGTGTTCGCCGCGCGCCCCGGCGCGGTGGCCGCGCCGACGGCGGCGCTGCATTTCGACGACGCCTTGCTGCAGGCGCTGCAGGCGCGGGGTGTGGCGCGGGCGGCGGTGACGCTGCACGTCGGCGCCGGCACCTTCCAGCCGGTGCGCAGCGACAAGCTGGTCGAGCACCGCATGCACCGCGAGTGGTACGAGGTCGGCGCCGACACGGTGCGCGCCATCGCCGCCACGCGCGCGGCCGGCGGGCGCATCGTCGCGGTGGGCACGACCACGCTGCGCGCGCTGGAAGCGGCGGCGCGCGGCGGCGCGCTGCAGCCCGGCGCGGCCGAGACCGAGCTGTTCATCACGCCGGGTTTCGAGTTCCGCGTCGCCGACCTGCTGATCACCAACTTCCACCTGCCCAGGAGCACGCTGCTGATGCTGGTCAGCGCCTTCGCCGGCTACGCGCAGGTGCGTGCGCTGTACCGCCACGCGATCGAGGCGCGCTACCGCTTCTTCAGCTACGGCGACGCGATGCTGCTGCAGCGCTGAGGGCGGCGCCGTGAGCCGGGCACGGCGGCGACAATCGCCGCCATGCTGAAGTTCGAGCTGCTGAAGACCGAAGGCGCGGCGCGGCGCGGCCGTCTGACGCTGAACCACGGCGTGGTCGAGACGCCGATGTTCATGCCGGTAGGCACCTACGGCACCGTCAAGGGCGTGCTGCCGCAGTCGCTGCTGGACATGGGCGCGCAGATCATCCTCGGCAACACCTTCCACCTGTGGCTGCGCCCGGGGCTGGAGGTGCTGCGCCAGTTCGGCGGGCTGCACCGCTTCGAAGGCTGGCCCAGGCCGATACTCACCGACAGCGGCGGCTTCCAGGTGTGGAGCCTGGGCGGCGCCGACGGCAAGGGGCGCAAGATCAGCGAAGAGGGCGTTCGCTTCGCGTCGCCGGTCAACGGCGACAAGCTGTTCCTGACGCCCGAGCTGAGCATGCAGATCCAGCAGGTGCTGGGCAGCGACATCGTCATGCAGCTCGACGAATGCACGCCGTACCAGACGGCGGGGCGGCTGACCAGCGAGCCCGAAGCGCGCCGCTCGATGGAGCTGAGCCTGCGCTGGGCGCAGCGCAGCCGCGACGAGTTCCAGCGCCTGGGCAATCCGAACGCGCTGTTCGGCATCGTGCAGGGCGGCATGTACGAGGCTCTGCGCGAGGCTTCTGCGGCGGCGCTGGCCGACATGGACCTGCCCGGCTACGCCATCGGCGGCGTCAGCGTCGGCGAGCCGAAGCAGGAGATGCTGCGCATCATGGCGCACACGCCGCCGCACCTGCCGGCGCACAAGCCGCGCTACCTGATGGGCGTGGGCACGCCGGAAGACCTGGTCGAAGGCGTCGGCCGCGGCATCGACCTGTTCGACTGCGTGATGCCCACGCGCAATGCGCGCAACGGCCATCTGTTCACGCGCTTCGGCGATCTGCGCATCCGCAATGCGCGCTGCAAGTCCGATCAACGGCCGATCGAAGAGAGCTGTGCGTGCAGCGCCTGCCGCGGCTTCTCGCGCGCCTACCTGCATCATCTGGACCGCTGCGGCGAGATGCTCGGCCCGATGCTGGCCAGCATCCACAACCTGCACTACTACCTGAACCTGATGCGGGAAGTGCGCGAGGCGCTGGATGCCGGCCGCTTCGCCGCCTTTGCCGCGCAGTTCAAGGCCGAACGCGCCACCGGCGTCGGCTGAAGCCGGCTCAAGGCGCGTGCTGCTCCAGCAAGTGGCTCGCGCCGGGGTACTGGCCGAGTTCGCGCACCAGCCACGGCAGCGCCGGCTGCAGCGCCGCGTGCAGCGTGTGCGGCGGGTTGATGACCACGACGCTGCTGCCGGCCAGGCCGAAGCCCAGTGCGTCGGGCTGCTGCAGCGTCAGCCGCGCATGCAGCCAGCCGCGCGGCGCCAGCGCCATCAGCGTGCGCGGCAGCGCAGCGGCACCGGGCTTGGCCACCTGCGGCATCCACACCATGTAGACGCCTTCGGCGAAGCGGCGCAAGGCATCGCGCAGCGTGGCCGTGACCTGCGCATAGTCGCCATGGCCCTCGTAGCTGGGGTCGATCAGCACCAGCGCGCGCCGCGTCGGCGGCGGCAGCTGGCTCTTCAGCCGCGCAAAGCCGTCGGCCTGCTGCACGTCGACGCCGCGCGCGCCGCCCAGCAGCGCCTGCAGCGCCTGGTGGTCCGCCGGATGCAGCTCGAACAGCCGCAACTGATCCTGCGGGCGCAGCAGCGCCTGAGCCAGCAGCGGCGAGCCGGGATACTGGCGCAGCACGCCGCCGGCATTGAAGCGGCGCAGCAGCTGCAGGTAGTCGGCCACGGCGGCGGGCGTGTCGTGCGCGTCCCGGATCCTGGCGACGCCCTGCAGGTACTCGCCCTTCTTCTGCGCCTCGGGCGAATCCAGCGCGTACAGCCCGGCGCCGGCATGCGTGTCGACGATGCGCAGGCCCTTGTCCTTGAGCCTCAGGTACTGCAGCAGCTGCACCAGCACCAGGTGCTTGAGCACGTCGGCGTGGTTGCCGGCGTGGAAGGCGTGGCGGTAGGCGAGCATGCGCGGCGTCAGCGCGCCGAGCGGCGCGCGATGAACAGCTCGCGCAGGTTGACTTCGCGCGGGCCGGGCACCAGCGTGGCTTCGTCGCCGCAGCGCACGCTGCCGGTGTCGATGACGCTCAGGTAGCTGCCGCAGTAGCCCGACTGCTGCATCAGCTTGGCCGCTTGGCCGAAGCCGATCGCGTGGTTGAGCTTGAAGCACGGCTGGCGCGGCTCGCTGATGGCCAGCGTGCAGTGCGGCAGCCGCAGGTAGTCGCCGATCCACATGTCGCCTTCGAGCAGCCCCTGCAGCGTCAGGTTCTCGCCCATCGTGCCCGGCGGCAGCACCTCGTCCCAGGCCGCGACCCGCGCCTGCGCGCGCACCACCTGCCAGAACGCATAGTGCTCGTACGGGTAGGCGTAGACCGATTTGGCGAGGCCGCCATGCACGCTCAGGTCGGCCTGCTCGTCGCCGGCCAGGCCGAGCGCGCGCACCGCCACCGGCCCGGCCACCGGCTTCTTGTCGATGGCCGTCAGCACCTGGCTGCCTTCGATCCGGCGCAGGCTGGCGCGGGCGACGTTGACGCTCACCACTCGAATCATGATTTCCTGTGTCGACGGTTCGGATGCTGCGGTGCAGCATAACCGCCCTCGCGCCCTTTAGTGCGACATCGGTCAAAACTGCTTTGCGTCGCGGGACTGACTTTGCGCAGCCCCCTGCGCGTGGGTGGTTTCCGGGGGCTTTGCATTGTGGCGACAATCTATCCCCCCGCGCGGGCGCCGCCGCCAGCCAATCGCCACCCCGCCGCGTCCCAGATTGCAGTTGTTCGACGATTGGAGTTCAGATGAATCACCCCTCGATGGAAGGCCAGCGCCTGAACGTGCCGGCGCACGTCAAACACGCCCGGCTGATCGCCTGGGTCGCGGAAATCGCCGCGCTCACCGAGGCTGCGGACGTCTACTGGTGCGACGGCTCACAGCAGGAATACGACCGGCTGTGCGCCGAGCTGGTGGACAAGGGCGTGTTCAAGAAGCTGAACCCGGCCAAGCGCCCCAACAGCTACCTGGCGTGGAGCGACCCGGGCGACGTGGCCCGCGTCGAGGACCGCACCTTCATCTGCAGCCGGCGCCAGGAAGACGCCGGCCCGACCAACCACTGGGTGGCCCCGGACCAGATGCGGGCGGTACTGCAGACCGGCCAGCCGGACGGCACGCCGGGGCTGTTCAAGGGCTCGATGCGCGGGCGCACGATGTACGTGGTGCCGTTTTCGATGGGCCCGCTGGGCTCGCACATCTCGCACCTCGGCGTCGAGCTGTCCGACAGCGCCTACGTAGCGGTGAACATGCGCCTCATGACGCGCATGGGCCAGGCCGTGCTCGACCTGCTCGGCAGCGACGGCCATTTCGTGCCCTGCGTGCACAGCGTCGGCGCGCCGCTGCAGCCGGGCGAGGCCGACGTGCGCTGGCCCTGCAACGCCACCAAGTACATCGTGCACTACCCCGAGACGCAGGAGATCTGGAGCTACGGCTCGGGCTACGGCGGCAACGCGCTGCTGGGCAAGAAGTGCTTCGCGCTGCGCATCGCCTCGACCATGGGCCGCACCCAGGGCTGGCTGGCCGAGCACATGCTGATCCTCGGCGTGACTTCGCCGCAGGGCAGGAAGTACCACGTCGCCGCCGCCTTCCCCAGCGCCTGCGGCAAGACCAACTTCTCGATGCTGGTGCCGCCCAAGGGTTACGAGGGTTGGAGGGTCACCACCGTCGGCGACGACATCGCCTGGATCAAGCCGGGCGCGGACGGCCGGCTGTATGCGATCAACCCCGAGGCCGGCTACTTCGGCGTGGCGCCGGGCACCAACGAGACCACCAACCCCAATTGCCTGAAGATGCTCGACAGCGACGTGATCTTCACCAACGTCGCGCTCACCGACGATGGCGACGTCTGGTGGGAAGGCCTGAGCGAGCCGCCGGCGCACCTGACCGACTGGCAGGGCAAGGACTGGACGCCGCAGATCGCCAAGGCCACCGGCGCCAAGGCCGCGCATCCGAACTCGCGCTTCACCGTCGCCGCCACCGCCAACCCGGCGCTCGACCCGGAATGGGACAGCCCGGACGGCGTGGCCATCGACGCCTTCCTGTTCGGCGGCCGCCGCTCGACCACCGTGCCGCTGGTCACCGAGGCGCGCAACTGGACCGAAGGCGTGTACATGGCCTCGACCATGGGCAGCGAAACCACCGCCGCCATCGCCGGCCAGGTGGGCGTGGTGCGCCGCGACCCCTTCGCGATGATCGCCTTCGCCGGCTACAACATGTCGGACTACTTCCAGCACTGGCTGGACCTGGGTGCCAAGCTGGCGGGCAGCGGCGCCAAGCTGCCGCTCATCTACTGCGTCAACTGGTTCCGCAAGGGGCCCGACGGCAAGTTCATCTGGCCCGGTTACGGCGAGAACATGCGTGTGCTCGAATGGATCGTCGGCCGCATCGAGGGCAAGACGCACGGCGCCGACAACGCCTTCGGCCTCAGCCCGCGCTACGAGGACCTGAACTGGACCGGGCTCGGCTTCACGAAGGAGCAGTTCGGCCGCATCATCGGCATGGACCATGCCGACTGGCAGCAGGAGCTGAAGCTGCACGAAGAGCTGTTCACCAAGCTCGCCTACCACCTGCCGGCCGAGCTGCAAGCCACCAAGGCCAGCATCGCCGACAAGCTGGCCGCCTGAACCGGCCGGGCGGCGGCGGCGACTTGAAGCTGCAGCTGTTGTCCGACCTGCACCTCGAAAGCGAGGCCTTCGAGCCGCAGCCCGCACCGGGCGCCGAACTGCTGGTGCTGGCCGGCGACATCGATTCGAGCTGGACCGGCTTCGAACGCTTTGCCGGCTGGCCGGTGCCGGTGCTGTTCGTCGCCGGCAACCACGAGTTCGACGGACGCGAGCTGGACAGCGCCTGGCCGGCCTTGCGCGAGCGTGCCGCCGGCCTGGGCTGGACGATGCTGGAAGGCGACAGCATCGTGCTGCAAGACCGTGCAGGCCAGCGCATTCGCTTCGTCGGCAGCATTCGCTGGAGCGATTTCGACTTGTTCGGCTCCGCGAAGCGTGCGGTCGCCATGAGAGCGGCTGCTTACTTCATGAAGTTGATGCAAGCCACGCGCCACGGCGCCGCCTTCGATGCCGCCGGGGTGCGCGAGGAAGCGCTGGCCTGCCGCGGCTGGCTGGCGGCGGCACTGCGGCAACCGGCCGAGGGCCGCTGGGACAAGACGGTAGTGGTCACGCACTTTGCACCCAGCCTTCGCAGCGCCGACAAGCGCTTCGGCTCCCAGCCCGGCACCGCCAGCTTCTGCAATGCCGACGACGACCTGCTGCCTTATGCCGATCTGTGGCTGCACGGCCATCTGCATTGCCGGCAAGACTACCGGGTCGAACGTGCGGCGGGGGCGCCGACGCGCGTCGTCTGCCAGGCGCGCGGGCTGGCCGACAAGGGCGAGGACCAAGGCTACGAGCCGGGCAAGCTGATCGAGATTTGAACGGCGCCTCAACGCCGGCGCTTGCGCGCGGGCGGCGCGGCAGGTGCACGCGGCCGCGTGACGTCGGCGAGCAGCATGACGCTGCGCACCAGGTCCTGCACCGCCTCGGCCAGGTCGGCCGGCGGCTCGAGCGAGTCGATCATCGCCTGCAGCGACTCGGCATCGTCCAAATCGTCGGCGTCGAAATGCAGATAGATCAGCGCCAGCGGTTCCAGCAGACCCGCGTCGTCGCTGCGCATCAGCCCGGGAAAGCGCTCCATCGCCGTCGCGAAGCCGGCGACCCAGGGCAGCACGCATTCCGATACCGAAGCCGGCGCGTCCAGCTCGAACACCCATGGGTCGAACCATCGCCGCGCCGCGATCGCGTGCTTCAGCAGCGCGTGCCGGCGCTGCAGCAGCGCATGCAGCGGCGCCGCGTCGAAACCCGGCGGCAGCGGCCGCGCGTCGACATCGGTGATGCAGGCCAGCCAGTCGCGCGCATCGACATCCTCGGGCTGAAGCAACAGCCCGCAAAGAAAACCGTCGACCGCGCTCACGTCGAGCGGCGTCAGCGGCGCCGGCACCTGATCCAGCAGCTGTTGCAGCCGCTGCACGTCGTCCGCGTCGCCGCTGTCCGAAGATTCGAAGTCCATGGTGCATTGTGGCTGCGCCGTGCGCCTACACCGACCTGGCCGCCGCTGAGCTTTCGAGTTAGGGATAGTGCGCAGCCGCGGGCCTGCGTACAGTGCCGCAAACTTGCTGTCACACGAGTACTGGCTCGCGCACATGGCGCACCGGGCACCCGCTCAGGGAACAAACAGCGGGCCCGCAACGATCCCAACGACGTCCTTTCATTAGGACTTCCATAAGCCCG